>CAYONX010000006.1:49004-159596 GCA_964405425.1 uncultured Pirellulaceae bacterium | reverse complement strand
ATTCGGGTGATGATGAAGACGATCCATTCGGCGGCGACAGCGACGACGAAAGTGAAGAAGAAGACCCATTTGGCGGGGTCTAAGCACTTTCAGCGACAATCGCGATGGGCGGTTGACGAACCACCACAACGACGCCGACAATCTCGAATCTATCTTGAACCACTTTACTGATTGTGAAGTGGTTTTTTTCTTCGATGGTTGCGGATTCTCAGATGAACTCACCTATGATTAAGCGGGCGTTGATCAGCGTCAGCGATAAAACCGGTATCGTGGATTTGGCCAAGGCTTTGGTCAAAGGCGGTGTTGAAATTGTCAGTACCGGCGGCACCAAGCGCCACTTGGAAAACGAAAACATTACCGTTACCGACGTTTCGCAATACACCCAGTTCCCAGAAATGATGGACGGGCGCGTGAAAACGTTGCATCCCAAGATCTTTGCTGGTGTGCTTTGTCGGCACAATCTTGATTCCGACATGTCCATTATTGCTGAACATGGAATACTGCCGTTTGAACTGGTCGTCGTTAATCTCTATCCATTTGCTCAAACGATCGCCAAGCCAGATACAACCGCTATTCAGGCAACCGAACAAATCGACATTGGCGGACCGAGTCTAATTCGCGCGGCCGCAAAGAATCACAATTTCGTAACCGTCTTGTGTGACCCAAACCAATACATTGGTGTCATTCAGGAATTCAATCAAAGCAAATCAACCAGCGCCGCAACACGACGAAAACTGATGGCCGACGCTTTCATACATACCGCCAACTACGACACGACAATCGCTGGCTATTTTTCAAACGAAGAACCGGAGACACAATTCCCTTCTTCGATCAATCTGCAATTGACCAAACAAAACGATCTGCGCTACGGCGAAAACAGCCACATGAATGCGGCACTGTACGCCAAGACCACACATCAATCTGCCAGCCTCATCGGCGCTCAACAACTTAACGGTCGCCAGCTTTCCTACAACAACTTGCTTGATCTTGACAGCGCTCTGGCGATGGTTCGAGGACTACAGCGTCCTGCCTGCAGCGTGATCAAGCACAACAATCCATGCGGCGCCGCTTGTGCTGATACGCTCAGTGAAGCATGTGAAAAAGGATTTGCGGGCGATCCAGTGAGTGCTTTCGGTTCGGTGATCGGATTCAATCGCAACGTCGATGCTGCAACAGCCGATGCAATGGCGACAGATGATAAATTTGTGGAAGCTATCGTTGCACCAGGCTTTGACGAAGATGCCCTGCAAATTTTGAAGACCAAACCAAAATGGAAAAAGAACGTAAGACTGCTTGCCGTTGGCGATTTGGGTAGCCAGGAATCGGTTTGGGAATTTCGCAACATGCTTGGCGGTATGCTTGTACAGGAAGCAGACAACGTGTCCGATGACTACGACGCGTGGACCGTTGCGACCGGTGAAGTGCTAGACGATGAAACCATGCGCGAGCTAAAATTCGGCTGGCACATGGTGCGATACGTCAAATCCAATGCGATTACACTTTCATCAAATGAGTCACTCGTTGGAGTGGGTGCCGGACAAATGAGTCGTGTTGATTCCACAGACATCGCCATTCGCAAGGCTGGCAAGCGTGCCGCAGGCAGCTTTCTCGCATCCGATGCCTTCTTCCCCTTTGCCGATTCAATCGAGTCAGCTGCAGCAGCCGGTATCAAAGCGATTATTCAACCGGGCGGCAGCGTTCGTGACAATGAAGTAATCGAAGCTTGTAAGCAGCATGGGATTCCAATGATCTTAACTGGCCGGCGACACTTTCGTCATTGAATGATCAATGAAAAGAGCAGCCGCTATCATCGGGCCCACACCATCGTTTGTGCGCTGGACAATTTTACAACCATGTCCGTTTCGACAAATCGATGACAGCCACCCCTACGAAGCCTTCCGACAATTGCGAAATCTGCGCGAAGTTTCATTGGGCCTGATCGAAAACCGGGTTCAGCAAGGATTCTGCATTCACGCCACACAAAACCAAACGGCTGAAGAAGCACGAGGATTTCCGGTTGACGAAATTTTGGCGTTTTTTGGAACTCAGGACGAAATTGAAAACACTTGTGGGCAGTGTGCAGCAAACGCCGCCAAGCACCGGTCGCTCAATGCACCAGAAACCCAATGGGCCGGTTGTTATGGCTGGATGCGATCGGAACAGGATTCAATCAACTTGGTTAACATCTTCAATTCAATCGCCGTTGACCATTTCATCGGCTTGCCACCGGCAAAGCAAAACTGGTTCAGGGTCTGGCAAAATGAACGATGGCAAGAAGATCAACTGGCGGTTCTGAACCGACTGCTGCAACAGTTGCCGCTTTCGATCATCGATAAACATGGCGACCTGGCTGATTTTTGTGACGCTGTTGCGATTTGTCACAACAACCAGCTTGATTTGGCGACTGAGTTGGTTCCCGCTGGAATTTCAGACGCAATCCATTGGAAAATCGAACCGCATTGTTCGATTTGCAAGTTTGAATCAGCACGGTCGCAAGATCGATGCGAACAATGTGGCCAAACTGGCACATGGACTGCAAGCTCCAAACGTAAAGTATTGGGGCTAAGGCCTTATATGATTTTGAAAGACATCATTGGGTCAAAACAGACTGAAGAATTAATCAAGCAATTCCACTCAACTAGCGACTAAAGTAACCACGTCTTGATTTTGCCGTCTGAAAATCTTCGAATCGTTTTTCCAGGCATTCCAGTTCTGCCTTCATCCATCGACCAAAATCCTGTTTGGGGACTTTGATTATTTGAAGTTTCATTGATTTGGCAACGGATTCGTTTGCGTTGGAAGGTTGATTTGTCATTTTGAGTTCCTCTGTTCTCTTATCCATACGCTTCTAACCGCAAACCGGATGCCAAAAAACAAACTTTTTGAAGACACCGGTTTCACCAAGGGTTTTGGCTTATTCGTAATGGTCACTACCAAACTTCTTGTCTCAGTTTGATAACAGGTGGACGTAAAGACACGACAGTGCCTTACAGGTTCGCACATGCAAATTCACGATTCGCAATAGCAAAGCGAAACAACAGAAAGTATCGGCTTATAAAAATAAGATAAGAAAGAAACCAGAAACCGGTTTCAGGATTTAAAGGCCGGCGATTGAAATCCCTGCGAATTAATTCGCCAAGCCAAGCAGGGATCACTTATTAGTCGATGTAGACGATTTTGCTTCACGTGTTTTTGAGTTCATCAACTTGGCCCGGTTTTCGATTTCATCTGCCAAATCGGTTTGGCCATTGGCTCTATAGGCAGCGGCCAGTGTGTTGAGAAATTCTACGCTGGCCTCTCCGTTGTCGATCGCCTGCTTGGCGGCTTTGACGGCTCGGTCGGTATCGACGAGTGATGTTTCTGGGCAGGTACACAACAGATTGGCGAGACGTTCCAGTCCGCAAGTTGCGCCGGGTAATTTGGCAGCGGATTCGTAAATGGCTAGAGCATCATTCCAATTTTCGTTTTGACGAAGCGCGTCTCCAAGATTACAAAGTGCGAATTCGTCGTTCGCCTGCAATTTGGTTACGGTCCGATATTCGTCGATCGCTTCTTCGTTTTTCCCCAGTGCCAACAAACAACTCGCACGCCCGGTACGCGATTGAACATCACTGGCATCTTCTTTGATCATACGGCCGTAGTACTTGATCGCTTTTTCGTGCTGTCCCAAGTATGCCGATAGCTCGGCGCAATTGAACCAGGCACTAAATTGATCATGTTTTCGCTTGGTGACTTCGACAAATTTTTCCAAAGCCAGTTCGTATTCGCCATTTGCAGCGTGGATCTTCGCCCTTCCCATCCATGCACGCCAGATTTTTGGATTCTTATCAATTACCAAATCAAATTGCTCGATCGCTTTCTGCAACTCTTCGGCGGATTGTTCGACCAACCCCATTTCTTTCATCGACGCGGCTGTTTTAGCATGCGACTGCGCCAACCGATTCCGGGACCAACCAATCAAAGAATTCAAATAGGCCTGGTCTTTTTCAAGAACCGTCCCCGCGAGTATCTTCTCACAACGATCAATAATCTTCAGATAATCGGCAGGCTTGCGAGCGACTTCCGTCAGGTTGTGAATCTTTTTGATTTCAACACTGATTGTTGCTGTATCCTGATCGCCCAAAACTGGCTCGAGTTGCTGGCCCTGCAATGCGCCCGCCAAACCGATTACAGCGATGACCGAGAAGATCCAAATTGAATTTTGTTTTTTCATTGCTCCCTCCATGGATGCACATAAAGACTGGCTACGCTTGTGGCTCCGTCATTCGCATTGGATCCAATGCTTCATCCAGTTGTTCTTTAGGTAAAATATTTTGTTCGGTGCACAACTCGCGAATTGTCTTGCCCGAGTTGAACGCTTCTTTGGCAAGCTTCGATGCATTTTCGTAACCGATGTACGGGTTCAAACTGGTTATCATCGAAAGGCTTTTTTCGACGAATGATTCGCAGACTTCGATATTCGCTTGCATCTCAGCAGCACAGAAATCGACAAAGGCATCGGTACCCTTGGACAACAAGCGGATACTTTCCAAAACCGTGTGACCCATTACCGGCATCATAATGTTCAATTGGAACTGTCCACCGGCAGCCCCACTAACCGTGATCGTTTGATCGTTGCCTATCACTCGGGCCGTGAATTGCATCATACTTTCGCACATTACCGGGTTGACCTTGCCAGGCATGATCGAGCTGCCTGGTTGCCGACTGGGCAGTGTCAATTCATAAACGCCGCATCGCGGCCCCGATCCCAGCCAACGAATATTATTAGCCACGTTAAACAACGTCGTCGCGATTGTCTTCAGTTCGCCGTGGCATTGCACTAGACCATCCCGCTGTGCATTGGCTTCAAAATGGTTTACTGCTTCAACAAAATCTATTCCCGTTCGTTCCGCCAACACCTTGGCAACACGTGAACCGAATTCTGGATGAGTATTGATACCCGAGCCAACGGCGGTTCCGCCAACGGGCAACTCTAAAACCGATTGCAAAGCAATTTTGGCTCGCTGAACTGACAATTCAATCTGGCGAGCAAAGCCACCCATTTCCTGGCCCAAACGCAATGGTGTCGCATCCATTAAATGCGTGCGACCAATCTTGATAACCTGGTCCCACTGTTTGGCTTTGTCTTTGAGCGTTGCTGCAAATTTCTCCAAAGCGGGAATAAGAGAATTCGTGATCTCATAGGCCACAGCAACATGGATGGCTGTTGGGAACGTATCGTTAGTGCTCTGCCCCATATTGACGTGGTCATTGGGGTGGATCGGTTTTTCTGGTTGCATACGATCCCCGCCGGCCAATTCAATCGCCCGATTGGCGATCACTTCATTGACGTTCATGTTGCTCGAGGTGCCCGAGCCAGTTTGAAAAACGTCAATCGGAAACTGATCGTCCAGCTTGCCATCTACGACATCCTGGGCAGCTGCAAGTAACGCGTCTACTTGAGCGTCATTAAGAGGGTTCTTTCCAGTCTGAGTCAGCTTGCCCAAGTCACCGTTGGCGACCGCACATGCGTACTTGACCCGCCCCATTGCCCGGATCAATTCCGATGGAATTCGCCAGCCAGAAACAGGAAAGTTCTCAACTGCCCGTTGGGTTTGTGCTCCGTAATAAGCATCTGCAGGAACGTGAACTTCGCCCATCGAGTCCCGTTCAGTTCGTGTAGAATCACCAGTCAAAGTTTCAGACGCCGACATCGTTTACCTTCAGATATTTTCTTTTAGGGGTATGATACTTATTCGCCAATTTGCGACCAAGACGAACAACGGATGCTAGCCACCGCAGGCGCAAAATTAACAACCGTCTAATGATATACAAATGTACCAGTCACGCATCGGTACAATATGGCAATTCTTCAACAACATTAAAAAAATGGACCATCAAGACTTTCAGAAAATTCGCAAAGAATACGAAGACAACGGCATCGATATCCATGATCTAGATCCATTGCCATTGCGACAACTCGAACTTTGGATGGATGCGGCCAACAGCTGTTCACCCGGCCGATGGTTCGAAACCAACGCCATGGCTTTGGCCACCGCTGACGAAAACGGAAATGTAGGTGCGCGTTATGTGCTACTTAAAGGCATTGACGATGATGGGATCCTGTTTTTCACCAACTACGATTCAGAAAAAGGCCAACAATTGGCCGTGAACCCGAATTGCAGCGTCGCATTGCACTGGCCATTCATGGGCCGACAGATTCGGATTCAAGGCTCAGCCACAAAAACGTCTCAAGAAGTATCCGAGAAATATTTCCATTCTCGACCCCGCAGCGCCCAAATCGGCGCTGCAGTCTCCAATCAATCAAAACAACTCAGCAGCCGACAAAAACTGGAAGAACGGGTCGCAGCTTATACGAACGAAATTGGCGATGCTGAAGTTCCTCGACCGGACCATTGGGGAGGCTATAAAATCCATCCAGTTCGTTTCGAATTCTGGCAGGGTCGAACCAGTAGACTGCACGATCGTATTGTTTATCAAAAAGACGGGAAGAATTGGAGCAAATTTCGATTGGCGCCTTAGATACCCTTAGGCAGTTCGTTCTCTTGCAATATTCTCTATTTTTACCAGCGAGCCAGTTGCCTGGCTTGTCACTGATGTCCGGTAGCTGCAAATACGGGGTTTGACGACTGTATCATTATCGTCAATTTGATGAAAATCCGATCGACTACCGTCACAATTTGATTCACCGACAGACTTCAACATAAATTTAGCATTTTGTCTGTTCAATACATGTGTCTGATGGACGATAATTTTCCAGTTCCCGAGCCAATATTTCTGCCCTGAAAGAAGGAAAGACGAATGAGAATCGTTCAACAGCTTGTTATTGCTACAGCCGTTCTGATCCTGCCAGTCAACGTGTTTGGCCAAGATGCAGAGCGCATTTTTTACGTAAAAGTCACAAAAGAAACCACTCAATTATCCGGTCAGCTGATCGAACTCGACGCATTAAAAGTCGCTACAGCGTTCGGCAACGTGACCATCCCGCTCGAAAAAATCGAAGCGGTTCGTATGCGGGCCGATAGCGAGGAACGATCGGTGATCGCATTAGGCAACGGCGACATGATCACCGGAAAAATTGAAATCGACGAGTTGCATTTAAAAACAAACTGGGGCAAAGCGCACATTAATTCCGTCAGTCTTGAATCGTTTTCCGTCAGTCCATACGGACGTTTTTACACCGACCCAACGCAAGGAGGGTGGCGTTACTCACGTGGCTCAGCCGCTACCGGACAGCAGCAGCAAAACAACCAGTTCCAGAACAACCAGCAAGGAAGTTCCAACCGGTTTGGAAATAATTAGGCGTCGACTAATTTGGATTGGTCCCGTGCCAATCTGAATACGGCAGCATTCGCTTAACAATATATTTGAGTTCGATTCGACATGACAAAACATCACTTAATAATGGCGATGATGCTATTGGTTTGTGGATTATGTCTGGTCGCATCGGCACAAGAAGAATTCGATGCTGACCCGCTGGACGATGACCCGGACGTCGTCGAATTCCGTTACAAGCCAAACCCAAACCGTATCCGTTTAAAATCGACGATTACCGAAGCGTTGGCCCAGCAACTTAAGGCTGGTCAGCCAATTTCGATTCGGATACCAGCTGGCGCACCGCAAATCATCAGCTCATTGGTGGTTCGCAAACCGGAGTACTATAAAGCGAAGTTATTGAGCATCCGGCCGCGGACGCAAGTTGCAGATGGAACCTTAACGATCCCGATTCCAATTCAGGTCATTGATCGGCTTGATTACCAGCCCGTTGAATTGCAGATTTACCAATCCAATGTGGTGCGGGCCACTTTGGTTCCAATCAATGACACTGAAAACAATTACTCCCTGATCACTAAAGCAATCCAACCTGATTTTTTTGTTCGGCTCAAACCCAACAAAGGAGTCGCGGTTGCATTTGAAAACGTCAAAAGTTTCAAACTGAAAAACGAACTGTTTGATGTCGAATTTCCATTTTTGGAAATCGAGGGGATATTTTTCGGTGACCAGGAAGAAAAAATGGCCAGCGTTGTGTTGAGAAACGGCGATATGGTCTCCGGTAAACACTCATGGCCCGAAAAAGTAGAATTTGATACCCGTTGGGGAAAAGAAGATATTGAGTTGGACCAAGTCGTTGCGGTTACTCGTGACAAGTCCGTACAATTGGTGCCCAGTGGCGTTGAAAATCCAAAATTTATTCTGTTAAGAGAAAGCAATCGATACATACCTGGACGTTAAGTCAGGTGATTAGATACGGAGAAAAATCGTGAACAAAAACTATGTGATAATGTTGCTCGCAGGTTGGTTGTTGATTCCAAACGCCTTTTTAGTCGCCCAGGATCAACCCTCCATTGGCAATTCCCGATTCGTAATGACGCTTCAAGACGAATATGTCCAACGGCTAAAATCGTCAGGAAGTCTTCAATCTCCGGTGCTCGCCGATGCACAAGGCAAAATCTCGGCTGTTCAAATCCAGTTTTCCGGTTCCGCAACCCAAGCGGCTGTTGCAGCACCAGCGGTTGCCACCGTAAACGGAAACATTTGCCAGATCAAATTGGATGACGCAACCATCGACATGGCCAGAACTCAACCGATTCGGGTTGAGGTACCTGCCGGAAGTATGTTTACAAAAGTATTCCTGATCTACGATCTTGCTGCTGCGCCAGCGATCGACTCTCTGGACCCCACAACAGCAGGAAGCTCAACATCCTCAACAGCCCCCGCAGCTTCTGCTACTGGCTTTGATGACATTTCGTATTTTCAACACTTTGTAAAATTGAGTGATGAATCGGCGATCGTGGGCCAAATGGAACTGGACCAGGAACTTGCCTTTGAAACCAAATTTGGCGAAGTCAAAATCTCTATGGGTCAAATCGCCGGCATTCGATTTCATATCGATGGCGAAGATGCTGCGATGGTTGTGCTGAAAAACGGCGATAGTATTACTGGAACGCCTGTTTCAGAATCGTTTGAAATGAACACCGATTGGGGGCGAGCAGAATTTGATCCCGTCTTTGTTGAAGCCATCACAACCAGCGCCAATGCTCAGTTCCGACAGACCAACGACCCAGGATTTGGGCCTCGTTGGCAACTCAACGGTCGGTAACAAACCAAACGCCAGGGCAAAATAAATCTCTACAGTCCAAAGTAGCTGTGGATAAACTGTTTTCGATCGCCTTCGTGTTGGACGTACTGCAGCATGGCCAATAGCTTCGTTTGATCTCGTTTCAGTTTTTCGGCTGTCCGTTGCTGGTCGCTGAACCGATCGGGTAACTGGTCGGCAACCTCGATTTGCAACGGATCAAGGGTACCTTGAATGACGCGCCAACGCTCCAACATGGCCAGCGCGGTTTCGAGGCGCCGATCATGTTTTTGTCTGCGATTCATTCTTTCTCGTAACCATTCGAGCCCAAACGCATTAATCTTCTCGTGGTCGTTCTGCAGGATCTCAAAAAGACGCTTATAAAAATCCGCATCCGGATTGCTCCAGCCAATAAACTCCATCTGGGTTGCCAAATCCCTCTGGTCGTAAAGCAAGCGACACTCTGACGGCAAACCGTCGCGTCCGGCGCGCCCGATTTCCTGATAGTACGATTCCAGCGAGCCCGGCAAATCGGCGTGCAAAACGAATCGAATATCTTCTTTGTCAATTCCCATTCCAAATGCGTTGGTCGCCAAAACCATGTGATCCGGCTCATTCATGAACCGTTCCTGTAAGTGTCGACGTCGCTTCCGATCAAGATCGCCATGATAAATTAAATGGTCGATGCCTTGCTTCAACAACTGATCGCTGAATTCCATCAACTTTCGAATCAAGGTGAAATAGACAATGCTGCTGCCACGGATTCGTTTTCGCTGGCCAATAATTTTCTTTAATTTGTCGTCATCATCCCAAACCGTTTCGCAGAACAGCTGCAAATTTGGACGCTCAATGCCCTGGTGAAACAAACGCATATCGCCATTTGCAATGCCAAGCTGTTTGACAATATCGATTTGCACCTCTGGGGTAGCCGTTGCGGTTAATGCGATGGTGGTTGGGCTGCCTAGCAACTTCCGAATCTCGCCGACACGCGTATAGTCCGGTCGAAAATCATGCCCCCATTCGCTGATGCAGTGCGCTTCGTCGACCGCCAGCAAGACAATTTCACGGCGTGCAACGACGTCCAGAAATTCCTGTTTGCGAAACCGTTCGGGTGTCACATACAGCAAATCGTATTCACCATTGTCGATGGCGTTGTATCGGTGAAGCCGCTGTTCGCGACCCAATGATGAATTGATATAGGCCGCTGAAACCCCTTTGGCAACCAAAGCATCAACCTGATCTTTCATCAAAGCAATCAGCGGGGAAAGGATCAGTGTCAGTGGATTCGGTTGTGCGCTTTGTCGCGCTATCGCTAGTGCAGGAATCTGATAGCAAACGCTCTTGCCCATTCCTGTCGGCATGATGACAAGGGCGTGCTTACCGACCGAGATTTCTCCAATCACGTCCTTTTGCAAGCCTCGGAATTCCGTGTGTCCAAAAACCTCGCTTAATAACTGTTGGGCCAATGGCAGGGAAAATGCGGGCAGAGATCCTTCATTTGCATCCATTCAATCAGCCCAAACACCCATTTTGATCCTATATACATACAGTGATTGGAGTCGGATTTTATATCCGTTCATCAATCAACTGAATAAAATTAAACGCCTTTTTAAGCCAACCGGGTCATTAATCCCCAACAAAGAGTCTAGAGGCGACTGCCCATTGTTTTCAGGAGCATGAATATGAGGTTTTCTTTGCGCAATCTGCTGATGGCGATCATATTTATGGCGGCTTTTCTAGGCCTATTGTTAGCAGATCACGACGCAAAGCTAAAGCGTCAGGCGATTCTTTTCCAGCAACAAAGAGAATTAATAGAACGATCCAAGTCGTTCCATCTACCCATTACTCAAGCGGAATTAGACCAAAACATAAAAGAGCACCAGCTGTTCTTAAAGGAATTCGCCCAGCGGTAGCTTACGCTTTATGGATGATGCAGTCGCCATTGGCCACCGTCGTGCCAAACCCAAGTCCGAATAAACCGATTGCATTGGCTGTATTAAACAGACAAGAGCCTTTCCTTTAATTTCTTTCCCAATTTTGATTCAACGGCAACATTCGGCAAATTGCTCCAAACGGTGCGTTCCGTATTTGAAGCGTTGCTGTTAATGGCATGTGATAGCTAGTCGATATCTTCCTTGTCGCGCGCCCTAAACGCATACAAATAAGCAACATACATCCTGGCTTCTATGTCCAAACCTCCAACTTCCATTCGTGTTAGATTCTCTCTAACCAATGTATTGATACGTGCTGTATACAATTCATTTCCACGCAAAGCATTGACTGGAATTCGGTGTCTACTGACCAGTACGGCTCTTTTGAGCGTATGGTTCGCACCGGCGTTTTCATTGGCACAAACGGATTTCGTTACCCGGATTCAGCCTGGGGAAGACATCACTGCTGACTTCATTGACTTGTTGTTCAACGTTGACGTACAAGCCATTGAACCCAAGGTGGATCAATCGATTCATGTAAACTTGTCAAAGCCAGTCGAGCAAATCGCGCCCGCTGCACGCGTTGCAAAAAACGCGCTCAACAAGAAAATCGAAAACTCAAAACCCAAACCAACCCTGTCCATTCATCAGCTACACCGCCAAGCGCGAATCTCTCGATGTCTGGCAATGTACTATCGAATGCCGGTTGATGCGCAACAATGGCGGCCGTGGACGATCATGCACGGTTTGTTGCCGTATGGCCAAAATTCTCACGTCAAATCCAATGGCCAAACGATCAAAGCGGTCGACTATCTTTGCCAGAATCACATTGGCAACGACACACGAATGTTGCACCTGTCAGGAAACTCACTTGGCGTATCGGTTGGGCCAGGAGTTCAAGGGCATGAAGGTCAGTTCCTCGCGATGCTTGCTCAAGCCGACGCCCCAGTTAGCCAGCAGATTCAAATACAAAATCGACTATTTTCAATAAAAGATTTGATTGAATACGAAAAACAGGGATGCCGCCAGCAATCGGAACTGACATTCAAGTTGATTGGATTGTCGCATTACATTTCTGCCGACGAAGTCTGGCGAAGTAATTCCGGACAATCATGGAATCTTGAACGGCTCATTCACGAAGAAATCAAACAACCTATCAACGGAGCCGCCTGCGGTGGCACACATCGATTGATGGGATTGAGCTATGCGATCAAAAAGCGCGCCGAATCTGGAAAAGGCATCGATGGCGAATGGGTACGGGCCAAGCACTATATCAACCAATACCAAGACTACGCGATGCAGTTTCAAAATCCGGACGGCAGTTTCAGCACGAACTGGTTTGTAACTCAAGAAGCAGATGTTGATCTTAAGAAACGACTCTATACGACTGGCCACGTCGTTGAATGGCTCGCATTCTCGTTGTCAGATGAAAGAATCAACGACCCTCGACTCGCCCGAGCGATCGACTATCTGGTCAATCTGATGCTCACCGCTCCGTCACTCGATTTAGAAATTGGCCCCAGAGGCCATGCGATTCATGCTCTGCGTTTATACGAGCAAAGAATCTTTGGAGTCAATTCCGACATCCAGGCGATTAGCCCAGCCGATTTGGCGATCGTCGAAAGAGCACTAATACAACAACAAAATATGAAACCCGAGTTTGTTGATTCTACATTCGGCAATGTGGGACAACCGGTTTCTTATCCAGGTCAAGGAATTCCGTTCAAGAGAAGACCGTTTAGGCGTCGCTAGGAGAGTTAAATGTACAAAAGCTGGAATCTGATATTGGTGGTCGCTTGTTTAGTCATGTCAACCGCGTGGGCAGACGCACAGCAAGTCATTGTGCCGGGCTCAGGGCAAATCGTTGAGGCTGTCGGTGATGATTTTGAAGATCCGAATTGGGGCTACCAATTCAATCTGCCAAAAGTATACAACCACAAAGATGACGTACTGTCCAAGAATTTCCCTGGCGGCATGTCGCTCAACCAGCGCTGGTACGAAGGCATGAAAAGAGGTCAACCAGACGTGATTCGCCGCGTGACTCCACCGAAAGGCGGAATCCCAGGAAGCACGGGCGCATTGCTGTTGTGTTCATTGCGAACCGGTGGCCAATACCCTTCAAACACATTGCAGCAAGAAGATCTGATTGCCAATGTCTCTCAACGTGTCGGGAAAATTCCTGTTAGCCGCGGTCCCAACATCGTCACACGCGTTTGGGTTCCGCCTTTTGAAGAATTTGAGCCACGCGTCAATCAGTGTCACTTCGCATTCCGAATGGCGCTTGAACAACCTCGTTTTCATCAGATTTCATACGATCCAGAAAACGAAGACCACCTTGTGTTTCCTGGCATTTTTCTGAACCTGGTTCGCAATCCCAATGCCCAGAAAGATGGCCATCCCTATGGAATCTATTTTTGGATGAAGGCGACTCAGCGCGGTACCCAAATTCGTGGCCCACTTTCGACTCAAACCGGTTGGTGGACCTTGGGCATGAGTATCTCCGCCGATGGAAAAGTAAACTATTTTGCCAAACCCGGTGTTGAAGAACTGGCAGCAAGCGATCTGATTGGTTCGGATTATCCATTCGGAAAACGTGCCAACCAATTCCGCAATTTCTTTTTCAATGTCTGCAATGGCGACGACGGAAAATCGTGGTCCAGCCAATTCGTTATCGATGATCCGACTATGTTTGTTGCTCGGTAGTCATCACGAAAAGAAGATGACAACCAGCGCTGCTGAATTCTTTGAATTAAGGAAGACTGCACGCCGGAAGCAGTTACGAAGCATCTTGCAGCCACGTTGCTCCGATTCAAGAGATCGGAGCTCCTCTTTTCATCAACATTCAAACACACAATCAACTCACACTTCAAGCCTTAATTTTCAGTTAGAATTTTAAGTGCGAGTTTTCCGTTTAATAGCTTCCTTCTTTTTTTTCTGCAACTGCTCCAGCTCGTTTAATTGTCGCCGATTTGATTCAAGTCGATTGGTTAATTGTTGCATCGTCGACTGGGTGATGGATCGCGCCTTAAACAATTTCTTTCCGAGTTCCATTTCTGCTTCAGCCAGTCCAACTTCGCGGCGAGCGATTAACAGCTTGGCTACGTCGCCGGAAATTTCACCAGTGGCCGCTTTCAAACGAATCTCGGCTAATTTAAACCTGTAGTTTTTGCGACGATACTGCAGCTTGGATATTGAGCCCGATTTCAGCAACCGATTTGCAGTCGCCAAATCCTGTTGTTCGAATTCATAATTCAAACGTGCAATTTCTACCTGATTACTTGCCGCTTTTGACGGATCTCGCAAAACACCGAGCGTCAATCCGGCAATCTCCTTTTCCAGACGCGCTCGTTTCAGTTCCAGCTTCGACACAGAGCCTCGCTTGGCCAAACGAAGTTGAGTCTGATAGTTCTCTTTCGCTTGTCGATACTTTGAATTGGCCTCCCTCAATTCAGCCTCACTTGCTTCTGGCTTGGACGTCGATTCGACAGTAATTGAATCCGATTGGGCAATCAGCAAATTTTCGAAACCATGGACACCAAATAGCGCCAAAGAAAATATCAAGATTGGTAACTTGCTGTTCATACTTAAATTTTAGACCCTCGCCAACAAACCCACAAATGTGAAACATGAAACGTTAGCTGCATCACGCTCACATCTCACCGTGCGCACGTTCATCACTATCCAGCTTTTCTATAAGCAGATTGATGTCAGTCTACAAAACAACGTCAAAGAGTCACGCCTTCGATACGCCCTGTCTGAAAAATTAGTCGTCTTTTTTCATAGACTCAGCATTCTTGCTGATTGGTTAACAGATTGGCAGCAGCTTTCGCTATGGCCAGCGCGTTGTGCAAAAACCAAAAAAGCGATCCGAATTGAACGAGCAACTGACTGGCAGCGTACGTTACAATCGATTTATGTCCGACGCGCAAAACGATCAAAGATTTCAAACGACCCATTGGAGCCTTGTCGTTTCCTCACGCGAAACCGACCAATCGCTGCGCCGTCAATCACTGGAAGAATTATGTAGTGCATATTGGTATCCGTTATTTGCTTACCTGCGTCGAATCGGATATTCGCCAGAAGATACCGCAGATTATGTTCAAGGGTTTTTTGTCGAATTAATTGACAAGTCATTTTTGAAACAAGTCTCTCCGGACAAAGGACGATTTCGCTGGTTTCTGATGGCGGCGATCAAGCGATTCGTTAGCAAACAAATTGAAAAGAAATTGGCGATCAAGCGAGGCGGTGGTCGGCAATTCGTTTCGTTTGACGTTAATGATGCCGAAAAGCGATATCAGCTTGAACCAACCGACGGCTGGACAGCTGAGAAACTTTTCGACCGACGATGGGCCTTGGAAGTGCTACAAAAAGCACTTCAGCAGGTCCGAAATGAACTCGAAGTAAAAGGCAAACTGAACCTCTTTCTAGCACTACAACCAACTCTCGCCGGTGTTCAAATCAGCCAGCAACAATACGAAACGATCGGACAGGAACTTTCGATGACTGCCGGAGCCGTGAAAGTGGCTGCCATGCGATTGCGCGACAAATATCGTAAAGCGATGCAAAACATCGTTGGCCAAACGCTTAAAGAAGACGATTCCATCGATGACGAACTGGATCAATTGCTTACGGCTCTGCGAGGGTAAACGCGACGGAATCCTCAAAAACACAGGGGTTTTTGCGACTTTCTTTTTTCAAATTATTCTGTAACCAGTGCGATGTTTTCCGTATTTCAAGATTGAATGCACTACTTTCTAAAACAAGCAAACTGAAATGCACAAAACCAACTGCCCTGAATGCAAAATCACAGTCACTGAAGAATTGCCCGGCGGTTTGTGCCCCGCGTGCTTGATAAACGTTGCTCGCCGATCGGCACGTGATCTTGGTGAAACGGCCGCGATGCCTCCAGGTTTCGTTGCCCCTGACATCGCTGAATTGGGTCAGTTGTTTCCTGAACTGGAAGTCATCGAATTGGTCGGACGAGGCGGGATGGGAGCCGTCTATCGCGTACGCCAAAAGAACCTGGATCGCATCGTTGCACTCAAAGTCTTCCTTTACCGACCGGACGATCCAGAATTTGCTGCTCGATTTCAACGCGAAGCACGCGCTTTGGCCCGCTTGAATCACAACAACATCGTCACCGTTCACGAGTTTGGCTCACGGGAAAACATACACTACCTGGTAATGGAGTTTGTGGACGGATTGAATCTGCGGCAAATCAGCAGCGAAGAGCAACTCGCACCGGAAATGGCCCTGCAAATGGTTCCACAGCTCTGCGATGCACTTCAATACGCTCATGACCAAGGCGTGATACACCGGGATATCAAGCCGGAAAACATTCTTTTGGATTCCAATGGCACGATCAAAATCGCTGACTTTGGTCTGGCGAAAATGACGGACAACGACCAAGGCGGAACGCTAACGCATACTCGCCAGGTTATGGGTACGCTCAACTACATGGCGCCTGAACAACGTGAACGCCCTACCGAAGTCGATCATCGAGCCGATATCTATTCGCTGGGTGTTGTGATCTATGAATTGCTGACCGGTGAATTGCCACTGGGTCGATTCTTGCCTCCGTCCGAAAAATCAGAATTGGACCAACGACTCGACGAGGTGGTCATGCGTGCTTTGGAGAAAGAACCGAATCTTAGATACCAACAAGCCAGCGAATTCAAAACGGGATTTCAATCGCAGGGTGGTTCTACGACTGCCGCAGCTTTCGCTCCGATTGCAGCACCGGTGAAACCTGTCAAAGAAACCCTCGATACGCCAGAGGAAGAAAATGCCCGGTTCATGCTAACGCTTTTGTCCGGACGCGACAGAAAAGGAAGCTGGCGGCCCGGTAAGCCACAATACGTTGCCACGATCATGGGAGGTACCCAGCTGGATTTGACTCAGGTCGAATCAGACGACATCCAATTGAATCTGTTCACTTTGATGGGTGGAACCGAGGTCATCGTACCTCATGACGCCGATGTTGACGTGGACGGCTTTATCCTAATGGGCGGGACGATGGACAAAATTGCTTCGTATCAAGGAGCGAAACGAAAAAACATTCGTATTCGTTCGTACGGCGCGATGGGCGGATGCGAAGTCAAAAACGCCAGCAAACCAATCGACCCCACAAAACCAATCAAGGATCCATTTCAACATTATCGAGAGCCACGGACTCACGAATTGAATTTTCGCAACGGCTTGGTCGCGATGTACAAATTGCTTGCGACTCTAATTGGCTTTGGGGCGCTAATTCTGTTTCTATTGACAGCGGCCAACATGATCGACCGTAACGATGGTCGTTTGGCTGCGATCATTACGGCAATCGCTTGCGGGATGTTTTGGGCTGGCTTGGACTATTTCCGCAGAATCATTGGTGCCGGCCCGGAAGACCAGGACGAAGAAAGGGTCAAAAAGTATTATTCGTCGTCGATGGTTGGTACGCTAATCCGTTGTGCGGCACTGGTCTGCGGATTCGCTTGTCCGATCCTGTTTATCGTCTCTAGATTCGAGTCAGGCGATGTTTCTGCCTTGAGATTCACTGCAATTGGCGCAGCGATCTTGTCCCTCATTCTATTCACGGCGGCTGCCCAATTTGAGGAATTCTTCTATGGAAAATTAAAGGAATAGTTTGAGAACTGATTGGGCAGACAAAATTCGCACTGGCGTACTTGCCCACAAGAATTAAACTCTACGGGTTTTCGGTACAGTCGTTCAAGTTGACCTGAGCCCGTGATAGCCAACGAAGTTTCCATCCAGAACCACACCAGCGCTTTAAAAGACGTTCGCAGACACTTGCATCGGTACCCCGAATTGTCAGGACAAGAATACGAAACAACTAAATTCCTGGCTGCTCAGCTGCAAGACAACAACATCGATTTCCAATTCGGACCTGATCGACGCGGCTTGATCGTTGATCTAGGCAATCCGAATGCAAAAAACGATTGGCGATACGGGCGGACATCGATGCTATCGCCGTTAACGACCGCAAGGATGTCGAATATCGCAGCACCAATCCGGATGTGATGCATGCCTGTGGTCACGATGCACACGCGACTATTTTGCTCGGCACGATTAACGTCTTGAAAGAATATCTACAAAACAACCCAACCGAACATGCGATTCGCGCTATCTTTCAGCCAGAAGAAGAGGTTGCTACCGGTGCGCAATAAATGATTGAGTTTGGGGCGCTCGACGATGTTTCTGCAATCATTGCAGGCCACGTTGATCCAACTCGAGATGTGGGAACCATCGGCATTCGCAGCGGCGTCGTAACCGCACATTGCCTCGAGATATTTATCGACATCACGGGCCGAGGCGGTCACGCAGCTCGCCCCTACGAAACCATCGATCCCGTTGAAATCGGCATGCAATTCATCAACCGATGCTACGCAGCGTTGCCGCGCTACGGTGAGCCAACCGAAAAAGTTGTCCTTTCGTATACGGCCGTCCACGGAGGCAAATACTCAAACGTTATCCCGGAGTATTTACAGGTCATTGGCACCATGCGCAGCCTTGAAGACGAAGCGCGCAATTTGGCTATCCAACAAATCAAAGCCATTGCCAGCGAATTGTCCCAATCCAGCGGAGCCAAAATCGAAATCCGTTTTGGCCTGATTGTGCCTTCGATGATTGCCAACAAGCAACTGACCGATTTTGTTCGTCACATCGGCGCAGACGTTTTGGGAGAAAATCAGGTTGAAGAAATCCCCAAGCCCAGCATGGGTGGCGAAGATTTCGCTTTTTATTCTCAGCAATTGCCTGCCGCGTTTATTCGGCTAGGCTGCCATGGCAGCGGAATTGGCAATTTGCCCCTTCACAATTCTGGCTTTGATATCGATGAACGAGTATTGGAAGTTGGCGTGAATATGATGGCCAATTCCGCCATTTCCTACCTAATCAATCCGATCCTTTAGTCACCCGTTTATTCCAGATTCTGAAGCTGAGAGACAGCCAACACAAATTCGGCAATGTGTACATCCGGCGTTCTTTTGAATTACCATGTAAAATTGGTGGATGTCTTGAAGTAGCTTTCGTTATGAGACCTTGGGAATTGATTCAATGATGCTTCGCAGTTTGCTTTGTAACTTCTTATTATTCAATCTGATTTTGGTGACGAGCACATCTGCTCAAGACACCGATGGATCTTCGGATTCGTCGCCTGCAATCAATTCATCTCTCGTTTCAACACTCAAGTTCCGCGGAATTGGACCGGCGTTGATGTCGGGGCGAGTATTGGACATTGCAGTAGATCCAGAAAAACGAAGTACCTGGTATATCGCAACCGTCGGCGGCGTTTGGAAGACCGATAATGCAGGCGTTACCTGGAAGCCCATTTTTGACGGTTACGGTTCCTACTCAATCGGTTGCGTGGCCATCGACCCCAACAACCGCTTTACCATTTGGGTCGGCACCGGCGAAAACAATTCACAGCGTAGTGTTGGCTATGGAGACGGCCTGTACAAATCAACCGATGGCGGAGCAAGCTTCAAAAAGGTTGGGCTGGACAATAGTGAGCACATTGGCAAAATCCAAATTCACCCGGACGACAGCGACACGGTTTACGTTGCAGCCCAAGGACCACTTTGGAGTTCGGGCGGTGACCGTGGACTTTACAAAACAACTGACGGCGGCAAGAGCTGGGAAAAGATTCTTGATGTCAGTGAAAATACGGGCATCAACGAAGTCCACATGGATCCAACCAATCCGGATATTTTGTACGCATCCGCCTATCAGCGACGTCGCCACACCTGGGTTTTGATTGATGGCGGTCCGGAATCGGGCATCTACAAATCGACTGACGCCGGCGCGAGCTGGAAAAAAATCAATCGCGGCTTACCTGGTGGCGACAAAGGGCGAATCGGCATGGCGGTTTCACCTATCGATCCTGAAATCGTCTACGCAGTTGTTGAAGCAGCCGAAGGCAAAAGCGGATTTTATCGCAGTGGTAATCGCGGTGAATCGTGGCAGCGAATGGGTGACTATGTTTCTGGCAGCCCACAGTACTATCAGGAGATTGTTGCTTGTCCACACAAGCTCGACCGAATCTATTCGCTGGATACTTTCATGCAGGTTTCCGAAGATGGCGGTAAGTCGTTCTCGCGACTTGGCGAGTCCAATAAACACGTTGACAACCATGCAATGATCATCGATCCAGAGGATCCAGAGCACTTGATAATCGGCTGCGATGGCGGCGTTTACGAAACTTGGGATCGGGGAAAAAATTACGACTTCAAAGCCAATCTACCAATCACTCAGTTCTATAAGGTCGCCGTCAGCAACGACAAACCGTTTTACTATGTGTATGGCGGCACTCAGGACAACGCAACTCAAGGCGGACCGTCAAGAACGACCAATACACACGGGATTCGCAACAGCGACTGGTTTATCACTGTTTTTGGGGATGGGTTTGAACCAGCCGTGGACCCCGATGATCCAGATACCATTTACTCTCAGTGGCAATACGGTGGTTTGGTACGATTCAATCGCAAAACTGGAGAACGCGTAGACATTCGGCCTCAACCCGCTGCTGGCGGAACCCCCAATCGCTGGAACTGGGATTCGGCATTGATGATTTCTCCACACGCCAGCGAAAGAATTTTTTACGGTTCACAAATTTTATATCGCAGTGACGATCGTGGTGACAACTGGACAGCAATCAGTGAAGACCTTTCCCGTGACATTGATCGAAACAAATTGAAAGTCATGGGTCGTGTCTGGGGAGTGGATGCGGTTGCAAAGAACATGTCCACGTCCCTTTACGGAACGATCGTTTCAGTCAGTGAATCGCCACAACAAGAAGGATTGATTTATGTCGGAACCGACGACGGTGTTGTCAGTGTTACCGAAGATGGAGGAGAAAACTGGCGGAAGATCGAAAAATTTGGTTCGTTGAAAGTGCCTGAATTCGGGTACATCAATGACATCGAAGCCGATCGAGAAGACCCTGATACGGTTTATGTTGCCGTCAACAATCACAAGCGCGGCGATTTCAAACCGTATGTGGTTAAATCAAACGACCGTGGCAAAACCTGGTTTGATATCACAGGAAATTTACCTGAGCGCGGAAGCGTTTACACTCTTAAACAGGACCATAAGAATCCAAATCTACTGTTTTGTGGCACTGAATTCGGTTGCTTCTTTACGCTTGACGGCGGAGAAAACTGGATTCAATTGAAATCAGGCATCCCAACGGTCGCCATCCGCGATATAGAAATCCAGACCGAACATGACGACCTGGTACTGGCTTCGTTCGGACGCGGATTTTTCATCCTGGATGATTATTCGCCGCTGCAGCAAATAACCGAAGAGATAAGCGATCAGAACAAAATCTTTCCGATCAAGAAAGGAAAGATTTATCGCCCATCGGCACCTCTGGCGGGAGCTGGCAAAGCATTTCAGGGCGCCAATTTTTACACTGCCCCAAATCCTGAGTTCGGTGTCGCAATCACTTACCATGTGAAAGATTCTCTCAAGACCAAGCAGAGCCAGCGCAAGTCCAAGAACAAAAAAATGGCAGCATCCGGTGGCGACGTTTTTTATCCAAGCTGGGAACAATTAAAAGCAGAAGATCGAGAAACCAAGCCACGAAGACGATTGACGATTCGTGATGCAGATGGAAAAGTCGTCAAGCGTCTTTCCGGCAGCACGTCTAAAGGCATGCATCGGGTGTACTGGGATTTTCGTCATGGCGAAAATCGATTGGCACCCATCGCCGCTCCGGGAACCTACACGATCGATATCGAACAGATCGTTCAAGGCAGTGGAGAAGATGCTGATGGTTCATTTGAATTCACTCAACTGGCCGAGCCGGTTGAATTTGAAATCGAGCCTTTGACTTTTGGTGAAACCAGCGAACCTGACCGAGAAGCCATTCTTGCTTTTGCAAACCAGGCTCTTGACCTTTCAAAAATTATTAACGCCGCCAGTTCAGTTCTAAACGAAACCGACAAACAATTGACGGCAATCAAAGAGGTTGTTGAACGATCGACCGACCTTGACCCTGAGCTTTTGAATGAAGTCCGAAAACTGGAATTAGAGCTGACAGACATCAACGAAAAATTCAACGGCGACCGAACCAAATCACGGCGAAACGAATCGGCTTACCCCGGTTTCATGTCTCGGTTAAGTACGATGATGCTTGGCGCCATGGGCAGTACTGAAGGACCGACAGGAACTCACATGCAGCAATACGACATCGTCTCTGAAGAATATGCGGCTGTTGCGGAGCAACTTAACGAACTGGTCAACTCCAAAATACCAGCTTTGAACACGCAATTGGACGAAGCAGGGGCACCTTGGACTCCCGGAAGAAAAATCCCAGACCTCAAGTGACCGATTCGCATTTGGATTCCAAAAGCGATTCCAGATTTCTGGCTAGCAGCTTCAATTCAAAATGAACCGCACCCAGTTCGCCAAATTCTACATAGCGACTGGCTCGGGCAAGAATTTTCTGGTGCCTTTGCTTCGTGGCTGCTGGTAGCGGCAAATTAAAAATCTGAATTTTACAAGCCTCAAATCGATCTAAATTAAATGGAGGACGTTTCACCAGCGCCATCAATGCTTGAAGAGTTCTCAATGCCTGTGACAATGAGTGCGTTTTGTTTTCCCGTTTCGTATTCATTGATTAGATCCAGTGAAAGGCTGTTTTTTCGCTCATCTACCAACGGATCATAAATTCTCCTACTTTCGTTCTCGCAAACCGCTACCGCTTACCCTCACGTTTTTTGCTTCCACCAAATATGATGCTACAATGCTGTCAATATTGACGCTTTTCTTGCTTGGCTTTTCTTAACACTATTGATCATGACCAAAACTGCATCGGTAAGCCTCTGGATCGAACAATTAAAACAGGGCAATGACGATGCCGGCACCCAGCTATGGAATCGTTTTATTTCCAAACTAATCGATTTGGCACGTCACAAATTAAGGGACGTCTCCAAAAGAACTGCTGATGAAGAAGATTTAGTCAACTCCGCATTCAATGCATTTCTGACTGGAGTCCGGGCTAACCGGTTTCCTAACCTACATTCTCGTAATGACTTGTGGCAAATTCTGGTCATGCTGACCGAACGTAAAGCCATCGATCAGATTCGCCGTCAAAACACCCAGAAACGCGGCAGCGGAAAAGTTCGCGGCGAGAGTATTTTTGAGAATGCAGATGCCTTTTCCGTAGGGCATTTCGGAATTGATTCAGCTGCTGATTCAACACCTTCACCAGATTTTGCCGCTCAGTTTAGCGATCAAGTGCAATATTGCATGGAAAAACTGGACTGCGATGTTCTGCAACGAATTGTGATGCTGAAGCTGGAAGGCTTTACGAACAAAGAGGTTGCCGAAAATATCGGGTGCAGTCTCAGTTCGATCGAAAGAAAGATGAGGCTCATTCGCCAATTGTGGGAAAAGTAAAACCTTGTCGCTCTTGCCTTCAATCTGTGCCATGCTGGTATGTTGGGCAGAATCAAACTTCTTGCGTATCTTACGCAACAACAAACCAATAAAAAATTTATAATTGCGAAGGCACAACGAACCTGATTACGAGATTAACTCTAAGAGTTCTTGAACTCTTTTCCTAATCTCATTTCAAAAGGTTTCACAATGTTAAATTGCATTACACTTCCTTGCCTGGTTCTTTCTTTGTACGCACCTGTTATCGCTCCTGACCATGGATTCAATCGGATCAAGCCAAACAACATTGGCCGATGCTGGCGAGTTATTAACCGTGACTTCAACGACAGACACCGATTTGAATCGGCTGTATCATTCAAAGTCGTTACAGTTAGCGGCACTGGAGAGACCGACGACTTGCTGACCTACGAATTGACATTAAAGAAAGATTATGTGGAAGGAACAGGCTGGGACGAATCACAAACTGTCGTTTACACCGGATCGGGTCTAATCACGGAAATGGCAAATGGACGAATCAATTTTGAATTTTATGTCGAACTCGGTAATAGCGAGCCTTTGGCGACGGGGCGAGGGTATTATCATCCTGGTAGCACATCTGCTGATTCCGACGACAATTTTTTATTGGACTTCCCGCCAGAAATCGAAGCGATACTAAATGCCGATCCATGTGGTAATGTGCTTGACGAAGGCGGAGACCTTTAATCTAGAGATCGCTATTGATCAATTAGCATTTGCAACTGAAATTGAACATCGGCACCAAATTCACCCGATTCGATTTGATTCTTGAGTTCCGGCTGGCCAAGCAGATCCAACAGGACCGCCGCTTGAGCCAGTCGCTTTCTTTTCTCACGCAACAACGCTTCATCCTTAGGCAGCTTTTCTGAAATAATACGTCCCAATACCTGCGTGGATTCGTGCAATGGTTGGCAAGAAACCGTCCTGGGAATGAATCCATTTGCCATCGTCAACTTAACTTCATTAATCAACTTTGGAATGGAATTAGCGAAATCCATGCTGGTAGTAACGTCTTCGTCTAATCTGCTCGCCACCGACACTCGATGACCACAGCCCTTGGAGCTAATGAAATTGTGGTATTCAGGAATTTCACGATATAAATCAAAGTCCGGTTCGAGAATCATGTATCGGAAATCTGGATCGATAAGCTGGCTGAATTTCTGCGCCGCAATTTGCAACACTTCCTTGGCGTTATCTGCAACCAGCGAATAAATTGCAGCCGTTCGAATTCGACAATACAGGATGTAGTCAAGCGAAGATTGTTTTTCCTCATAATCGATTTCGAGTTCATCGAATTTTTCAAGTAATTTATGATATTGTTCCGTCGCCTTTTTCTTGTCGCCAAGTTTTGCGCTCAACCGCAGCTCTGCCATTGGCAACCTGAGGTATTTTTGACCGTCAGACAATTCTAAATTCATCAATCGTTGTTTCTCAGCATCAAAACCTTCCTGGTCCGGAAGCCGCGACAAGAAATTCAAATTCTCAAGACTCTTGTCAATCCAGGCGGGATTATCTGCGGTGATTTTTTGAAAGTAATAGGAAGCGTCCTCCACTTGTCCCATTCTTTCCAACAGAGCTGCGAAATAGGTCAGCATGCGGGCCTGGCTGCGCGCAATGCGCCCGTTACAATGATAAAAGCTACATTGAGACAACAACTCATACCGGCGTCGCTCTTGATACATTCTAAATTCGTCTGGCTGAGTAAGATCGATCGGCAAGATTTGACAGTCTGCAAAGTTGGCACCAATGAGTTCACTTTTCAGGTCACACAAATAGGTTGAGGTTGCCTTCCGCAAGAATTCGGCACCGGTCATCTCGCTGCCTGCTATTTTTGACCATATCAACGAATAGCGCGGCGCTCCCATTTCAGACCAAGAGAACATCCGCTCGATTTGAAATCCTTCTGCAGTATTTTCTTTGATGCTGTCCTCGAGGAATTCAACCTCCGGATCCAGCCTTGTTTCTGCGCCAGGTTGATAAAGCCAAAGTCCAACAAATTCTTGCTCCTGCCGATCAACAGCGTCCGTACAATATGAAATATCAACAATATTCCAGCCACTTTTAGCCAACTCCTTGTTTCGGGAGTCAAGCAAGTCCGCTGTTTCGAATTGTTCTAAAACAATCGTATTTTCGAATTCTGCATGGATAAAATCTGGATCTCGGCGAAACGCAAGTGCGGCAAATTTCTCATCTTGCACATAGAAAGGTCGCACCGAAGTTGGCAGATACCTTTGGGCATGCAATCTGCCGAGTACTTTTTCTAGTTCCGTCATCGGAATCTGCAGCGCTACGCCAGCAGCACCATTGATGACCCCTTTATACTTACTAATGACCTGTGTTAACCCTTCACCGGGTTCTGCGACGACGCTTGCCTGAAGTTCGTTCACAACATCTTGGAAAGCACTGCTTGAGTCAAATTCATTTTCCCCCAAGCTCTTGAGGATCGTTCTTGCTTCGCCGATATCCCGATTGACGAGGAATCGGGCCAAATATTTTGGTTCGCCCCAATTCGCAAGTGCTATGGATTTATGAAACTGAAAACGATCGCCGCTATCGAAACCAACCGTCAATTCGTCAGCGAATTCTCGAAGAAATTGTTCATGCTTCGGTTTCAAAAACTCTGCTAACCATTGCACTTGATCCTTGGGCACAAACTCCAAGCCTTTTGCAACGTCACCCCAATTGCTGTCGTTCAACATGGCCAATGCAATGGAAAGCTTTAAGTATTCGCTACCAATCAATTGCTCATGTTCTTCTGAAGCTGGGTCAATCGAATTCAGTCGACCAAGTTCCTGCTGAATTCTAGGCACCAAGCCATGGGCAAACGGAACCAGCGTATCGACATTGCTTTCGACATCGGAAACCAGAGATCTTTTGATCGTATCAACATAGGCATTGATTTTTCTGACCTGCCAATGGCGGTAACCGATAAAACTCAACATAAGAAAGGCGCACAATCCGATGGCCGTGGTAACCGCATGTTTTTTGTAACTGACCCACATCATTCTGTGTTGTAATTCGGACCAACGCTTCCAACGTGAAAACAAAGTAATGCACACAGTTTCCCACAGCGTCGGCAAATAGCGACTATGATTGGCCTCTCCCCATGCTTGAGAAACTGCTTCCAATCGTGATTCAACGCGCCCCTGCAAATGCCGCTGGTCTTCGATATCGATCCAGCGTCGAATGATCGGCACCAGGTAATCATGCGTAAGCTGAAAATACGGCTCATGGTTGCGTTCCCTTTCACCGGTGTCCGATTTCGTTTTACGAACCGTTGCGATTGGGGTGATCAGCTTCAGGTCCTGATCAAGAATATCGATCAACTGCTCAAAACTGGCTGGCTCTCTACTACCTTTTATCAGATCCGTCTTGGACATCATGTGCCCTTTCAAGTCGGATCCGACCGCTGGCAAAAGTATATGCAAACATTCCTGAGCTGCTCGCCGGTGAGATTTATAGACGGCTGGTGCCTGGTGAAAAACAAAAGTCTCGTTCAGAAAGCCAACACCAATTCCATCGGCTCCGCCAAATTCTCCGAGGTTCTTCAGAGTCCATTCTTTGTACTTAAACGCCTCAGAAAACATCGCCAATCGGATCGCGAGCACTTTCCCATTTACCACCAGTTCCGAAACTACTCGATCGAGAAACTCATCTTGCTCTCGATTCGGAATTTCACCAAGAAACCTGTGGTGCGCTTTTCCAAATTTGAACAAGAGCCTTTTCGCATGCGTCCGATCAAACAGATCAACGGCACGGCAATTCTGGTTTTGAACGACTGGAATTTCGATTTGTTGCATGAATCGATTTGCGGCTGACCAATAGTTTTCCCGGACCAACAGCAACACCTGAATGCTGCGGCCGTCGCTATGACGAAGCGCATCCCCAAGTTGCGAATCATCGCTGTCGGTGTGCATCGACAACCACTGTTCAAATTGGTCGATGACGACCAACAATTTTTCGTCATCGTGCAAATGATTGCCGTCACGAATCGCAGCCAGCGTGTCGGGTAATGACATGTTTTCAGGAATCCCGGGAAACGATTGACGCAGTCCATCGAATAATCTCAGTTCTGTTTCAAACCGGTTCGCTTCGACATAGATTGGCTTTACCTGCTGTGACAATTGCGGAAGCAAGCCCGCTTTGACAAGCGAAGACTTTCCACATCCGCTGTGCCCGTAAATCAAACCTACCGAAAACACATCCGGGTTGTCAGAGATTTCGATCTTGCGAGTCCAGAATGAAATGCTTTCGGGGACCCCGCAGTGATCTCGGGGACCAGACAAAAGCGAATGGAAAAACGGCTTGTCTTCAGTTTCAAACGACCGCAGTCCTCGAGAAACAAACTCTACTACTTCATTGCTGGCTTCACAGACTTCATGATTCAAGTACCGTTTAAGGTCTAACACCAAGGATTTTGCATCGCGATATCGATCCTGCTTCCGCTTGGCAATGCATTTGAAAACAATGCGATTAAGTTCTTTTGAAATCGCAGGCTCGAATGCATTGAGCGACTTGGGCTGTCTGGTCTGAATGGCCTCAAACAATTTCTCTTGATCCGACTGGCTAAACGGTCGGACGCCGGTCAACAACTCATATAGCACAACACCGAGCGCCCAGATATCGGTTGTACGATCGGTACGATTGGATTCGCCTCGAACCTGTTCGGGAGACATGTAGCTCGGCGTGCCGAACAAGCCGACAGGATTGCTTGAGCTGTTTGCTCGAATCGCGAGTCCAAAATCGACCAATGTCGGTTTTCCCATTCGGTCGATGATAATGTTTCCGGGCTTCAAGTCCCGGTGATAGATTCCTTGTTCATGGGCTAGCGCAATCGCTTCGGCAATTTGGATCGTAAGCAATACGGACCGTTCGACCGTCAGCCTCTTGTAGGCTATCAACTGACAAAGGCTGAACCCATCGATAAATTCCTGAACGATGCAAATGCGACCGTTGTCGGTAAACAAATCGTAGATCGTCGCAACTCCGCTGGCATTGATTTGAGCTGCACTCTTAGCCTCTTCGATAAAACGTTCTTGAACCTGGCTGGAGTCAGAATCAGCGAATCGCGAAAGCTTTAATGCGACATTACGTTCAAGTTCAGTGTCGTAGGCATGGTAAACAACGCCAAAGGTCCCGCTGTCAATGCAATTTATTATTTCGTATTTACCAAATTTTGATCCGGGCTCCAAAACGAGTTCTGGATCTCGAGGCTTTTCTGAAATGATGGTCTTCCGCAAATCTTCGACCAGGTGTGTTAGTTCCTGTACCCGAAAAACAGAGTCGACGGCCGAGCGGTATTCTGAAAAGCGACCTGAATAAAGCGAGTAATTCTCATGGTTAAATCCAGTACCCCGGAACTCGATCTCAACGGAAATTAGCTGAGCCAATAAGAATTCACGGATGGCGAAATTGCCTTCCTGCTCGACAACCGTTTCGATGGAAGGGCTTTGGCCAGCATTGAGCTGCTCCTCGAACTTGTCACATACACGATCTATTCGCCTTAACTCGTCGAATGAAAGATCACCCGAATTTAACATCGCAAGCTCACATTGTTGACCGTAATGGTTGACACGCAATTTAACGTTATATTCTAGCTGTCTGCTGGTCGTTTAACAGCATTAACCCAAGTGCGTTTGCCTGAACATAACACGGCACATTGTATCGTTTGATGGAAATATTCAAAACTAAAGCTGGCCAAGAAACAGCTGATTGGGAAGAATTGTGTCGCGTAAGTTGGCGGTCGATGTAAACTGAGTAAAAAAGAGAGAATTGAATGTCCGACGTGATTCATGAAACAACGGCGAACTCGCTGCAAAAATCTTACCTTCAGGTCCGCAATTTCACTGACCAAATAGTCGGGCCGCTAACGGCAGAAGACTGTATGGTTCAATCTATGGACGATGTCAGCCCGACCCGCTGGCACATTGCTCACACCACCTGGTTTTTTGAGACGTTTGTCCTGAAACAGAATCCAGGCTATCAGGAGTTTGACCCGCAATTCAACTATCTGTTCAACTCGTATTACAACTCAATTGGAAAACAATTCCCCCGGCCCCAACGAGGTTTTATTTCTCGGCCTGGCCTGGATCAAATAAAAGAGTATCGCTCCTTCGTCGACAACAGCATGACTGAATTGTTAGCTGGTGGCGATCTCGATGAAAATACGGCTCGAGTTATTGAAGTTGGCTTGCATCACGAACAACAGCACCAGGAATTGATTCTTACTGACATCAAGCACGTTATGTCGTGCAACCCTACTCTGCCTCATTATCATTCGTTGCCATTGGACACAGAATCAAAATCAGGCGACAACTGGATCGATGTCGCGGAAGGCATGCATGAGATCGGTCACGATAATGATCGATTCTGCTTCGACAATGAGCTACCGTGCCACCAAGCCTTTCTGAATCCATGTCAGATTTCAAACGACCTGGTCACCTGTGGCCAGTACATCGAATTCATGGAAGCCGGCGGATACCAGCATCCTCAATACTGGCTTGCACTGGGTTGGTCCACGGCTTGTGAACAAGGCTGGGACGCGCCAATGTATTGGACCAAAATCGATGACCAATGGCATATCTTTACGCTTGCTGGCTTGCAGCCCGTCAATCCCGAGTGGCCCGTATGTCATGTCAGCTATTTCGAAGCGGACGCATTTGCGCGTTGGTCCGGTAAACGATTACCAACAGAATTCGAATGGGAAGTTGCTTCACGAAAGCTGGACGACTCGTCCGATCGTGGCGGACAATTCGCTGACGATTTGCTTTCCAGAAATAAAGCGATCCATCCGACGGACAGTACTCGCGCGCTGTTCGGAGGAGTTTGGCAATGGACATCCAGCAGCTATTCGGCCTATCCCGGCTATCAACCACCGGCAGGGGCAATCGGCGAATACAATGGCAAGTTCATGTGCAATCAGTATGTTTTGCGGGGTGGCAGCGTCGCGACGTCCAAAGACCATATTCGCCGCACTTACCGCAATTTCTTTCCACCACAATCACGTTGGCAGTTTTTCGGCATCCGTTTGGCGCGATCATAACGCTAAACCACGTCGGTTCCTGGACGTTGTGGGCTACTCCACAATTCAATGCGCAAACGTTTTTGCCATCAGGCAATAGTTCATTTATAATTAGACGTTCAAGTCCACGACTCCATTTGATTTCTCTTTTCATGGTGGTTTATGATTCGCCTCTGCTGCTCAATGTTGGCTGTGCTTCTTTTTACACACCCGTTGTTGGCCATTACTCAAGTTAAACGGATCGAGAAAAAAGGAGTATTCGCTGGCAAAGGCGTGGTCGAGGATATTCAACCAGGAAGAATTACGATTCGGGCCGCAAACGGCAAACAGAAATCGTTCCTGATCCAAAACAAGGGTGAGCGGTTCGTCAATCTGGATGGAAACGAATACATCGTTCCAATGCCTTGCAAGATCAAAACCTGGGGCACGATGCCGGGCAAGCTGCTGGAACGAGGAATGGTGGTCCAGTTTAGCGGAGAAATGAATCGAGGTGGACGAACCGCTGGCGAAGTAAAAGTTTTGAAAGTCCTTCATCCCGAGGAAACCAGCCTTCAACTGCAACCCACCGCCAAGGAACCCACCGGCAAGGAAATGGAGCCTTGTGATGTAATCGGCAACATTCAACAATTCGTCAATTCGACGATGCATTTGACGGTACCGAAAACCAAGTATTCGCCAACAGAACGCATTAAGTTCAAAGTTTCAGACGAAGCCATTTTTGACATCAAGTCCGACGATCTCAATCGCGTCCGCACCGGCGACACGGTTGTCGAATTCAAAGGCGACAGAATGAGCAACGATGCGATGGTGATTCGGGAAATCAAAATCGAGTTGACCGCTGAACGAGAGATCGCAACCCCGTCGTTTTCAGACAAACTTTACTTGAAGTACAGCAAGCTTTCGGATGAACCAACCGAAGCTCGTGAAGAACGATCCGCACACTTCATTCTGTACACCGACATTTCAAAACGCGCATCCAAAGTATTACTGGTAAAACTGGAAACCATGTTCGGTTTTCTGTCACGCTACTATCGCAAAAAGCCAAAAGAGCCGATTGTTTGTTACGTGGTTTCTGACTTGGGAAAATTTTCTGGCCTTGACCAGGTGGGTGTTAGGAAGATTGAAGAGCGCGCGGGGGTTACCATTTCCGGCGGAAGCGTACTGACGTCCCGCAGCAGCGGACGTGTCATACGCAAAATGATCCAATCCACCGTCTACTCATGTGATGATCAGGATGTTGTACAACACGAAGCCGTTCACGCGTTTTGCAGTATGGCTTTCGGAACCGCCGGACCGACCTGGTATGCCGAAGGCATGGCCGAAATGGGACAATATTGGGCACCCGAACAGCAAGCGATCCAGGTGGAGCCGGTTGTAATTGAGTATCTCACCACGGCGGAAAAAAAGGACATGATGGCGATCGTTGCCGCTGGCCAGATTACTGGCGATTCCTGGCAAGCTTATTCCTGGCGGTGGGCGCTGTGCCATTTGCTTGCCAATAACCCCAGTTACTCCAAACGCTTTCTGGAACTTGGCAGAAACATGATGGCCGAAGAAGATGACTCGTTTGAAAAAGCCTATGGCGATGTCAAAGAGAGAATCGCATTTGAGTACGACCAGTTTGTCGCCAACTTTGGAAACGGCTACCGAACGGATTTGTGTTCCTGGCAATGGGTGGATGAATCAAAGCAAGTTGGCAAGCGTGCCGGTTTTTCTGTTGACGCAAAACAGGGCTGGCAGGCGACACAACTTGAGGTCAAAAAAGGATCGTCCTACGATTTTATTTGTCCAACCAAAAAAGATTCAAACGGCAAACGAGTTCAACAGAAATGGCAGATCAAAGACACGGGAGAAATGGCCACTCCAAACGGGAATTCACGTGGGGATGGAAAATTGATTGGAGCCATCTATCACGACTACAAATTGTCCGAGCCATTTGAGATTGGCGCTAAATTGCAATCGTTCAAACCGGACAAATCCGGTTTGTTGTATGTTCGCTGTCAAGAAAAGTGGAACTCAATAGCCGACAACGAAGGTCAGATCAAAGTATTCATAAGAAAATCACCTGAATAATGATCCAGGTGATTAGCGGTTTTCATGTTGTTTGGAATTCGATTCCAACAGGCTGTTACTTTTTAGCCAACGCGTCACGAATTTCTGTCAGCAGCACAATGTCTTCAGCCGGCGGTGCATCTTCTTCGGCCTGCTTCATCCAGTTCGCTGCAATTTTCAGTGCAACAAAAATCACAAAAGCAAGAATCGTGAAATCAATTGCGTTTTGAACGAAACTTCCCCACATCAAGTAGGTCGCTTCCCCCGCTTCGTTTTCACCCAAAGCATGTTTTAAAGATGACATATCTGGGACATTAAAAATGCTTGAAATTAGCGGCATTACAATGTTATCCAAAAATGATTTAACAATGGCTGCAACGGCACCGCCCATAACGATTCCGACCGCCATGTCGATCAAATTCCCTTTGAAGGCAAATTCTTTGAAATCCTGAATAAAACCCATGAGTTATTTCCTTAGACTAGTTTTAAAGGTTGGAATTGAACACCGCCTAAATTAGGTAGGATGACAGATGCCCCAAATTTGGGGACTGCGGTGTTCCAATGTGAAGTATATCGAAATTGGGATTTTTAGCACAAGAACAGTAACCAACATTTTATCGACGGACCCCGATTTTCGAACTAAATCGAGTGTTGAACATCGAACCAGCGTGGATTCTCGGTAGTTTTATAAGTAAATTAGGCAACTTTGGACCGAAAACTGGGATTCCCAAATGGCGACTGTTTCCAAAATCATGACTGAGCTGAAGAAAAAGGGCTCGGAACAAACCCGAAAAATTTATGCTAACCATGGCATCGAACTCGAGTCGTTCGGGGTCAAAATTGCTGATTTGAAAGTGATTGCAAAGACAATCAAAGGCGATCAAAAGCTTGCGTGCGAGCTGTACGACACCGGCAATGCGGACGCGATGTATCTGGCAGGCCTGGTTGCAGATGGCAAGCAAATGACCAAGCGACAACTTGATCTTTGGGCTCGCAATTCACGCTGGTACATGATATCTGAATTCACGGTTCCATTTGTTGCACACCAACACGAAGCAGCCGTTGACGTCGCAACGAAATGGATCAAATCAAAAACAGAATGTATTGCCGCTGCTGGATGGGCAACGTACGCTGGCATCCTTGCAACCCGCGCAGATGATGAACTTGATCTTGACGCAATCAAAGAACTACTCAAAAACGTCGAATCAGAAATCGATGGAGCCCAAAACCGTGTCAAGTATTCCATGAACGGTTTTGTGATTGCAGTGGCCGGATGCGTAAAACCGCTCCTCAATGCAGCCAAGGCAACCGCAAAGAAAATTGGCAAGGTCGAAGTCGAAATGGGTAAAACTTCGTGCAAGGTTCCTCTGGCGACCGACTACATCGAAAAAATGGAAGCTGCCGGACGGATCGGAAAGAAAAGAAAGACAATAAAGTGATAATGTGAGTACTCGTGACGTTGCCAAAAAATTGATTCGATATTGCCGCGATAAAAAACATCGCAAGGCCGTCGAAGAGCTTTACGCGGCTGATTGCACCAGCCGCGAGATGCCCGATTCGCCGGATGAATTCGTTCAAGGCAAAGCCAAAATTGTTAAAAAGAACAACAAATGGTTCGAAATGGTGAAAGAATTTCACGAATGTGAAGTTACAGACCCTTTGATAGCTGATAACTTTTTTTCCTGTTTAATGACCATTGACGTAAGTTTTTACGGTCGTAAACGCATGCAGCTGCAAGAGCTTTGTGTTTACGAAGTTCGCAACAGCAAAATCATCTCTGAGCAGTTCTTTTATTCCCCGATGCCGACTCAATAGCCACTCTTGGCATTAGCATTGGCGTTGTTCCACAACTGTTGATTCTTCTAGAATTGCAGGCTGTATTCAGCGAATGGAGTTGCTGTCATGTCTAAAGAGACAATTTTACACTGTGTGGTCATCACAGTTGTTGCGTCGACAATTTTTCTGACCAGCCTTGGCAAAGCAAGGTTGTGGGATCGTGATGAACCTCGCAATGCTGGCTGCGCTGCCGAGATGATGCAACGTGGCGATCTTGTCGTGCCCATTTTCAACGACGAACTTCGTCACCAAAAACCAGTGCTCTTGTACTGGTTCATGATTGCAAGCTACAGCGTTCTGGGCGTCAGTGAATTCGCAGCTAGATTGCCATCTGCCATTTTTGCGATCGGTTCGGCGCTGCTGACTTATGGCATTGCGCGCCGATTCTTCGACGCAAAGGTAGCGTTGTTGGCGGCTATCGCACTTTGTTCAAGCATTATGTTTTGCGTGGCCGCTCGCGCGGCAACACCTGATTCGGTATTGGTATTTTTCAGCACACTTGGCATCTACTTCTATGCCTTGGGCACATTTGCCAACAGTGATGGCAATGGAATCGTCTTACGTAATCAAGAACATTGGTTCCCACAGCATATTGGCTACGTGATCTTGATGAATCTTGCATTTGGATTGGCGGTACTCGCAAAGGGCCCGATTGGATTGATTTTGCCCACCGCAATCATCGGCATGTTTTTGTTGATTCAACGCCTTGATCCACTGCCCAATGAAAATCCAGACAGCGAAGGACGATTGTCACGTTTGCTCATTTCAATGCTGCGAATTGTTAACCCTGTTCATTTCCTCAAAACATGTTGGTACATGCGTCCACTTACTGCCATTGCGGTCGCGGTATTGGTTGCCGCCCCGTGGTATATCGCAGTGGGCATTCAAACGGGTGGCGATTTTACCAAACTGTTTCTGCTGAACGAAAATTTCGCTCGAGCGACAACGGTTATGGAAAATCATAGCGGGTCGTGGTTGTTCTATCCCGCCACGATCGCGGTTGGATTCTTCCCCTGGTCCATATTCCTGGGCCCGATATTGTTCGCAATCGACCACCAAATCAGCCAGAAAACTCGAAACGCACCAGCGATTACATTCCTGGCGTGCTGGGTTGCAGTGCAAGTTGGCTTGTTTTCGCTGGCGGAAACAAAATTACCCAGCTACGTCACGCCATGCTACCCTGCCCTGGCGATGCTGACGGCGTTTTGCGTCATGCGCTGGTTGCCAAGCTTAAAAACGATCGGCATCCGTTGGCAATACGCTGCACTAGGCACGTTCATTTTTGCTGGGATCATTACAAGTGTGGGACTGGGCATTGCGTCGTCAAAGTTCTTTCCACAAATAGGGTGGATCGCCGGGTTGGGTTTGATTCCCATCATTGGTGGAGCGATTGCAATCTACTTCCATCGATCCGGGCAAACCAATCCAGCCTTGATTACGACTACGGTGGCTTCGGTGTTGTTTTGTACTTTCATGTTTGGCATTTGCACCGTCGCAGTCGATTCGACTCGGCAAACGCATCTTGTACTCAATGAAGTCCGAAACGGATCAACCGAAGATGCCGTGGCAACTTACCATTGCCTGGAATCAAGCTGGGTATTCTATGCTCAGCGACCAATATTCGAACTTCACCGTGGTCGGAAATCGACCGATACACCTGAGACTTTGGATCGCGAAGCATTCTGGAAAAAGAAGCCAGTTGTTACCCCTGAAGACTTTATTGCGGCAGCGCCCAACGCGATGTTTATCACGACCGATAAGCATGCGGAAGAATTGCTCAGTCGTTTGCCATCAGAATTCGCGATCAAGACACAGACTCCCTTTTTCTTAAAGCAAGATGAAAATCTTGTTCTTATCTCACGGGATAGTCAAACGGCTCAAGCCATCGGTGACGCTGCCGTCCGGTAAGGTACCGAATTGGCTTCTACAGATTCCATTAGGGATCACATTCTCCAAACCGGCGTTTTTCTGTGAACCTGATCTAGTTGGCACCTGTCAAACTGTATCAACGTCCTTGGAGTGTGCCGGAGCGCACGCGACCGTGCGAAGGTCGAAGATCAGGTTCGATTCCTGGCAAGGACATTGAGAAAACTGAATTTCTCAAACGGCGCTGGAGCCAGATGGCAAGGCGACTGCCTGCAAAACAGTTTCAAGTGGGTTCGATTCCCACCGGCGCCTTTTTAAATGAAGCATAACTTGATGTTGTTTTCCGGCGGCAACGGTAACCTGCAAAACCGCAGTTGATGAACGTTGTTCCGCGAACGGTCTCTACGGCCAATATCAAGTCCTAATGTAGCTCAGTGGAAAGAGCATCAGAATATCAATCTGACTGTCGCGGGTTCGATTCCCGTCATTAGCACCAGTGGTTAATAACCACACGATGATGTGCGCTAGCGCGCATCACCAAATGCCCAACGGCAATTTTCGATTGGATCGTCTGCTGATTGGTGAACTTGCGAATTGAAAGCATGACTTTCGGTCGCAATAAACTGATTCGGCAACACAGGAATTCACCTTGCAGTTTGTGGATACCGTGTTCGACGATGCGAACTAAAAACGGCAACGATTGTCATGTAGCGTGTAGCAACAATTGAATTGGTGCTGACCTATGTTTCGATCCGAACCGTGGCAAGTCCGGATCAACGTGCACTCAAGCAAACTCCGTGAATGTCCGTGGGACTACCATTGGTCGATTGCCCGAGGGCTGTTTTTTTTTAGTGCAACACCAGCGCGATCAATTTTTCACAAGGAACTTACATCACCATGATCACTCGCATTAAGATTCGCAATTTCGAAATTGGCCTCCGATTCTACGACGGTGATTTCCAATCGTTGTTGGATCCTGGCCGATACCTGGTGTTCAACCCATATGGCCGAATCCAGGTTACTGTCGTTTCGCAACGTAACCCCTGGATCGAACATGAACATCTGGACATGATCGTCAATTCCGGTGCACTGAAGGGTCGTGCAAACGTATTGGACCTGAAGGACTACCAACGTGCGCTCGTCTGGATTGACGGTCGATTCCAACGAGTGCTGGGCCCGGGACTGTATGCGTATTGGCAAGATATGCGTCAAGTTCGCGTGGAAGTCATCGACGCTCGCAACGTGCGGTTTCAACACGAAAACTTGAACGTAATTTCACGCCTATCGGGTATCAGCAGCCTGCTGGACGTTTGTGAGGTCGGTCGACAATGTATGGCAGCGATGTACATCAACGGTCGATTTCAGGAAGTCGTTGGCCCCGGCCAATATGCGTTCTGGAAAGGCATGGCCGATGCACGGCTGGTCGAAGTCGATATGCGTGAGCAAATGGTTGACGTTAGCGGACAGGAAATTATGACCGCCGACAAAGTAACATTGCGGATCAATGCGGTGGCCACTTACCGATTGGTGGACGTTGAAAAGTCGCTCAGCTTGACTGGCGACTACCGACAATCGCTGTATCGAGAAGTGCAATTGGCTCTGCGTGCGATCGTGGGTGCGAAGCCATTGGACGCGTTTCTGATCAACAAGGATGACACAGCATCAGAAATCGAAGCTGATGTGCGTAAGCGCTCCGCGAAATTCGGACTGGAAATTTTGTCGGTTGGCATCCGAGACGTGATTCTGCCCGGCGAAATGAAGTATCTGATGAACAAGGTTACCGAAGCCAAAAAGGCTGCGGAAGCAAACCTGATTGTTCGTCGCGAAGAAACTGCCGCAATGCGCAGCCAGGCAAACACTGCGAAGCTGCTTGTCGACAACCCGACTTTGATGCGACTGCGGGAATTGGAAATCCTTGAAAAAATCGCATCCACCGGCAACCTGAACATCGTTTTGGGCGACAAGGGATTGGCGGACCGAGTGGTTAACCTGTTGTAGAAACCAAATGCTCCCGTGAATTGCGGGAGCATTTTTTTATCGCCAGCGTTTTCAAACGGAAAATTCAAACTCCAACCGGAAATGTCTCAATGAATCCTTTCCAAATTCAAGCTTCGTTTCAGCACGGCGCGTGACGTAACGGGCACTCGGCTCGCACACGACGGCATCCCGGCTGTCGACTGGTTCGAGCACTTGTTGTTTTAATTCGGTGAGTCGATCAATCGCTTGTTCAAGCGCAACTTCGACATGCTCAGAAAGCCCTTGCCGTTGTTGATTCTGAGCCAAAGCTAAAGCCAAACTAATTTCTTCTATCCGACCATTTATCTCGGCCAATTGTGAAGCATCCAAATGATCTGCATTCGTTTGACTGGAAATCGCAACGCGATCCATTTTCTTCAGCGGATTGCAATGCGGTTCCGTTTGCTCAAGCTCACCACGAAGAATACGAATATCTTCTGGGGCCTCGATACCGACTCGGACGGTATTCCCCTTTGTTTGAATGATCTCGACAGAAATTCCGACATTGGGAAACAAAATCTTTTCGCTTGGACGTCGTGATAAAACCAGCATCACGGTCTCCTTTCCAAATCAGGCGGTATATATCTTTACCGCAAATTGTAGACAATGGGTGATCCGACAAAGAACACCACACTCGCGCCGGCGTCTTGCCGATCGCTGCTCGCTCAAAGACGTCCATTTCAGGCGATCAATCGTTAATGGTTGTTATCGATATTTCGGATTTTGCGTCAACCCCACTTAGTGGTTAAATGTACACATTTAGATATTTCTTATCACCGATCCATTCAAATCACGGAAGTCGCAAAGGCACCTTTTAAACCCATTTTTCACAGCCTTCGATTCGATATCCGAATATAGATGGTTTTGCGGCTTGAATTGCAAACCATCCATTTCGCTGTAAATTGATCCTTGCTTCCTTTCGTTCAAGGCCCACCAATGACTAATGTTTTCATTCCGAATCCGGCTCAGGCCTGTCGAGAGCTCTATCAAACGGCGCCCATCAGTCACTTTGCCACAACGACCGATTTGATTTTAGCTCACGGGAAATTGCTGCAGCGTGCGCACCAAAACAAAGAACCTTCCTGCGCAATCCAACTCAACAATTGGCATCCCGACTTGATCGGTAAAAGCGTCGCAGAAGTTTTATCCGCAGACTTGAAGATCGAGGATGCGTTGTTGGCGTTATCCAGAGAATTGGGATACGAAAACTGGGAAGCTGCTCAGGCTCATGAATCGATGATCGATGCAGACTTCGAAAAAGTTGTCGATCACGCGCTCCACGGTGAGTTACAACAACTTGACGCGGCTTTGACAGAAAAACCAGCATTTGCCAATCAGGCCAGTTCGTTCGGCCACAAAGCTACTTTGCTGCTATACATGGGTTCCAACGGCGTTGAGATGTGGCGACAAGTCGTGCCAGAAAACGTTTGTGATGTTGTTCAACTGTTAGTCAAACATGGGGCCCAGGCGGACGCAAAGATGAATGTCTATGGCGGCCAATTCGATGTTTTGGCATTGGCGGAAACCAGTGCCCATCCGCGTAACGCCGGTGCAGCCGAAAAATTGATTCCGTTGCTCAAGAGCTTATCGGGCTAGACCAAAAAAAATCCGAGACCATGCACGCATGATCCCGGATTGAATTGCTACGGATATCTGTACTAGCCGCTTAGCAGCATGACAAACGGCGCAATATCCAATAAATTGACAACGCCATCTTCGTTGATGTCGGCCTCTAATTGGAATCCATTGCTATTGAGAAGGTCTATAAACGGCCCAACGTCCAGCAAATTGACGACACCATCCTGATTCACATCGCCCAACAAAACGTCTGTTTGGTCGGTAAGGCAATCCAATGAATTGGCAAAGCTCGTAATGCTTTGAATCGAAGGCGCCGAAAAAAGATTCGTGCAAGTCAATCCTGAGTTCATCGTGTTGTTGGGACAGCTGCAGTGATTTGCGCTCCAGTTGTGACCCAATTCATGAGCCAACAAATCCGTTGAACAAACCAGTACTCCATTGAAATCGATTCGATCCAGACCGTAATTGATACCTGGTGTGCACATTCCACTCAGGAAAGCGACACCCCCGATACCGCCAAGATCCTTTCCTGTGAAGAAATGAGCGGCATCTCGCTGAATATCCTGCTGTTCGGTTTCCCAGTAAGTTACGAATTCAGTCAACGCGTCAAAGGCATCAAACGAAGTATAAGGATCTGGTTCGGCAGATCGGATGATGATTTCGCCAAGTTCGTGGGTCAGACCAACCTGAGATTCGTATTGATCATTCGTGATACCGACAACCAGTTCGATGCGATCCAAAGTTGCCTGTTCACTGCCGAAGAAATTAAAGAACTCAACATCGGTGTCGATTGCCAATTCAGCGACCTGGATAATCGAACCTGCGGCGATATCCAGATTTTGACCAGCAAGTTCGGAGTGGGTACGTGTCCCCGGTCGACCAAATGGATTGTCAACCAAACCGCGACGCAGATTGGCTGGGTTGATCACGCCGCAGGTTAAATTGCCATCAACAACGTCAGTGCTGCGATAAACAACATGCTCACCGGCGTTCGCATTTTCGATTCTTGATGCAATTGGCTCAATGTAAAAAGATTCGCCTTGTGGCATTACGATAAGAGCCATCAGGCCTGATTGCGTTACCGATCCGACAACCCGACTACCTGGCATGCCTTGGATCGAACCTTTCATTAAACGAGTCGCTTGAAGCGGCCTCTGAACATACGAACCGTCTGCCAGCTGAACCGTAACTCTGAAGTTTTGAGATCGAATGCTGTGCGGCTGCAAATTCAGCGTGTATTGCTGACCTTCGATGGAAACCACATTTGAAAAGCTTGTTCCCGGCACATGGTTCTGTGTGTTCAGGTTCACGACTTCGCCATCGGAAAGCCCCAAGGCTTTCAAGACGTTCTGTTTCTGCTGAGCGTCAGCTGAAACACTGCCTAAAACCAATAAGGCGACCGCCAAAAACATTTGGCAAATACTTTTTTTCTTTGACATAAATTTCTCCGTTGAGGTAGGCGGCGACCTGCAAAGATGGACGCACATAGCGATTTTTAGGAGGAAAGCTACTTATAAGGCTATTTGTTTCGATTGCTACTGTCAATGAAATTGCTGAATGTGCCGCATGCCAGGCGCAAAATGCCTCGATTTCCAGCCGTTGGCCAAACACGGGCACAGGCAGACGCACTAGCCGCTTAGCAGTATGACAAACGGCACAACGTCCAACAAATTGACCCGAATACCAAAATTTAGCCGAATCTGGTCGATCAATTATCAGCTGACTTGATTCGACAGTGCGAACTCGTGTTGAATCAACCATTGCTTCCGCCACACCTGGCCACCATAACCACTCAAAGCACCATCACTACGAATGACTCGGTGACAGGGAATGATAATCGCGATTCGGTTGTCGCCGTTTGCGCGGCCGACAGCACGTTGGGCATTCGGATTCTTGATGCCTGCAGCGATTTTGTCGTAGCTGGTGGTTTTGCCAAAATCGATTTTCATCAACTGCCGCCAGACTGATTTTTGAAAATCCGTTCCTTCGATGGATAACGGAATCGTAAATGTGTTTCGATCGCCGTCAAAATACTCAGAGATTTCTTGCTGCGTTTGATGGAGAATCGGATGTTCGGCGTTCGCGAATGTTCGCTGATATATTTTTGCGACTCTTTTGAACTGCGTTTCCAACATTCGGCGATCAGCAAATTCCAGCAAACAAAGCCTGTTGTCGACAACCGCAGCAACCATCGGCCCCAATGGAGTCAAAATTCGGTTCACGGAAATGGGTGCACCACTTTTCTTCGACGTTACCGCAGGCGAAACACCGGACCATTTCTTGAACGCCGCGTTGAATCCACTTTTGGATCCATAGCCGTTATCCATCGCGACGCCGAGCGCCTTCTTGCCAACTTGAATCTGACCCATTGCCTGACTGAGCCTCCTTGAACGCATATATCCATGAAACGTCATTCCATGATGCTGTTTGAACCAGCGACGCACTCGCGCAGGTTCGACATCAAAAGCTCTGACGTCGGCATCCGTCCAGCGACGGCTGATTTCCTTCTCGAATTCTGCCAACAACGGCCGCAACCAATCTGGAGCCGATCCTGCCGCTTCCAGTGGGCGGCATTTTTTACATGGCCGAAATCCTGCCGATAACGCATCGTTGACCGTTCGATAAAAATCCACGTTTTCAAGCTTAGGCTTCCTGGCCGAACAAACGGTGCGACAAAATACGCCCGTCGTTCGAACACCCACAAAAAACAGGCCGTCATATTCGGTATCCCGTTCACAAAGGGCCCGGTACATTTCTTCAACGCCGGGCATTCCATCAGGCCGTGTTATCGTCGTAGTCGTCATGACAGTATTTTAGAAAGGTGTCATAATATCGCGACCGATAAATGAACAAGTAATTCGATTTGTCACAAAGGCCGCAATCATGAACGCAACCGCTGTAGAAGAAACCAACGTAATCAGGCTGTCCGACCGAAAAGACGTTCCTGAATCGGACACATGGGATTTGTCGAAACTTTTTGCTGACGACGATGCCTGGGAAGTGTCATTCAAAAAATGGGAAGGCATGGTTGTCGGATTTGAGAAATTCAAAGGTAAACTTGGCCAGAGCGCTGCGGATCTTGCCGCCTGTTTAACTTTTGACAGCGAAGTCGATCGACTTGGAGAGCGACTAGGTAATTACGCGTTCCTTAAAACTGCTGAAGACCAGGCCAATTCGGATTACCAAAGAATGATGGGGCGTTTCCAAAACGTCGCGGTCAAGGCTGCCGAAGCCGCCAGTTTCATTCGCCCAGAAATCATGGCGATTGATTCTGATAAACTGACACAATTTACACAGCAACCTGAACTCGAACTGTTCAAGTTGGCTTTGGAAAGAGTCGTTCGCTACAAACCACACACACTTAGCGAAAACGAAGAGCAGTTGATCGCCATGCAAGGCGAGATGGCAGGTGCAACGTCGAAAATTTTTCGACAACTAACCGACGCTGATTTGAAATTCGGAACGGTAAAAAATGAAGAAGGAATCGAAATCGAACTGTCGCAAAGTACGTTTTCCCAATTCCTGATCTCGCCCGATCGCGATGTGCGCAAAACGGCTTTCCATCAATTTTACGATCAATTTACCGCTCACGAAAATTCGTTGGCGGCCATCTTGAGCGGCTCGATTCAAAAAGACATTTATTACGCCAGAGCCCGTGGATACGACAGCGCCCTTGGGCAGGCACTGTTTGCCGACAACGTTCCGCACAGCGTCTACGACAATCTGATCGCGTCGGTGCGCAAGAATCTTCCAGCCCTTCACCGGTTCTACGATTTGCGAAAACGAAAGATGAATCTGGATAACATTCATCACTACGACACCTACGTGCCAATTTTGTCCGATCTGGAAGTCGAACGCACCTGGGACCAGGCGGTTGAAACCGTTTGTGAATCACTGGCACCACTGGGCAGCGATTATGTCGATGTTTTGGCTGGCGGATTGAAAGGTCGGTGGTGCGACCGCTATCCGAATCAAGGCAAACAAAGCGGCGCGTTCAGTTACGGGACCTTCGATGGCGACCCGTACATCATGATGAATTACAAACCAAAAGTGCTCAACGACATGTTCACATTGACGCACGAAGCAGGCCATAGCATGCATTCGTACTATTCGGCAGCGAATCAACCTTACGAATATTACAACTACACGATTTTTGTTGCCGAGGTTGCCAGTACCTTTAACGAGCAATTACTCAGCAAGCATCTGTTTGAGAATGCGAAGGACGAGCGTGAACAGGCGTATCTGCTTAACAATCAAATCGATGACATTCGAGCGACCGTCATACGCCAAACCATGTTCGCTGAATTCGAAAAGATCACGCATGAAATGGCTGAAGCCGGTGAGCCACTTACGCTCGATGCGTTCAAAGAAGTCTATCGCAAATTGCTGAAGGATTATTTCGGGCCGGATTTCTCGATTGATGAAGAATTGTCTTTGGAATGTCTGCGGATCCCACACTTCTATCGTGCGTTCTACGTTTACAAATACGCAACGGGCTTGTCTGCCGCAATTGCATTGAGCCAACGAGTCCTCAATGGTGGTGATTCCGAGTTGAACGATTACATGAATTTCCTCAAAGGTGGGTGCTCGAAGTTTCCGCTCGATTTGCTGCGAGACGCAGGTGTCGATCTTGAAAAACCTGAACCCGTCGATACAGCACTGCAATATTTTGGCAATCTGGTCGACCAGTTCGAACAATTGTTGTAGTCGATCTCAGATCAGGAAAGCTCTTCAATGACTAAGCATTGCATCATTACACTGGCGCTTTGCCTGAATTGGTTCTTGGTATGTTGCGATTTAAACGTTGCACAGGATTCCAAGGCGACGTCATTCTGGGATTCCCGACAAAATCTTGAATCGCAATTTCAAAATGAATTGAGTTCACTGATTCGTGATTGTCGGTCCAAGTCGCTGGATACCGATGCCGAATTCGCATCCCGGTTTCTGATCGTCCGTGATCCACAACGGCAATATATTTTTTTTCCACCCGAGAACGAGGTCGATGCAAACCGCTTTGGCAATCTGACTGAAGCAATCAGTGTTCGTCTTTCAGACATTCTGGAAAAACATGCCACTGCTCTGTTCGAATTGGCGACGCAAGAAGCGGCATCTGGCAATTCTGCCTGGGCGTATCAGTTGCTGCATGAGATTCTGTTCTTTTGGCCAGATCATCGCCAGACTCGAAAGTACCTTGGCCATCGAATCAGTGGAGATCAAAAGAAATCCTGGCGGGTGAAACCCGATCGTTTACGAATCAAGCGTGCGACCAAAACTGAAAAGCAATTCAATTGGCCAGCAAAATCTTATTGGGTTGCATCGACGAACAATTTTCAGATTACCTCAAGCGCCAATAAAGAACAGACGCGCGAACTGGCCGAAAGTTTGCAGCGATGGGAAGATGTTTGGCGCCAGGTTTTCTTTGAATTCCATAACTCCGGAAAGAACCTGAATCGTTGGATCGAAGGTTCCAGCAAGCGGCCGATTTCCCGCCGCAAGTTTAAAGTGTTCTTTTTCAAAAACCACAATCAGTTCGTTGAATCACTACACGACAGCAATCCAGGCATTTCAGCGTCCACTGGCTACTACAACGATGTCAATCGAATTGCCTACTTTTTTGCTGATGAGGATCCATCCATTAGTGATACCTGGCGGCATGAAATGACTCATCAGTTGTTCCAGGAAACTCGAAGTGCCAAACCAGGAGTTTTTATTGATGGCTACTTATGGCTGGGCGAAGGTATCGCGATGTACCTTGAATCTCTGGTTGACCACGGTAGCTACGCTACGCTGGGTGGATTCGATTCGCGACGATTGCAATTCGCTCGTTTGCGACGATTGAAGGAGCAATTCCGGATTCCAATCGATGAATTATCGTCGATGTCGTTGCCTGAATTTCAAGCACTGCCAGAGATTGCTAAAGTTTACAGCCAGTCAGCGGGCATCACTCAATATTTGATGACCGCTGATAATGGACGCAACCAGAAAAGCCTGATCGATTTTCTGAAGCTGGCCTACACCGGCAAGTTGAAGCGGAGCAGTTTCGAAGACGCAATCGGGACGTCCTTCCGCCAGATCGAGACGGGTTACGATGAATTTCTGAAAGTTGAAAATTCCCAATTGGCCTATCTGGATTCCAGTACCGGAAATCGCGAACTGTCGCTGATTGGGACCAAGTTGATGGAAGATTCATTTGAGGCCGTCGCTTCGATCGCAAATTTTGATTGGCTGGATTTATCAGCTTGTGACGTCCGCGGTTCAAAATTGCTGCCGCTTCAGTCATGTGAATCGATTGCTCAGCTGTTTTTAACTGGAGCGGTTTTGGATAGTCAGGCAACCAAAATTATTGCGAAATTGGAGGTCTTGGACCTCGATTTGAGCGGCTCCAATTTGACCGATCAATGGTTGGCCGTCCTGGCAAACTCAAAGTCTTTGCGATCGTTAAATATCGCCGGAACCAAAGTCTCTGCCGCCGGATTGAGATCATTCACCGCGTCCCGACCCAATATCAAAGTACTGGTAGATTGAAAACGAGCTGGATAATTACGCTAAGACGAGCCCAATGACAAGGTTTTTGGGTTCAGGCGAAATCCGACGAAAATTGTTAAGTTGACCCTTAACAGCAAGCCCTTTACAATCTTCGCTTCAAAATGGTGGCTGTAGCTCAGTTGGTTAGAGCACTGGATTGTGGTTCCAGATGTCGGGGGTTCGAATCCCCTCAGCCACCCTACCCCAACCCGCAGGAATCATCGGTTCTTGCGGGTTTTCTGTTAGGATTTGGCTCCTTTTGTCGATCTTCTTACGGGTGGCTAGTGGCTCAGATGTTGCTTCAGCGTTGCAATTTCTGTCTCATCCAGTGCGCTCTTATCGCATTGGCTAGTTGCACCAAACAGGCTTCACAGGTGCAACCTTCCGCCGCATGAACGCAAACCCTTGTGATTCCAACAGTTTAGAAATCACGACATTTGGATTGTGGTTCCAGATGTCAGGGGTTCGACCCCCCTCAGCCACCCTATTTTTTCTATCTCGCTTCTGGCGAGAAAAGGGAAGCCTGTTCGGATGGCGGTTTTCTGAACTGCGATTCCTTGAGCTGGCCTAGCAACAGATCGGCAGTGTGCATGTCGTTAAGTTCGCGGACCTTGCATTTCATTTCCGCCTTGAATCCAAGTTGCTTCTTCAGTTCCACAACCAGTCGTTTACAAACCGTTTCGGCTTCCGACTTTTCCGCGTGCGGCATCTGAATCGCAAATTGACTGGGGCCATACCACGTCGCCAAATCTGTCAGACGTAAGTTGTCATCAAGCATGGTGCCGATGCGATCAAGTTCGCCTGCCAGTTGATTCTTTTCTTCAAAGGCCGTCGCGAGATTGGTAATGTTGATCAGTACAACCGCGACTTTGACTCCATATCGACTGCATTCGTAGGTCCGGCGTTGAAGATCCCTGAGGAAATAATGTTTGTGCACCAACCCTACGATTGGATCCGTGTCTTGCCCCAGCAAGCGCGCATCCATGTACAATTCTTCGAGATTGTTAGCCGTAGATTTTTGTGTTTGAGTCATTTTTTTACCTCGTTTAAGTCTAGGGCGCAGTTTGCAGTCAGGGCCAATCGGCACGCTACCAATTCACTTTCTATTGTGACGGCAAGTCGAACACGCGACACAATCGGAATAATACGACCAGCTCAGCTCAGAATAGCGCGAAAGTGCACGTAATTCTGCGTCCATCGAATTGCAATTGGCTGCTGATTCAGCCAATCAACACCGACGGCATTTGCGTAAAACAACTTGATAGGTAAAACTGGGAGAACGAACTCAAGGCCACTATTTTTGCATAACGGTGACACCATGCGACGATTCCCATTTTTGATTGTATTGACGATCACTACTACCGTTTTGCTTGGATCTGCGATCGGTCAACAAACGCCATCAAGTAAAGCGCAACCAAAAAAGAAACGCCGAAAAAATCCTGTTCTGCGAAGCATTGAAGACGTTGCTGGATTGCCGCGGATTCTATTGATTGGTGACTCGATATCGATGGGTTATACATTGCCCGTTCGTAAACAACTTAAGGATCTGGCCAACGTTCATCGCCCGCCGACCAATTGTGGGCCGACCACTAGAGGCCTGGAGCAAATGAAAAAATGGTTGGGGATTAAACGTTGGGACGTCATCCATTTCAATTGGGGACTACATGATTTGAAGTACATTGATTCGGATGGAAAACTTGTCGACCCCGCAACCGAAGGTAGCCGACCTCAGGTCTCCATTGAAGACTATGAAAAAAATTTACGTAAACTGGTTCAGCAATTGAACGAGACAAAGGCGAAATTGATTTGGGCTTCAACAACACCTGTACCTGAAGGTGCGGATGGAAGAATCGCCGGCGATGCAGTCAAATACAACGCGGTCGCAAAGAAAGTCATGGACGAGCACCAAATCCAGATTAATGACTTGTACGCATTTTCAATGCAGCAGCTGGAGAAGATCCAAAAACCTGCCAACGTACACTTCCACCAAGAAGGCTCCAAAGAACTAGCAAATCAAGTTGTTGCGATGATTAAGAATTCGATCGAAACGAAATCTGAATAGCTGGTCGTGTAAATAATTTACTCGTCACGCTTGGCGGCTTGAATGGTGATTGCCGGTTTGCCGATCCAACGAAAACGGCGGTAGTAATCATCCCTAACAACGATTATCGTTCTTGAGCCGTCGATTTCATGTATCCGATCAAGTCAATGATTTCCTGCCGATTCAACGTGTCCAACAAACCGGCGGGCATCATCGATTTCTCGGAAGGCTTCATCTCTTCAATTTGACTTGCATCGAATCGGGTAAATTTCCCGGGGTTGATCATGTCTTCCTGAATCATATATTTATTCCGCGTCAAGTTGGCAATCCGTCCCGTAACTACGCGACCATCGTCCAATTGAAATACGGTCGCGCGGTATTGATCGGAAATTTCTTTATCGGGATCAATGATCGTTTCCAGTAGATCATGAATGCTGAAGCGGCGCCCTGCGTTGGTCAAATCTGGCCCAACAATTCCGCCTTCACCGCCGATGATATGACAATTGTAACACTGAGTCAGAGCAAACAATTTCTTACCGTTTTTGATATTGGCACTTTCGACACTGAGATCCTGCAAATCTGCCAACGTCCAATTGCTTACAACTAGTCGCTGTTTCAAATCAGCATAGGGAACCAAAGGCTCATCAATTGGTTCCTGCCAAAGCGTTTTCAGTTTTTCACGCTCTTGCTCTGGCATTTCGCCAACAAACTTGTTGCGAATATTGGCCAGATATTTCCGAAACGAGCTACCGCCGGCATACTTTACTGAGTCGGCGAACCAGTTCAGAAACCGAGTGCGATTCTCTGTCGTCCATCCGTTCTTTACCCTATGCAAAACCATGGCGTAGTGAATCTGTTGTTGTTGCGAATCCGATTCACTTAACAATTGTAATGTTTTCTCGACGACATCATCTGCTTCGACCGCACACAACAACCGGGCCAATTCGCGATCTACAAGAATGGATTTAGAAGGATAGAATCGCGTCATTCCCTGAATCGATTCCAGCGAGTCATCCGAAAGCGGGCCCATGCGAATGACTACCAGCGCAATATTCCGCAGCAAATGCAACTGCTGCATCTCACTGAGCGATTTAAAGTCAATTTGCTCAAGCGATTGGACAACTTTGAGGTGCATCGATTTGTCTTCGCAAGTCCGAATCAGCGCGAGCAGAGATTCCAGTTTCGTTTGTACATCTTCGGCGTCCAAAGCCCGTGGATACCAGTTTTTGGATTCATAGCGTTCGATGGCGGCACGAGCCGTAAAGCGGACCTGGCGTTCATTGTGATTGAGCATATTCCAAGCGTCATCGAATGTGTCCGTCGTCAAACCTTCGTCGAATTCCTTCAACATCCAACCCAATTCAGGTTGGTCATCCTTGGTTGCAACGTACTTTTCGACAGATTGATCGCCAGCATAACTAACTCGGTACAACGCCGATTGGGTTCGGCGACCACCAATCAGAAAATACATCGCCCCATCGGATGGGTTGATCACCATGTCGGTTACCGGCAATACCGGGGCTCTGCAAAAAGTTGATTTAGTGGCTGTGTAAGATGAGCCCGACGGTTGCAAATCGATTTTGTGAATGATCCCAAAGCTCCAATCCGCAATGTAAAGTGCTTTTTGATAATCCTGCGGAAACCTGGCTCCAGTGCCAAACGTAATTCCGGTCGGGCTGCCGGGTCCGACGTCGATCACTGCTGGCAAGTTGTCGGGAAAATAAGTTGGCCATTTGCCCGACCCGTTGCGCCAACCAAATTCACTACCACTGGTAACGTGACAGACGCGTGTTGGTCGGTACCAGGGCAATCCGATATCCCACTCCATGTCGGCATCAAAAGTAAACAAGTCACCCAGTTCGTTAAACGCGATATCATATTGATTTCGATAGCCGGCGCTGATCAATTCAAATTCTCTACCCTCGGGATCCGTCTTACAGATCCAACCGCCGGGTGCCATCCTGCCAACGGCGTGGCCACCAGCATCTGGTAAGCGAGGCGTGAGTTGATCTTCCTGCCACACGCGAGGGACAAGAGATTTTTCGGGGGCGGGTAGCATGGTGTGATTTCCGGCACAAATGTAGAGCGACTGCTTGTCCGGACTCAAAATCACCGCATGCGGTCCATGTTCGCTGCCGCCGTCAAATTCTCGCAACAACTGAACCTTGTCGTATTGATCATCGTCGTCGGTGTCAGTCAGTCGATACAGGCCGGGTGGGCGAACTTGCTTCGTCTTTTTACCGTCTTTACCGACTTGATCAAATTTACCCTCGTGAGAAACCACGTAAAGGCTATCGAATGCACACAACAGACCTTGCGCAAACCCAATTTTCAGTGGAATTTGTTCAACAGCAATTTCAGCCGACGACGTATCCACTCGGTAAAGGGTGCCGTATTGATCCGAGACAATCAAGCGACCTTTAGGGTCATTGGTCATGCTGACCCAAGAACCCTGCCGATTGGGGACGTCGTAAATTCGCTCGCCGACGAAGCCTTCGGGCAATGTCAATTTAATCTCAGGTTCATCAGCGCACATCGAAGTGCAAAACGAAACCAAACTGACCGCCGATGCGATGATCGTCAGAAAACAAGAAATACTACCGTCACACTTCATGATGCCGCTCTGAAATTCAAAGTCAATGTTCGCGGAGCTTCAACCTCCCGCCAACCAAAACAATATGTTAAAACAAATGACTCAGGAAATCGAGCCAATTGCAATTGCAACTGCTTTTATCATGGCAAACAACTCGCAAATCAACGCCGTCACTGACTACATGGCCGTTCACAATCGCAACGCACTGGCGTACGCGATTCGGACTGCTGTGGCCCTTGGGATTTTTGAGGCACTTGAAGACGGTCAGAAAAACGCAGCCCAATTAGCGGAAGCAACGTCCGCCAACGAAAGTGTTTTGCCGTTATTGTTGGACGTTTTGCTTAACACCGAATTGCTCGAAAAGTACGGTGATGATTATGCATTGTCGGCCGTTGCCAGAATGGTCCCCAATCGGTTGATGGATTTCGGTGATTTGCATTGGTGTCACCTGGAGAATTTCATGCGGTCAGGAGTTTCTTTGCCTGGCAACCAGAGCCTTGCCCATACGCAAGCCGATTTTCTTAACGGCTCGGCTGCCAACGAATGGATGATGACTCCGGCAGCTCTGGATGCCGCTCAAGTTCTGGACATGGGCGAAACGCGAAAGGCGCTGCGGATACTGGAAGTCGGTAGCGGCAGTGCGATTTTCGGTTCGACTCTGCTTCACAGCGACAACGAATCCCGTTTGGTAGTTCTGGACGATAGTGCCAATTTGAAACGCGCGCGAAAAACGATCGAGAGCATTGAGGCACAGGAACGGGTCGAGTTTATTGAAGGCGACTACCTTGACTTCAAACTTGATTCACCGCCGTTCGACATGGTCATTGCAACCAATTTAATCCATCGACACACCGAACAGGAATGCGAGCGGCTGTTCAAATGCGTGCATTCACATTTGAAAACGGGTGGTGAGTTCGTTGTCGTTGATATTTTTCCCGGTCAAAAAGACGGCGAGTTAACTCGCAGTGTCGTGGCACTGGAAATCGTTTTAAGAACGGAACATGGCAGTCTGCATGATCCAGCCCGATTCCAACACACGTTGATCATGAATGGATTTGACCAGATTCGTTTCGCCCATCTCCCAGCACCGCCACACATCTGGGGATTGATTTTGGCACAACGAAATTGAATTTCAAACTAACTGAAGATTAATTTCTAAACTGCATTTTCATTGATGAATCAGTGGCTTGTCGCTTGAGCGTTTTCAAATGGCGAAAATGAAGTTGATAAGAAAAGAAAAAGGGCAACCCAATGGCTGCCCTTTCTTTAGCTGCAATTTTTTAATTGACTACGAATCGTCTCGTTCAGGGCGCTGACCTCGACCACCACGTCCGCCGTCTCCACCGCGTCCGCCACCACCACGTCCGCCGAACATTTCGGACATATCGGGCATCATTTCTTCGGAAGTCAATTTTCCGTTTTTATCTTTGTCGATAGATTGAAGCGCTTTAACAGCATTCTTGATCTCTGATTCAGAAAGTTCGCCGTTGCCGTCAGCGTCCAGTGCTTTCATGATTGGAAGCATCGCCAACATTCTGGTCATGCCGCCGCCGGGCCCACCACCATCGCCACCGCGACCGCCTCGCCCACGTCCACCGTCACCACCGCGACCACCTTCACCGCCGCGACCACCTTCACCGCCGCGGCCACCGCGTCCAGATCCAGCACCGCCGCGGCCACCACCGCTACGACTTTCCATCATCTTCGTAATTTCTTCTTTTGTCAGAAAACCGTCTTCGTTTGCGTCGGCACGTTCCAATATGCGAGCACCTCGATCTCCAAGTTCATCAGCCGACAGCTTTCCGTCGGAATCTGCGTCTCGCTCCATCATTCGATTAATAAAATCTGCTGGGCTGCCGCCACGACCACCAGGCCCCTGGGCAAAGCTGTCCGTGGTACAAAACGTGGCGACCATTACGATTGCCATTGAAGTTATCGTGTATCTCATCTCGTAATCCTTATTTCGAAAGTTAAATCGTTCTATAAATTGTTCTACTTCTTACTATCTTCCACGCAGTACAAGCGTTTATTGGACCGAATAAAAATCTGACCATCGCTAATTGCAGGAGTCGCACTAAATTCCTCTGATTCGTCAGTAACCATATTGACCGCAATTTGTTTCATTTCTTTGTCTGCGGCAAAGATATACATTTCGCCATTTCTTTTTACGTAGTACACCTTGTCTTGGGCAATCACCGGCGATGAATAATCACCGCTGAATCCACCACCACGTCGGCCACGGCGCGGTGTTTCGGCTTCGTCGCCGTCTTTCGGTTTGCTGGCCGGCGGCGTCAAACGGGCACGGTTAACGCGCTCGCCAGTCTTTGCATCGATCGCGTTTGCGACTCCGTTGGACACAAAAAACATTAAGTCGTTATGAACCACAGGCGATGCATACCGGCTTTGGTCCGGGCTTTCCCACAGGCGATGCGATTTTGTGGCATCGTCTTCCGCCCCAACTTTCACCGCAAACGAGCCTCCGCCATCGCGACCACCAATCGCGCCATAGATAACTCCATCCTGGGCCATCATGCTGGTGAAAAACGAACGTCCTTCGACAGGCAAATACCAAACCAATTTTCCATTCTCAGGATTCAAACCCCAAACTTCGTAGGGGACTCCCATAACCAAATCGCTTCGCTCGTCATCCACTTTGACAATCAGCGGCGTACTCCACGAACCGATAAGCCCGCTGGCGTCCTGCTTCCAAACTTCCTTGCCCGTTTCTTTATCCAAACCAATCAAAGCTTCGCTTTCTGCGATCGCAGGAATGATCACCAGGTTTTTATGCAGGATTGGGCTCGATGCGCTGCCCCAGCGTCGAGCGTCGCTGCCAGTTCCGACACTTGTGTGCCACAATTCTTTGCCGTCCAGGTCGTAGGCATAAACGCCCGACTTACCAAGAAATGCATAAATCGCTTTTCCGTCGGAAACAGGAGTGTGTGATGCGTAGCCATGCTCTGGAACGCCCATGCCCGAATAAGAGTCCTCTTTAGGTTCATTTTTGACGGTCTTGCTCCACAGCAATTTTCCCGATTTACGCTCGACACAAACAACGTGTCGTTTTAAATCTGCGATATCACCCGGACTGCGGCGATCTAAGCCGTAGCCTGAATAGCAGGTCACAAACACTTTGTCGCCGATGATGATCGGACAAGACACTCCGGCACCCGGCAAATCCGCGGACCATTTGATGTTTTCTTTAGGACCCCATTTGGTTGGTGCCGCTTTGGGGCTGATTCCTGCGGCACTTTCACCGCGAAATCGCGTCCAATCTTCAGCACAAACGGTCGCACCAACGAGCACCGCAAAACCGATTACCAAACACGATGAAATTTTTGAATGATTGGACGTCATCAACTGCTCCTGTGAAGTCTATATCTCTTTTGAATGTGTAACGCACCGGCCAAAATCGATGTTTTTGGTGTATTGCTGTGGAGGCGCAATATATTGAATCGCTTTAAACACCGCAAATTCTTCCGGGTTTCGGAAACCAGCACAAAAAATTGCAGATTACTTACCGAGATGTCAAAATACTGGACTAACACGGGAAACCCGATTTTCTGTCCAGAGCCGCAGGGAGAATTCAAGTAATGAAACGGACGGCCAGCTGATCTATTCGATTCACCATTTCTGACCTAAGACTGATTGAATTCGCCGCCGCAGTTTCGGCGATCTGCCAATCACGTTTGGCACCACAAAGCGTCACTGTAATGCATGGCTGATGGAATGTCCAAGCCACCACCAATTGAGCAATCGTGATCTCCAGCTCATCCGCAATGACTTCCAGTTCGTCCACCACTGCTTGAGCTCGCTCGAAGTAATCGGCCTGAAAGATCTCGTAATTCAAGCGTTGGTCTGCCGGGTCAAACTTGTGACCGCGGCGAATCTTGCCCGCTAGCAAGCCTTTCATCAACGGCCAATAATTAACAATCGAGACCTGATTTTGCTGACACCATTCACCAAACTCGGCACGAATTCCCTGCTGAAAAAGATTGAACGGTAATTGAACCGCCACCACCGGACAGACCTGATTGAATTCAACCAACTGCTCTTTGGTTACATTGGAAACGCCCACATGGCGAACTTTACCCTGCTCCTTCAGCACGGCCAGTGCGGAAGCAGATTCACCGAGTGGAACATCAGGATCGGGGCGATGTAGGTACATCAAATCGATATAGTCCATGTTCATGCGTTGAAGACTTTCGTCGCACTCGACCAGGATACGATCATGACTGCCATCGATAATTTTCTGTCCGTTGCTGTCCCAATGAACACCGCACTTTGTAGCAACAACGACTTGGTCACGTTGTCCTGAGACTGCCTGACCAACAAGTTTCTCACTAATCCCGTCGGCGCCATAGCAATAGGCGGTATCAAAGAAATTGATGCCGCCCTCCAAAGCAGCCTGTAAGGTCTTCAGGCTATCGTTTGCATTGACATCCAGCGAAGTCATTCCGGCAATTGGCCAGCACCCCATTGCAACCGGTGTAACCATTAAATCTGAATTGCCCAGTTGTCTATGCATCGTCATTGAGCCTTGCCCGTCAGGATCCAAATGAAGACAAGATAGCAACTATGCGTCACTTCAAAAGCGGGCGGGCAATATTTGAGACAACAAACGCAAAACGCCAGCGAGTGAGTCGGAGGTTCACTCGCTGGCGCGTCAGGTTTATACGTTTGCTCGCTTCTATCGGTCTACGATATCGCCGCTAAAAGGATCGGCCATGCATTCGCCGTCAAGAGAAGTAAGATTGTCCAGCAGCGTTTGAGTTTCTTCGGTCGTCTTTTCCAACCAAACCATTTGAATCGATTTGGGCATGCCATAAGAATCGAAGCGGTCGGATGGGAAACAAGCGAGAAGGCCGCTGGCGATTTTGCGATTGATGTCTGGATTGGCTGAATACTTATTGCTGAATTTGGCAAGATCTTCTCGTAGCGAGGCACCGTAAAGAACTCGCCGAGTTTCGGCATTTCGAATCGTGCTGTTGTCGTTTTCTTCTGCAAAATCTTTGACACGGTTTGGCTGAAAACCGAACCGTTGTGCGGCGACAAGGTCTGGCAATTGACTTAGCAACAAATCGGTCCAACGCTCGACCTTGCGTCGTAATGAGTTCAATCGATCAAATATTTCCGGATTGGAAGTGTCATCGCTCAGCAACAATCGCATCGCACGATTTTTCGCTTCCAGGTGGCCGATGTGAACGCTATGTGCCAACCCAGTCAATTCGTCGGATGCGTAATGGATGTCATGCGCCACCATGGATGCTGACCAGATTCTTGTCAGCATTTCCGAAAGAAAAATTTCCTGGACGACGATTTCAATAGCCGGCCATGGATCATGGTTAGAGTCCTTGTTTCGGACGTCCAATTCAAAAAGTTTCAGAGCGCTCATCCAGCGACTTTGGCGACATTTCGATTGCGACCAGTATTGGTTACAGATATCCGCTGTAAGGGCTTCGCTGCGGTGGACGATCAAATGGCTGTTGAAGGCGGCCCAGGATGCCAGTTCTGCCAGTTGAGTTGCGTGCATGATTTGCCTGTTTGCGACGTTGTGGATTGTGTACTTGTTCGTTCCAACAGAGTTGACGCAAAGCGGGTGCCAAGTCGCCAAAGATGCGATAAGATGAGTTTTTCATTGGTTTTTGCGATAGTCACGCACAATTGGATGATGCCTGATTTCGACACGTTGCCGTAAATCAACATCCTGAGAGGACAAAACATTCGATGAGTTCGACTACAACGGATCAGAAAACAGGCTCGAATTCTGCCGCGGCGCCCAACGCTTCATTGACACGGCCGGTTTCCGAATTCATGGAAAAACACTACCGGCACTTCAACGCACGTGAAACGCTCGACGCGGCTCGGCAATTCAAATCGCTGGTTGAATCCGATGGAAAGATGCTGCTTGCGATGGCCGGCGCGATGAGCACCGCCGAACTGGGAATTTCACTGGCGCAAATGATTCGCGAAGATAAGATTCACGCGATCTCGTGCACGGCCGCGAACCTGGAAGAAGATGTTTTCAATCTGGTGGCCCACAACAATTACGAAATGTGTCCTCATTACCGCGATCTTTCACCGGCAGACGAAACACGATTGCGCGACGCCGGCATGAACCGCGTTACCGATACCTGTATTCCCGAAGACGTAATTCGCAACATCGAAGATCATTTCATGAACGAATGTGCCGAGATGGCGGAAAATGGCGATAGCGAATTTCCGTATCGGATCTTTTATCGGCTGTTCGAGAAAAAAGTGCTGGAGCCACACTTCCAGATTCCACCGGAACATTCCTGGATGCTTGCGGCCTATGAAAAAGATATTCCTGTCTATTCACCTGGTTTTGAAGATTCAACACTGGGCAATATTTTTACGGCCCGCGTGATGGAACAAAAAATCAAATCGCATGCAGCCATCAAGTCCGGAACGCAGCAAATGGAACACCTGGTGAATTGGTATCTGGAAACCGAATCCAGCCACCCGATCGGATTCTTTCAAATCGGAGGTGGAATTGCCGGCGACTTTGCGATCTGCAGCGTGCCACTGATTCTTCAGGATTTGCAGCGTGACATTAGATATTGGCAATACTTTGCCCAAATTTCAGATTCGACGACATCGTATGGTTCGTACAGTGGTGCAGTGCCAAACGAAAAAATCACCTGGCACAAACTCGAAGCCGATACCCCAAAATTCATGATCAATTCGGACGCAGCAATCGTGGCACCGTTGATTTTTGCTTACGTACTGGATCAATAAATGGCTGACCCTGGCTCTTACAACCAGAAAATTTGGGATCAGATCGCCAAAGCCGGTGACAAGTACTATGTCGCCCTGGATGACGATAAAGTTGAATCCGCTCGCAACGGTCCACTAAATATTCGATTAACACCAACCAAAAGCGTGCCCCAGGACTGGCTGGGTTCACTGGCTAGCAAGAACGTTTTGTGTCTGGCATGTGGTGGCGGCCAGCAAGCGCCTTTGTTCGCTGCAGCGGGCGCCGACGTGACCGTTTTCGATATCAGCAATGAACAACTTGAACGTGATTCGGCGGCAGCGGCAAAACACAATCTACAAATCACAACGGTCTGGGGTGACATGGCCAACATGGCAATTTTCGCTGACGGCCATTTTGATCTTGTCGTCAATCCTTGCAGTGTTTGTTTCTGTCCAGAACTGGCGCCGATTTGGAAGGAAGTATATCGAGTGGTTGCCACGGGCGGTCGTTTCATGACGGGATTCGTCAAACCGATCCAATACATCTTTGATCAAATTCTGCTCAATGACGGCGACTTTAAAGTCGTCAACAAGATTCCGTATTCGGATTTAGATTTGGATCCCCAACAACGGGAACAGATCCTTGGCAGCGAGCGGCCGCTCGAATTTGGTCACTCATTGACCAGTTTGATCGGCGGCCAGATTGAAGCCGGGTTTCAGGTGGTTGGCTTCTACGAAGATCGCTGGGGCGACGACGATGTCCTGAGCGATCACATTGATGTGTTCGCTGCGACGCTCGCCATCAAACCCTGATTACATCAAATCATCCAGCGTCGTCCAGTCGATATCCGTTCGCGTAGGTATTCGTTTTGCAATCTCAGTTGCTTCTGGAGCGTCTCTCAGAATCGAGAAAGCCAGATTGGCAAGCATGATTCGGTCCGCTTCAAAACACATCACAATATCGCCGGTGGTTCCATTGATTTCTTTCAAATTCACATCGAAACTTTCTTCGACAATTTCCGGAATCGCTGACTTCGAAGCAAATTGAGGTTGGCCAAGCAGCAGCATCGCATTTCCGCCACAATCGGTAACCGAAGGCGTTGCAGCGTTAAGCTGTTCGTTCAACCAGGATTTTACCGCTGCCGGCTGAATGTCGTTTTTGGCAATAACCTCATCAATTGAGGTTTTCTTGAATACATTGGACAGGGCTGATTGCGAGGCTTTAAGAATCAATTCTGGCAAAGTCTGCTGCCAATTGAATGAATCACTGATCACTTGCAGAAAATCACCTTGCTGTTGAATCTGATCCAACACAAGTCGTTCGACATCGGCGATGAGTTGTTCGCGTCCTTCGTCAACACTTTCCACCAGCATTTGTTGTATCGTAGGCGTATAACGGGCTGAACGTTTAGGCTGCTCCTGGACGTCAATCGAATCCCCGATAGCTTTGACTTGCATACCGAATCTTTTTACGACTTGCTCTGTAGAACCCAGGCAACTTTTGAGTACTTTGTATCGATCGCTGCAACATCGAAGCGCAAATTCTTGAATTCGAATTTGTTGGTATTCGCTGATCAGGCTGGCTTCATCGTTTTCGGGTTGGTCAGAGCTATTTTTTGAATTTTGAATTTCATCCAACTTCTCTTTAAATTCACGTAATTGGCCACCAAAGGCATTTAGCCCGGACATCACACTTTCATGTTCGGTAGCAACGGTTTGTTGAAAACGGGCAATCGCATCCAACACGCCGTTAAAGCGAACGGTTTGACCATTGAGCAATTGCAGAATCTTGGATGAAAGCTGGTCGCCTTGGATTTGGCACTCGGTGCTGATCTCTGTTTCAGCAGCGTCCAGTAAAAGTGTTTCAACCTCCTGCATATCCTTTCGCCAATAAGGCGCGCCCAGGATATTGTCAAAATGGCTGGTTAACTGGTTGAAGTTCAACGGACCATCGGCACTTATGAGCTGCTTTGCGGCTTCAAAATCCTGTTGGGCCTGACGCCATTCTTCAAGCTCGGTAACGATCTTCAGCGAAGCCATCGACGACGGTGTCAATTTAAGCTTGAATTCGTCAACACAACCATTAAAAAATTCATTGAATGCTTCTTCATCTGCGATGGGAGCGCTAGTCCATTCTTCAATCAGACTTTTGCTCAGTCGGTTGACAGCTTCCTGTCCCCGGACCGTCAAACCGGGTCCGCAAACGCTGACTCCAAATGACCGAAATCCAAATTCTTCATTTTCCTCGTCTTGCTGCCGCGCCGTTTCGAAAAAGTCGCCGCAGCTCGATGTCGTAGACAGACAAATATACTCAGCCATCTTGTCCAGTTCGCTGATTTCCAAATTCGCGTTTTCCGACTTCAAACGAATCGCATAGGCGTGATCAAAAGGCAAATCTTCATCGAATTCCGGAATACCCAGACGCTTATCGCCCGGGTAACCGCCGTCAGCGAAATGACGCAGTTCGGTCATGTATGCATACGCATTGGCAGTTGCGAGCCCAGGTTCACGACCAATCGATTCATTACCGAACATCAACATCCCGATTATTTCGTTGTCGTTGATTCCTTGTTCGGCCAGCATCAATCGAACCGTGTAGGCCATATCGTTAAGCATTCCGCTGCCCAAACCGCCAGCCACATTGGCCAACAGAATGACGCGGGGACACATGTCTTCAGCTGGATCCAAGCCCAGTGTTTCACAGGACGTTGCCAGATTCTCTGCTTGAATCGCCGTTTCAATTGAACTGGAAATTTTTTGGCAAATCGCATCGAAATGGTCGACAAATGCCAGTCGGCCCAGCGGTCGAAGCCCTTCTGTTTGCAGGCTTCGAGGAACGTTATAGATCCATCGACGGCTGATCCAGCTTAAATCCAGATTTTTCTTTTGACGATACTGATCGGAACGGCGCAGTGGGATCGCCAGCGTTTCGCTGGTTCGAATCTGCGATTCTCCACGACCGATTGACATTTGAGCCAATGCATTTTGATCCGAATCAATGCAAATCAATTTCATCGAAGGAATTGATTCCAGGCTACCGTGCCGAGTCACAAGTCGAGATTTTATTTTCTGTGCGACCGAGTTGGCCGATTGACCAATGCCAATAACGATGGTCGGTCGAAATTTTGTGTTCGCGGAATCGCACGCAGGCGGATCCTTAAAGACAATTTCAACTTTGTTGAACGTCAGTCGAGAATCCGAAAAGATTTCCGTATGCAATTTCGAATCTTGGCGTTCGTTTGATCCACCTTCAAAAATAACGGTTTCGCTGCCAGTTTCAACTTTCGCACGAATCGAAGCGCGACTTTTGATGACGCGTTTACGTGACTTTCGATTCGAAAGCTGCTCGACAAACTGAGTACAAGAATTGTATCGATCGGCAGGTTCCTTGGACAATGCCTTGGCAACCACCGCTTGATCGCTGATCGGCAATGACCGCAAATCCGGCTTGCCGTGCATGTGTTGAGCGGCCAATTGCGCGGGCGTCGTTCCTGGAAACGGACGGACCAGCGTCAACATTTCCTGGTAAACGGTGGCCAAACTGTACTGGTCACTAGCGGCGCCCGGACGACCATCAAACAGTTCCGGTGCAGCGTAAGCCGGTGTCATTCCTGTCATTAACGACTGAGATGCATCGCGAAGGTCCTTAACCAGACCAAAGTCAGCAACTTTTGCGTGTCCTGAAACCAACAGGATATTTTCTGGCTTGATATCCAGGTGTTGTAACCCGAATTCGGAATTCAAGTAGTCCAGGCCGTCGGCTGTTTCCCGCATGTAGCCGATCAATTCGTCACGAGGAATCCCCTGTTCGTCACGTTCACTGTATTCGTTGACCAAATCAGCCAGGCTTTTATCAGCAAGTTCCGAAATGATGATCAACCGCGAGTTGTGAATCTCAATTCTTTCCAGCGAGCAAAGAAACGGGTGTCGGGCCCCCTTGATGCGATCGAGCGCTTTTAATTCAGACTGCGCTCGTTTTTCATCTGAGTAGCCATACACGATCTTGACGGCTTTTTTCAATCCGCCGGGTGCTTCTGCTTCCCAAACGTCACCGTAGCCGCCGCTGCCGATTTTTCGAGTGAGCGTATAGCCCAGAATTTGATCGTTTTGTTGGATGGTTTCTACGTTCATATCTGTTTACCTGTTTCAGCTTCTGGCTTTTTTAGAACCGTTGTGAAATAGCTGGTAACCACAAGGTCCAGATATTCCTTTCGCAGTTCCAACTTCAAATCGTTGTAGCTACAGAAATTGTTAATTTGGTTCAGCAAGTCTCGAGGGTGACACCGACGCATCCGTCGGCCATGTTTAAGAAAGTGGTTCTGGATCAAATAATCGACGAGTTCCGGTTTGTACTCACATGACATGTTCCGGCAGTACATTTGGAACAACTCGTGAAATTCTTTTTGAGTTGGATCGGCAACTTCGATTTTGTAGGGAATCCGACGAAGGAAAGCCTCATCCACCAAATCCGATGGTTCCAGATTGGTGGAGAAAATGATGAGTTGTTCGAATGGAACCTGAATTTTTTTGCCCGTGGAAAGTGTCAGAAAATCGACACGGTTTTCCAATGGAACAATCCAGCGATTCAAAAGCTGTTGTGGTTCGATTTGCTGGCGACCAAAATCGTCGACCAGCAAGCAACCACAATTGCTTTTCATTTGCAAAGACGCTTCGCTGACGTTCGAATTTGCATCGTGACGAATTTCGAGCGAATCCATGGTTAATTCCCCGCCAACGACAACCGTTGGGCGACGAATCTTGATCCAGCGCCGGTCGGTGGAGTTGTCGGCGAGTAATTCGCCATCGTCATTGGTTGCTGGACTGTGATAGGCCGCATCAAACACTTTGATGATTTGTCCGTCTTCGAAAACCGCGTGTGGGACCCAGATCTCCTGGCCGAAGCATTTGGTCAAACAACGAGCGAGTGTCGATTTACCATTGCCGGGTTCGCCGTATAGAAACAGTCCGGCACCCGAATTAATCGCCGGCCCAAGACTTTCGAACAACAATTCATTGACGGAAATATCTTTAAAAGCATTGCGCAACTGATCGCGTTTTGGCGATTCGCTACGAATGGTTTGAGCTTCTACCGAAAGTATGTAGTCCATCAGCGGAACTGGAGCCGGGCCAGAATAGGCACATGATTCCGCAGCAATGCGTGCAGTTTCCCTTCCAGATTCCGTCAAGCTGTATAGATAGTCGTTTAGCGGCGCGCTGCCCTTGTGAACAATCGTCTGACGCTCACGCAACGTACGAAACGTCGATTCCAAAGCTGCAAATGGTAATTTGACGTCATTGGCCAGTTGTCTCCCACTGGTAGTTCCAACGATCCCCAGCCGTTTAATAATCAAAGACTCAATCAAAGCGATTGGTAAACCAGTATCTGACAAATGCACCGGCTCGTTAGGGCGAAATGATTCGTCCGACAAAATAGTAGCTAACAAGCTACCGGGCGTCGGTGCTCCAAGTGTCGAGGTTGTCATAGGATTCCAAGGAAATTTAAGTATTCGAATTCGTTTAAAACTCTAGCTCACATATTAACGTTGTGGGAAATTGATCCATATCGCAGCACAACCCTTCAAATCGGCATTACTGGTTCGTTTTCGCATACATTCTTGTTGGCTTTTGTAGTTTTACGAAGTGATACAGTAGACAAAGCTAGGCTTGCCTTGAGACGACAGCTCTCACCAACTACTTATATTTATCCAACAACGTAAACGTTTGACTACGATCAAAACTCTTTACCAATGAATCCACACGCCACAACATCAACGACGCCGGTTACGTTGCCAAAACAGAGGTGGCTGCTGTCTGGTCAAATCAATGAAGCTGAACCCATTCGGGAATACCAGATTCATGACGGAGTTTTTACTATCGGTCGCAGAACCGAATCGAGTCTTTGTTTGCCAGTCGGGTGTGTATCGAAAAATCATGCTGAAATAGCTTTCGAAGGCGAACAGTTGGTCATCACTGATCTTGGCAGCACCAACGGTACATTCGTTAATGGCCGAAGAATTGAAGCCGCCACACCAGTCAGCAATGGTGACCTGATTCAGTTCGCTTCGATTGTTTTCCGCCTCGCACAACAGGGGCACGTGACTGAACATCAAACCATCCAGCAAGACAATTGCGATGCTGCACTTGCGCTGATTCAATTTGATCGGCTGATCGAGAGCGGTGCGTTTATCCCATACTTCCAACCAATCGTTACGATGAGCGATCAACGACGCATTGGCTATGAGGTGCTGGGGCGTAGTCGAATCTTCGGCTTGCAATCGCCAGTTGAAATGTTTCACGCGGCTTCACAACTCGATTTGGAACAACAGCTAAGCGAAGTATTTCGTGAACGCGGAATCGAATTGGGAGCCCAGTTCGGTCCACAATCCAATTTATTCGTGAACACTCACCCCAAAGAATTGGGGACCGAAGACTTTTACCGATCACTTTACACACTGCGTGAAAGTTCCGGCGAGCAAACCATCACGCTGGAAATTCACGAACGTGCGGCAACCAATCCAGAGATCATGTCGCGGTTGAAAGACATTCTTAAAGAGCTGAATATCAACCTGGCTTTTGATGATTTCGGCGTCGGCGAAGCTCGACTTGTTGAGCTGGGCGAGTACCGTCCCGATTTTCTCAAGTTCGATATGGGGCTGACCCGCAACATCGACACCGCTTCAGCCAAGCGTATGGAAGTCGTTCGACTTTTGGCCAAATTGGTATTGGATCTGGGTATCGAACCGCTTGCCGAAGGAATCGAAAATGTCGAGTCCCATGAAATTCTAACCGACATGGGCTTCACTTACGGGCAAGGGTTCTACTACGGCAGACCCCATCCAATCTCAAAATACCTTACTAACTAAGTAAGCGTACCGCGGCAGCCAATCATGGCGGCGCTGGTCAAGGTTTTTATACGCAGCAGAAATTTGCCGATATTTCAGGTTTTCTAACCTTTTGCTGTCTGATTTTTTGCCTTACATAGTCCCAAATTGCCTGATACAATCTCGAGCTTCACAACAACGAAATGTGTAGACAGGATCGGGCTAGATGGCCAAAAAAGGTAAGAAAAAAAAGAAACTGGAAGTTATGCACTTGGTTTGCGAAGAAACCGGTGACTACAACTACACCATCCGCCGCAAGACTGGCGGTGAGAAACTCAAGCTGAAAAAGTACTGTCCTCGCTTGAGAAAACACACATTGCACGTTGAAAAGAAAAAGTAGATTCGGCTACCAATCAAACGAGACGCCCAAAGCTTGTCCATTCGGCAAGCTTATTTTTTTGCGCGGTATCCATTAAGATGGTGCCATTGATTAATCTGACCAGGACGAGGATTTCATGCCATTGCGATGGAGCGTACAACACCACGACGCGGAACTGATTCAGTCGATTGAACAGACTTGCCGTGTTTCACCCGTAGTAGCTCAAATCCTTGCGGTCAGAGGGCTGACGCACCCAAACGATGTGAGTTCGTTTCTGGATTTGAAAATGACGGGTCTTCATCCGCCGACTGACTTGCCCGGGGCTGCCCAGGCCGCCGAGCAAATCTACGAAGCCATCCAGGCAAAGCGCAAGATCATCATTTATGGCGATTACGATTGTGATGGCATGACGTCGACCGCCATCCTTTATCGCTGCATTTCGATTTTGGGTGGCAACGTTGGATACTTCGTTCCCAGCCGACTGGATGACGGGTACGGGGTCAGTCGCGATTCATTGTCAAAGCTGAAAGAGCGTGGTGCAGAATTTATTGTGACGGTCGATTGCGGAATCAACAGTGTCCAGGAGGTTGAATTTGCCAAGAGCCTGGGAATCCCAATGATTGTGACCGATCACCATGTTCCCAATGGGCCGCTGCCGGAAGCTGCAGCGATCGTGCACCCTGCTCTGCCCGATCAAAATTATCCTTTCAAAGATCTGTGTGGTGCGGGCGTTGCTTTCAAACTTGCCTGGGCTTTGTGCCAACGGCATCACGGCAGCGAAAAATTGCCGGAGCGACTTCGCAGCTTTCTGTTCAACGCGATTGCGATGGCGGCGATTGGAACGGTAGCGGACGTCGTTCCATTGCTTGGCGAAAACAGGATCATTGTGAACCACGGCCTGAATCTGATTCGCGAATTTTCCAACCCTGGCCTGGTACAGATGATGAAACTGGCCAAGCTGTATGAAAAGCCAAAACTGGGGGCTGAAGATATCGCGTTTATGCTGGGCCCGCGTTTGAATGCAGCTGGTCGATTAGGCCAGGCCCAACTGGGTGTTGAATTACTGACCGCCGAAAACGAAGAACGCGCCAAATCACTGGCCGAATACATCGAACAATTGAACAAGAGTCGCGACAGTATCGATCGCAGCATTCTGCGCTCCGCTGGCAAGCAACTGAAAGACAATTTCGACGTAGCGATCGAACCGGGGATCGTTCTGGGGAGTCCTGATTGGCATGTGGGCGTTATTGGAATCGTTGCCGGACGGCTGGCGGAAAAACATCACCGTCCAACGGTTTTAATTTCGATCGACAAAATGGGACAAAAACCAGCGACCGGTTCCTGTCGAACTTCCGGTGATGTTGATTTGTTGAAAGCCATTGGCGGTTGCAAAGAACACTTGATCAAATTTGGTGGTCACCGTGCTGCCGCCGGCATCAGCATCGATCCCGATAAGATTCTCGAATTTAGAGAAGCGTTCTGTCATCAAATTACCTTGCAATCGTCGGCAGAAAACTTGATTCCCGAGCTGGATATCGACGCCGAAGCGCGGCTCAGTCAATTAACTTTGCAAACGCTCAACGAGTTGGAAAAACTTGCCCCCTTTGGGCAAGGCAATCCACGACCCGTAATGTGTGTTTCGAATGTCAAACTGGCTCAATCGCCCAAGACGATGGGAAAAGAAGATCGGCATCTATCATTGCAACTGGAACAACAAGACATTCGCATTCGAGCTGTTGGTTTCGGCAAAGGAGAATGGGTTCAGGATTTATCCGACAAATCGGATACGAACTTTGATTTTGCGTTCAAGCCAGTGATCAACGATTTTCGCGGTCAGCGCAAGGTCGAATTGCATCTGATCGACTACCGCCCGACGACTGCCGAAATTTAGGGAGGCCCGACGATGACCGCCACTGACAATCGCGCTGTACTGCCCGAATATTTCCCAATCGAGAGTGACTGGGCGGAATTGTTGACCAATGCTTTCAAGTCGGATTCTTTTCTGTCGCTGATGGCTTTCGTTAAGCAACAGCGATTGACTGAAACTGTTTTTCCGCCAGCGGTAGATGTGTTCAGCGCTTTTCGATACTGTTCGTTTGCTGATACCAAAGTGGTCATTCTAGGTCAGGACCCCTATCACGCTCCCGGACAAGCCCATGGGCTTTCGTTCTCGGTGCCTGCGGATCAGAAACTGCCTCCATCGCTAAAAAACATTTTCAAGGAACTTGAATCTGACCTTGCTGGTGAGTGTGGCGGAGGCAATTTATCCGCTTGGGCTCAGCAAGGCGTACTGCTGCTCAACACCGTGCTGACGGTTCAAAGTGGCAAAGCGAATTCCCATCGCAAAAAAGGATGGGAAGAGTTCACAAATACGGTGATCGAATTGCTGGGCCAACGGAAAGAACCGATGGTTTTTATTTTGTGGGGAAAGCCGGCAGCTACTAAAAAGCCGCTGATTGGACCTCATCACTTTATTCTGGAATCTCCACATCCATCGCCATTGTCAGCGTATCGAGGATTCTTCGGCAGCAAGCCGTTTTCGAGAACGAACGAGTTTTTGGTAAAAAATGGACACCAAGCGATCCATTGGTCGTAGAGTTGAATACTCAATCGAATTTGTTGCTGGAGGAATCGATTCTGAATCATTCAAACGAACAAGACTCACAAGGCGCCAGTATCGATCGACCATCTGAAGATTTCCCAGCCGAAAATTCAGATTCGTCGCTGAAGAATGTGCAACTACCTGAATCGCCACCGGGAATACGGCAGAAACAATACCTGGAACTTGACAGCCCAAAATTATCGATCATCGACTTGATGATGGTCACCACGATTTGTGCCATCACAATCACGTCCATTACGCGAATTGGTTATTTCGGCGTTCACGCAATGCTATTGGTTTGCCTGGTTGCAAATATGATCGCCGCTACTGTCCTGGTTGACCGTCCAATTCGCTTTCGAATGTGGAACCAGTTTACCTGGGGTGTTTTGATGCCGCTGGTTTGTATCTTTGGCGATCCGTTTGTCTTTGGAAGCTTCGAAAATGGAAGAGCGGTTTATCTGTCCCAGCACGGCATCGCTTGCTATGTATTTGTTGGAATTCAATTATTCACGTTGCTTGTCAGCTGGCTTGTTCCAAAACACAGTTCGGCATTAAACGAGTTCGTTTCAGGTGTGCTGTTTGTGGGCTGTGTTTTCTCATTTGGCGTAGCAGTGATCCTGGCACCGCTTACTGTCGTTGCGACTTTGGCGATGGGAATCGGCTTTCCGGGCATCACGCCCTGGTTTACCGGATTCGTTTATCTGAGAACTTCGGCTTTGCACAAAGCCCGAGCCGCTAAATTCGGGAAAGCCCAGGGTTGGAAACGAGCTGCTGGAATTGCCTTGCCGATCCTGTTGGCATTAATTGCCTTTTGGATTGCGGTGACGCTTGAACTTGGATTCGGACAACCGGGCGAGGGTCCGTTCGAATTCCTTGTGGACTGAATCCGCGCTCTTAAATTTGCTTGAATTGAACGCGTCAACGCCAGTTTTTCGCATGCTTGCGCCATCAAAATGCACCTTTTATTCGCGTTGGAACGCCGCTTCAAAATCGCTAACATGCTGCCCCCTTTAAAACGTCGTGGGAAGCGAATTGAAACGAAGACGATCTACATCTCGAAAAAAACGCAATCGGCAATTTTTGCTGGCCGGTGGAGCGATCGATTCTGCAGAGATTGCAGACGCTAGTTCCGTCGCTGATGCACGATCTAAACCCAAATCCAACAACGCGTCGAAGTTCGATTACATTCGCGAAACCAAGCGTCCGGTTATTTGTCTGGCGTTTGTCTTGCCGATGCTGTTGCTGTACGAATTGGGTTCGATTTTTTCAGACCAACTGTCTGGCAAAAGTGGAATTGATCAGTGGTTTCACTGGTTCATGGATCTGGTCGGTGCTGGACATTTGGTAATTTTGCCAGTGCTAACCGCAGGCGTACTTTTGTTCTGGCATCATCGTCTTAATGACGCATGGCAGTTTCGGCCTTCGGTACTTGCTGGCATGCTGGCCGAATCCTGTTGTCTGGGTTTGACCTTATACTTTGCCGGAAATGCTGTCTATCAATTGATTTCCGAACATCCAACGGCTGCGTTATCGATTGGTGAAGTTGCTGTGGCACCTTGCTGGAAATCGACGATCGCATTCATCGGCTGCGGCGTATACGAAGAACTAATTTTTCGATTGTTACTGTTGGGCGGCCTGATTCACGTGGGTAAAAGCTATTTGCGTGAGATAGAAGCGAAAACAGCTGCGATGATTATCACAAGTTTGATATTTGCGGCCTTACATTACAATTTTTTCAATCCTGCCGGTGCGGTTTTCGACGCCAACGGGTTTCTGTTTCGCTTTTTTGCCAGCTTGATATTCTGCGTTCTCTTTCTTTTTCGCGGATTCGGAATCGCGGTTGGCACTCACGCGGTTTACGACGTCATGACACAAATTTAAAAGTCAAGAAAATTCTCTGTGATGCCGCAAAAGTTTTTTTGTCAACTGCATTTTGAAATTAAAAATATTTCAAACATTACAAACAACAACGTCACAAACTTCTCTTCTTGGTCACAGCCCATGTATCTATAATTGCTTTGCGAATTAAATTTGAATCCTTTGGTTATGTGGTATTGTTAAAAGACTGTTTTCCTTTTGTGAAATAGAATTGTGCTTGTTGTAAGACCAAAAATTGCGGACTTAAACTTCTATCTGTTTGGACGTTCGATCCATCCAGAACTGTTTAACGCTTGCGCACAACGGCACGTCGAAAGAGAAAACTACCGTCTTGATTTGAATATCACCAGCGACGGCCACTTAATCGTTTTCCAACACGATGGTTTGACGTTGGCTGAAGTCAGCGCCGGCAACCTGCACCCGCTGCCGGAAAAGCGAATGTTGATGAACCACTCGATGAAAGGCGTTCAGTCGGATCAATTGCGGTTTCGTGATCGAATCGAATATCAATGCGAATTCCAACGAGAAAAAGTTGCAGCCAAAACTGTTCTGGCTATCCAACAACAACTTCCGGACGTTGAATGCGAAGGACTGGTTCATCGTTTTCAGTCCAGCGGTCGAATGGCGTTTGGAGCCATCAGCTATATCGATGTTCAGGCGTTCAGAGAGCATGTAAAGATCCGCTCTTTCCATACTTTTCCCGACACCTGTTCGATTATCAAAAGCAGTTCGACGTTTCGGCTTAAATCAATCGACGCGTAATCGCATCGTCCGTTGGTATCGCGAATTGAAACCAGTCAGTGCCACAGGCGCGCGATCCACTGCAAAAACATCGACAATATCGTCAGGATTGGAAGCACGTAAATCCAACTCGATTCGACCGCGCGGTTGCCACGATGAATAAGCCACATCTGAAAACTTTGCCACGGGATCTGTATGGCTACAAACAGATAAACGACAAAGCTGGCCGGGTTGAACGTCCAAGCATTTGAAAATTGGCCATCGCTGATCGATATGAATGCACGAGTCATACCACAGGCCGGACATTCGAAGCCCATAAATATTTTGGCCGTGCAACTTTCAGGCAACGGAACTTCGATGCCTGGCAAATAAACCAGATTGCTTCCGACTACTTTCATCCATACTGAAAACGCGATGACAACGCTGGCCATTATCAAAAATGTCATATGCATATAGTACGCGGCGGGGTACTTCCGCCTGGCTGTCACGATGGTGGGCTCTGAGGACATACCAGTCTCTATTGATCTCGCCAGAATCGTGGTACCAAAAGAACCAAAACCGGGAAAATTTCCAATCGGCCAAGCATCATCAAAAAGATAAACATCGATTTGCTGACAACGCCAAAATGCCCGTAGTTTTGAGTCGCACCCACGGTCCCAAGTCCGGGACCAATATTGTTTAGAGTCGATGCAACCGCACTAGCAGAATCGATCAGCTTATTCTCAGTGTGGACTGCCCAGGTATCATTGGGCTCGAGCAAAATCACGAACAGAAATCCTACGACAAACAAAAACAGAATCAGGGCAAAGTAAACCAGAATCGTGTGCCTGAGCGAATCGTCCTCTACCGGTTTGCCGCCGATGCGAAGTAATTGAACGACCTTGGGATGGAAACTGTGTTCCAATTCAATACTCAAAATTTTCACGAACAAAACATGTCGGATCACTTTCATGCCACCACCAGTGCTGCCAGCGCAACCACCAATAAACATTAACAACAATAATAGTCCGCGACTGAAGTGATTCCAACTGTCAAAGTCATCGGTTCCGTAGCCAGTGGTCGTGATGATAGATACAACTTGAAACAGACCATCGCGAATCCCAGATTCAAAATTTGAAAACTCGCCAAAGATCAAACCCAGGACCACCACCGCGGTCGTCGCAAACAAGATAACGCCCAAATAGGTGCGCCATTCAATATCTCGAAGCAGCATCAACGGCTGGCCCAACAAACACAACGCCAACAGTGTAAAATTCGTTCCCGCCAAAACCATAAAAAGAATCACTACGTATTCGAGTGCAACTCCGTCAATGCCCGGCAACGAATCGAAATGTCCAAGGCTCGCGTTGTAAGTACTGAACCCACCGGTCGCCATCGTGGCAAACGCATGACAAATTGCGTCAAGCGGACTCATTCCCATCAGCAACAAGATGATCGCCAGGATCACATTCAGGCCGACATACATTGAAGCAAACAACCATGCGTTGTGTTGGATTCGTGCTGCTGGCGTATCTTGAGTTGGTCCGGGTACTTCGGTGCGCATTAGCGCCTTGCCTGCCGAACCCTGACCGAGCAGTACCACAAACAGCACAATTATCCCAAGTCCGCCAAGAAAATGAGAACTTGCTCGCCAGAACAAAATCGAACGAGGCACAAGATACGGATCTTCCAGGTCAGACAGAACCGTTGCCCCAGTCGTCGAAAATCCAGATTGGGATTCGAACATGGCATCGATGAAGTTCATTTTCACCCAGCGCATGCGGTAGTTGGACGCACGATCCGATGGCGCCAGATGCTCACCCTGGCCTGGCGCAATCAACCATTGATCAAAGGGCTGTCTGGAAGCCAGGCGCTCAAACAACTCGTTACTGTTTCCCAACCCCGTGGCTGTCGAAAGGGCATTTGCCGACAAGCCACGGGCGGCAGCCGCGTTGAGCTCATGCAGGATTTTAAACTCCTCGGCATCCACATCGAATTCGTTCCAGGTCTGAAAAATCTTTAGACCCGGCGCAATCACAAATACTCGTTCTTCCTTTTCGAACGTTCGAATCGAAGTACCACGATAAGTGCCACTTAAAACAAACGGCAACGCACCCAGAAATGTCGCCAACAACCAACTGAGCCCGACCACAGCCATCGCTTCTTTTCGAAACAATTTGCCGTCAGCGCCACGACCGAGTGAGATTAAAACCGCACCGATTAGAAAACAAATCATCGAGCTATAAGACAAGCCTCGGAATCCTTCCCATTCAAATCGCTGCGTAACGATCGAATTGTCAGTATGATATCCAATACCCGGATTGCACCAGATTAAACTGGCCAACATGAATAGCCCGATCAACAGGGACAGTATCCCCAGCAGCCGGAACAACAATTTGATATTCATTTAGATCAAAACACTGACACGAAACTTTTCCGCAACATGGCTGCCCCTGTTTTTGATCGTTGCTTTTATCAACAGAATCCAGAAAAAGTAGCCCGCCTCTTGTTGGGACAATTATTAGTATCCACCATTGGCGGCAAAAAGGCAGCCGGTATTATTGTCGAAACCGAAGCCTATTTGGCCAAAGGCGATTCGGCAGCTCATGGATTCAAAGGCAAAAACAACAAAAATTCCAGCATGTTTGGACCAGCCGGCAACGCCTACGTTTATCCGATTCACGCCCGTTATTGCTTCAACACGGTAACTCAGTCACCCGATCTCCCCAGCGCTGTACTGATTCGTGCAATTCAGCCAGTTTCGGGAATCCGGCAAATGAGCGTACGCCGATCGACCGATGATTTACTTAACCTTTGTTCTGGTCCAGCAAAATTATGTCAGGCATTGGGCATCGACGCTTCGGCAAATGGTATGGACTTGACCACCAGGCGCAAAATCTGGATCGAACAATCCGCCGGTACGGTCAAAAAATTCAAGCGAACCATTCGGATTGGAGTGACTTCAGCTCACGATGCGCAATTACGTTTTGTTATCGCAGCCAACGAATTTGCCAGTGGGCCGAAATATTTGCGGTAACTTGATTTTGATTATGATTCTTCAGCAAGATTTGACGAGATTGATTTCAAGTAGGTGTTAGCGCCTATAAGCGCCGCAACCGACGAAACGACCATCATCAAAACCAACTTCGTTCGCAAATCTCTTTCCGCACCGATAGATAGCTGCAAATACTGAACAAACAATATCGCAGCAAAAAAAATCGCGTGCGAAAACTTGCCGATTGGTGCAAGGCGGGCGACCAGGTATCCCAATACGGAACAGGTCACGCTGCTGGCGACCAGCAACACCCAGAACAATTGTGGAGGGAATATTTTCTGCGGATCGTCGTCCACGATCTTCTGAAACTCTGCCGGCTCCTTTCCAATGATCTCAATCGTTTCTGGAAAGAAGACAAATGTGACTAAAGACAACAACACCAAATTTGCCAGATAAGCACCCGCCACGATCAAGAAACTGCGAAACAACATCGCAGGCGCAAGTCTGGTTTCATGTTGGTTCGGCTCTTCTTCAAGCATGGTCGATCACAAATTTAACGAAAACACCAATGGATCGTTACAGTCTTCTTCATATTGGATGCTTCGTCAATGGATCGAACCATTTTGGCAACACCAACAGCTTAATTCCAAGTCACCCGGAAAACGTATTTAATATTTCCAACAGGCGCTTTGGCAGTTTTGGTAGTTTTTCCCGGCACGCTGGGAAATTCGTTACGCAATCGCGAATATCGATTTGAAATTTGCTTGTTATCGTCACGGCCGTTGGGCCCAACTGAATACACAATGCCGCTGGGTCCGCTCAATTTCCACTTTAGTGGTTCGCCGGAAAAAGGGTCCTGCAGTGGCTGGCTGAATCCAATTCCCTTCATGGGTCCGTCTAAATTTTCGGGCACAGCGCCATCATTTTTGAATTGCCACTTTCTAAGTGCAGCGATCGTCAGATAAGCATTGACGTCCAAAATAGGAAATTTGCGATTGGGTAATTTATCGATCAAAGACCACAGCAAAATCGGTGAGCTGCGCCAATCGTCGTTTCCGGGACACCATTGACTGACAACCTCAAGCAATTTCTCAGTCGATTGGGGAAATGGCAAGCCACATGCTTTCTCAATGTACTTGTACCTTGCTTTCAAGACTCCAATATCGCGATCGAAATCTTGTGGCTTCATCTGCAAAACCAAGCGTGCGACAAACTCATCTCCAGCGGTGACGGAACCTAGAACAACATGCGATGGCTGATTTCGTTCGACGATACCCATTAGCATCTGAGCTTCTTGAGCTGGTCTGGCCGACTTTTTCCATCGATCGAGTAACGCTTCCGGTTCAATTCCCAACCGATTGCCGGGTGCCCTTATCAAATGCATTATTTCTCTGGTTTCGCTGTAGCCTCGCCCAGGAAACTGAGGATTCTCACGATAGCCTCTGTCTTTGAGTATTTGCAGGCGGGCGACGTCCACCCACAAATTGTATTTGGCTTGCTCAAGAACCGGATCAAGATCGATTCTGATTGCTCGATGCTCTTTTAGATTCTCAATCAGCTTATCCAGATGTTCTTCTGGAAGGCTTGAACTATCGAGTATTGGCTTGACCACGTGTGCAAAACAATCCTGTTCGATTTTCAGAAAGAAATCCTGGCTGGAGAATTTGCTGACATCGGTGATGAACAACAGAACTGCTCTCAGATCTTCAATAAGCTCAATACTATCTGGATCCACCAATGCCCGTATTCGCAATAACTGAACCAATTGTCGGGAAACATTTGCTAATTCAAAATGACTCCCATCCTTTGTATGCAACGCCTGGTGAATAAAGCAATCCGATTTCTTTGCTTGTGCGATTCTGAGTTTCTCAAAGGCCGGATCGAAACGCGCGGACAATTTCTGGACTTTGGCCAACTGGCTTTCACTCAAATTGTCAGTTTTGTTTGGCTTGGTCAGGCCGCGAAAAGTCTTTCTTAACTGATCCTGATATTTCATGAACAATTTGACTCGTTTCTTTACTTTTCGATCGTTCAGATAATCATCCGACGCGACTATATCGGGGAAGCCATTTGAATTGTTGGTAAAGTATTCGACGGCTACTTCCAGATACGGTTGCTTACGATTGTCCTCGCGCTTCAAATCAAAATAACTTTCCAGCGAAAACGGTAGTTCTTTTCTAAGTTCATCAGGTATATCGCGAACGGCATGGATTAAATTCAACCTAGTTGGCCATTCCAGTTCTTTTTTCTGACCCACCGCTGGTGGAAGGAAGAAACTGAATGCCGTTACAATCGCTAAGCAAACCTGTACATTCATCGCATATCAGTTCATCACGAAGGTGGTTTAATAATGACGGTTACCGAAAGCCAAAATAGCCGATTGCTGATGCAATTTCCAGCGATTAACACCAGGACATTGAACAGAATCGCAGTTGGTTGCTTGTTTTTGCTGCTAAGTATCTTCGCCGAACATGGATTAGCACAAGACGCTACGATCGATAACGTCATCCTGGTCACCTTGGATGGATTGCGCTGGCAGGAGCTTTTCAGCGGGGCTGAATCGAAATTGATCGACAAGGACATTGGCAAGGTACGTGACGTTGGCGGGATACGGAAAAAGTTCTGGCACAAGGATCCCGTCCAACGTCGAAAGCTGTTGATGCCGCGGTTTTGGCAAATGATCGAAAACGAAGGTCAGGTTTTCGGTTCGCCAGATCATGATTCAACAACGTCGGTTAAAAACAAGCTGCATTTTTCGTACCCCGGCTACAACGAACTGCTGTGTGGCTGCCCTGATCCAAAAATCATTTCCAACAGCAAAACCTACAATAAGAATGTCACGGTGCTTGAATGGTTAAATCAAATGCCTGAATTTAAAGACCGTGTTGCCGCATTTTGCTCCTGGGATGTCTTTCCTTTCATCATCAATGACAAACGCAGTGGAGTTTATGTTAATGCTGGCTGGCAACGACTTGAGATTTTTGAGAACGACGCTGCATTGAAATCGTACTCAATGATGGAAAGTCAATTGCCTCGCTATTGGAATAATGTTCGATACGATGCCTTCACCTATCGCGGAGCCGTTGAGTATCTGAAAGTCATCAAGCCAAGAGTGTTGTATTTGGCGTTGGGTGAAACGGACGATTGGGCGCACGACGGGCGTTACGATTTGTATTTGGAATCGGCAAAGGTCAATGACCAGATGATTTCTGATTTGTGGGACTTGGTTCAATCGATTCCGCAATACAAAAACAAAACGGCGATGGTCATTTCCACCGACCACGGGCGCGGAGATGGTCGAGAAGGCTGGAAGAACCATAATTTTGGGATTGCCGGTTCCGACAAAATCTGGATCGCGGTTCGCGGACCTGGTATCAAAGCTATGGGCATTCGATCCAATGTGAATTGCTCACAAGGCCAAGTCGCGTCGACGGTAGCCTGGCTGCTGGGCAAGGATCTTGCGAATTTGAATCCCGAAGTTGCAATGCCGTTGCCTTTGCAGAAATAACAACAGCTCGCTAGTTCATTGGGCCGCTGGTTCTTAATTGAGCCACAATTATCGACTGCGAACAAATTGTAGCCGTTTGTTCGTGCCCGCCATATTTGGAGGAATCCACTGAATCGTGTCCGAGTCTACAAATTCGATTTTGTGCTCAGTGGTTTGGCCGCCAAGAATACATTCGATATTCATGGTTTTAGTTGCCGTGTTGAAAGACTGGAAATTCCAGCGACCAACTTTCTGGCTATCGATGCTGCCCATTTGAGTTTGTGTTGTCAGTTTTCCATTCGACGAAAATTCGATCGACATCTTCGCTTCATTGGGCTCCGCTTCATCAGCAGCGGATTCACCTGCCACAGCTTTATTTACCGATTGAGCGTTTATAATTTGCCATGAACCGACAATTTTGCCTGCTTCACGTGGCATAGAACAACCCGCCATCAATACAGTTAACGCCGCAGCGCACAGGTAGACATACGTGAAAACGAAATGTGATGGGGTTTTTGACTGGATTTGAAACGACATTCTTCTTGGGCCTTCGTCAAACTTGGTTTTCAGTAGTTTTGGGCGCTTTCGTCCGAATTTCGGAAAGTAGCACGACGATATGAGTCGAGTCGTTTGTTGTCGTTCTAATACGACTCGGAGAGTCGAGCTACTATAAAAACGCCCTCGCTAGCAAAATGGTCAACGCCGCCGCGTGCACGCATCCATGTGAGGAAACGAATCGCGATCGGATTTTTGACTGATTTTGAAACGACATTCCTGCATCTTCTTATCGACTTGATAGCAGCCGTGTAAATCTTTGGCAATTGAAACGATTTTTCTGATTGCGGCAAGATGACGTGTCGATAAAGCACTTAGCCAACAGACATTCAATTGTCTGGCTAGTATTTACAGAGGGGAATCCAGTTATGTTTATTCGTTGTTCGTTAATCCTGACATCCTTAGTCATCGCTGTCTTGATGACCGGTTGTTGTTGTGGACCCTATGGCGGATGTGGTTATGGCGGTGGTTGTGGTGGCGGCGGTTGCGTTACCGATTGCAACGACTGCAGTGGAGTAACTTACGGCCGCAGCCCACTATTAACTTGCGGACCACTTCAACACCTGACCAGTCTACGTAAATCACTCGTTTGTGGTGGCGGTTGCGGCGAAGTCTACTACGGCGAATGGCAAAGCACACCACCGGACGCATGTGATCCTTGCTGCAACAATCAATTCGTTGGTGGTGCTGTACCGTGCCGACCATTTTGTTGGCAATGGCGACCAGGCATGCTGCTTTATGGATTCCTGAACAACGTTTACGGACAAAGATTATGCTATGGCTGCGGGAACAATTTTAATGCTTGTGGATGCTCCGATGGCTACGGTGGTTCGTACGACGTCGGCTACTCAGGCGAAATCATTGATGGCGGATATGGTGGCGGGTGCTCAACCTGCAGTTCCGCAACAGTGGTACAACCCAATACACGAATCGCATCGCCACAACCCAATACACGAATCGCATCGCCACAACCCGTAGCGACGGATCACCGAACCGCACGAGCAAACGCGATCCGACGCGGAGTCAGTTCCTCATCGAACCGCACTCGATACCGCTAGAAATCATCCAATTGACACAGCCTTAAAGATGCTGTCTGGTTCATGACGCGACCAGGCAGCATCTTTTATTTTGCGCATTTTTATATTGCGCATTGAACGGCAGCCGCTGGCCAACGTAACCTTGCTAACACAATGAAATTCCCCTCGGGAATTGACTTATTTGCAAAGGCATCGATTAACATCTCCGGTATAATTTGAAAGCCATCACTTTCATTGATTCCGTTTACAGTAAGCCAATGAACATCATGTTTTCGACGAAAGCCAAACTTTGTATCGCGGTCGTCGCATTGCTGGCGATTACCGGATGTATGCCACAAGACGACACGTCTTTACAGGCCGAAAAAGACTCCACTCCTGCGGCAACGCAGCCTGAGCCTGGGATTGAAAGTCAAACTGAACCGCAATCTTCACCCGAAGCCGCTGCAGACAACGACGACCAGGCAAACCGAACCGATGGCAGTTTCTCATCAGGAGAATGGCCTTTGTTTCGTGGCAACGCGACATCCCAAGGCGTTGCCGCTTCATCGCTTCCAGACAAACTCGACGTGATCTGGAAACATGAGATTCCCAATGGCGCATTTGAAGGCACGCCAATCATCGTCAACCCAACGCAACCGCGAGTTTATATCGGTGACGCAGACGGTTCGCTTTTGGCCATGAATTTGGAAACCGGTGCAGTCCTGTGGGAATTTAAATCCGAAATTGGTTATGTGACTGCACCTGCATTTCACGACGACTTGATTTACGTTGGCGATCTGGATGGAAAGTTTTATTGTCTCAACGAATCAGGCGAAAAGATCTGGGAATTTTCTGCCGAAGATTCAATCGATTCGAGCGCAAACTTTTATAAAGATCTCGTACTGTTTGGATCACGCGATGCAAAACTTTATGCGTTGGACGCAAAGACAGGCCGATCCGTTTGGCAATTGGAAACTGCTGACCAGGTACGTTGCAGTATCACGGTCGTCGACGGCCGCGCGTTTGTCGCAGGTTGTGATGGAGCACTGCACATTATCGACCTGGATACCGGAAAGGAAATCGACAGCGTGTTGATTGAATCGCCCACCGGAGTTACTCCGGCCGCACAAGGCGAATTGATTTTTGTTGGCACCGAACAATCAGGTTTTTACGCGATCGATTGGAAGCAAGCCGAATTGAAATGGACTTACAATGATGTCGATGGACCGATTTCGACTCGTAGCAGCCCAAGTATTGTCGGGGACCATGTTGTCTTTGGTGCCCGCAATCGGAAAATGTATTCATTGAATCCGATTTCGGGAAACGAGAACTGGGCCACAGAATTGAAAGCGAATATCGATTCTTCTCCCGTCATTGTCGGCAATCGAATCTTTATTGGGTCAACTGATGGACGACTCTATGAGTTGGAATTGCAAACCGGCAAAATTATCTGGCAAAAACAGTTTGATGGTGGATTTATTGGCTCGCCTGCGGTTGGTTTGGGTAAGCTCGTTATTGCTACTGACACAGGCGTAGTTTATTGTCTGGGTAGCAAGAAGTAGCACGTCGAACACGCTCTCCCATCAAGAGAGCCACTTTTGTAGCAGTGAAATTACATGACATCCGAAACCAAAAAAACAGAAGTAGGCAGCTACTTTATCTCGAACTATCCACCGTTTTCAGTGTGGAAGCCAGAACTGCTGAACGAAATCGAAACGGCACTCCACCAGCCACCGGTCGCTGACACGCCGCTTGGTTTGTATTTGCATATCCCGTTTTGTCGCAAGCGTTGCAAGTTCTGTTACTTCAAAGTGTTTACTGAGAAGAATGCCAAAGAGATTGAAACTTACGTTTCCGCATTGTCTCGCGAGATTGAACTGGTCAGTGCTTTACCTGTCATGGGCGGACGTCCATTTCGATTCGTATATTTCGGTGGTGGCACGCCGTCGTTCTTGAGTTCGAAACAACTGATCTCTCTCGTTGATCGGTTGCGAGCAAATATCAATTGGGATCATGCAGAAGAAGTGACGTTCGAATGCGAGCCGGGAACGCTACAGGAAAGCAAGGTCAAAACGCTAAAGGAACTTGGCGTGACCAGGTTAAGTTTGGGCGTGGAAAATTTCACGGACAAGATTCTAGAAGACAACGGTCGTGCCCATTTGTCCAAACAAGTCTTTAAGGCATGGGACTGGATCAAGGCAGCCGACTTTCCAAACGTTAACATCGATTTGATTTCCGGAATGGTGGGTGAGACCTGGGACAACTGGAAAGATAATATTCGTCAGGCGATCGACATGTCACCTGAATCGGTGACCATTTATCAGATGGAATTGCCGTTCAACACCGTTTACTCAGCCGATATTCTGGGCAACAAAATCGAAACTCCCGTTGCGGATTGGCAAACGAAACGTGATTGGTTGAATTATGCGTTTGATGAATTTTTAAACGCCGGTTATCACGTCAGCAGCGCGTACACGGTTGTCAAAGATCCATCGAAAGTGAATTTCAGCTACCGCGATAATTTGTGGCAAGGATCCGATTTATTGGCAACGGGAATCGCCAGCTTTGGCCATGTGGGCGGAGTTCATTATCAAAACAAGCCGAAGTGGGAAGACTATACCGGCGACTTGCTCAACAAAGGCGAATTGCCGCTGGGGCGTGCTTACAAACCAACGATGCATCAGTCGCTTGTTCGTGAGTTGATCTTGAATTTGAAAAAGGGCTATTTGGAAGTGTCCTATTTCCAGGACAAGTTTGGAATCGATATCACGAAACAATTTAAAGACGCGTTCGCAGAACATACAGCAAACGACATGTTGAATGTATCGCCCGAACGAATCGAGCTAACTCGTAAGGGCCTGCTCAATGCAGACGGTTTGTTGCCTGCATTTTTCGAAGAAGAGCATCAAGGGATTCGTTATACCTGATGAGCGAAACTCTGACGTTCATGATGGGTGAATTCGAAGCCGAATTTCCTGTTGATCGACAATACGCAAGTAATCACATGTGGGCACGTGCTGCTGATGACGGTGTCATTCAGTTTGGGTTCACGGCCTATGCGGTTCGATTGCTACAGGATGTCTATTTTCTTGACTGGTTGATCGAAGCCCCGGCCACGTTAGAAGCTGGCCAGGAATTTGGATCGATTGAAAGTAAAAAAGCCGAAAGCGCACTCTACGCCCCAATCACGGGGCAGCTAGTCGAATTCAATGAAGCGCTAATGGAAGATCCATCTACGATCAACGTCGATAAATACGAACGCGGCTGGTTGTTCACGATGAACGGCGATTCAAGTGAATTAATCGGACCAACCGACTACATTACCTTGCTCGATGAAGTTTGGGATAAGACCCAGCGAACGATCAAGGGACAATTGAACGAGTAGTTTCTGGTTCTAGCGGAGATGCCAAGGCAATGAAAATGAAACAAGAAATTGCATTCCTTTTTGTCGCGCTGTTCGCGATTCCGGTACTCGCAGACAAGCCAAACGTGATCGTCATTCTTGCCGACGATTTGGGTTACGGCGACGTTCAGCCACTAAATCCAGATTCAAAAATACTGACGCCCAATTTCAATCGATTGGCGAAAGCGGGTATGACGTTTACAGACTCGCATTCGCCCAGCGCGGTTTGCACTCCGACCCGATATGGCTTGCTGTGCGGACGGTATCCATGGAGATCAACTTTAAAGCGTGGTGTGCTTGGCGGGTATTCGAAACCGCTAATTGAAGCAGAGCGACCAACCGTCGCGTCGATGATGAAATCGGCCGGATATCGTACTGCCTGTGTTGGCAAGTGGCATTTGGGCTTGGGCTGGCAATTGAACGATGAGCCCAAAAAAGACACTAACAACTTGGGGATCGCGGGCGAAAAAGCTGGCAATGTTGATTACTCGAAACCTCTGACGCATGGCCCAACGACTTTAGGATTCGATCAATCGTTAATCGTTCCGGCATCGCTGGATATGAGTCCATACGTTTACGTGCGTGATGATCGAGTCACATCGATTCCAGAAACCATTATCCCGGGGAAAAGGTTCCCAACGTTTTATCGCAAAGGAGAAATCGCAGCTGATTTCGATATCGAAAAAGTACTCGACAAACTGACGACCGAAGCCTGTCAGTTCATTTCCGGTTCCGCGAAACAACAACAGCCGTTTTTTCTGTACTTCCCACTTACCGCCCCACACAAACCCGTCATGCCCGCAGAGCGGTTCAAAGAAAAAACTCAGTTCGGTCCCTATGGCGATTTCATTACACAAGTCGATTGGACGATCGGCCAAGTGTTGAAAACACTTGATGAATCCGGGGCGACTGAAAATACGCTGTTGATTGTGACCAGCGACAATGGCTCGTTTATGCACCGCTATGATCAAGACAAAAAGGATCACCGTGAAGACGCCAGCGTACAGGGCTTCAATGCATCCAATCATCGCGCCAATGGCCCGTGGAGAGGGACGAAAGCCGATATCTGGGAAGCTGGCCATCGAGTTCCCTTCTTCGTTCAATGGCCAGAAAAAATCAAAGGCAACAGCCGTTGTGACAAGCCGATTTGTCATACCGACATCCTGGCAACGGTGGCTGAAATTACTGGCCAGGAATTCGACGAACAAAGCGCCGAAGACAGTCACAGCTTTTTGGCATCTTTAGTTGGTGAAGGCAAAAACCAACGACCTCCCATCATTCACCACAGCATATCCGGCATGCTTGCCATTCGATCAGGCCAATGGAAATTGGTTCTTGGCAACGGCTCTGGCGGTCGACAAAAGCCACGAGGAAAGGCGTTTGAGCAGCCATTTATTCTGGTCGATCTAAATTCTGATCCAGCGGAATCAACAAACGCACAGCCGTCACATTCAAAAATCGCCGAATCGCTGCATGAGAAATTCGAGTCGATTTCGCATGGAGATCACGATTCCTCGCAATAACGCGGTCGAGATTCAGCTGCAAAGACGATCGCTGCCTTTCTATCCACCACTAAAGGAACGTGCAGCCTGATTCATGAAAGTTCCCCAATACTGACAAAACTGCTACGATGAATTGGCTACAAAAGCCACCATCGTTTAACGGAGAACCAAATTCCATGATTGGAGTTGTACTAGCCATTCTCGCTGGCTTTGCGGTTGTAATCTTTTTGATTGCCGCATTTGCCGCGAAAATCTATAACGAATTAATCAAGCTTCAAAACCGATACGAGAACGCTTTTGCTCAGATTGATGTGCAATTGACTCGACGTCATGATCTGATCCCCAATTTGGTCGAAACGGCCAAGGGATACATGAAACATGAAAAAGAAACGCTCGAGGCCGTCGTCAACGCTCGTAATATGGCAATCACTGCCAGTCAATCGGCATCTCAAAATCCGGGTGATCCAACCGCGATGAAGGAATTGGCTGGTGCCGAAGGCCAACTTAACAGCGCCATCGGACGATTGTTAATGGTCGCCGAAGATTATCCTGATTTGAAAGCAAACGAAAATATGTTGCTTATTCAGGAAGAGCTAACGGCAACCGAAAACAAAGTCGCCTATGCCCGCCAGGGCTATAACGATGCGGTAACCCGGTACAACACAAACCGGGAAACGTTTCCCACGGTGCTGCTGGCAAGCTTTTTTGGTTTTCAGGAAGCGAATCTGCTCGAGGCTGCGGAAGCGGAACGAGAAGCGCCAAAAGTTAGTTTCGATTAATGGCCGGGCGATTTCTGGACTGATTTGCGAATTTGATTCGATATGGATTTCTTTGAAAGCCAGGAACTTGCACGCAAGAAAACCAGATGGTTGGTTTTCTTGTTTACCATGGCTGTGATGGCGATCACCATCGCGTTACTGGCCGTTGCTGTTATGGCTGTCGGTGCCACTAAACAAACACTCGATGCCGAACAGTTGTGGGCGATTGCCACCGATTGGCAATTGGTGGTTGGCGTTGTGGTCACGGTTGTATCGTTAATCGGCTTGGGTTCGGCGACGAAAATGCTGGAGCTACGCCAGGGTGGATCGGCCGTAGCTTCGCTGCTGGGCGGACGACGAATCGTTGGCAACGCAAGAACACTAACCGATCGCAAAGTCGCCAACATTGTCGAAGAGATGGCGCTGGCTTCTGGCACCCCCGTGCCGCCCGTTTACATTCTTGATGATGAAGAAAGTATTAATGCGTTTGCCGCTGGCTATACCGTCGACGATGCCGTAATCGGTATCAATCGCGGCACAGCTGAAAAATTATCGCGAGAAGAATTACAGGGAGTTATCGCCCACGAATTCAGCCATATTCTCAACGGTGATATGCGCATGAGTTTGCGAATGGTCGCGATCTTGAACGGAATTCTGCTGATCAGCATCATCGGCGGACAGATATTGAATTTTCTGAACCGTTCCGCGATGCATCGCAGCCATCGACGCAGTGATAGCGACGACAAAGGTAGCGGTGGTTTTATCGTCGTGATGTATCTGGTCGCACTGGGTTTATACATTATCGGATCGATCGGGTTGTTTTTTGGTCGTTGGATCAAGTCTTCGGTTTCACAACAGCGGGAATTTCTGGCTGACGCGTCAGCCGTGCAATTCACACGTCAGCCTGACGGCATCGGCGGCGCTCTAAAGGTCATTGGCGGGTTCAGCAAAAATTCGGCGATGCAAACCATCAAAGCCGAAGAGATCAGCCATATGTTTTTTGGCAGCTGTCGGTCCAGTTTCATGTTTCCGACTCATCCACCGTTGCTCAAACGCATTCGTGTGATCGACGAAAAATTCGATGGCGACTATCAAAAATTTCTGGATGCCAGAGAACGTCGTTACCTTCGTGTTAAACAGCAGCGTGAGGCTCAGCAAGAAAAGAAAGAGCGGGAAAAAGGCGACAAGAAAAGCAAGTTCATGGATTTTTTTCCTGGTGGCGACCCGTTGGAAGCAATCGGCAGCAAGCCATTTCCAATCAATCCAATGCTTCTGATCGCCGGCATCGGAATTCCTACTGAAGAAGACGTCGAGTTTTCAGGATTCATGGTCGGTGAAATCGAACCGTCGTTGCTATACGCTTTGCGGGAAACATGGTCGGCCCGCTGTGTTGTATTTGCCTCACTGCTTGGCAATGAAAAGACGGTCGCCGAAAAACAATTGAAGATTTTGCTTGAGAACGAAGCGAAAGGAAGCGCCGAAACCACACTGAAGGTAAAAGCCCTGTACGACAAAATGCCAAAACATTTGCGACTGGGCGCGTTTGAAATCATCCAGGGAACATTGTCTGCCATGTCGCCAGATCAGTACCCGGCCTTTCGCCAATCGGTGAATCAATTAATCGTTGCCGACAATCGAGTGGATTTGTTCGAGTTCTTTTTGTTTCATCATTTGATTGTGCATCTTGATCGCTGCTTTCACACTGCACCAGCCAGACAAAACCGTTTCAACCGACTGGAACAATTAAAGCCTGAAATCGCAGAAGTCATTTCGATTCTGTCGCGAGTTGGCACCGAGGATCCGAACCAGCAGAAAACCGTGTTTGTCGATTCGATGGCAACCTTGTTTTCTAACATCGATTCCAGCAATTTGTTTGTCGCCGATTGGGACCATCGCAAATTGTCTGAAGCACTGACTAAATTGTCATTGGCAACGCCGCCAATCAAGAAGGAGATTTTGTCTGCCGCGGTTGTAGCGATATCGCATGACAAAGTCTTAACCGTAGAAGAAGTGGAATTGTTTCGCGCGATGTCGGAATCGATGGACTGCCCAGTCCCACCGCTGGTCGCTACACGCCGCGAAGCTCCCGAATTGCCGGGACCGGAAGATATCGGCGATGTCGGATAAGATTCAGTTCAGCGATTTTCCGTTGTCGTATCGACTATCTCAAGGCAGCATCTTTTTGGCTTTGTTTTCAACCTATGCATCACTAAAAATCTTCACTGCCAATTTGCCACCGCCAGCGCGAACCATTGTCGTTTCTTTGGTAGGTATGACGATTTTGTTTGGCTTGATCGTCTCCAGCTACACGATTATTCGATATCCGTACTTAAGCCTTGTCTCGACCGATGACTATTACTTAAAAGTTTTCCCATCGAGCCGTTCATGTTTGTACACAACGTTGAAAATTACTGCGATTCTTACAGTTGCGGTTTTGGCGTTTTCGTTTTGCGTCGACGGCCTCACGGTCCAGGAATTGCCATGGCTGTTTTACATGCTGTTGCTGTTGGGATTCTTGATCTACTTGACCTTTCAATACGATCCGATCGAACATCCTACCGTTTCAACATTCATCCGAACGACCTTGGGAATTGGGATCATTGTTTTCCCAATTTTTTTACCAGTCTTGATAATTGCAAGTTGGCGATGTCGCACCATGCTTAATCATGCAGAACTGGATCTAGATTAGTTCATGACCGATTTGTATACCAAAGTTTTGAACTGGGTAGCCGAAACTGATCGGACGGCGTTGATTGGATTGGTGGTGGCCAATTTGCTGCCACTGGTTCTATGTTTGTTGTTTGGGTGGGATATCGGTTCGTTGGTTCTGTTTTATTGGTGCGAAAACATTGTCATTGGCATGTTCGCGATTCTGCGAATATTAATGGCCAAATCAGATATGCATCAACCGGGCAGCACAAAGAACACCGGCAACATTAGATTACCTGGAGCGTTTGCAAACATCTTTCTGGCAGGATTTTTCACTTTTCACTTTTTCGCTTTCTGTTTTGTGCACGGTTCTTTTTTGATGATAGCGCTGAGCATGGGGTTTGAAAACGGCCGACTGGACATCGATTATTCGCCGTTTGACGAGAATCTTCTGGGCAGTGTTTACAAGACGATACCTTCAGGCGGTCTTTTTTCGATCGTTGCGTTAATCGTCAGTCACGGTATTTCCTTTTACAGAAACTACGTTTGCCGAGGCGAGTATCTAAAGACTACGGCGCATGAAGAAATGTTTCGGCCTTATAAGCGGATCGTTCTGTTGCACGTATGCATTATCGCGGGAGTGTTTTTGGTCTTGATACTGGGATCCCATAAATTCATGGTGATCTTGTTTGTCCTGGCAAAAACCGGGCTCGATGCTGTCGTACACAGCCGCAGCCATCAAGACAATTCACATGCAAGCTAAGAAAGCAGCCAACAACTACTTGTGTTTTCTGGCTGCTTTTTTCGTCGTTTTCTTCACAACGGTTTTTACGGAGCCGGCTGCGATGCGATAACTTTCGTCGAGCCACTTTTTCCACCGACGGGCTGGAAGCGGATCATTGGCAGAAAATCTAACTGTCACCCAAGGCGATGATCCAACTTGAAAATCATCTGGATTTTTGGCCGCAAGTTTTTCAACTTCGCCGCGCGACGCATCGAGTTTGAACATGGCTTTGTAGCGACCACCTTGCTGGCCAATGAACAAAAACGCATTTTTTCCGAACTTGAAAGAGCTTTGAGTGCAAGCCGTTCCTTCATCGACCCCAGCGTATTGACTGGCCTTTAGTCGGATTTCGTGAGTTGGATCTTTGGACATGTTATCTCTAAAAAGACCATCATTTAATGTTGTCAGAAGCAGTGAAGTGTGTATCGACAATAACCATTGAATTATTCCAGAGCCAGATAGCAGAGTATCCGCTAATCTCCCAACTGAACCAGCTGTTTAAAATCCTTTGGTACGTACAAACTGCCTTCACTGATGCCTTGGTCGGTGAATGTTTTCAACTGGCTCTTCAATTTATTCGAATCCTTGTTTTCAAAATAGCTCGCAAACGCGTTGGTGATTTTCTCAACATCGTCACCTCCTTGATGCACGAACTCCAATCGAAAATGAAATATGCCCGTCTTCATCCAATTTTGCATCTGGCTGGCCGAAACCTGTGCCTGGGCATTGAAGACCGTGTTGCGGCAGCCGACATCGGCCATGACTGGATGCCGCCGGCCATGCGCATCTCGAAGAGCAATTTCATGCTTTTCACATGGGTGCCCACAATTGGTGTTGTCTGTTCCGTCGGACAGAAAGCGACAAAAAACGCAATGTTCGGTGTGAAAAACAGGCAGATGATGGAACGCGACAATTTCGATGTAATGTCGATCGAAGCCCTGAGCCAATTCCGTGATCTGTTGAGCGTTCAAATCGTAGGTTGGAGCCATTCGCGTCAGCCCCATTTCGAAGTAAGTCTCAAATGTTTTGCTGTTAGCAGCATTCAGACTGAAATCGCCATGCAGTTCCGGCAACTCAAACTTCGGATCATCACGAAAATTGGTAACAAGGTCGTGAAGCAACCCGCCGCTGCGTACAAGTATCTGGCAATTCAAAGACAGCAGAAACCGAACGACTTTTTGTTCGCTAGGTTTTAGAATTCGCGGACTGGCAACGCGAGCCACAATTCCCGCACTTTGAACAGCTTCAATCGCCGGACGCAAACCATACAATTCCAGGTAGTCCAAAGTAATGCTTGCCGGTTTCAATTTAATAGCGGCTTGCAATTGTTCAGCATTACGAACCAGTAAATGCAGTTGCGGCTGGCGGACTGGCGGTGAATCCGCTTGTTTGTTTGCGTCTTCGAATTTCCTGACCTGAATATTGGGGATGGACTCTCTGTTTTGCAGCAACATTTCAACGACGGCGCGTCTGGCTTCATTAAGCAAACTGACCGGACAAAAAGTTGCACCATCCGTCTCCAATTCAACCCTTTTTAGATGAAACGGTGTATTGCCCAATCTTGATAATTGCTGCTGGACGATTTCTTCGTCAATGGATCGGGTGGCTGCTGCTGACAATGGTTCAGCCGATTCGAAGTGGGCGGATTCGTCGTTGTCGCTGTTTGTTTGAACAATCAGTTTTTCACCAGCCACAGCTTTGACTAAAAAAATCAATGCCGTTTTCTGCGGTTTTTGCCTGGCGATTGATTTTGCTTTTTTTGTTACAGCCGGATCCCCCGTTCGAAAGACGAGATCACCCACGCGAATTCTGTCGAAATCTATTTCGTCGTATCCGAATGCGAGCTCTTGTAAATTGTCTGGCAAATCGCGTACTTCAAAAACGTTGCCCCCTTCTTCACTTTCGTCGGGCGATCGCCAATCGGCACTGTCAAAAACCAGCCCATCACCAGGCGACACGGGATGTTCCGATCGCACGACCAGCGAATTCTTCTGTACTTTCGTTACATCGCCAACCTTCAATCCTCGATGCCGCGGCGCTCGACCGATCACAACTTTCTGATGATTGATGCCCGAAATAAAACTTGGGGCCAGTCCGCGAGAATAGATTTGTTCGAGGTCATTTTTTGAGACCTCAGAATTCGATTCGCGTTTTCCAAGTGCCTGATCGATAGCGTCGCGATAGGCCTTTGTCGTCAGAGCGACATATTCGGAACCTTTGTAACGTCCTTCGATTTTGAAACAGGCTACACCGATATCGACAAGTTCGGGAATCTGTTCAATCGCATAAAGATCGCCTGGTGAAAGCAAGTAGCGCGAATCGGCAAGCTCTTTTCGTTTCCCATCAACAATCAAGTCATACGACAGACGGCATGCCTGGGCACATTGACCTCGATTGGCGCTGCGACCGCCCCAAGCTTCGCTGCTGAAGCATTGACCGGAATAAGAAACGCATAACGCACCATGTACAAAGACTTCAAGTTCGACGTTTGTCGATTGAGCGATTTTGCGAATATCGGCCAATGAAAGTTCGCGGCCAAGTACAACTCGATTGCAACCCAGACTGGCCGCAAGCTCGGCGCCTTCGGCACTTGTAATCGACATTTGGGTACTGCCGTGAACTTCAAGCTCAGGCACGATTTTTTTGGCAAGTTTCGCAACGCCGACGTCTTGGACAATGATCGCATCAGCACCTGCTTCAGCCACTCCAACGATGGTTTGCTGAGCCAGTTTTAGCTCGTGCTCAAAAACCAATGTGTTGAATGTGACAAAGCCTTTAACAGCGTGGTGATGTAGATACTTGACAACTTCCGGCAATTGTTCGAGCGTAAATCCAACTTTGGCTCGGGCAGAAAAGTGTTGCAACCCAAAGTAAACCGCATCAGCGCCGGCGTTAACCGCAGCTTCCAATTGCGGCCAGCCTCCAGCAGGGCTCATTAGTTCGGGAACGGTAACTGTGTGAGTCTTGGGAGGGTTGTTCATTCACTTAGTTATGAATGATTACTGACCAATTAGCAACGCAACAAACGGCTGCACGTCTTCCAAGTTGACACTTCCATCGGTGTTGATGTCGGCTTTGACCGAAAATTCACCGGCGATGATGGCGTCAACAAAAGGACCAACGTCCAACAGATCGACCACTCCATCACAATTGACATCTCCAACGATCCCGTTGCCATCGAATCGGTAAACTAACAACTCGTAGACCCCGATATCAAAGTCATCCTGTGAATCGACTTTGATGATGTATTGCCCGTCGGCTGGCAGAATCAAATCGTACATGATCGAATCGGGTGTTTTTATTTCGTCTTCATTGAAAGCATCGCTGCCATAATAATCGACGAAATTGCCGGAAGCATCCAACACCGCCAGGTTCGGATCGATCGGATTTACTTGCAATCGATCGGGAACGTTCGACAAGATGGCCAAATTCAAGAGATCGCCCGCACGACCATCGATACGAAAGTAATCCTGACCGTCGATCATTCCGTTCAAGCTGCCTTCGACCACAGCCACTCCGGCGACGAAATCGCCAGTGCCCGCATTCTGTCCTGCGACGATCGTGTTAGGAATCGATCGAACAGAAAATTCCAAAGGCTGTGCGGTTGCAAGTGAATCGTTTCCGTCCAGATCCAATATCGTTTGGAAGTTTTCAGCAATCGTTAACTTGACGCTTGATCGTTCGCTGAACCAACTTGGCTGAATAAACATGGCAAAAGGAATGCCGAACCCGGGGGTCGCCATGATGTGATCCTGAGCTTCAGTGAACGCGTTCTGGGGTCCGGTGTAAGCCGGGTTCAGAAATTGATCAAAGCCAGCCAGGATTCCGGCACCAATCGGACCAAACATGTCATCATGCCGCAAACCAAGTATATGACCAAGTTCATGAGCTGCCACATTCGCACTTGCGATCACAATACTTTCATCGGTCGATACATCGGGAGCTCCATCCAGATTCAATATGGCATTATCCGATCGGTTAAGATTTCGAAAGTCAATGTCTTCGGCGAGACCACCGAGTCCGCCTTCATTAAAGACGAGCGTCGAAAATTCTCCACTGGGCATTGTCTGGGTAAAGCTAACATCAAACCGTTCGCAAATACGTTCCAGTTCCGTTTGAACGGCGTCGCGAATGGCTGGTGTGTAATCTAGATTGCCATCTTTTCCTGAATCGAAATCCAGAAAGACCATTTGCGTAGAATTTGGCCCAAGTTGTGCGGCCGATTCGTGATGGCCATCAGCGATTTTTCTGCGCAAGGATTGCCAGTACATTTGTCGCTCGGGCGAATGTTGTGACCTGGGGTTCTCGCAACATTCGCATGAAACGTTCTGACCAAGCACAACCGAGGGTTGATACGCCACCACCATCGCAATCAGGCCCAGCCAGGTTACAAGACAAGCTGTATCCACGTTAAATCTGTTGGTAATTCGCATGCGTATATTCTAATTGGGGTCCACAGAATCTCTTAAATTTTAACGGTTTCTCGAAAACAGCGTCCGTGTCCGGTTCGTTTTCCTCATGATTATACCACTAATTCTTACAAGACGACTTCGTCGCATACCTCCAAAATCGTAAAATGGGACTCGAATGGAACCCTGAACGAGGAATCAATGAAACTCCGAATTTTGCCGTTTCTAATAGTCACTTTGATAAGTGCGTCTGTTTTTTCGCAAGAGACTCAAGATGTCGACATCGACGTTCTGGTCGGAAAACTACGGAATCTGAGCATTCTGTTTATTGACACCGATGCGGAAAAAATCAGCCAGCGACAACAAGAAAAAATTGAGCTAGCCGATCAAATTCTCGAACACCCGGACATGGAAGAATCTCACCGATTGTTTGCAGTGATCACTCGGCTGCAGTCGCTTGGCATCCAATTCCACAACTTATACCGTGATCAGCAACAGGATGATGATCTGAATGAAACCTATCGCAAGGCGATTGAAGAAGGTTTAGAAGACGAAGATCAGCGAATCATGATTGAAGCAACCACTGCGCAAGCTGGATTCCAAAGCGGCTTGTTTATCCTGAACCCCAATAAAGATGTCGCTCAAACCGCGGCCAAAGCCCTTCATCAGCTAGGCGAGCTGGGGCCCAAAGATCCATTGGTTCAAACGGCGCGACGTTTGTTGTTGGAACAACTTTGGAAAAGCGATGAACCAGAATTGGTATTCAAAGCCTTGGACAAAATCGATGGCAAACTCGCTCAAATTGTGCTCGATGAAATTGAAGGGTCAACCGATCAGGACACTGCAGAATTTTTGTGGGCTCGTCATTTCGCGCGTTTCGGCGATTTAGTTGCACAACTTCGCCTTGCAGACATGTACGAAACCGGGAAAGGCACTCGCGTAAACCATTCCCAAGCGGCGCGTTGGTATACCAAGCTGGCTCGATTGGGCAATCGCAGCGCTCAAGTTAAACTCGGTGACTTTTTCCTCGAAGGCAAAGGTTACTCACAAGACGCCAAGGCTGCTGTCGAAAAGTACCAAGCGGCTGCCGCAGCTGGTTCGCGAATCGCGCAATTCAAACTCGGACAATGTTATCGCAACGGCACGGGTGTCGAAGAAAACGAAGCGGATTGGCGGAAATGGATCAGGAGTTCTGCTTCCAATGCCAGTTCGACTGATGTTCAAGCGGTTTACACGGCCATCGATTTCAAGAGCGCCGCCGAAAGCTATCAACTTTTCTATGAATCGCTTGTGGAACAAAATCCTGACGATTTTTATTACTTGAACAATCTTGCATACAGTCTTTTGATAATGGACGTGAAGAACCCAGAGCGTGCGCTGGAGTTGATCAACCGAGCCATTGAGCTGACAACGGACGATTTCAGTGGAATCGCCAATTTTCTGGACACCAAAGCAACCGCACTCATGCAGCTTGGCAAAACGAAAGAGGCTGCAGAGATATTTGAATCGGTGCTCGATAAACTGGATGATAAAAAACCAATTCTCGAATCCCTGATCGAATGCTATGACAAATTGGATGACGCGGAAAAAGCTGATGAATTCCGCAAGCAATTGGAAAATTTGAAAGGATCGGACGCTCAATAGCAGCTCATTTGCCTGAGCAGGGAAAGCGCGGCGAGGACCATGCTGACCATCTAAGCAAACAAGGCGTCTTGCCGCATTTCACGAAGGGCAAGACGCCTGTTTTTTAATGAGCAAATAATTCTTCTACGCTCGGCGTCGAAGTAACCTGCCGATTGCGATTGCACCCAAAACAGCTGCGCCAGCTGGTTCTGGAATCGCCGTTGCAGTGCTAGTTCCAACGCTGTCGGTGGCGTCGGTCGGTTGTGGGATCGTTCCGATCGTCGTCGTGAAATTCAGCAGGCCATCGTCATTGCCAATATCGGAAAGTGGAAGATGACCTGAGACACTATTGGGGCCATAGGTCAACGCGACCGAATTTAAAAAGTTGAGATTTGCATCCGTCAAAAAACCTGAACCTGGCGTCGCTGAATCATCCAGAACGATCAGAAAATCGACGCCAACACCAGTCAGAGATGCGAATGGTGGCGAGAAACTATTTTGTATTGGAAAAATACCCGTCTCATCAGATTGATCTGTATCCAATTCGATAAAACCAACAACCGAGTCGTTGCTACCATCAGAAGGAGCACTAATCGGCGTGTGGAACGATAAATCGAAATACAAGTTGGCGCTATCATAGTTGATATTCAATGTATCGATATCCAGTATCGGTCCTCCAGCGCCAAAGGAGTCTATGGCGTCTCCAAATCCATCGACGTAATCGGCCGTTGCCATTGCTGGTGCAAAACAAGTCAATAAAACAAAAAGTGTAGCTCTGAACTTCATAGCGTCTCCCGCGGTATGTGATCGAGTTGAGGCAGGTACTCGTGCGACGAGCACTAAGCCAACAAGGTTTGCAAAACAAACTCAATTGGGCAGTTCGAATTAGAGTTCAGTTTATTGCCGCGAAATTCCACAATCAACCGAATTCAGTCACATTCTTTTAATCGCAATTTTCATTTTTCTGAAACCCGGAATCCACTCGGCGATTCACTGGTTTGAACGCTACATAGATGAAAACACGAATACCGTTATCGCTGAGAATTCTTGAGATCATATCCTCAAGATATAGCCAATTCTGAGTTTGATCGATTCCGATTTTGGATAGATGAACTGTTGCCCCGATTTTTCGAGCCTTCAATGCAACGGCCAACAGACATTTTTCGAAGGCCCAATATCCTATCGCGCGACGATGATTCGGCTGGGCGATTAGATTGGCGACCCGAATTTTCAGTTGCAAATTCTGCTGCGATTGATCGACGAATTGCACGGCACCAGATGCAAAATCGTTTCGAATACGATTGCGATACCAGCGGTAATAGGCGAACCGGACCTCTGGCCATTGCCTGGCTATCGTTTTGGCGTTCTTACCAATCCAGATACCCACCTCATTACAGACGTGGGCCACGATCATCGGTCCAACAGATTTTGCGGAAGTAACTTCTCCATCAACATACGACAAGGCAGTCATAACACATTCGCCGCGTCCCCAGCTTCGAGTAATGAATGAGATAATTTCGTATCTTGTGGAAGCTGTTTCAGCCAACGTCCAGAGCAAGGAATAACGAAAAAATAAATCCAACTCTTAGAAGCTCGAACGTCAAATGCGTCAGGGGATTATTTGTGTGTCAATCTCGAAAGTCAACAATGAAACATCGTGACGCTGAAATCCAGTGAGCGGCGAGGCACTAACCGCCGGTGCACGTACCGACAACTAGCGCCTTGTCGTCCACGAAACCGTACCCCGCACGAGGCACTCAATCGTTTATCGGCTCCCCGAAGACTGCCGCTCGAGCTTTGTCGTAAACAGAATCACTACGGGTGGTGTTCCGATCGAACTCCTTAAAGTCGTCTTTGAATAACTTCGCATGCTCACCAAATGCTGGGATGAGCTTCAAAACAACTCCTGCATACCTAGATTCCACACTCCCTGTGCGTTTCTTAAATTCCGAATAGTACGGATGAGATTGAAGCAGCGGAACGCAAACTTCCAGTTGGTCAGGACTAAGCTTGGCCAGCTTCTTGAAAACAGTTTTGGTCAGTGTGAGATCCTGATTCTTAACCGTAGCATCAAAAGCCGCTTCGATAACCTCTGGTGAATTATTCAGAATGTTCATCGCAAATTCGATTGTACGGGCATTTGGATCGTGGACGATTTCGGAACTAGAAATCGCGGCCAGAAGTGTTGTCTCAATTCCCTCAACGGAACTCAAGTCCAGCTTGGTATCGGTTTGGATATGTCGAAGCATTTGCGCACCTTGGTAAGCGCGCATCTTGCCACTGTTCGACGATTCAACAATTGCCTTGACCAATTCTTCTGTTCGCAATTCGAGAATTTGCTTTCGTTTACTCTCGTCGGTATAGGTTAACAGCGTAGTCATGCAACTCCGGCTGGACCTCGTGCCGGACTTCACTTCCGAAAAGAGCATTTCAGATAGGGTGTCGGCATCCACAATTGCCCCAGTCCGCAGTATCGCTGAAAGGGCCGCTTCTGTATGTCGTCGATTCGTTCGGCGAAAAATATCAATACACGCCTCGATTGTTTTCGTTTTATTTTCTTCGCTGTAAAGTTCAATTATCCCCTGAATGGCTGGCCAAACCAAATCCAGGTTTCGTTCGTACGTGGCCATTTTGTAGTGCTCCGCATAAGTCTTGCCGTCAAATGTTGGTTGCTCAGCAACGAGCGGGTCGTACGAAGTCGTCCACTCAACTTCTTCGGCCATCTCGCCCTCGACTGCACTTGTAGTTTGATCGCTGAGGCCTGCTTTATTTGACGCAGGATCATCCTCCGATATCAGAAGCATAAGTTTTTTTCTAAGCTGCGTTACAAAAGGATGATGTTGGCCGTATTCGGCTTCGGCGGCTTCGAGTTGTGCACCCGCCATTGCAAGTCGGCCCAATTGGTTTGCGGCAACCGGTGGTTGGTATCCTCTCTTGCGCGAAAGCGTGACCATGATTCTGGCTCGGTGGTTCAGGATTGGATCTTTTCCAGCTTGGTACGCCGTTTTGACCGCTTTTTCAACATCTTTAACGCTCATTCCTCGCACCGAAAGTTCCTCGATTAGCGGAAGTGAGATCGTGCCATCTTCTCTGACGGCGACTGGGAAACCGATGGACGGGGGAAGCCCACTTCCTGCTGGAGCAACGTGAACGGGAGGCGCTTCATCAAATTTACCCAGAACGCCGTCGACGAATACGCCAAGAATGTCGCCGGTATCCAACAAGTAAGCTTTGCCTATGCGTTCAGTAGCAGGTTTCTCTGCCATAAGTGTGACAATGATTCTGGCTTGGTCGTTCAGGATTGGATCTTTTCCAGTTCGGTACGCCTTTTTAACTGCTTTTTCAACTTCTTTAATGCTCATTCCTCTCACCGACAGTTCCTCAATTCGCGGAAGTGAGATCGTGCCATCTTCTCTGACGACGACTGGGAAACCGATGGCCGGGGGACGCCTGCTTACTGCAGGAATGTGAACGGGAGGCGCTTCATCAGATTTGCCTAGAACGCCGTCGATGAACACGCCAAGAACGTCGCCGGCATCCAACAAGTAAGCCTCACCTTTGCGTGCAGTACTAGGATTCACTGCGACAAGCGTTTCCGCTTCAGATTCATTGCGAGTCACACGAACAATTTCATTTTCGCCACGACGGATGGTTAACTTCTCTTTGTCGATAGAAATTTCGTTCTGATCACCCATCGGTCGGATTTGGTATTCGCCGGAGACGACACTGAGCTTCTGTTCGGTCTTGAGATCAATAATGTCAATTCTCTCGCCACCCTGAAGTACTTCTACTTGCACATCAGGGTCGTTGGATTCGATAACGATTTGCCCCTGGTTAGTCGCAATTTGAATGATCTGCGGCAAGAAAAATCCTCCAAGGGAAACCAACCCAATCGCGACGGCTGCAACGATGCCTGGCCACCATCGGGTCGGCTGTGATGCGACGGCTTTATTTTTCGAACTCAAATTGATGGGCGACGGTTTGGAATTGTCTGTCGGGCGAATTTGGGCCGGAGTAAATTTCCAATCGGAAACTGGCAAATCAAACGCGGCGGAAATATCTTCGGCTTGGCTGGGGCGATTGTGAGGCGACTTTTCCAGCAAAGTCATCACCAGTGAAGAAAGCCCGGAATCAACGCCAGGATCCAATTGAATCGGGGCTTCGGGAGTCAGCATCTGAACTGACTGAAGCGTTGCCAGCACGTTTTCTGACTTAAACGGCAACACACCTGTCAAGCATTGATACAACAAACAACCCAGGCTGAAAAAATCGCTACGCCGGTCAATGTCACGACCGCGTGTTTGTTCTGGCGACATAAAACATGGCGTTCCGGCAATCAGACCAGTGCAGGTTAACTGTGGATCTTCGTCAAGAATTCGAGCCAACCCGAAATCGAGAATCGTCGCGTTTTCTGTTTTCGAACAGATCCAGATATTCGCCGGTTTGATATCCCGGTGTACGATTCCCGCTTGATGAGCGGCTGCCAGACCGGCCGTAATTTGCTTTCCAATTTTTCGGGTTTCATCGTTACCCAGCGAGCCCCGTTCATTGAGAAGCTGCTCCAAAGTTTGTCCCGGCAAACACTGCATTGCGATGAAAGCCAGTTTGTCTTCCATGCCGACTTCGAAAATCTGAACCACGTTCGGATCATTGATCACAGCAGCCGCCTGGGCTTCGGTCAGAAACCGCTGCCGAGCCACCACGCCAAGCGAAGGGCGAAGGAACTTTACAGCAACATTGCGACCAAGTTGTGTGTCGATCGCTCGATAAACCACTCCGGAACTACCAGCTCCAAGCAATTCAACGATCCGGTATTTGCCAACCCTGCCAATGTCTTCGGCCTCGATTCCGTTTTCAAAGAAGTGTTGGACTTCGGCTGCTCGGTCGACCAAATCGGAATCGCTCGCTGCTTCAAACGTTGCGGTTTTATTCGCAGCTGGTGGTTGGGACCATTTTGCAATATCGCCAACCAATTGTTTAAGGACTGTTGATTCTTCCTCTGCCAGTTTTTCCGTTTTACCAAGACCATTTTGCGCAAGTTCGCTCAACGTGTCTGAAACATCAAGTGAACGAACGGTTTGTTCGCATGGATCACACTGTGCAAGATGAGCTTCGCAGAAACTGGAATCCTCTGAAGGCAATCTGCCGAGTAAATAATTGATCAACTGCGCCCGCTCGGGGCATTGCTCAAGTTCGGTTGGCATCTTGCACGCTCCTTGGTTCAGGAAATTTGGTTGTTATCGTTTTTCTAAGGGAGGCTATGCGCGAGAATTGGATTTTTGTATGGCAAGTTCAAAAAAACTCAAAATTTAATCCATCAGCCCATCCACGACTTCTCGCAAACGCGTCAACATGCGGGATTTTGCGGCGTAAATCGTCCAAACGCTTACCTTGTGTTTTTCAGCGATCGCGGCCGCTTTTCCGTTTGTGGTGGAAAACTCGCGAACTGCATTCCAGGTGTTTGCCTGGAATTCGTGGCGAATCAATTCTAGAGCCTGATCTACCAGAGCTTGACGATAGTTTATGTCCCATGTCGATTCAGCGTTGGCGACAGCAAGGTCAAGGATGGCCGACTGGTTTGCGTTAGCGGCTCTTTTGGCTTTACGACAAAACTCGCGATGTTTGTTCAGCGTGATGGTTCGAAGCCAACCGCGAAAACTTCTGGACGCATCGTATTTGAATTCCGGTAGCTTTTGAAAAACGATCGCCAATACGTCCTGGACAATGTCCCGAGAATCCTGAACTTGAACACCTGTTTTGCGAGCCCAGTAAAAAATGAGCGGAGCATACAAACGAACAAATTCTGACCAGGCTTTTTGGTCACCGGGCTGGTTGAGTCGAATGAGGAGACTTTCAGAAGTACTGTTCATCTCTTCAGTTTGACGTTGGCGAATCGAGATTCAAGCGAAACGATGAGTTTCAAGCATTTATTCCGCCAAGAATCCTGATACATGTCCTGGTGAGTTGCCAATATGCAGGCAACGTTCTCCGATAGTGTCAGCATTGGGTCACAGCGATCCTTCATGACTGGCAAACAAAAAACCGCAGCGAACAAATGTTCGCTGCGGCTGGAGACAAATCTCAAGGAGAATTTGTGTTGGTCGTTTATTCGGCAATCTCAATATGATTGAAAGAAGAAGTCATATGCAATGGAGACAAGTGACTTGAACCAATCACGCTGTCACGAGGACTAACGCCGGGCCCGACAACGTTGTACGAATTTACATAAATTTGATCGTCAGCAATCGCGTTGCCGCTTACGTAACGAACTGAAAAATCTTCAAACAAACAATTCTGGCCACTGCCACCATGATTGTCGCTAGGGCCGTTGATGCTGCGTGCTGAAGGTTTATCGGCAGCGATAATTGAGTACGAACGGCCTCGGTTTTGAGGCGAACAATACTTGTCACCATCCATGTAACCAAAAGAATAACCGTAGTCGCCGCTCGAAATTCGGCGAAAATACTCGCCTTGCTCACCCGTGCTACACCGACGAATCTGTTCAGTGGATGGGATCATAAACGGTTTGTCGCGACTGACGGCTCGACACGTAAACAACTTGTCTTCTTCAATAAAATGGGCTTCTTTCAGCATTGGAGCCACGATGCCAGCGAACGCCAAAGGACCTTCTTTGGGGATCTCAACAAAGCGGCCTTCGTTGATTTCGCTGAACGAAGCCAGCGCGGTTCCAATGGATTGCAGATTTCCGCTGCAGTGCACCAGATTAGAGCGATGTTTTGTGTATGCGATCACAGGGAACAATAGCGATGCAAAAATGCCCAATGATGCCGCTGCCACCAACAAGTCCGTCACCGACCATGACGACCAGCGATTCAGCGACGCAGGTGCGACTTGCTGAGAAAACTTGCGACTGGGTTTTTCGTCGGTGTGGAGATGGCCGGCAACCATCTCACACGTCCGGCGAGCGAGGCCTGGACGCGCACCGGTTGAGTCGGCCAAAAGTTCGAGCGGGCCAATTTGAGACTTCACTTCCAGAAGTCGTTCGTCAAGCTGTGGGTCTGAGTCGATTTTTCGCTGTAGTTGAGCTTGCTCTTCGGCGTCCAATGCTCCGAGCAAGTAATCCAGCAAATCTTCCTGGGTAGGTTCTTTCACGTTTTCGCTTAATCAAATGTCGCCAGGGTGGATACGTCCAACCATCAGTCCACCTGGGTCGTTTTCCAAACATCGGTAAGTTTGGCGATCGCCGAATGCAAGCGACTTTTGACAGTACCCACTGGGATGTCCAGTACGTCCGCCGCTTCGCGATACTTCATGCCCTGGTAGTAAACCAGTTGAATGACCGCGTGCATTGATTCGGGCAGCTGATCCAAAGTCTTGCGGACCAGTCGATTCGCTTCTTGGCGAACAATCGAATCCGATGGGCCAAGATCGCCACTTTCCAGTAAATTCACAAGTCGACCAACATCTTCGTGATCCTGCTCGCGTGGAGTGTCCAAACTGACGGCAATGTGCCGCTTGTTTCGACGACGAGAGTCAATCGCTGCGTTAGTCGCAATGGTGTATAGCCACGGTCGGAATCGACGACTTGCGTCAAATTGCTCACACTTTAAATGGACCTGCAGAAATGCCGTTTGGAAAACGTCTTCTGCCATTTCCGCGTTTCCGAGATAGCGACGAAGATAGCTGAACAGCTCTCGTTCATACCGATAAACCAGCTGAGCATAAAGCTCGCGGTCGCCGGTTTCGCGGTATTGAAGAAGGAGTTCTTCGTCGGTCACGGTTTTCTCTTTGGCGGAAAGCTGCCGGGTGTGATTAAAATGCAAATCGTGAATTGTGGCTTGCATACTTATATACGCATCTTAGGCAAATCGGTTCGGTTTGGCGGTGTTTTTTCCCGCCAAAGGCGATGATTCTTGGGATGCGACTCCTATCTAAACAAGAAATGTGTCACTGTTTGCACTATCGAAGGCCGCTGCGACACGTTCGGTCGATTTGACAGTCTTTTTTGTGCGTTTTACACTCGCGATCGTTTCAAGACGAATAACCGGGATTGCAATCCCCGTGCCGAACGGAATAAAAGTGGGTGAAAAGGGATATCGATGGGCTGCGCCCGGTGACGTAAATGCCTTCTTTGGCTTGATGTTAGATAATATTGCCGGGATGGTGCTAGCAGTTGGAATGCTGGCCGGGATCTTTGGGTTCCCTGTAGAATTTGCTCTGCGTTACATGGTCCCGGGCACGGCGATTGGAGTCTTCGTTGGGGACATGCTGTTTTTCTGGCTAGCATTTCGTTACGCAAAGAAAACGGGCAAGACAGATGTGACAGCAATGCCGTTGGGGCTCGATACGCCCAGCACCATTGGTGTCGTGTTGTTTGTAATTGGGCCTGCGTTTGTTGCCGCCAAAAAAGCGCTGGCCGATGCGGGTTGCGAGGCGGAAGCGATTGAATTCGCGGCAGCAACGCAAGCATGGCACATTGGAATCTGTTCGCTGATGCTTATGGGGCTGATCAAGCTCGTGATGTCATTCGGATCCAAGTGGATACAAACTGTTTTTCCGCGAGCTGGATTGCTTGGCTCTCTGGCCGCGATTGCATTGTGCTTAATTACGTTCACGCAAATGCCAAAACTTGGCATCAATCCTGTGGTCGGTTTCGCATCGCTAGTGGTTGTGCTGGTCACGTTGATCGGACGCAGTAAATTACCTTTCAAAATTCCAGGCGCACTTGGTGCTGTGCTTGCTGGCTGCGTGATTTGGTACTTGATGCTGACAGCAGATGCCGTTTTCAAAACTCAGATGATGCCGGACGTCGGAGAAGGACTCGACAGCCTGGTTTGGTTGCCGATGGAATGGTTGCAGGTTTTTCAGTTCGAATGGCTTGGTGCCATGAGCCAGGCCCTTGGCTATCTGCCTTACATCGCTCCGTTTGCTATCGCGACTGTGATCGGCGGAATCGATTGTGCTGAAAGTGCAAAATCGGTCGGCGATGATTTCAATACCAACACTGTGATTGGTGTGGAAGCGGTGGCCACGATTTTGGCAGCTTTGTGTGGAGGTGTAATTCAAACGACTCCCTACATTGGCCATCCGGCTTATAAAGCCATGGGCGGTCGAGCGGCTTATACGCTGGCGACGGCTTTGTTCATTGCAGGCGCCGGAGTCATCGGTTACTTCAGTTTGGTTCTGCAATGGATTCCAGAAGCAGCTGTTTTGCCGATCCTGATTTTCATTGGTATCGAAATTACGGCTCAAAGTTTCCATGCCACGCCCGGACGTCACTACGCAGCGATCGCCGTTGCCTGCATTCCTGCTTTGGCAAAACTGGTAACCATTTACGTTGGCCAATTCGCGGGTTGGATCTATTGGGAAAGCATCCCGCCACCGGTAGCGGAGAATTTACAAGGCCTGCTGTTGCATTTGAATGTGCTTGCCGGCGGCTTCATCATGACCAGCCTGATTTGGGCATCGGCGACCGCCAAGATCATCGATCGACGTTATTTCACGGCTTCGATCTACTTCGCTTTTGGAGGAATGTTAGTGCTGTTTGGCGTGATGCATTCGCCACTGCCTGGCGACAAGATGTTTATGCCTTGGAATCTGTCGAATCCTGAAATTTTTGACGCTGATTCGAAACGTGTCGTGATTCAGTTCGCGATAGCCTATCTAGTGATGGCCGTCTTGATGTTCATCATGGGCAACTTACTCAAAGGCAAAACGATTGATTCCGATGAAGAGTTTGAGAATCTGGCCAGCTAGTGTCCGGGTAAAAAAATGCTCCCAGGTATTCAGAAACACCTGGGAGACACCATCCATCCCCGCATGACACACATAGTCTGAAGAGGAGCTAACAACCGTTAATTAACTACGTCGTCGTACAAGACAACCGCAGGCAGCAAGCATAATCACGCCAACTGAAGATGGCTCAGGAATCGCAGACGAAACTGTCAAAACAATGGGTCCGCTGGCAGCGGGTGGTCCCTCGCTTTGATCAGAGAATGATACGATTAAGCCAGTGGGTTCAGTCAGCGTAAACAATGACAAAGGATCACCGACAATTTGCGTACCGGGATCAAGCAATTCATCTGAAGGAAATGGATTTCCCAGATCGCCGATCAAAATACCACCCAGATCGTTCGGATCGTTCAGAAAAACCGCACCGCCGGCAATGTCCTGCTGGATGATAACTTCGCCACCAGCGAAATCCACCTGCGATGTGTAGCCACCAGAAAACGTAATCGTACTACTAATGATAGCGTCCAGATACGAACCTCGATCCGAACTTGGATCGCTGTCCACCGCGGATGCGTCAATCAAAAACTCCGCCAGAAAGGTTTCGCCCGCCGAGACCTCCGGGGCCAATGCCGGATCGCCTGGATCGCCAAAATTGTTGGCGAAACCGGTAATTGAAAAAAGTAAATCGCCGTTTGCCTGGCCAGCAAACAATGCGAAAGAACCAATGAGTGCTATGCAAAAGCCTGCATGTCTGAAGTAAAACATTTTGCCATTTCTCCAAAAGAAACAAGAAAGAAATAGAATACGGTCACAAACACGTCACGCGTTTTAATGAACGTCGCCTTAAAAGACTGATCAATTTTTATCCAATTTACCTGCCAAGAAATGTTGTCATTGACACTGCCATTAATTGCAAAAAACTCAAATTTTGTTTCATTCGAATACGAGCAGAGATTTAGATAAATTTCTTTATCAACCAAACCACTTCAGGTACCTATGAACCATTCAAAAAATGCGGAAAATACTACCAGCCAATTGATCGTCACATGGGGAACCAGATTGATTGGAATTGGCTTAGTGGTGCTTGGCTTGCATGTTTTGTTGCCCGATTTTGCAGCCTGGGGATACGGCGTGACTCCGCTTGATGAAAACGGCAAAGCGTATTTGATTGCGGCCGGAGCGCGAGACTTGTCGCTGGGATTGATGACGCTTTATTTGCTTAAGCGCCATAGGACCGCCTTGGGAATGTATCTTTTTTGCATGCTGATCATTCCTGTAGCGGATACGATTATTGTTTTACAGCATGGAACAGCGATATGGAAAATCCTTCCACATGCGATTGGGGTCGTCGGTATCGCGATAATTGCAAGCTTCGCAATGAAAGAAAAAATCACCAATGAAAGCAGCTTGGATCCAACCGACTGATTTTCAATGGTCGTTGTTTAGTGCTTGGGTTTGCGAGAAAGAAAAAACGAAGAGATCATTGCCAGCACTCCGAATCCCGATAGTCCGTAAAGTGCGTAGGCGATATTGCTCAAGTGCCCGGCCTGTTTGTTGTAGCGGACCTGACCGGTTTCTGCCCAGTCAGGCAATCCGTTAGCGGTCATTCCATCCCAGGCGTCCCACAAGTGTCCTGCCGGCAACAAATCAATCTGGCTTTTGCCAAACTCAATTTGATTGTCCAACTTGGACTCGGTGACCAGTGAATTGGCGTACCAACCAAGCCCCCACGCGCTTGCACCGGCAATAACTGCCAACAGCAATCCACCCGAAAACAGCCAGGAACGGGTTTCGTTCCGCCCCGTCAAAGCACTGTTATTGGGCGAATCTACGCTGACTGGCGAAAGTTGCTTAATTTCGCGCATACCGGGCAATTCGTTGGCGGTACTGCATTGCGGGCAATTTATTGCCATTCCAGCCATTTTTACGGTGACTGGAATGTTATTCTCACAACTTGAACAGACGTAATGGAATTCTTGTGCCATGCGTTTCACGATTTGAAGATTTCTGATGGTCAAATGGGGCAGATCGGTGGTTGGATCGATGCTATCAAATTGAATTCAAACTGGCTAACCTTGCAGCCGATTGAAAGTGATTTTTGATACGCATCCAATTGGTTCATGGATTTGAAAAAATTAATGATAAGCTTTTTCAATTGGACAAGATGCAGCACCAATGTCCTGCGAAACTCGTAATTTGTTGGCATTTTTAACTGGACCGAACAAGGGTGGCAGGTAAAATTGGGGCACCGTGACCCTGTTGCTCCCTCATACATTAACTCATCCAATTTGCCTGGCATTTTTGAGTGCCTAGTTCATGAGTTCATTCCCGGGCTTGCCATTCACGGAGCAGGTTTCCATTGAAACCAACCCCATGCATGATGGGCACCCGACAATATCGGGGACATGTGAACGATTCTGAGAACTGGCAGATACACCTACCTTATCAAGTGATAGGTGATCAATTTGGATAAGACGATTGCGAACGAATCGCTATCTTGAAAAAACGGGAGTGAGTTAAGCTAAACGGATTGTGCGGAACAAGAACCGTACATGTTACGCGCTCCTTGTGTTTTTTCAGGAAGTCACTTGCATCAATTGGCAAGAGTCTTGATTGATCTCGTCATCTGCTGGTTAACCGGAATCTTTTTCCAAATGTTCTGTATTGCCGGGCAATTTGCAAATGAGTGGTAAACTTCCATTTGTGGCTGCCAGCTACTAAGTGATTTATCACGTTTGTTTTACCGTCAAAAGAAAACCAAAAAAAACTGCCTTAGGAGTGCGACTTTGTACGACGTACTTGAAGATTTTGAAGAAAAAACGCGTACCCGAGTTTCTGGTCAAACGTTCGATGAGTCTGCTGCTTTAGCAGTGGATGATCGGCCGGCCGAAGCCACCACGACTACCGATACCGGGACAGCGAATAATAATAATAATAATTCTGGTGAGGAAATGCTCGCCGGGATTGATGAAACGGAATCGTGGTCGGATGACCCGGTTCGGATGTATCTGACGCAAATGGGTGAGATTCCTTTGTTGACACGTCAACAGGAAATTTCGCTGGCGAAAAAGATCGAAATCACTCGACGTGAATTCCGAACCAAGTTGCTTGAATGTGATTACGTTATTCAAAGCGCTTTCAAAATTTTGCTTCGTGTTTATCGAGGTGAATTGCCGTTTGATCGAACCGTACAGGTTTCGGTAACCGACCGGCTTGAAAAAGAACAGATTCTAGGTCGAATTCCTTACAACTTGAGAACCTTGAATGTGCTGCTCAAACGAAATCGACACGATTTCCTGACGGCGTTCTCCGGCTCTCAAACCAAGGCGAAGCGAAAGCGTGCGTGGCAAAACCTTGCCCGACGCCGACGCCGTTCTGTTCGTTTGATCGAAGAACTCGGTTTACGTACCCAGCGAATTGAGTCGATGATTCGTACTGTCGAAGATTTCAGTACTCGCGTTGACGAATTGATGCTGAAGGTCGCAGAGCACAAGAAAGCTCGCAAACCAGAAGAAGAACGACAGCCATGGACGAATGAAATTCGTACTATTCTGATGGCATGTCAGGAATCACCGACCAGCTTGCGTACTCGTGTTCGGTTCCTGAAGCAAATCTATTCGGAATACCAACAGGCAAAGCGCGAACTTTCTGAAGGTAACCTGCGATTGGTTGTTTCGATCGCCAAAAAGTACCGTAATCGCGGCCTGAGCTTCCTGGATCTGATTCAGGAAGGTAACGCTGGCCTGATGCGTGCCGTCGATAAATTTGAATACCGTCGCGGTTTCAAATTCTGCACTTACGCAACCTGGTGGATTCGTCAGGCGATTACTCGTGCCGTTGCTGATCAGAGCCGAACCATTCGTATTCCGGTTCATATGGTCGAAACGATGTCGCGCGTGCGTACGGTTTCACGCCAATTGCTTCAGGAACTTGGTCGCGAACCAACCTTGGAAGAAGTGGCCCGACGCAGCGAAACAACGATTGAAGAAGCTCGACGCGTATTGGCAATGAGCCGCTACCCAATCAGCCTGGATCGTCCGGTCGGCAACAGCGAAGACAGTCACTTTGGTGATCTGCTTCCTGACGGCGAGGCGAAGAGCCCGTCGATTGGTGCTTCTCAGGAAATGCTGCGTGGTCGGATCCAGTCGGTGCTGAAAACGCTGAGCTATCGTGAACGCGAAATCATCAAACTGCGTTACGGGCTGGGCGACGGTTACAGCTATACCTTGGAAGAAGTCGGTCACATCTTTAAAGTGACTCGCGAACGTATTCGACAAATCGAAGCTAAAGCTGTTCGCAAACTTCAGCAACCAAGTCGTAGCCAGGAACTGGTCGGCTTTCTCGACTAGTGATTAGCCAGAAAATTTGATTATATTGGGCGGTTCAACAACCGCCCTTTTTTTGTGCCAGCATGAAACACCAATCCGACAACCCCTACGCGGCCCCGATCAAACCGCTGTCGCCGACAAGCCAGGACTTCTCTAATCCCACTTACAGTCCGTTTGTCTGGCAAGTTCAGATCGCTGGGATTCTCATGATCTTACAAGGCTTGCTTGAGCTGTTGTTTGGAATGTATTTGTTGTTCATGTTTTTTGTTTTGCCAGGCTTCGTGGCTCCGCCGTCAGGCACTCAAAACCCCGCCCAACAACAACAGATCGTCAATGTCATCACCTACTACATGGGAATCGGCGGGCCCATTTTAATGATCCTTGGAATTGCAAGAATCGTTGCCGGCGTACTTGGAATTCAGTATCGTGCTCGTGTTTTTGGAATCGTAACCAACATCGTTGGCTTGTTAAGCATCATTAGTTTTTACTGCTTGCCAACGGCGCTGGTAGTATGCATCTACACCTGCATCGTCTATTTCAATCGCGCAGTAATTCAAGCTTTCGCAATGCGGGCAAGCGGCAGCAAAATTGGACAGATCCATGCCCATTTCTCAAGATAATTTCGATAGATTAACAGTGTATTCGGGATGGGTCGGCAATTATATTGTTTTCATAAATCGCGTTAGCATTTTTTGAGGACAACATGTCTAACATTAGTTTCGCACGCCAAGTAAACGCCAACTTTGACAAAGCAGCCAAATTAACCGATCACGACCCAAGTCTGATCGCTCAAATTCGGGAATGCAATTTCGTTTGTCGTTTTTCGTTCCCGATCGAGCGCGACAACGGCAAAATCGAAGTGATTCGTGCCTGGCGAGCCCAACACAGCAATCACAAGCTACCGACCAAGGGCGGAATCCGATTCAGCATCGACGTCAATGAAGATGAAGTGGTTGCGCTGGCATCGTTAATGACATACAAGTGCGCGATTGTGAATGTACCGTTTGGCGGTGCCAAAGGTGGTGTCAAAATTGATCGCCGCAACTACAGCGAGAAAGAACTCGAGCGAATTACCAGACGCTTTGCGTTCGAATTGCATCGCAAAAACTTCATCGGACCCGGCTGCGATGTTCCAGCTCCTGATTTTGGAACCGGGGCTAAAGAAATGTCATGGATCGCAGATACATTTCAGTCGCTCAACAACAACGACATCAATGCGATGGCTTGTGTAACCGGAAAACCAATCGAATTGGGCGGTATTCACGGTCGAACCGAAGCGACCGGGCTGGGGGTGTTCTACGGTGTGAAAGAGGCCGTTGCCATTGCCGAAGACATGAAACCACTTGGCCTGACAACTGGCATTGAAGGCAAGCGAGTCGTCATCCAGGGATTTGGCAACGTGGGCTATCACTGTGCCAAGTTCTTTTTTGAAGCGGGTGCCAAAATCGTCGCGATTGCTGAATGGGACGGATCGATTCAGAATCCAGACGGATTGGATATCGTTGCCGTTGACAATCATCGCAAGCAAACGGGTTCGATCGTCGGCAGTCCCAGTTCGTCGCCTTTGAACGGCTGTGCTTTAGAAGTGGAATGCGACATTCTGATTCCCGCTGCTCTTGAAAATGTCATACACGATGACAATGTCGATCGTATAAAGACAAAAATTGTTGCTGAAGCTGCTAACGGCCCAGTGACTGCGGAAGCCAGCGCAAAACTGCACGAGCGCGGGGTTCTGGTCATCCCAGACGCGTATTTGAACGCCGGTGGTGTTACCGTTTCGTATTTTGAATGGCTGAAGAACCTGTCCCACGTCAAATTTGGCAGAATGGAAAAACGTTTCGAAGAAAATGCCTTTGATCGTTTACTTGGAGCCATCGAGTCCGCGACCGGCAAGAAATTCAGCGAGGACGAACGCAGGACCGCCGCTCACGGCGCCGATGAAATTGAACTGGTCTATTCGGGACTGGAAGAAACGATGGCCAGTTCCTATCAAAACCTTCGAAGAATCTGGAGACAGCTCGAAGGGCATGATTTGAGAACAGCATCATTTGTTGACGCCATCGACAAAATTACAGCCTGTTATGGTGACATGGGCATCTTCCCATAAGGCACATTCCCATGGGCACCAATTCGTTTTTGCCAACTTCTAGCCAAGCAAAGATATCAGCTTCATTCGGTCAGATGAGCGAAGCGTATTTCGTCCCAGCACCTCAAATGCTTGTTCGTTGATGGATTCTATATCGGCGGCAGGAGCGTTCTTTGCATTTAGAACATCGATCTTGGCTAAATGACCAAAATGAAAATTTGGATAGTCTTCGATCAACGTTTCAACGATGTCCTCGGCCTGATCAAATTTACCCGCCTTCGTTAGTCCTTTGGTCAGATTCAACAGAATGCCAGGGTTTTCGACCGTGTTTCCTTCCATCGAGCTGATCACCTCATAGGCCTTTTCTGCCTTGCCTTTTCTGAGTAACTCAGTCGCACGTTCGATTTCCGTCGCTCCAACCGCTTTTCTTGCCGCAGACAAAGCGATCACTTTAACAACCAGCCAGATATTGACCAGCAACATGACCCCCGCTATCAGCAACAGAATGGGGAAGAATCGATCAAAGAAAAAGATCGTTACCAAATTCAGCACAATGATTCCGACCGCTATCAGGACCGAGACCACAAACGCTCTCATCGTCATTTTTACACGACAACCGTGACAGGTTTTTGTCGTCGCGTCGTAGTCAGCAAGCTTACTATAGAAACCACAATTATCGCAGACACCATGGTTGGCTGCCTCACCAGCAACATCTTTGCCCATCAGCTTACAACAAGTGTTGCAAAAAAGATTAGGTGAATCCGCATACGGAGTCACGTCCATCGATCCAAGACATTGATTACATGAAACAAATTTCAGAGCATCCGGGTTACCTGCTTCCTCCAGATACGTAAGCATATAGTTGCGATTCGCCTGGCTGGCTAAATCTTCAAGTGAAAAGCCGCTGAATTTTTTGGCTTTGAAACTCACGGTGTAGTTTGCAACTTCCTCTTCATATTCAAACGTCTCGCCCGGGTTCTTCTTTTCGAACTTTCGTTTTTTCGACCATTGGCTGTAGCTATATCCACGAACAATGACCACGATCGCATTGGCAGCCACGGCAACATCGAGCCATTGATCGCGACTGAAATAGACATCATCATTCTTGGTCGTAAAACGGATTCCATCATCATCAATGGCGACTGAAACTTTGGTTGTCGATTCGTCAGAGGTCGCCACACCCGTATTTTAAGAACAGTCAGTCCCGTTTGAAAAGCATTTTCAGCAACTTT
>CAYONX010000006.1:40968-48904 GCA_964405425.1 uncultured Pirellulaceae bacterium | reverse complement strand
ACACCCGTATTTTAAGAACAGTCAGTCCCGTTTGAAAAGCATTTTCAGCAACTTTTTCAGTGGCCGTCCAACAATTTCCGACATTTTTGCGCTGAGAATAGAAAGTCGCCGGAATAGAAAGTCGCCGTTGAACCCGCTATGGAACTGGCCCGTTATCGTGACGATTGGTTCAGTGAACGATCCAGTTGGTCGCTGAAAAATCCGGTAACTGCGGCGCCAATGTCGGCAGTGCGATACGCGCGGTTATCAAGCTCAACCCGATCCTCTCTTGTGTCGCCGGAAACCCATATGACGAACAACAGTGCCACCACAGCAACAACTTCAAGCAACAGCGCACCCGCTACATCTGACGTAGAAGTCCGCTGCTTTTTCCGATTCGGCTTTCGTTTTTTTTGACGCATGAGAGTTTCATTCAAGGGAATAACGTCAACTGTACGCAGAAGGCTTGTGACTGGTTCGCGAAACTTTGCATCGAGCGGAATCACCGCTAGCAAAGAATGGGCTCAAGCAACAGAATGGGGCTATGGAACTGCAAAAACAACGTGATGAAATCGCTCAGCAATATTTCGATGCCCTGCCCTTTGAACCTTACCCGGTCCAGGAAGAAGCATTGTTCGCATGGTTCGCCGCGGAGCAAGGCGTGCTGGTTTGCGCGCCAACGGGAACGGGCAAGACATTGATTGCCGAAGCCGCAATCTATGAAGCTCTCAAGCTTGGCAAAAAAGTCTACTACACAACGCCGCTGATCGCTTTGACCGATCAGAAATTCTACGAGCTGCGCGAATCGGTTCAGTCGTGGGGCTTTTCAGCTGACGATGTTGGATTGGTAACTGGCAATCGAAAGGTCAACCCGGACGCAAAGGTATTAGTCGTCGTCGCTGAAATTCTACTCAATCGTTTGCTGAATGCCGAAGCGTTTGACTTTGACGATGTTTGGGCCGTCGTTATGGATGAATTTCATAGCTTCAATGATCCTGAACGCGGGATCGTTTGGGAATTCGGATTAAGTTTGTTGCCGCAGCATGTTCGCACGATGTTACTAAGTGCGACCGTCGGAAATTCAGCCGCGTTCAATGGCTGGTTGCGAGCAAGACACAATCGAGACTTGCAATTGGTCGAGGGTCACGAGCGGAAAGTGCCTTTGACCTATCACTGGCGTGAAGACCAAATGCTTGATGAGCTGGTCGAAGAAATGGTGCAGGGTGAAGGGCCAATGCGAATGACGCCAGCCCTGTTGTTCTGTTTTAATCGTGAGCAATGCTGGACGATCGGTGAATTTCTAAAAGGTAAAAAAGTTGTTAGCAGCGACCAGCAGAAAGAACTTTCGGTTCGGTTGTCCGAGTACGATTGGTCGGAAGGGGCCGGGCCCAAGCTCAAACAAATCCTGCAGCGCGGCATTGGTGTGCACCACGCGGGAGTGCTACCGCGATATCGCCGGGTCGTAGAATCGTTGTTTCAGGAGAAGCTGCTTTCGATTTGCGTGTGCACCGAGACCCTCGCGGCAGGCATCAATCTGCCAGCGCGAAGTGTCATCCTTCCGACACTGCTAAAAGGTCCACCGAAAAAAATGAAAGTTATCGAACCAAGTGCGGCACATCAAATGTTTGGCCGGGCCGGTCGACCTCAATACGACGATTGCGGCTATGTTTACACGTTGCCACACGAAGACGATGTGAAGCTGCTGCGCTGGAGAGAGAAATACGATCAAATTCCAGAAGACACCAAAGACCCCGGTCTGCGGAAAGCCAAAAAGGCGCTGAAGAAGAAAATGCCCAAACGTCGTGAAGGCGTACAGTATTGGACGCAACAACAATTCCAAAAACTGATCGAATCGCCGCCCGCTGATCTGGCTAGCCGAGGCCCCCTGCCCTGGCGCTTGCTGGTTTATATGCTCAATCTTTCGGCGGATGTTGAAAAAATTCGCCATCTCGTTTCTGGCCGTTTGTTGGATGAAAAGGGATTTTTGCGGGCGCAAAAGCAGCTTGATCGCATGTTGATGACGCTGTACCGCGGCGGCTACGTGATGTTGGAGCCGAAACCTGCCCTGTCGGACATCGGCAAGACCGATGCGGATGCAAACGAAGAAGCAATTGAAAACAAACCTCCAGCGGACGCCGAGCCAGCGCCACCCCTGACACTTGATCTTGGCCAGCGCCAGCAAACCAAACCCGACAAAGTTGCTGCAACAAAAACGATTGCATCCATCGAAGAGTCCAAAGAGCCTGAGAAGCCGGTGTACAAAGCCAGCCATGCTCACCCGACAGAAAAGATGGATGACTTGTTACATTTGCGAGGCGTTCATCCTTTGTATAGTTTGTTCTTGATGAATCACCTTGGGATCGCCGATCGCAACGAACGAATCATGGCGATGGAAAGTTTACTCGAATTGCCACGTTCGATGGGAAGAGCGGTTCGAATCCCAAAACCAGATGAGCTGCCACCAGGGCCACTGGCAACCACACGACTGGATTCGCAATTGCTGAAACTGGGTTTGGCCACCGCCGAAGAGTTGGGCGGAGCCGAGGAAGATGAAGAAGACGATCGCAAGAGCTGGTTCGATGACGACTACGTTCCCGTTTTGACATTGCCTCACAAACTTCAGCGTCTGTTCCAACACGATTTTCCAACCGTTGATGATTTACGGATCTTCCCGTGTTGGGTTGCCGGTGAAGTGTTGATCTATAATGGCGATTTCAACAAATACATCACCAGCAACAAACTTCAAAAACAGGAAGGCATGATTTTTCGGCACTTGCTCAGAATGGTTTTGTTGATCGACGAATTCGCGATGCTCTGTCCGCCCGATATTGATAAGCGAGATTGGCAAGATGAACTGGGAGAAATTGCCGATCGCCTGGAAGCTACCTGTCGCAGCGCAGATTCGTACAGCACTGATTTATGGTTGGACGAGTCGCGAAAACAAGCGGACCCAAAATAGTTCTGAATTAAATTTCGCAAATCAAATTGCACGTGATTCAAAATCGGTCTGTACGAATTCTCGTCAGGTCGTGTCAACAAGCCATTGAATTGCGCACGCGATACGTGCGCATTAAAAAACGTCAGCTCGATCAAGCCGACGTTAATTTGATAATCAAATGTTCTCAATGATTGCTAGATTACTTTTACGTTTTCTGCAACTGGACCTTTAGGACCATCACCTTGAGTAAATTCAACTTTCTGGCCCTCTTGAAGCTCTTCGAAGCTACATCCCTCCAGACTTGACATGTGGAAAAACAAATCCTTGTTAGACCCAGTGTCAATAAATCCGAAGCCTTTATCCGCAAGCTTCTTGATCGTGCCTTCTGCCATTTCTTCTACCTTCAAAAAAATCTTTATTGGTGTTCGAATCTCCCCTTGGCTATTCAATCACGCAATGAGCTAATGCCCGAATTGTAGCAGTCTGACTGCTAAATGCTATAAAAACCCGTCATATTTGCTGCCCAATTAGTAGCGATCAGGACTTCAAAACGGAGTTTTCCCAATTAAAACGTAATATGTGCGTTAAATTGGTTAACTTATAAGCGAAATGAATCTTTATATATGTGTTGGAAATACCGTCGTTCCGCCCACTATTTTGGGTGAATGGACATGTTCGCGATGAAGAAAATTGATAATGAAATCCTGGATTTACTGCGCTGCCCTGTTACGGGCAGCAAGCTTGAATACGCGCAAAACGAGCTTGTTGAATTGATTAACCGACGCTCCGGCGCCGGCCAATTAGTCGATCGTTCGGGCCAAAAGATTGATTTTCAAATTGATGCCGGCCTGGTTAATGCTGACAGTTCACTCTTAATGCCCATTCGTGGGGGCGTTGTTTCCATGGCAGCTGGCCGCAGCATCGAAGTCGCTAACGTGAACAACCAGGAAACCGAAACACAATGAGCGAAAAAACGATTTTCAAGAAGATCATCGACGGCGAAATTCCTGCAGACGTCATTTTAGAAAATGAACACTGTTTGGCGTTTCGAGATATTAACGCACAGGCTCCGGAACACATTTTGGTGATTCCAAAAAAAGAAGTCGTAAACGTGGCCGCACTCAATGATGACGACCATGAACTTGCGGGACATCTATTGCTGATGGTTCGTGACGTTGCGAAAAAAGTCGGACTTGATAATGGATATCGGGTCGTTGCCAATTGCGGTGTTGATGGTGGCCAATCGGTGGATCATTTACACTTTCATATCCTCGGCGGTCGTCAGCTGAAATGGCCGCCTGGCTAATCATTGAAGGCAAGCTTGGGAGCGAGCAGAATACGTTGCTGGACGTAACAGGATTTGTTGAGCGTTAATAAACGTCGGCACTTAATCAGTCGCAGTGAAATTTCGTAATACACCCAGCCCCTTTAGATTGCTAGCAATTATCCGTATAGATCCCGCGCTCCAAATCGAACTATACTGCCTGCAATCATTCATGCGGGAAACGGAGTTTCTGCGATGCGGACTATTGCGATCATCAATCAAAAAGGTGGAGTTGGTAAAACAACGACCGCCGTTAACTTAAGCGCCGCGCTAGCTGAAGCCGGTAAACGCGTTTGGTTAATCGACCTCGACCCACAAGCGCACGCTTCGTTGCATTTGGGAGTGGCCGTTGTCGATGATGAACCAACGATGTACGACGTGCTGACTGGTGGAGTCGACTTGGAATCGACATGTATCCAGGTCGACGACAATCTGTGGCTATCGCCATCGCATATCGATCTAGCGGCCGCAGAAATGGAACTGGCAGGCGAAGTTGGTCGCGAAATTATTCTGCGCGACGCGATGCAAAATATACCTATCGATTTTGATTATGTGATCTTGGATTGTCCACCTTCGCTGGGTGTGCTGACTTTGAATGCACTCACGTCGGCTGATGAAGTCTTCTTGCCGTTGCAACCTCATTTTTTGGCGCTGCATGGATTAAGCAAGTTATTGAAAACCATCGAACTGGTTGCCAAGCGATTGAATCCAGAGCTGGTTTTGTCGAGCGTACTGTATTGCTTGTACGACAGCGGGACTCGGTTGGCGTCGGAAGTGGTTAGCGATGTTGAACAATTCTTGATCGATGAGCGATCCACGAACTCGGTCTGGTCCAACGCCCAAAGCTTCGACACTCGAATTCGGCGCAACATTCGACTTGCCGAAGCGCCAAGTTATGGCCAATCGATTTTCAAGTACTCAACCGATTCCAACGGTGCTCAGGATTATCGTTCGTTGGCCATGGAAGTGGTGCAGCAAACTCGCTCGCAGACGAAAAACAAAAAGTCACCGTCGTCGTCAGACTATTTTCACGTTTAGTGTTCTCTGGTTCTGGATTTTTGAATCAAGCGGCGTGTTCTGGTTTGCGCCCTTGCGTATTTCCGTTGTCGGCTTTAACGGTTATACAAAGCTTCGTATCGCTTGCGCCACACCCGAGATCAAATTGATCACGCGAACGTTTGGGCTGGAATCCCAATTTCTCACACGTTTTCCCTGAAATTCGTCGGCGTTTCTCACGTTTCATGGTTTGCGGCGCATTTCGGTTTGCCATTTGCGTTAACTGTTTAATGTTGAACCAACCTGAAACAAGGGAATGAAAATGAAGACCTACAAAACCACTCTTGTCCTTTCACTTATCGCCGCAATCAGTTTACTTACCTTTGGCCAAGCGAGCGCGGACCGCTATGCAAAAAAATTCAATGTGAATTACGATCTGGTTGTCCAGCACGCGTATGAACTGGAATGCATCGCGCACGATTTGAAAGGTTGTTTTCGAGACCAGTTTCGATCTTCGCCTCTGTATGGAAAACTAATTTCCCGAACCAACAAAATCAAAAACCAGGCACACCGCTTACATCGCTTTGGCACATCTCACGGCAAATGCAATTGGAACGATGAAATCAGTCGCTTGAACGAACTGGTTTACGAATTGAAGAGCTATCTTGATGAATCCATTCATCGCAACCGCTACGATCGATCGGTCCACAGCACTGCCTTTCGAACCGTGAAATCGTTGTTAAAAAAAGCGGAATACAGTGCCGCTGCTTTGCAACACGCTATCCAGTACTCGCCTCGCCCGGTTCATAGAGCACCGGTGAATCACGATCCAATTTACGAGCCGGCTCCTTCATATGCTCCTGCAACGATAGAAACTGGCTACCGAACCAGCCAAGGATTTTACACACGCGGGCAAGGACGAAATTCCAATCCAATTCGAACTCAGCGTTCAAAATACCAGCCCTCTGGAATCACATTGAATGTTGGTGGACTGAAGCTGAAGCTGGTTAACTAGCAGGCGCATCAAAGCAAAAATGAAGTTTGTGGGTGCCACACACAGGTTTCAGTTACCAAATTCGGGTGCGAAGTTTAAGCCTCGCTGGCTTAAGTATCGCACCCGTCATTCTGGCCTAACAGAATACCCTCGCACTAATGTGTCCCGGCTGGCAAAATCAAAGAAGCGGGGCGGAACAGCGAACATCAAGAACACTTTCCGCGAGTAAGAGCTTCTCAATTAGCAACTAGCCACCGGACAATAGGTCAACAAACGACTCAACATCAAGCAAATCAACCGAGCCATCCCGATTGGTGTCTGCTTCACAAAAGTAGATTGAGCTGCTTAGGATCGCAACAAACGGGGCTACGTCTAATAGATTGATTTGACCATCCATGTTCAAGTCTCCGCTGTCACAGGTTTGGGACAGGTCAACCGTATCGATAACTCCGTCGCCATTGAAATCAGCGGCCAAGTTGTAACCATTGGATTCGAACGTCAACCCTTGCAGAAAATCTACGATCTGATTGTCCAGTGCATTGACTTGACCATCACCGTTGGCGTCTCCAATTTGGAATGGATTAACACGAGTCGCAACGAATTCAACCAGCGCCTGAGTCTGATTTCCCAATTGTTGTCGTGACTGCAACAAGAACGAAGCTCGAAATTCGTTGATGTTGATCATATTCATTTCACCATTCAAATCCTGGCCAATGTTGGTTGCTGAGCCAGGAAACGACGCGAAGATGCCGGTTGTGTTTCCGAAAAACGGATTATTAACCACTCGGTAACTGGCGGTCAAACCATCTTCGAACACGCCCTGGAAAAACAGCCCGCCAGGATCGGTGATTCGAACCGTGTTGCCGTTTGTCGTGATGTTAATGATTTCGGTGCCCGGAGGACCTGGTACTCCCGTTTCCGGGTTGATGAATCTGAGTGTATTGCTCCACTGTCCATTGAGAAGCGGGTTGGCCGGTCGTGCAGAAAACAACCTGAGTGGAAAATCAGGAGTCGTAGTTGGGACTCGGTTGCAGTCGAAAGTAAAACTCGTCCCTCCCAAAACTGGAAAGATAATAAAGTTATCCAGATCAGAAAAACTACCCGGCGGAAAATTACCAATCGAAATGTTGCCGTCAGCGTCAATCGTGCCAGTAAAGCCACCACCATAGATGTCACGCAATTGGTATGTCGTACCGGTGGTTTGGGTGACCTGGAACCATTCCGTTCCGGGGAATCCACCCGTGAACCGATTGAAATACATTCCACGCGGGTCAACATCTTGCCCAACTGCCACCGCCGCAAAGAAAAAAAGCAGGGTCGATAGCAAAATACTTTTGGACATAGTCATAGCTCCTGAATACTGGTTTTGTTCTGCTCGAGATTCCAGAGTAACATAGTCGGCACAAAAATGCCTTAAAATCTTCATATCGAAGTCGTCAAGGGAAGAAAGATGTCTATTACGCCACTACTCTGATAGATGGATTACAAAAATGGAAGCTCTTATTTTTTTTGGAATCGCTGCCGTAATTGCAATTTCATTCGGTGTTTACTCGTATTTTGCAGACAAGAAGCGCAAAGAAGGTTTGCAAGCAGTGGCTTCAGAGTTAGGGCTGGAATACTTTCTGGATGGATCGGTAGAACTACAAGAACAACTTTCTGCATTCAAGCTTTTCAATACCGGTCGCGCGAGAAAACTGACCAAATT
>CAYONX010000006.1:0-40868 GCA_964405425.1 uncultured Pirellulaceae bacterium | reverse complement strand
TGCGCAGCATGTTTAAGCCAGCGATCCTGGAATTCTTCGAAGGCAAAAAAGGAATCAACGCCGCAGCGCATTCTGGTACAATCATCATTTTTCGGCCGGGTCGATTCATCAAGCCACCGGAAATCAAAAACTTCCTGGGTGAAGCTTACGAAGTGTATGGAGCGATCGTCGACAATCTTTAGTCGATCAATCTTTGAGACGTTGAACAATTGCAGCTGCGGTTGAATCCGCTTCCAACTGGCTACGAGCCAAGTCAAAGAACCAGCGCCATTCTACAAATCAAGATCGTTCAATTCGTCGACAAGGTTATCCAGCTCATCATTGGGCTGTTCCGCTTTGCCGTCCTGGCGTTTTGCAATGCCTACCGACATGCCAACGGTTTCTCGACCGGCAAGGGCAAGTTGTTCGTCTCGTTCGAGGGCCGCAACTTCGATGGCAGACTTGCCTTCTGTTGGGGCGCCAAACAATTGTGACAAATCGATTTTCAGGCTAGCCGTTGCTTCGTTGGAACCGGCAATACCCGGTGTCTTGTGTTGCGGAAACATGATTGCATTTTCCGGACAAACGCGACTGCATGCCGGACAGCCTTTGCGGCAATTGTCAGGTTCTTCCACCAGAATCGTATCGATTCGGTCGACGCCGTAGACGCCAAACAAACAAAAATCAATACACTCCATACAGTTCGTACAGCGGCTGTAGTCAATCACAGGATACCAACGTCGCTTCGAATCTCCTTCGATCCGGTTGACCGCTGATGCTGCAACATCGTGACTGTTTCCCTCTGTGCCGTTGCCGTTTGACACAGCGGGCGCTGGGGTCGCGGCGACGCTGATACCCTGGGTCAGGTCGCCAAGGTCAACAACTTGTGCTGCATTCTCTGATTGAATGCGTTTGATTTCATCGATGTAAGTTTTGGCTTTGTTCGAAATCCGCAAATCCAGTGCATAGATTTTTCGGTTCGGTATGTCTCGAGAATCGATGACGCGATCTTTTTCTTCTTCTTCGATCGGCTCTTGTTCGTCGTCATCGTCCAAATCTTCATCACGCAACGTGACCAGGCCGACATGACCAAAAATGCCATTACGATCCAGAACCCAATGTGCTGCACGCTCAAACATCCATCCACAAACGATCACGTTTCCAGAAATGCTCTTGAGCGCGAGCATCCCGGTGCTGTCCGCTTTCAAGTCATACAGATTTGGGACTACGGTTACATCAATTCCGGGCTCCATCACCAAGCCGACAACGATATCCTCTTCCAGCTTTCGCTTGGCAGGATTCTTGCTTTGGCTTTGCGATATGACGACAGCTATGCGTTTGGACATTCTTGTTTATGCTAAATTCAAAAAACGAATCGGTACTTAGTCTATCAGGAACGTTCGACAACGCGAACGAAATGCCTAGTTTTCATGCTTCGTTGTTGCGGCGAATACAAAGTCAAACAGCCAAAGTTCCACAAAGATCATCATGACAGGCAAAACCAACTGAATCGCCTGGGGGATTCGTAACTCTTCGCCCCAGTCCAGATTTACGGTTGATCTGACAATAAATCCGTTGATGATCAAAAGCAGGCAGATTAAAAAACCCTGCATTAGGAGATATACGCACCCATTGCCGGATTTGGACAAGCGATTTTTCCTGAATATTGACATTTATTTCTTTAGCGGTTGGCATGTAACCATGGACACCAAAATATTTTACGAAGCAGACACTAATATAGAACTGCTAAATGACCGAACCATCGCGATTGTCGGATACGGTGCTCAGGGACGTGCCCACGCCCAGAACATTAGAGACAGCGGATGCAAGGTTGTCGTTGGCCAGCGGCCCGGAGGTCAGGGCCATTCCGATGCGTTGGCCGACGGGTTCGAACCGATAGCCATTTCCGAAGCAACTTCCCAGGCAGATATTATCAATGTCTTGCTTCCCGATGAAGTGCATGGCGAGGTGTTCAAGGAATCGATTGAGCCAAATTTAAACCCCGGCGATATTGTGATGACTTGCCATGGGTTCAGTTTTCACTATTCGCTGATCCAGAAGGAAGGCGATTTTGATCGGTTGCTCGTTGCGCCCAAAGGACAGGGCCACATGGTCCGTGGCGAATATTTGCGCGGCGGAGGAGTGCCCTGTTTGATCGCCGTCGATGAAAATTCCAAACCAGAAACGTTCCAACTTGGTTTGGCCTATGCAGCAGCCCTTGGCGGAGCCAAAGCTGGAATCCTGCAAACCACGATTGCCGCTGAAACGGAAACGGATTTGTTTGGTGAACAAGCTGTTTTGTGTGGTGGCGTGACCAGCCTGGTTCAAGCCGGATTCGATACACTGGTCGACGCGGGCTATCAACCGGAGCTTGCCTACTTCGAATGCCTGCACGAACTGAAGATCATCGTCGATTTATTGCATTCGTCCGGGATTGAGAAAATGCGACATGCAATTTCCAACACCGCTGAATACGGCGACTATGTTTCTGGCGATCGTGTGATTGACGATCGCGTTCGTAACAACATGAAACAAATCCTGACAGATATTCAAAGCGGGAAATTTGCCGATCAGTTTTTGCAACAACATTATCAAGGCGACAATGAATTGAACGAGTTGCGATCCAAGAGCAAGGGCCAAACGATTGAAACGGTAGGCGCAAAATTGCGAGCGATGATGCCGTGGCTGAAATGAACGACTCTTCCGATGCATTCGAGAAAGATTCCATGGCCAGCGGAAAGCCAGTTCGCTGGATCGTTGGCGTGCTGTTGCTTTGGGTAACCGTGCTTGCGATTCGTTCGTGGTTTATCGCATCAAATTCCGTTTTGCGAAGCGCCCTGATTGTTGCACCGGCGATTGGATTTGTATTGCTGTGGGGGTGGTTGCTTCGGTCGAAATCGCGGCGCTAAGAAACCATCTATCACGAATCCGTATTGAACGCAGCGGATTCGCTTAATCGTGACGGTAGAAAATGGATTCCAGATAATCACTGGCTTGATTGACTGGGTCGATTGTTGGGGCACGTGAATTATCAACCATCGGGAATTCGCCACTTAATAATCGCTTTAAGCAAGCCTTGGCGCCAGCTGTATCCATTTCCCAATCACCGGTGAAACCAGCGTTTAATCGGATGATTCGATCCGCATTATCAAACTGATCGTTGACCTTTGGCAAAATCAGCTGCGGCACACCGGCAGCCAAAGTTCTGAGTGTTGCTCCGATTCCTCCCGCATGAACCACTGCCGAAACATGCTTCAGCACTACGCTCATTGGGAGATAGCTAAAATGCATAACCGAATCTGAAAGAGCCTGAGGCACCAAATCGGAATTGCGCTCAAGGATCAACAACTGGCAACCAACTTCGCCTGCTGCGTCGATCCACCTTTGATAATAGTTTGCCGATGGTGCTCCGGCGGATCCAGCTGACACGACGACGATCGGATCATCCTTTCTGTGCGCAAACTGGTCCAGCCGTTTTAAATCCGTGTCATCGCTTGGCGGATCCCAAACATAGTGCCCCGTTAAATTCAAATTTTCCGGCCAATCCGGCTGGACTGCTGCAAAGCCTTCGTCAAACGCAGCCAAACACAAATCTTTGCTGAAGCACCATTGATGCAGAAAGCGTTCACTTTGCGGCAGACCCAATTCTTGCTGCAGCGCGTTTACATCTTTCTTGACAACCGGATCGATAAAAAACTGATCGGCGATTCGATACTGCAGCGATTTCAAAAGTTGCGGCATCCAATCGCCTAACCACATTGGCTTGATCGTGGGTGCATCATAGACGCTGCGTAAAATAAACGGGCTTAAAACGACAGTAGCAAGAGGAATATCGTACGCTTCGGACGCCAGCCTGGCGCCAAAACTAAGCGGCGACGCAACCAGCAACGTCTGACATCGTTTGCGCCGATCCTTCAGATACGAAACCGTTTGTCGCATCGTTCCAATCGCACCCCAGCGAAGCGCCAATTTCCATGCTTCGGCCGATTGATGAAGTCGATCGTCGGTACCAGCGGTGCGCAGCTCTTGTTCGCTACCGAGATCAATAAATTCAAGGCCTGCCTGCCCCACGTTGGTCTTGAAGATCGGATTGGTCATGACGGCAACGTGATGTTTTCGTTGCTGTAGCTCTTTGCCCAAAGCGAGAAACGGGAACACATCCCCCGCACTACCAATCGGAATTAGAATGACCTGTGTTTTCATCCGTTGTTACAGCAAGTCGGGTCGCCGGGTTTAACGCTTCTTCTTTTTCTTCTTGCCGTCGCCTTCTCCTTCAGGCTCAATGAAATGCTTGCTGCGCGGGCGCGGAATGCAAACCACCAAAAGGCCCAACAGAACCATTCCGACAATCAATCCGATCGCCAAAAGGTACTCGCCCTGCATTTGTTCTTGTTGCTGGGCTATGAAAAAGAAAGATTTAAGCATCGGTTTTATTCGGTCGGTTGAATCATTGGTTAGGTTGTTCGCTCACGGATCCAGGCTGCCAAACTCGAACAGTTTTCATCGAGTTCAATATCGTGTTGGGATCCGTCTTCCATCCATTTTACTTGAACTTTGCCGGCTGCAATTTCATCATCGCCGGCGACCACCACAGCGCGGAATCCTCGTCGGTCCGCATATTTAAACTGATTCCCCAGTTTTTTCGCTTCCGGGAAGACTTCGGTGGCTATTTCCTGTGTCCGCAAATCGTTGGCAATTTTCAGATAATGTGGCAGATTTTCTGCAGAAAATTGCACAATCAACACATCGGCAGTCGTTCTTGAAGCCGGAATCATCCCCAGCTCGCCCATCGCCGCCAGCAAACGATCCAGACCCAACGATGCTCCGATGCCCGGCAATTTCTGCTTGGTGAATATCTCCGCCAGATTGTCGTAGCGACCGCCGCTGCAAATGCTGCCAATGCCTGGAAGATCGTCAAGGAACGTTTCAAAAATTGAGCCCGTGTAATAGTCCAGTCCGCGTGCGATAGAAACATCAATATTCAAATGTTCGTCGGTTACGCCAACCGCCTGTGTCGCTTTGATCAGATCTGACAATTCACTGAGCCCCTGCTCCGCCAATTCGTTGCCGCTGCATATCGGTTGAAGGCTCGACAATACACTCAGATTATCACCCGTCAAATTCGCCAACCCTAAAATCTGATCGACCTGAGTTTCGGCCGCACCGGTAACTTCGAGCATTTCCTTGCGAACTTTTTCCGCGCCAATTTTCGGCAGCTTGTCGATACAACGTAACACACCAACGGAATGTTCATGCAAATCGAATTTTTGCAACAAGCCATTTAACACTTTGCGGTTGTTGATCCGAATCTTGAATTTCTCAAAACCAATCGCTCGCAGCAAATCAAAAATCACCAGCGCCGTTTCGATGTCGCTGGCAATCGAAGTTGTGCCGATCGTATCAAAATCACATTGAGCAAATTCGCGGTAGCGACCAACTTGCGGTTTTTCGCCTCGCCACACGCTACCAATATGATAGCGCTTAAATGGCAATCCAAGATCGTTGCTGTGCTGTGCCACGAATCTTGCCAACGGCACCGTCAAGTCAAATCGCATTCCAACATCGCGACCACCATGATCTTCAAACCGGAACATCTGGCGATCTGTTTCTTCCGACCCTTTGCCACATAGTATTTCTGAATATTCTAGAGCAGGCGTTTCAATCGGAACAAAACCATAAGAACGATAAACTTGTCGCGCCGTTTCCATCAAACGCTCACGCGGGATCATCGATTCGGGCAAAAAGTCACGAAACCCTTTCAGAGTTCGCGGCTGGATAAGTGTTTTTGTATTCATGTTTATCGTTTGAAACGACAAGTCGGTTCGTAATTCGGTTCGCTGCTAAGTTGGCATTGCATAGATAATCGGCAAGCCGGGTTTGGGACTTCGGAAATTTGGATGACTGGGATGATTGGCAAAAGCGGCGTCACTGTATTCGGCTACTTGTTCCGGTGTTTCGAAGTAATAATCGTAAGTGTAACTGTCATCGAATTCGCAATCGTCGGTACTGTATTCCCGACAGATTTGCGGCCGCGTATCGTAGATTCCACATCGATTGTCTGCGCCCAAATGCTTACAAGGTGTATGCACGATTAGATACCAGGTATCGTCTTCGACGAAGCAGGCCGCGTGGGTGTGCAGCAAATACCAACGCAGGTATTCAAAGCCCCGATAGTCTTCTGGTTTTTCGATGGGTAGCGCGAAATACTTACAGCATTTTCCTGTACAGTAATCGCAAAGACTTTCGTCCGGGCCCAAGTCTTCTGGTCGAATATTTCTGGGTTTGTTCATGGTTTACAAAATTGTCAAAGCCACAGCTGATTTGGATCCCAAGGAAGCTCACTGAAAATCGAATCCAAGGTTACGCAAAATTACAGCGGTTGTTTCAATGAAACATCGCTATTGCGAACACAAGCCTAACATGATTACGCTGCTACTTGAATTCAAACTGCATTGTCCCGGATGTTTAACGTGCCACTTTTTTTAGCCAGCTTTCAGGAATCGCTGCTGACAAATCTGACGCTGTTGGCAGCCATTGCAATTCCCATCATCGTTTTCACAGTAATCATCCATCTGTTGGAAAAGACAGTTCAAAAGCGACTGGCCGAACGGTTTGGATGGAACAGTGTTTTGTGGACCGGCTGGCTGGGTACACCAATCCATGAACTTAGCCATGTGGTGATGTGTGTGTTGTTTCGTCATCGGATCGATGAAGTGTCGCTGTTTGAACCTGACCAGAGGTCCGGACGGCTGGGCTTCGTTAAACACTCGTGGCGCAAAGGTAATTGGTTTGAGGAACTGGGTAATTTCTTCATTGGGATCGCACCATTGATCGGCGGGTGCGTGGCATTGTTCGTGTTATTGTGGGTCTTCTACCCCGATTCTTTGTTGCCGCCTGAGCAGGCGATGGTGGCTGCAACCCAGCAAACCAATGTGACCGACCAGGTCGTAAACGTCTTGTCCGAAGTCTTGCATCCAGCGAATTTCACGACGCTAAAATTCTGGGTTTTTATTTACCTTGTGCTTTGCGTCGGAATTCATATGGCACCCAGCTGGAGTGACTATCAAGGGGCCGGCCGCGCATCGATCATGGTTTTGTTGGGACTGGTAGCGATACTTCTATTCAGCTCTGTTGTGATCACCGATCCGCAGGCCTGGCTAATGTCGGCGACGGATTTGTTAAGTCCGTTGCTGGCGGTGCTGGTGATTACGGTTGCGTTATGCACGTTGGCAACCGTGATTGTTTCGGTGATCGTCAGCTATTTCCCTCAGCGCTACCGTGTTGGTTAGTCGGCGCGTTGGTTAGTCGTTGAATTCAGTAGGCTTTTCAGCCTGGCCATAGCTTCCTTTTGCGCCTTTTCTTTATGCACCAGAAACTGCGTGGGAATCGTTTTTTGGTGCTGACCAAAGGGTAATATCACGATCTCGACACCGGGCAATTTCTTGTTCAGCACCGATTTCGCATTGGCCTCGTTCAGTACTCCGTTGTTGATACTGGAAATGGTGACCTTTTTCAGGTTTGGCAACTTCGCCAATTCTGCGATTGAAGCGACGTCCGGTTTCCCCAGAAACGTAATGGATTCCAGGCTGGGGCAAGCATCGAATCCTATTGTTCCTTTCATGGATCGGTCGACCTTTGGGATTTGCAAATGCTTGAGCGATTTCATTTTCGCCAGGAAACTTAAGCTTCGCATCAAGAATGTGTTGTCCGACAGGTAAAGCTCTTCTAGATTCGTCAGTCCCTGTAAAGAGCCCAGATCTTTTACGGCTCGCGGTGGAGCTGCGGTATCCTCATTTAGCCATTTAGGATCGTAGCTAAGTGACTTCAAGGAGGTTAGTTTAGAGACATCCTGCCAAAACTCGCCACTGGGCAAGAAGAGATGTGTGATTTCTGCCTGCCCGTTTTTGCCCCAGACTAAATGGTTTTGCTCGAAAATCGATTGGTCGGAATCGTCGAAATCAAAACGACTGGCGAGTCTAGAAACACTCGTCGAAATCTGTGCAAATCGGAAACGCTCTGCACACGCAAAAGCTAAATCCCATTCCAAATTTTGGTCGGAGCCGTACACGTAGCTGGGAGAAAACAAAATCTGAATGTTGGTGTCAAGCAGAAACTGAATTTGATTCGGCGATAAACCGTAAGTATTAGTGTTGTAATAAACATTTACAGCAGCAGTCAGCTTGTCCAACGAGAATTCCGACCAATTGATATCGGAATCCGGCAAACTGCCATGCAAAATGATTTGGCTACTTTGGCTGGCCTTTAGGATCGCTGGCAAATCTTCTTTTGTTATCTTTGAGTCAACGTCCACAGTCGGATTATTTTTAAATTCCTTGATCGATTCAAGCAAAGCTTTCAACTTCCCTGGTCGATCCTCAACAATCTGCATGGACCCAACATCAATCACAGCTTTCGATTGTGTGCTGTCGACATCCAAATTTTGGACCCTGCAAGCGAGCGTTGTTCCCGCAACGATGTCTTCGAGTTGAGAGGCCGTTACTCCTGTTTTCACTAAGGCAATGTTGCCTTTGGACACACTATGTAAGCATTCTGTTTTGACATTCGGGTACATCTGGAACACCGCCAAGTCGATGTTTCCACTATTAAAATCAAGCTTCTCAAACGAATCAGCAGAATCTCCATCTGGATTGAAATTGCAAAAGTAAACATCCGGTGTGCCGCTGATCTGACCGCCAGTCTGCCATTTCAGTTGACCAGATTCGTACGCCGCACGAATTCGATCTTCCATTGCGACATTCAAATGTGGGTTGAAGAGGAAATTGAAATCAAAGAACGCAGGGCTAGCGATCAAAAACCCTGAAACGGCAACCAGCAAAAATGACCAGATAGACGGTCGTACCGAAGTTTTTACATCTTTGAGCCCAACAACAGAAATCACGAAAATCAGACTGCTAAACGCCCAAACTCCCATTTCGATCATTGATGTTTGTGAGATAGTGCGACTTACGAAAACACCGATCAACATAACGGCGACCAATGTTCCCAAGATAAGGAATTTGACCCAATAGGCTTTGCCATGAAGAAAAACCCATGACGTGTACACGACGACGACTCCGTAGAAAATCAAGCCAATGAGTGCGCTGATAACCATTTCGATGGCATCAAAGTTGTCGCCGTTCTCAAAAATGTTGATTCCGTTGGCGATCAAGATGTTGTTGGTCGTGGTCACAAGAAACAAAACCGCCGCAATGCCAATCAACAGCTTTACCCGAGTCAGTTCTAATCGATCCTTCGTTTTGCGGAACAGATTTTGAGCAACAGAATACAGCCAAAACGGGACTTTGCGAAACAGAATGACCAACAGCCAACTGAACAGAAAGCAACCGACCAGCCAACCAGCTATCCAAAGTTGGTTTTCAAAACGAAACCAATCCGCCTCTGGTTCGAATCGAAGCCCCCAGGACCATCGCATGGATTGCAAAATATGTTCACGAGCTATGATTTGCCAGCCAAACAGCCAACCAATCCAATTTAGAAACAGGCAGGCAAAACAAACGGCAAGTAACAACAAAGTTCGCTTGAGACCGAAGCAATTCCAACCCAGACAACTGCCAATAGCAATCAACGTGCAGGCTACTGGCGTCGCAAACCAAAGCACAAATTCGTCGCTCGAATAAGGCATTGCTCCCACAGCGCTGTACAAATAGCCGATGCAAATCAGCAAGGCCACAACAAACATAACCGCATCAAACCGGTTGGGCAGAATCCACCGCCATACCTGACTCATTCTCTGTCTCCCTAATTCGACTGTAGGGATTATATCAGTTGTTGCCGCTGACACCGCCAAAGACTGTCGCCATTTGCAGATCATCCCCTGTTATTCTATGGGGACCACTCGAACAATTCTGTTGTATTTCTTGTTTGGCATCTCCGGATTGCATCGTTTTTCAGCATCTTGACTGGTTGGCAAAATTAAATCGTCACATGGGCAACTGCGAACCGATTTGAACAAGAGACGTTTGGTGATCGAAGGAATCGAGTCATCCCCCTGATTGGAGTCACGGGACACTAAGCGAATTCCCTCCAATCAAGGATTAAATATGGCTGATAAAACGATTCGCGTGATCACGCATGATGCAGATGGTTCAATTTTGACAATGGAATACCAGTCTTTCGAAAAGCTGGACCAAACACACGAAAAGATTGGGATTGATGACAGCAGCACCGATCTTTCGCTTCGAGGCATGCCCGTTTACCGCGGTTTGATCGGGCCAATTCCGGAAAACAAGACGACCGTTCGCTACGAGTCTCCTGAAGTTTTCGAAATCATGACCAAAGAATGGATGGCCAAGAAGGTCAAGCGCCGTCGTCGTCGTTCGACAGCCGTCCCTGCACCACTGGCGATTGATTCTCCGCCAACGATGACATCGATGCCAAGCGAAGTATTGTAAACAACATACACAGCAGCCATAAAAACGAACAAGGCCCGTCGCGATTGCGGCGGGTTTTTTATTGCGCTATGTTACGTGACGTTTCAGACACGATATTGACGCAGATGCGATAGTGACGGGCCGTTCACGCCGCGCTATTGGGCTCTTTATTGCACTTTGTGCAAGTGACGTTCAGGCGCGATATTGACGCAGACGCGATATTGACGGGCGTTTACGCCGCGCTATTGCAATCCCAACAATCGTTCTAATCGGAATCCAAACTCACGGTTTTCCAATCTTTGCTCATTTGCGAAACATAACGAAAGTTACGGCTGTAAGGGCAATTACCCCGTACGAATTTAATCCAATATTGCCAGCAGCCGTTGTTCAAATAGATATCAAATGATCGCCCGTGATTCGATCCAGGGACGAAGCTATCAAGGTTTTCGTGCGAGTTTGGAAATTTTGGATTGGGGCGAACCGAAAACTGTAAACGTTCGTAACACAGTTGCATTGGAAGCACCTTACACCAAGTTCGCGACAATCTGGATAACGCGAACACATTACCAACGGCGCCGTTTTTCACTCGAAAAAAAACGATAACAGCGGCCAAAAAATCACCTCGAAACTGACCGGTCATTTTCACCGACCGTTACGATCGAATCGTTGGAAATGGATTAAGTGGGTTGTGAGGATCGCGCGGCCAAAAGTCCTTTGGATTTTTTTGACCGCAGTCAAAACGTGATCTATTTTTCTACGGTCGCTTCTTTCTATCGATTTGGAATCGGTTTTCGCCGCGTAGGCGTCGAAAGAATCGGACCGTAACCTGATATCAACTTGAAGCGTCAGGATTTGCTTCGCTCCCAGGTTTATATAGGCAGATCAGGATGATTCAGGTTGCCCACTAGGATAAGGATTTTATGGACATACTTCACAGGACAAAACCGTCCAAGCGTTGGCTGCTTCTAGCCTTTTCGCTGCTTGTGTTCCAGCCATCGACCCTAACGGCTCAAACAGGCGTTGTGACAAACGAGTTTTCTCAACCAGCAATTGCTGTCACACCCAATGCAAAACCAGATTCCGCTCAACAGTTTGTCGAACAAGGCAAGCGGCTGGAATCAACAGGATCTTGGGGCGATGCCCTGAGCCTGTATCAAAAAGCAATTAAGTCGTTTCCGAATAACGACAAGCTAATCGAGCGAAGAACTATCGCTCGAATTCATTATGATTTACAGCGTCGATATTCGGACAACAGCTTTCGTAAGACTTTGCAAGCTTCCAACCGCACCGAATCTCTGAATGTATATTCGGAAGTGCTGTTAAAAGTGCAATCCTATTACGTCGATCAACCGGACTGGGCTCGCCTCGCCTCTTTCGGTTTACATAGTCTGGAAGTCGCTATTCGTTCGCCTGAATTTCGACAGACCAACATCCCCAAGGTTTCTGATTCCGAAATCCAAAATGCGATTGGAAAGATCCGATCATCGCTTGACGGCCAAACGGTTTCCAGTCGCCATGACGCTTATGTGGTTGCCAGTTCGGTTGCCAACACCATGAATCGGATGATTGGGTTGCCAGTCAGATCGACGATTTACGAATTTACCAACGGTGCGATTGCTGCTTTGGATCCGTATTCTTCATATATGTCGGACAGCCAATATGGCGAAGCGATGTCGCAGATCGAAGGTAATTTCGTTGGGCTGGGCGTAGAGTTACGCACACATGATGATCATCTTGAAATTGTTAACGTGATTCCTGGCGGACCGGCACACAATGCCAACGTTGCTGAAGAAGACCAAATCATTGCCGTCGATGGACGGGATGTGGAAGATGAAGGCAGTGAAAAGGCTGCCGACATGCTTCGCGGAGTCGAAGGAAGTTTTGTTTCGATTACCGTCCAGCGTGATGGCATGAAAACGCAGTCGGTCCGATTGCAACGCAGACGGGTTGATATTCCCAGTGTCGAAGATGTAAAGATCGTCGATGCTCAAAAGAAGGTCGGGTATATCCGACTGACTAATTTCCAGAAAAAGACCATTCGCGACTTTGATTCTGCTCTCTGGAAATTACACGCCCAGGGCATGCAAAGTCTTATCGTAGATGTCCGAGGTAACCCCGGTGGATTGTTGTCTGCATCGGTCGATGTAGCCAACCGGTTTGTCTCCAGTGGCGTGATCGTTTCGACTCGCGGTCGCAACCCAATTGAAGACTACACCCACCGAGCGGAAATTGCGAACACCTGGCGCGTGCCGCTGGTTGTTTTGATTGACGAAAATTCTGCCAGTGCCAGTGAGATTTTTGCCGCTGCGATTCGAGACCATCAACGCGGTACGATTGTTGGACACCAAAGTTTTGGCAAAGGCAGCGTTCAAGGCATCTTTCCTTTGAATGTCACCGGTGGCGGTGTTCGATTGACGACCGCCAAATTCTACTCGCCGCACGGTAAGCCGATCAGCGAAGTGGGCGTAACTCCGGACGTCGAAGTTCAGATGACTGCCAGGGTCAACGAGTCGAAACCAATCGACAAAACGGATCCGGCGTTGCGAGTCGGTATCAGAGTTGCCAGTCAAGCGTTGGCAACGCATCAACGACAGATGCAAAAGCGGGCGGTCGCCGGTCGCTGACGATCATCTGTTGTTTGGAAGAATTCGAAGCCCGTGACGTTTGTTGCGGGCTTTCTTTATTGGCAAACAGAATTTGCAATCCTCTTACCGACCGATAAAATCATTCAACCAATTATTAGAACCACCGCCCCGTGTCGGCGATTCCATGCATCCATACGCATTTAAACTTAAGCAAGCGCTTTTAAATTCTGGGCAATCGCTTTCAGTGGCGGAAAGCCTGACCGGTGGCCAACTACAATCGGCTATCACATCGGTAAGCGGTTGCTCTGAATTTTTTGCAGGCGGCGTTACGGCCTATAACATCGATCAGAAAGTAAAATTGCTGGGCGTCGACCGAAAGCATGCTGCCGAAGTCCACTGTGTTTCACAGCAGGTCGCGATTCAAATGGCCGTCGGCGTCCGCAAGTTATTTGCCAGCGATATCGGCTTGGCAACAACTGGCTATGCCGAAGCCTGGCCGGAAGGTGGCATCGAAAAACCGTTTGCCTGGTTTGCCATCGATATCGCTGGCAGCGTGGAATCGGAGAAATTTGGACCGCTCGATGGTAATCGTATAGCCGTTCAGCAATCGGTGGCTCAGGCCGTACTAAAAAAGATTATTCAAGCATTGTGAGCAGCATGGCGTTTGTTAACGTCGGTCAACGGCTGGGCTGGATTTACGAATAAGCGTCTCTGCAATAGACAAACGAACCATCTTGGTTAAGCTTATCCAAGTTTTTGCCCTGTTGATGGTATCTGAATGGAACCTGGTTCTCTCGATCTCGCCCAATTTGAATCTCAGCTACAACGTCGCGTTGAAGACAAGGTCTTTGATTTTCAGCGACAACAGCGGCTGAAGCATTTGATTTTTGCCGCGCAATTAAATCCAGAACTGCTGGAAAAACTTCGCGAAATGGCGGACATGATTCGTCGCCTTGCACGCGAACCGGCAACCAACCAGCGACTCAAGACATTGCTGGCACATAAACGGGCGATGCTGTACTTTACTCAGCCGTCCACGCGAACTTTTCTATCGTTCATGGCCGCCTGTCAAATTCTGGGAATTACCTGTAACGAAGTTCGCAACCCAAAAACATCATCCGAAGTCAAACGCGAATCGCAAATGGATTCCATCCGGATGTTCAGCAGCTATTTCGACGTCATCATCATGCGCAGCCCAATCACCAATCTGGCCGAATGCTGTGCGTACATGATGAACCAGTTGGAAGCTCAGGAAATGCGAACCGTTCCGACCATCAACGCCGGCAGCGGCAGCGACGAACACCCGACTCAAGCGCTGCTGGACATGTACACGATTCAACGAACTTTGGATTTCGACATATCCGAAAGCGGTAGTCGTTTTCAACAGCTGCAGAAACAATACCCGGATCTGACAACTGGACCGGCGCAGAAAACATATCTATTTTGTGGTGACATCGGTCGCGGCCGCACGGTGCGATCGCTGGCAACCGTTCTAGCTCGCTATCCTGGCCAGCGAATGCTGTTTGTTGCACCCGATCACGATGTGCTTAAACTTGATCCCGCACTAAAAAAGCGTCTAATCGATGCCGACGTCGAAGTGCATGAATTTCATTCGCTGGATGCCAAATTGGACGGTGAACCAATATTGTCGGCAGCTGATTGTTTGTACATGACTCGTATCCAGCGCGAACATAATTCCGAATCGACCACGAGGGAAATTGAAAATATCGATTTGGATCCGTTTCGATTGGTGCCCGACCGGGCGGCCAAGTTGAAAGAATATTGCCCGATCATGCATCCTTTTCCTCGCGACAGTGTCGTTAAAGAAATTCCGGTCGAAATCGATTCTGACCGGCGGGTCATGTATTTTCGACAAGCGAGAAACGGAATGTGGGCGCGAGCGGCGTTATTGGTTCATTTGCTCGATTCAGCCGATGATTTATATTCCCAATACCGGGATCGATATTGATCCAAAAGGCACGAATCTGATCGTGCTGATCGTCATTTTGGTTAGCTCTAACCAGATTTACCCCTTGTTTTGGCTCATTTCTGCCGTCCAAGGGTGAAACATAGGGTATGTTTTCTCAGCCACTTATCTTGTGCGTTGTCAGCCGCGGACTTGTTCGCCAACGCATACTGAAGCCACCGCTCGCCGCAACGTTTCTGAACCAGACAGAGTATCCCGGGGGGAATTTCAATGGTTGTTCGCGATGTCATGACCGATTACTTCGCATCCGCTCACATCAATTCCACATTTAGCGATGCGATGGACAAAATGCTGGCCGAAGGCCTGAATAATCTATTGATTGTGGATGATCGCAACCAGTTGGTTGGGCGTATCGAAGAACCATTGCTGATGATGGCCGCTTTTGACGACCAATGGCTGGACAATCCCGTTAGCATGCATATGGAGCGGGAAATCATCTCAATTCGGCCTGATGAGCCGGTGAATCAGGTGGTTGAAAAATTTCTGCTCTATCGTTCGGCAGATTTTCCTGTTTTGGACGAAGGAAAATTAATTGGTGTTTTGACTCGGCGACAATTGCTTCGTGCCACTGTTGGCCAAAACGGTAGGAAATTCATGCCGAAAAAGGTCTCTTCCAGCGTCGCTTGATCGAAGTTGTAACACGTTTTTGCGGATTAGTGATCGATCTTCAGGTCGCTTGATTTTAGTGGCGAAGCGGCTCGCAAATAAAGCTTATTCGCTTGTAACTCGCTCTTAACAAATGCATGCATGTTCAAAAGTGCTGCAAGCTCGCATGTCCTGAACGGTGAATTCAATTTGCGAATTTGCTTACAGCGATTTTGACTAAATTGCTTCGCCTGGAACTGATGAATTCAGGCAAAATCTTGAACGAGTTTTCAACAAGAAATTTTTTCACGATGAGTCCAGGTTAGCGCGCTAAAAATTTTGATAGCGAATTAAAATACTGTTAGCAATTCGTTTTTTCAAACGTTAAGATTGCAGGTCTCCGACAAAGGATTCAGCTGGTGAACTGAACGATGCTGAATCGATTTACTCCCCAAATCAATTCGACGAATCAGATATTCAAACACGGATGAAAAAGAAGACTTCCAAAAGTCGAAGTAAAGCCGCCGTCAAAAATTGGCGCCGCATGTCCGATCAAAAGCTATTGGATCAGCGGATTTGTGATTTGAGTTTGGCGATCGAAGATTCACTCATCGCAAAGTGCCGCGATCGTCTGTACCGCGAATTAAAAAATCGCGATCTAACATTGATGCCGCATTGCTGGCTCAGCGATGACTGGTTTTCGCCTGACGGAATTCCCGGAATCGCTGTGCCGTTCTATATGGCTGATCGTCGGTTGATGCGATTGGAGCAAAAACAGATGCTAGAGGTCGAAGGCGGCACCGAAGCATGGTGTATGCGAATCATGCGGCACGAAGCTGGACATGCCTACGACACTGCTTTCCGTTTGCACCGACGCAAACATTACAAGGAAAATTTTGGTAACTACAACGCACCTTATCCAGAGACTTACCGCCCCAAGCCGCACAGTAAAAACTACGTTCAACACCTGGAGCCCTGCTACGCACAAAGTCATCCGTCGGAAGATTTTGCTGAAACGTTCGCGGTGTGGCTAAACCCGCGAAGCGGTTGGCGTAAAAATTATGATGGCTGGAAAGCAATCAAGAAAATCGAATACGTTGATTCTTTGATGTCTCAAATCGCGGGTCAAAAATCAAAAGTAAAATCTCGCGCCAAAATCGATCCTGCTCATCGAATCAAAACAACCCTGCGTCAACATTACGCTCTTCGGCACCAACGTTATGAAGCCAGTAGCAAGAATTTGTTCGACTACGATCTGAAGAAACTGTTTTCCCAATTTGCCAAAACTCGCCGAACTGTTTCGGCGGCGGCATTTCTGCAGAAAAACTGTGGTGATTTAACGCGTAGTGTGGCTCAATGGACCGGTGAATACCGCTACAATATCAGCCAGTTGTTGCGCGAGATGATTGATCGCTGTCGCGAATTGGAATTACGGGCAAGCGGTGACGAAAGTGCGTTGAAACAAGACGCGCTGGTCATGTTAACCGTGCACACAATGAATCGATTACATGGAGGACATCACCGAGTCGCCCTATGAAAAAACTGCGAATCCTTGTGCTGATGCACGAATCGCTGGTCCCACCTGACAATACCGAAGGCTACTCGGAAGAAGAAATTCTCGAATGGAAGACGGAATTTGATGTCGTCTCAACACTTCGCGAATTAGGCCACCAGGTTCTGCCGGTTGGCCTGTACGATGATCTGGGATTGATTCGGCGAGCGATTGACGATTTCAAACCGCATATCGCTTTCAATCTACTGGAAGAATTTCACGGCGTGGGTGTCTATGACCACCATGTCGTCAGCTATCTGGAACTGAAGAAACAACACTACACCGGCTGCAACCCGCGCGGTTTACTGTTATCCCACGACAAGCCGTTGGCAAAAAAGATCCTGCATTTCCATCGGATCCGCACGCCTGGGTTTTTCGTCATCAAACTTGGCCGCAAACCCAAACGCCCAAGCGGTTTTGAATTCCCACTGCTTGTCAAATCCGTTTCCGAAGATGCTTCGCTGGGAATCACACAATCTTCCATCGTCTATGACGACCAGGCGCTCACCGAGCGGATTGATTTTGTGCATAGCGAAACGGAAACCGATGCGCTGATCGAAACCTATATCGATGGTCGGGAAATATACGTCGGCGTGATGGGCAATCGACGATTGGTTACGTTGCCGATCTGGGAGATGGTTTTTAAAAACGCACCCGAAGGAATGCCACAGATCGCGACGGCGCGAGTTAAATGGGATCTTGAATATCAGAAGAAGCTGGGCATCGATACGCTCGAAGCCACCGACCTTGAGCCGGCGATCGAACAAAAGATCATTAAGACGTGCAAACGCGTATATCGAGCGTTGTCGTTAAGTGGCTACGCGCGAATGGACCTTAGACTTAATTCCGAAGGCGACGTGTACGTGTTGGAAGCCAACCCCAACCCCAACCTTTCTTTCGGAGAAGATTTTGCAGAGTCTGCCGAAAAGATCGGTGTCAGCTACGAAGTACTGCTGCAAAAGATCATCACGCTGGGCTTAAACTACCAAGCCGAATGGCGCCTGGTGTGATGCTGGCAGAGCTTACGTCTTTCTAAAAAACAGCAGCAACCGCGCATTGCAAGCCTCGCCAACGATGTCAAATTTTGCCGTCTGCGCAAAACAATTGGATTTCAGCACATTTTCCGGTCGATACCTTGGATAGCCATATCCAATTTCCGACCGACCATGAAACAACCATCCATCAAAAACCAGTTGATTCTGGATGCCAGCAAAGTCGCGATAGCACGCTTGGCCCGATTTTCGTCGAAGGCTGAAGGCAGCATTCGACAGACTTTTCTGGTCGGTACGAATCGATTCTGCGGCATTCGCTTTGAAGCGGGATTGTTTTGTGCACTTTGGCTGTTTGATCGAAACTGTATCGAATTCAAACGTGGCGACCAATTGATCGAGAACGTTCCATTTGGAGCCAACACAGATGTAGCGGCCCCAGAGGTTCGCAAGGCTGCCTAAGCTGGCCTCAGGTCCATCTATTTGCGTTTAGAAGGCTTCATTCGTGTCGTAGGTAGCACACACACGAGAGGCGCAGAAAAAGCCGCACCAGAAGCGCATAAAAAAAGCCGGTATAAACCGGCTGTTTGTTTGGATCGCGGAACGAATTACTCAGCGGCTTCTGTTTTCGTCTCTTCTTCTTCAGTCTTCTTAGCCTTCTTTTTCTTCTTCATCGTGATTTTCTGAACACGAACCTTGGGAATACCTAAGACGGAATCTCCCTCTTTCCAGCGGTCAGCTGCCGCCAGTTTTGCCAGACGTTCGGGGCGGGTCAGCACATTGCGTTGCTTAACACCACCGGCTTTTATTTTCAAACTCTTGTCAATTGTCATTTCTGCACCATAAATTCCGTGATTCGGAAGCTCGGGATTATAAGAACACAAATCGTCGCTCACAAGTGCTAAAAACCTGGCTAATTCCGCGTTTTGGGACGTTTTTGAAGACAAACCAGCTTCCTATCAGTGCGACAGGTTTGTTTTGCTTGGAATTTCACTGGGGTCGCTGCCCGGCAAATTCTCATTGATCGGAACATTCTGCGTGTCTTTGTCAAAGTCTACGTTTTGACCTGCTTGAAACGCTCGCGAAGTATTTTTGTGACGGTTTTGACAATCTCAACAGTGGTTAGTGGCGTGTCGATGATTCCAACCAGCACGGCTCATTTGAGTTGTGCAATTGAAAGCTTCGTACAGATTCTATTGAATCTGCAATCCTGTTTTGAATCGGAAAACCAAATGAGAATCATAGCCCCCGTTATGGTGTTGGTCTTGATGGTGGTTGCACTGACCTCCTCAGCATCCGCCCAAAAATCCAGTCTTGTATCCCCGGTCTATATTCCGGGCACTGATCTGGAGGTCAGTAAATCGGTAACGACATTGAACCAATCGATCAGTGGTAAGAAATCGATCCGAACTGTGTCACACGATAGCCAGTCCGGCACAAAAAAGGTTCTTTCGACGCCGGCATCTTTCACCAAAAACATTTCTCAACCATCATCAACATCGCACAGCCCAGTAAAAATTGGTAACGCAACCAATTCTAATTTTGGCCTGACCAGCGGATGCGGATGCAATGGTGGAAGTACATCCGGGTGTGATTGTGGCTCAGGCGGATGTGGCGTTGGCACAGGTTGTGGATGTGACGGTGGCAATTGCGGATGTGGCGCTAGCACAAGTTGTGGATGTGGCAGCGGCAATTGCGGGGGTGGATGCGATCAAGTTGGCAACAGCTTTTTCGGTCGTCTCAAAGCGTTATCACCGATCAAATTCAGCGTCAATCGTGGCAATGCTGGATGTGGGTGCGACGATTGCGGCGGTGGCGGATCGGATTGCGGTTGTGGAGGCTCGTGGCTGAGCCGAATTCTGCCTGTTTCTGTCAAAATCAACAGCAACCACTGTAGTCGTTACTTCAGTATTTTTGGTGGCTACGTTGACCTCGAAGACTACGACGGACAAGCGCTTGGAGCAGGAGTGACCCGCTTGGTCGATTTCAATGATGGATGGCAACTGGGTATCAAACGTGGGCGTACGTTTGCCAATGGCATTCGAATGGAAAGTGAACTGACATATCGCCACACGACTAATGACACATACAGCCTTGGTAACTTTGTCGGTCCAAACTTTGTACCTATCGCAACGTTCGACGCCATTGACAGCGTCTACCAGCTTTCTTCGATGACCAACGTTTTGTATGACTTTCGTAATTCTAGTGGTACAACGCCTTACATCGGTGTCGGTTTGGGTGGTGTCTATGCCGATGGCGACATCATTACTCCGGCCGTGGGCGTCAACAACTTCATCGAGGACTATGCCTTTGCTTACCAGTTGATAGCTGGGGCAAGTCGGCGAATCAGTGGTAACGCTGTTGGGTATGTGGAATACAAATACTTTGGCAGCAGCGGCGTCGACGTCGAACAAGTTGGCGTTGCGGGAGCCGTTGGCGATTTCGATCTACAATCGAATAATGTCATCTTTGGTATTCGCTGGAATCGCCCTCGCTAGACATCTATCGCTCCAGGTCGGGCGATAGATGACAAACGAATCAGGATTGCTTTCTGGGACGCGGTACTTTTCCACCGCGTCTTTTTTTGCGCCCACGTCGACCTTTACCGGAAGAACTCTTTCCTGTTTCCACACTCGAAAGCGGTTTACCGATGGAGTCGCTCAGTTGTCCGATGCGATCACGCAATGTTGCTGCACGCTCAAAATCTAATTCCTCAGCCGCTGTCATCATCTCTTTTTGAAGCTCGTTGATATATTCTTCGGTAATATAAATCGTGTCTTCGTTCTTATTGACCGCATCGACCGCTTCACGGCGCGATTCCATTTCGTCCTGAATACCAACAGTAATTTCCTTGGCGATCGTTTGAGGAACAATATTATGCTCGCGATTGAACGCCTCTTGAATTGCGCGGCGGCGGGCGGTTTCTTCGATTGCGTTTTTCATCGCCTCGGTAACCTTGTCACCATACAAAATCACTTTTGCATTCACGTTCCTTGCAGCTCGGCCAATGGTTTGAATCAGCGACGTTTCGCTTCTTAGAAAACCCTGTTTATCCGCATCCAAAATCGCGACCAGTGAAACTTCTGGCAAATCAAGCCCTTCACGCAGCAGGTTAACGCCGACCAGGCATTCGAACCGCCCTACCCTTAGATCTTTCAGCAATTCCACTCGCTCAAACGCATCAAGCTCACTATGCAGCCATTTACAAATGATTCCGTTTTCACACAAATAGGCCGACAAATCCTCGGCAAGTCGTTTGGTCAAGGCTGTCACCAACACCCGGTCACCGGCATCACGGCGCTCCTTAATCGCCTCCAGTAAATGACTGACCTGTCCGCGTGCAGGCACCACTTCGATCACAGGATCCAACAGCCCGGTTGGGCGAATGACTTGTTCGACGATTTCTCCATTGGTTCCGTTTAGCTCATAATCGCCAGGCGTTGCCGACACGTAGACGACCTGCTTGATGCGGCTTTCCCACTCTTCAAATTTCATGGGCCGGTTATCAAGCGCACTGGGCAAACGAAAACCGTGTTCCACGAGAGTCGTTTTGCGACTGCGATCACCCGCATACATCGCCCGAATCTGCGGCACCGTTACATGCGATTCGTCCACCATCAAAAGAAAATCGTCTGGAAAAAAATTGTACAGCGTCTCAGGCGTTTCACCTTCCTTGCGACCGGCCAATGGTCGGCTGTAATTCTCAATACCGGGACAATGGCCAACCTGTTCAAGCATCTCAACATCGAATCGCGTCCGCGCGCTTAATCGTTGAGCTTCAAGCAATTTCCCTTGGGATTGGAGTTGCTCCAGTCGCTCTTTCAATTCCTCGCGAATCAGTTTGACGCCTTTGGCTATCCGATCTTCGGACGTAACAAAGTGCTTTGCGGGATATACAAACAACTGGTCCTGTACCGAAATCGTTTCACCGCTGATGGGATTGATGATCGCCATCTTTTCGATTTCGTCACCCCAGAATTCGATCCTGTATCCGTACTCTTCGTATGAAGGCCAGATCTCTACCGTGTCGCCACGCACTCGAAACTTCGAACGCTCAAAGGCAACGTCGTTTCGCTGGTATTGAATGTCAACCAGCTTTGACAACATCTCATCCCTGTCAATCGTTTCCCCTTTTTTCATGGCAACCATCATCTTGCGATAGTCTTCGGGCGATCCCAAACCGTAGATACTGGAAACACTGGCGATGATGATGACGTCTTTTCGACTGACTAGCGAACTGGTTGAAGCAAGACGCAAACGGTCAATTTCTTCGTTGATCGATGCATCTTTTTCGATGTAGATATCACGTTGCGGAATGTATGCTTCGGGCTGATAGTAATCGTAATAGCTGACAAAATAATGTACCGCGTTAAGCGGAAAGAAGCTTTTGAATTCGGAATAGAGCTGGGCGGCGAGTGTCTTATTGTGAGAAATAACCAGCGTTGGCAATTGGACGTTTTCAATGACGTTAGCCATCGTAAACGTCTTGCCCGATCCGGTTACTCCCATCAATACCTGCTCGCGTTTGCCCGCCTTGATGCCCTTGGTCAGAGACTTGATAGCCTGAGGCTGGTCGCCAGCTGGATTAAATGCCGATGAAATCTGAAACATCAAGTTTCCAGGATTGGATATTTCCAGGATTGGATAGAAACGAATCCCTTACTTTAAACGGTCATCGACATAAGTGCGAATGGCATTTCTGGTCGTTTCGGATTCCCAGATGTGAAAATAGCTGTCCATTAATCGCTTACGATTTTCGTAAACAATACGCATTACCGGTTCCGTTCGTTGACGTTTGGTCAACTCAAACGCGGCCAACGGAATTTGTGTCAATTCCCTGGCTGCCGTTATTGCCGCCGATCGAGATTGCGGTTCACATTGGTCCGCCAATCCTGCCTCCACCGCCTGTTGGCCAGTATAAGTCGCGCCCACGGACGTGACCTGCCGAAAAACCGCTGGCAAAGCCACATGCCGCATAATTTCAATCGCCATCATGGGCAAAGGCACTCCCAGTCTGGATTCGAGAATCCCAATCTTCACGTCTGGTGCAATGATTCGATAGTCGCACGCCGCGGCCACCATGCAGCCGCCTGCGATTGCCGGTCCATTGATATCAGCAATGATTGGTTTGGCATAGCAAAATACGGTTTCGAATAGCTCTTCGAGTAACTGCATATATGGCCGAACGTATTCTGTCCCTTCCGCTAACCAGCGTTTTAGATCGATGCCAGCCGAAAAAACTCGCCCTTTGCTGCTCAAGATTACAGCCCGACTATCGGACTCAAGGGCATCACGCAGCCGGGCCACCAGGTATTCGCAAAATTCCATATCAAACGCATTTACCTTTCCATGGGCAAATTCAATGACCGCAATTTCATCTATGTGAGTTACTTCCAACAAAACGAGGACCCTTACGATATTCAAATGGGCAGTAAATTCTCAAAAATCGTCCCATTATAAAACTACCGTCTTAAAACGAGATGATTTTCGACCCGGTGACAAGCATTGCTAATGTGCTAGTACACTTTTTCGCGGGTTTTAGGGTTTTAATCTATAAATGAAGTTTTGGCACATCTCTTGCTATAGTGTTTATTGGAGCGAGCATAAAGGCCCAACCGTTCTCATCTCCCCGCCGTCTATCGGGCCGCTCGTTCTCTTTCCTTATTTATTACAACACGCGACCGGCAAATTTATTCGCCGGTCGCGTGTTTTTTTGTTGGCTCATTTTTGTCGGCTAACTCCAGCTAACTGAGATCATTTGCAATGTGGTCAAAGCAAGCACAGCTATCGAACTTGCGTTGGTGCGGAATTTGATCATCCCAGCCATTTCAAACGCTGGCAACAAAGGTTGTGAAGTTGAACCACTTCAAAAGCGTTTCAACTCGCTTGAACCCGGCGTCACGCAGCAGCGCCAGATTATCATCGACGGTCAGCGGCAACAAAACATTTTCCAAAGCATCACGCTTGCGGGAAATTTCCAGCTCGCTGTAGCCTTGTCGCCGCTTGTATTCAAAATACATTTCGACCAGGGCCGCGTCGGTTTTTGGGTCCGAATGAATCACTTTTTCGCTAAGCAACAAAAATCCGCCGGGCCGCAATCCAGTTGCGACACGCTTTAACATCGCAAGGCGCTCACCAGGCGCAATAAATTGCAGCGTGTAATTCATCAACACAACAGAAACATTTTTCAATTCATATTTCTGTATATCGCAACAAACGACATTTGCAGAATCTGATAATCTGAGCGCCGCCAATTTCTCGACACATTTGTCAAGCATCGGTTGGGAATTATCGACGCCAATCAGGTCCAGGTTGCGATCCGGCAGCGATTTCGCCAGATGGATCAACGAGGTGCCGGTGCTACAGCCCAAATCGACGACGCGAACAGGATCTTCATGGTCCAGCAAACTTACCAACGAGGGTATCGCTCGTTGCACGTCCGCGTAAAGCGGAATGCTGCGATTAATCATATCGTCAAAAACTTTGGCCACGTTTTCATCAAATGAAAACTCGCCTGTTTCCGGCTGATGTTGACTGAACAATCGGTCCGTTTGCACAACGTCACATTCTGTTAGGATATTTTCTGAAAATTCGAATCTTGAAAGTCTACCAAATGTTACGCTGGCCGCGCCCCGATTTATTATCTCAATTCAGTGTCAATGAGCCAGACTGCATCGATATTCGGCAAATCGAATCCGCACGGTTGCTTCGTCAGGAAAAACTGAGCCGCCCCTATCACGCCCGCCAGGCGGAAATCGTTTCGCAATTGCCACTCACCGCAGACATACCCAAAGCGATTGGAAGCGATCTAGCCAATGATTGGGTTTCGATTGGCGACCGAAGTGATCTCAATGACGAGCAACATCAAAAAGTCTCAGCCGCCATCGAGACACTACAGCCGTGGCGGAAAGGACCGTTTCGTTTGTTCGGTCATGAAATCGATGCAGAATGGCGTTCAGATCTTAAATGGAATCGCATTCTTTCCGCCCTTGGTGATTTGAAAGGGCGACGTATTCTCGACGTGGGTTGTGGCAACGGCTACTACATGTTTCGAGCCGCCGCCCATGAACCGGACGCGATCATTGGCTTTGATCCGTCGGTCGTGTTCTATCTGGCATTCGAGATGTTTCAGCGATATTTGCAACGTCCGCAACTTCAATACGAACTGCTGGGCGTTGAAGAGCTTGATGTTTTCGATCGTGCTTTTGATATCGCGATGTGTATGGGGATCGTTTACCACCACCGCAGCCCCATTCCAATTCTCAATCGTTTGTTAAAATCATTACGAGTTGGGGGCTTTGCGATCATCGAATCTCAAACGATTCCGGGGGAAGGATCGATGGCATTGTTTCCCGAAAAAAGGTACGCCAAAGCACGTAACGTCTATTTCATGCCGACCAAGGATTGTCTGGTCAATTGGGCCCGTCGCGCGGGCTTCAAAAACGTTGAACTTGTTGACCACACCAAAGTTACGGTCGACGAGCAGCGATCGACAGAACTTATGGCCTATGAAAGCTTGAGTGACTTTCTTGACCCAGACGATGACAATTTGACCGTGGAAGGTTATCCTGCTCCCTACCGCACTGTAATTCGAGGCGAACGCCAATTCGTTTGATTCTGATATCCATGGAATATTAATGAAACCAACTTCACGCATACTGACGATCATCATTTCCTTAGCCGTTTGTACAACGCTTTCTGCCATCGAAGACTGGCCAGTGTGGCGTGGACCCAATCGCAACGCGATTGCTCCAGCGAATCAGTCTCCACCGACTAAATGGTCCGAAGACGAGAACGTCATCTGGAAAACAGAGGTTCCCGGACGCGGCCACGCTTCGCCAATCATTGTCGGTAATCGAATCTTTCTTTCCACCGCTGACGATCAAGAACAATCGCAATCGGTTGTTTGCTTCGACCGCGAAACGGGAAAGCAATTGTGGGATTCGGTCGTCCATACTGGCGGATTTCCAAAGAAGATTCACGGCAACAATACGCATGCTTCGGCAACCATGTCCGCATCGGGAAATCGGGTATTTGTCAACTACTACAATAACGATTCTATTCTTTTGGCTGCTCTCGATTTCGATGGCGAAGTCCTCTGGAAGAAAAATACTGGTGCGTTCTTTCCCAGATTTCCATTTGGTTACGGCAGCTCGCTTTGCGTCTACAACGATTTAGTTATCGTAATGTCTGACTACTCCGAAAAAGGATATCTTGCTGCCTACAAACAAAGCGATGGCACTGAAGCCTGGCGCACCAAACGTGGTCACACATCCAGCTTTGCCACGCCGATCATTGCCACCATTAAAGGCAAGGATCAGGTACTGGTCAGCGGCTCTGAACTTCGCAGCTACGATCCTTCCACCGGCGAAGAAAACTGGCACGTTCCGATTCCTCAATGGATTGTTTCTTGTGGCACGCCCGTTTGGCAAGACGATACTGTGTTCGTCAGTGGCGGTTTCCCCAAACCAGGAACCTATGCAATTTCTGCTTCCAAGCATTCGATCGTTTGGGAAAATCGAGTCAAAGCCTACGAACAATCTTTGCTGGTGCATGATGGCTATGTTTATTGCCACAACGAAAAAGGGGTCGCCTATTGTTGGCGGGCAAGCGACGGCGAGGAAATGTGGAAAGCACGTGCGACTCCCGGTCGAGTCAGTGCATCACCAGTTCTTGTTGGCGATTTGATATTCATGACGGGCGAAAACGGTCAAACCGCCGTCATCAAAGCCAATCCTGAGAAATTCGAATTGGTTAGCAAGAACAAACTTGGCGGATCCGCCTTCGCAACTCCTGCATTTCTCGATAGCAAAATTTATACCCGTGTTGCCGATAGCAAGAATTCGCCAACTCAGTACCTGTACTGCCTGGGGACGAAATAGATAGCCGCAGTGGGCCGTTACTGGACCACTTGAAAGCTCTCAAAAATCTGTTTGGCCTGTTCATCGTCCAGAAGTTCTTCTGGACCGGTGCACATTAGCGTCACGGCAAACGTCCGTGATTCCGCAATGACTATCGCTTGATAGACGGTAAATTCAGGCCCGCCATCGTCTATTTTCCTTATGAAGGATTTACGTTGCACCGAACGGGTGTCCCCCATGATTTCCCATTCAAATGTTTTGGTTTGATCCAAACCGACGTTGTCCCTTTCATTACCAAGAATACCTCTAGCCACCCCTTTGGCAAGATTGGCCTGATTGTTGGCTGCCGGACCCGTAGACAACATCGCGCCTATCCAGGACACATACAAACGTGTCAGACTATCGTCGAAATTTTTGTTGTCCCAGTATTCAACCTGGCTGATAAATGGAGTGATTTCAGCGTCTGCCGGCACCCATGAAATTTCATCGCCCATTTCAATCTGAAAATATTTTTCGGCTTGCAGACGAACTTCGTTCGGCTCGGTTGTCGAGACAGAAGCCATGCTGATCACTAAACCCATCAGAAAAACGAAGCCGAAAAAGCCACCGAAAAACATACCTCCACAACCGCCAAGTACCGTTGCGCTGCTGGCCGCGACTTTTGCCGATGTCGGAGCTTCTTGATATCGGTTGCGCAACAGCGCCTTGATGCCGAAGTACAATGCGAAGGCACCCGTCGCCATCGCAAGCAAACCCAGCATCCCGGCGGACCAGGGCCAACGAGTGAAAAGCAACACACTTGCAACGATCATCACCAACATTGTAATGATGCCCAACCACAAGCTGCGCCAGGCAGTTTCCTGGCCTGCATACTGACGGCCTTTATCAACAAAGAAATTCAGCTGGCCGCAACCTGAACAACGATACGCGCGAAAAGGAGGTGCCCCCTCGGTAGAGAGTTCCGCGTTGCAGTGACGACAGTACCAATTATTCATGCCTGCGATGGTCTACTTCCTCATCAAACGAGTACGAGTTAACAGCTCTGGTACTCCGCGAGTTGGGCTCAGAATCGAGAAAAACATAAACCCAACAACAGCCAGCATCAACAAAAACATCATTAGAAATCCCCATGTTTGAACGGAACTGTCCGCGATATCGATGCCAAAGATCCGTTCTTGATTCTGCGAACCAAACATGATTGAAAAAAAGGTCATCAACATCAAAATCAACGGTGTCCAGGCAATCATATTTCTGATTGCAACTCGCAGCGGAGAAACTGGTTTTTTGGTTGACCAGCTGCACAATTGAACATTGCTCAATCGCATTGCTGGCCCGCCGTTAACAAAAAAGCCGAATGCTGCCACGATTCCAAAGCCCACAACCGCAGCGACCACCGTTCCGGCGACCAGTGAAAATCCGCCAAACCAAAAACTGACGACAAAGAGAGCAAGAAACACAACTGAAAACTCGATCCCAAACGTTATCGCTGACATCCCCGCCCGATCAATCCAGTTCCAGGTCGTCTGATTGTCGATCGAATCATTCAACTCTGAAACCAGCCAGTCGAAAACATCTTCGTCATCCCGTTTTTGATCCAACTGATTCGCCAATTCCATGATCGAAACGGGGTGATCCTGAAGCTGCATATAACGATCCAACAAGTCATGAATAACATTTATCGCTTGTCGACGAGGATCGGGATCTTGACTTTGGGCCAGTTTTCCAGATGAAACCACGGGGTGATCCAACAAACGAATGCCGCCCGAATGCTCAAGCCAGACGTGATCGATCGTCAATCCCGATGGAATCGCGTCGTTTTCTTCGGCCAATGCCAATTCATAGGCGACATCGCGAAACAACGCACACGTAGATTTCCAGCTGCACGGAAATTGTCGCAACACTTCGATCAAGGGAACCCCTGGCGCGCTTTCGGTTGCGTACCAGTTCGAACCGTCAGTCGCCTGATTGATAATTCGCAACCGAGTCGGCCGAGTCAATTGGCGCCGCGCTGCGTCAATCCCGTCATTGTTGAAACCACGGAACAACCAAACCACTCGGTCCAACTTATTATCACGACCCAGAATCACTTCCTGTCCGTTTTCCTGCTTTCCGTAACTTCCGATCTGTTCATATTCGCCAATACTTTGCCCGTCGGTCTGTCGCTGCGGAACCGCGACCGCAAAATGATCCAACAATCGCGAATCAAGATCTCCAGCCAGTCGAACGACCCGAGTTCCAGTCAGCAGATCATGAACACCACGATAGCCATTGCTTTTCCGGGCTGTCGAAAGCATCGCCAATAAAGAACCCCAAACCAACAATCGTTCGGTCAATTGAGACTTGAACCAGAATTGCAAAAAATCTGTTGTCATTTCACTCAAATAATAAATGGCAATTCCCTGGCTCACTATCAACATGAAGCCAGGGATGAAAAATCCTCTAACAAAGGCCTGCCAAAAATCTGGTGACTGTGACCGGTCGTCGACAACCCGCATGCCAAAAAACCACTTGCCAATGGTTCGCCCGAATCGCCACTCACTAAATGAGAAATAGAAAACACCCCAGGGAACATATATCGCGGCTCCCGCAACTTGTGGGTTGATTTCAATACCGAGCGCACCAAATATAAAAATTATGAGCGGACTGGCAAAACTTATCAGCGTGATTCCAACCGCAAGCACAAAGAACGAATCTGCAAAAAATGCACCCATTCTTCGACCAGGATCAGCCGCAAGGGCGCCGCGAGTTGAAAACGGCAACAAAGAATCACGCACTACATTCAAATTGAACGGACGGCGGTTTGGATCCTTTTCCAAAGTTTGCGCAATCAGTTTCTCAACCTGCTTGGGCACACCTTTGATAACAGAATTGATTTTGGGTGGAGTATCCGAAGCAATACTCGAGATAACTTGTGCCGGATTCCCGACAAACGGTGCCCGGCCGCTAAGCAAATAAAACAGCGTACCGCCAAGCGCATAAATATCTGTTCGTTCATCTACATCCGCGTTACGAATCTGTTCTGGAGCCGCGTACTGCGGCGTGCCCATGAACGTTCCCGTTTGCGTCAGCGAAGAATCGCCCAGGAACGACTTAGCCAGTCCAAAATCACCCACTTTGATCCGGCCATCATGATCAACAAAGCTGTTGGAAGGTTTTAAATCCCGATGGACAATACCAGCATTGTGAGCCACCAATAGTCCGTCAATGATGTCCAGCACAAAATCCACCGCTCGATTCAGCGGCAATGGCCCTTCGTTGGCGATCACGTCTTTTAATGTACCGCCGCCCATCAATTCCATTGTGATGTACAACTGACCATCGTGATCCCCCGATTCGTAAACGAACGTTGATCGGGGGTGATTGATAGAAGCAGCGATCTGGCTCTCACGCTGAAAACGCTTAACCATTTCATCGGTACCGCGGACTTCTGGAGAAAGCAACTTCAGAGCTACACTTCTGCCCGTATCAATATGTTGAGCCTCGAAGACCGTACCCATACCGCCTTGCCCCAATTTACGAACCAAGCGATAAGGACCAACCGTCTCCAAATCAAATTTTTCGACATGGCCTTTCTGGACCGGCCCCGTCAGATCCGGTGGCATCGTTACATCATCGTAAGTCGAAGAACCACCTGAATCACTCGGTCCCCGGGTAATAGTCCTATCCTCGGAAAAATCCGAAAACGAACCCGTCAACGAACCCCCGCATTCACTGCAAAATTTCGGAATGGTCGTCTCATAGGTGATGCAGGTGTCGCATCGTTGGCATTGAATCTGGTTCGACAAAAATCACTACCCGCCGCAAAATCGGCAAAATCTCATTGCGAAATCGTTTGTTTGGTTTCCCGGTAAAACCCGAACATATTCGTTGAAGCTCCAGTATTCTTGACTCCGAAACCGACTTTTACAAGCGAGACCCTTAAACATAATGACTGATTTGGCGTGGAATCCGTCAAAGATGTTTCGGAGTTTATTGTTGCAGGAGTCAACTTTGGACGATCCGATATACCATCTGCTAAACTACAACCCTTCCAAACTGACTTTTTACGAAAACGGATCATATGGCTGAAAGATCAAACTATCAGAAAAATATCATTCGCAATTATTACGATAACCGCGAGAACATTGCGTTACAGCGGGCTCAAGAAATACTGACCGAGCTGTATCTATCGGACGGCAAAAAGCGTCAGCGTTACTGGAAGAACCTGGAAACTCATCTGTTGAAACTGGGCACCAAACAAGCAACCATCGACCATTTGATCGAACAAGACGACCCACAACTTGCAGCACAGATGATCGAACGACTAGCAAAATCCGCTTGAGGCCAAAATGTATCTAAGCCCCGAACAACAAGACGAATTGCGGCCGTTTTTCAAAATACTTCGCATCATCTGCGGGGCATTGATTGGTGGCCTTCTAGTTGCCTCAATTCTTATCAGCACCGTCATCGATTGGCAGAATGTCACAACAGCACTGGATATACTCCCGATTTTTGGATTGGGTTTCATGGTGCTGTGCTCTGCCCTGGCTTTCATTGTCCCATCGTTCATCGGACCATCCGCACTCGAACCTGGAAACGTGTTTGCCAACAAAATTGACAACCAACAAATCAGATCCTTGTTTGCGCAATATCAAACACGAACGATAATTAAATTCTCGTTGTTGGACGGAGCCGCGTTTTTGAACTTGATGCTTTTTATGATTGAGCATTCCCTTTTCAATCTGGCCGCCGTAGCGTTTACTGTTGTGATCATGCTCGTTTCCATTCCAAGCGACAACGCTGTCATTCAATGGATCGAAACTCGCATGGGCCAAGACGAATTGAAGCCTTAGCTCAACTACTAAGGGCTCAACAATTCGTTCTCAAAAGGTTTTGCTTCGGACGCAGCCAACCACGTTGTTCGCTTATTCAGCAACCGCTTCTTCAGTACTCCAGTTTGTATGAAAAGTGCCTTTCTGATCGATTCGCTCATAAGTGTGCGAACCAAAAAAGTCACGTTGGGCTTGCACAAGATTTAGCGGAAGGCGTTGAGTGCAGAATGCGTCAAAGTAATTTACGGCAGAACTGAGTGTCAGCACCGGTACGCTTCGCTGCATCGCGCTGCATACCACTTTTCGAGCCGAGGCCTGCGAATCCATCAATCGATCTTTGAAAATCGGCGCCATGATCAGATTTTTTAAATTTGGGTCCGCTTGAAAAGCCTGTCGAATATCCTCAAGCAAAGACGCTCGAATAATACAGCCACCGCGCCAGATTCGAGCGCATCGTTCCAGATCCAACTCAAAGCCCTTCTCGATCGACGCTTCAGCCAGCAACGACAATCCTTGTGAGTAACTGTTTATGAATCCGAACAACAGCGCCCTTTTAACTTCGTCGACAAATTTCTCTTGTTCATCCGCGCTTAGACTCACACCTGAGTTGGAACTCAGATCAAACAATTGACTGGCGGCGATTCGCTGTTGTTTAAACGACGAAATGCCTCGCATGGTAACAGCCGCATCGATCGTCGGAACCGGAACGCCCAAGTCCATCGAATGCTGTGAAGTCCACTTACCTGTGCCTTTCTGTTTCGCCTTGTCCAAAATCTTGTCGATTAAATCGCCATCGCCTTGGTCGTCACCCTGAGCAAAAATTTCAGCCGTGATCTCGACAAGGAAAGATTTCAGCTCGCTTTGATTCCATTGGGAATACGTTTGGCTCAATTGCTCATTGGTCAAGCCGCCAATTCGTTTGAGCACGTCATAGCTTTCTGCAAGCAACTGCATCATCGCGTACTCGATGCCGTTGTGCACCATTTTCACATAGTTGCCCGCCGATCCATTGCCCATGAAATCGACGCAAGGATCGCCGTTCACTTTCGCCGAAACAGCTTCCAAAATTGGCCGAACCGTTTCGTATGCTTCCTTGTTTCCGCCCGGCATAATGCTCGGTCCACGGCGAGCACCTTCAGCTCCACCTGAAACACCGACGCCCAAATAGTTGATGCCTTTCTCGTTAAGCATCGCAATTCGCCGATCCGTGTCTTCGAAATACGAATTACCACCGTCGATAATCAAATCGCCTTTGTCCAAATGAGGAATCAAGCTGTCAATCACGATATCTACGACTTTGCCCGCCGGGACCAGCAACATGATCCGCCGTGGCAAGGCAAGATTCTGCACGAATTCTTCAGTCGAAGTTACGCCCTTTACCGAATCACGGCCGGCTTCTTCGGTTAACGCTGTCGCTTTTTCGCTGTCCGTATCCAGGCCAATAACAGAAAAGCCATTATCTGCCACGTTCAGGGCAAAATTCCGACCCATGACTCCCAAGCCAATCATTCCAAAGTCATATTTGTCTGAACTCATCTGCTGTCCCATTTGTGTTGGTGATCCGTATTCTCGCAATCTAATGCAAGCCTTATAGTTGTCGTCTTCTTAATCAATATTGTGACGCGATGGACAGCTTGTGACTAGTTTGATCCGACGCGTTTTTGCCGCTTATGGAGTGTTATTTCGTGGACCCACTAATATTTGTGATCTTCGGTGCGTCAGGTGATTTAACGCGACGCAAGCTGATTCCTGCCGTGTTTGATTTGCATAAAGGCGGACATCTGCCTGAAAATTTTGCCTTATTGGGCGTTAGCCGCAGCAAGCTATCGGATGACGACTTTCGCAACAAAGCTTTTTTGGAAAGTGGACACATCGATCTGACACAAGAAGATCCTGAAGTCGTCGCCGAATTTGCTCAGAAGTTGTTCTACCAAGCGATCGATACGGCAGTCGTTGATGACTACCAAAAGGTCAAGCAGCGCCTGGATTTTCTTGACGGCGAATTCAAAACAGAAGGCAATGTCATTTTCTATCTGTCGACGCCACCGTCATTGTACGAATTGATTCCAGAATTTTTGTCGGCTCATGGCATGAACCAGGCCGAAAACAGCTGGCGCCGTCTGGTCATCGAAAAACCGTTTGGCTACGACCGCAAATCGGCCCGCAGTCTGAATTTGAAAATTCGTGAAAATTTCAACGAAGATCAAATCTATCGCATCGATCATTATCTTGGCAAAGAAACCGTTCAAAACATGTTGGTTACGCGCTTTGCCAACGGAGTGTTTGAACCGCTTTGGAATCACAACTACATTCACCACGTCGAAATCACTTCGGCCGAAAGCATCGGGGTTGGCAACCGAGGCGGATATTATGACCAATCCGGTGCACTGCGCGACATGTTGCAAAACCACTTGATGCAAGTCGTTGCCCATATCGCTATGGAACCGCCGATCGGCTCCGACGCCGATTCCATCCGCAGCGAAAAAATCAAACTCTTCAAATCGCTCAGTCCACTCGCAGAAAAAGATGTCATCGATTATGCGATCCGCGGCCAATATACCAGCTCAAACATTGGTGGTGAAAAAGTAAATGGCTATCGAGACGAAGAAGGCGTTCCCGACGATTCCAAAACGGAAACATTTGCGGCTGTCAAATTCTTTATCGAAAACTGGCGCTGGTCAGGAGTGCCGTTTTATGTCCGCACGGGCAAACGGTTACCAACGAGAGTAACCGAAGTCACGATCACATTTAAAAATCCACCTCACAAGTTATTCAAACGCGTCAGCGGAGCCATCCAATCCAACAACCAACTTGTCATTCGCATCCAACCGGACGAAGGATTGATGTTGAACTTTGGCATGAAGATTCCCGGTGAAGGGTTTCGAGTCAAAAACGTTGGAATGGATTTTCATTACTCCGATTTGACTCAGGAAGATGTTCCCACCGCCTACGAACGTTTATTGTTGGATTGCATGAAAGGCGACGCAACATTGTATGCGCACGGCGACAGCGTTGAATACGCGTGGGAATTTGTTGAGCCAATCTTGAACGCCTGGTCGTACGACCCCAACATTCCCGTTTACGGCTATCCGGCGGGCACCTGGGGGCCAATGATTGCCGACGACATGATCGCGCCAAAAGAATTGACATGGCGAAATCCGTGCAAGTGGCTGACAACCGACGATACTTTCTGCGAACTCTAACACAAGCTTCGGCGCGATGAACAAGCCAATGCCCAAAACTATGACGCTCGATACTCCGCAACAAGTCGCCGAGCAATTCGCAAGCGATTTTGCCAGCTGGGTTAACGCATCGACCGATGACTTCCATGTCGCGCTCTCAGGCGGCTCCACGCCCAAACTCCTGTTTCAACTATGGGCCAGTGACACAGGCCCCGAAACCGACTGGAACAAGGTTCAATTCTATTGGGGCGACGAACGCTGTGTTCCTCCTGACGATCCAGACAGCAATTATGGCGTCGCTAACGAATTGTTTTTTAAGCCGGCTGGTATCGATGAAAAACGTATCCATCGTGTCCTTGGTGAAAATGATCCAGAAAACGAAGCCGTTCGATATTCACAACTGCTGACCAAGCAACTGAAATCCGCAGAAGATAAACCCGTGTTCGATTTAGTCATTCTTGGAATGGGCGGCGACGGTCACACGGCATCCATTTTCCCAAACCAAATGTCGCTGATGGACGACCGGCGAGTATGCGGCGTAGCGACTCATCCAGAATCCGGCCAAAAGCGAGTCACAATCAACGGCCCGATGATCTCGAGTGCACAAAAGATTGCATTTCTGATTACCGGCAGCAGCAAAACCGAAAAATACAACGGCATCGTTAATCAAACCAACGAATCCCAAACGTGGCCAGCGACTCGTTTTTTTCACGCTGAAAACACCGTTGTTTATCTCGATTTTGCTGCCGCCGGACAATAGCTGTCGAATTTCTTTTCAAAAATTTCATTTTACGAGGTCCAAACAGCGGCCTTCAACCGGTTTACTAGTATTCTGTCGATTCAATAGACTCGAATTGAAGAACTTGGACGTTGGGCGTTTGACCAACAGCTATTTAATTTAAGTTCGTCGGATCAAACCGAGGTTGATGTGTTAGCGAGTGACAATGAGCTTCTAAGTCGACATCTTTATGGCGACGACAAATCTGCGTTCGAGGAACTTGTACGCAGACATTCGGCGCTCGTAATGAACGTCTGCCGGACCATGCTGTTAAACCGGGAAGATTCCGAGGACGCGTTTCAAGCAACATTTTTTGTACTCTCTAGAAAAGCGGCTTCGCTTGTAAAACGCAACTCGATTGCTGGCTGGCTGTACCATGTTGCGATTCGCAATTGTCTGGAAGCTCGCCGCCTGCACGGCAGGAAATCCACAGAAGTGCTGACTACCGACCCGGTTGACTCTGAAAATGAACCGTGGCTAACGATCGCCCAGGCTCAAGATTGTGAATTGATTCATCGTGAAATTGACAAACTGCCCAAGCATTATCGAGATGCTATTTTGGTTTGTCATGTGCAAGGACATAGTCGTGAAGCAGCCGCAGAACTTCTGAACAAAAGTGAAACCAGCATCAAAGCAGCTCTTGCTCGCGGTCGAAATCTGTTGCGACAACGCTTGATTCGGCAAGGTGTCATGACAACTGCTTTGCTGGCAACGATCCAAGCCAACATTGCATCGGCAAACGCCGCTGTAACGGAAACACTTGTTCAATCAACTTTACAAACTTGTACGGCGTCCAGTTCATCTTCGGTTGCCGTACCATCATCCATTCAATCCATTGCTCAAAACGGAGTATCCATGTCCAGTTCGCTATTTGCTAAAAGCATTTTGTTCGCCGCAGGCATCAGTCTAATCTGTTTGCCACTTCTGGTTCTCGCCCAATCCAACCAAAACGCCATTCAGAAAATCGAAATCTCTGGCGACTCACTTACGAAAACCGATCCTGATACGACAGAAATGGCAGTAGATGAAAAACCTGGCGACTCGCCTACGAAAACCGATCCTGTTACGACGGAAATCATAGCGGATGAAAAACCAATCAAAAAAATTCAAAAGATCACAGATGCCAGGCAATTTGAAATTTCCCAATCTGAAGAATATTGGGAATTAATTCTACATTCACACAAAGCGAACTTGCAGAATATAAACCAGAAACTACAACCCCGTAACATTGAAGAATACAAGTCTAGAAAAGATAATCGCTATGAAGTTTTAGCGCAAAGCTACGACATTAAAGCAAAAATTCTTGAGGCAAAACTGAACATCAAAAGAATTCAATACGAGAAAAAATCAGGCTCCTCAATCGACCCCAGACGAATCCCAGCTGCCTCAACTTCCGCCTTGCGTCCGGGAGAAGTACTTGAGCTGAAAAGCATGACCGATCCTTCTCTGAATGATTCAAGAGTCGTTGTTCAAGCCGATCATACCATTTCAGTAGCGCTTATTGGAAACATCGATGTAAAAGACTTGAGCCCGGAAAAATTGCGTTTGGTCTTGAACGACCAGTACTTAAAATTTGTCAAAGCTCCTGAGTTTCTCGTTCGCCGCCTGAGCACATTTGATGCAGAACTTGGCAGAAACGATGATCGCTAAATTCAAACCCTGAGCATGGGAATGGTTAACGGCGAGAATGGTTAGCGATTTTTTACCGCGGCCAAGCAAACAGCCATTCACCGCGTGTCTTGCGCCCTTCGGAAGTCGCAAGCGCGCGATCGTTATCCGACAATTCTTCGATATCAGCGATGCCGGTGAAATTGGGCGGGCGCCAGCCCAAAACTTCGTGCTCATAATTATCAGGCAATCGCGAAATCAATTGCTCTCGCAACTGCAGTGATTTTCCACTAATCCGATCGTGCAATTCAATGATCATCGTTGCACCGGCAAGTTGATTTAAAAAGTTGGTCGTCAGCAAATCAAATTCCGCACCTTCAATATCACAGATCATCAGTGAGCCCTGCGGCTGAAAATCATATTCTGCAATCCGTTCACCAATCCGTTGGTCCGCTGTACCCATAACGATCACCCGATCGTCCAGGTCGTTGTTTTTGGCATAGCGACGAATTGCACGTTGTCGCGATGCGACCGTTTCAAAACAAATCGATCGTTTCGCTAAATCGCTTCGCAACAATCCCAGCGTAAAGTATCCATCACAGGCTCCGATATTGATCAGATCGCCGAACGGCCCGAACTTTTCAATCGCCTCGACAACTACGGATTCGTACAGCCCAAAAATCTTGAGACCCAATTGGCCCTTGGACGCACTGTTTTGACGATCCAATTTCAAGCCTGTAAACGGACCTCGTTGGACTTCGCCGTCATAACGATCGAACAGAGTTTTGGAAACACGACGACGACGCAGCTTGACGACTGCCTTCTCAAACGACTCTACTAAACTGGACATTGGCGGCACCTGAATTCATTGACGTCGTTAGGATTCAAAATTTGCCAGCACATGTCCAGATCAACCATCAACTGATAGCATCCAATTTCGGCCAATTCGGTGAACATGACCTTCAATTTTCGAACGATCGATCACATTACGCTGATTGTCTCAAATCTTGCCAGGACCCGGGATTTTTACTGTGACGTGCTGGGAATGAAACAGGTGCCGCGACCAAATTTCGATTTCGAAGGCTTGTGGTTGCATCCACATGAACCCGTTCAAGGCGAATCGGTGCGTGCACTGATTCATGTAACGCTTGAAAGTGACCTGGCTGGATCAGCGGGCTGGGGTGATCGCGGCGTCAAAAGATTGTCACGCGGCCATCATTTTGCGTTTGAAGTAAAAGATGCCGTAGCAGCGTGCGAACAAATACGCCAACAAGGTGTCAAGATCGACGTTGAACCTCGCCTTCGTCCCGACGGACCAACTCAGTTCTATATTCGAGACCCCGACGGCCACGTCATCGAGTTCTTTTCGCTGCCGAGTCAATGAAAGCGCATGATGTCTCGCCCAACCACAAGCTCCACTGAAACGAATCTGATCTATGCCACAAACCTGGTTCACTGCCGACACACATTTTGGTCACGCCAATATCGTCAAGTTCTGCGCCCGACCGTTTCTTTCTGCGGCCGAACAGGAAAAAGCAGCCGTCGATCCACGTGGGCACTGGAAAGTTTCTCGCGAAACCATTGAGCAACACGATGAGGCTTTGATGCAAACCATCAACTCGATGGTCATGCCGAAAGACACGCTTTGGATCCTGGGTGATTTTTGCTGGGGCAAAGAGAAAGAAGCAGCCGCCTATCTGGCACGCATCGCTTGCGAAAACGTTCACTTCGTGTGGGGCAACCACGACCACAGCAGCGTCGGCCATTTGTTTAAATCCAATATGCAACAAGGCATCATTCGAGTCGACGGCCAATTGATCTGGCTAAACCACTATCCGATGCGCAGCTGGGACGGTCGCTTTCACGGTTCATGGCATTTGTACGGGCACGTTCACAATCGATTCGAAGCCCTGGATCAAGACACGCCCTATATGTTGACTAAAGATGTTGGTGTCGACGCCTGCAATTACCAACCGATCAGCTTCGAACAGCTGGCTCAATACATGCAACCTCGCGTCGCCGTCTTTAACGAGCTTCGTAAAAAGATCATGAACGGCGAAAGCGTTGATGGTCAGATTGACTGATTGGTGCTATTTTAGTTTCTGAATTCATTCATCAAATTCAGGAACCGATATGCCGTCACTCTTTAAATCCGAATCCGAATTGCTTGCTCAAACGAAATCGATCGAGTCGTGGATCATTGACATTCGACGGCGACTTCATCAAACGCCTGAATTGTTGTACGACTTGAACGAGACTTCCAGGATCGTCAGTGAGGAACTCGATGGTCTTGGCGTTGAACATCGAACGGGAATCGCTGAAACCGGCATCGTAGCGACGATTGGTTCGGGAGACAAAAACTGCGTCATGCTTCGCGCAGACATGGACGCATTACCGATTGAGGAAGAAGCGGATGTTGACTTTAAAAGCCAAAACGAAGGTAAAATGCATGCCTGTGGACACGATTGTCATACGGCGATGCTACTTGGTGCGGCCAAATTCCTGAAAGCCAATGAAGACAAGCTCGATGGCGTCGTCAAACTTTGCTTTCAACCAGCCGAAGAAGGCGGAGCTGGCGGCAAGGCAATGTGCGAACAGGGAGTGATGGATAACCCGCAAGTCAAAAAAGTGTTCGGCATCCATGTCTGGCCACAAATTCCATCAGGTCAATTGACCGGTCGGCCAGGTCCATTTCTTGCCGCCACCAATTCATTTCAAATTACCGTTAGCGGAAAAGGTGGTCACGCCGCGATGCCGCATCTGGCGATCGACCCGGTCGTCACCGCCGCCAAAATTATTACCGCTGCTCAAACACTGGTTTCGCGGGAAACCGATCCACTGGAAGGCGGCGTAGTCAGCATCACAGCGATCCATGGCGGTTCCGCTCACAATGTCATTCCTTCAGAAGTCATCTTGAAGGGAACCATCCGAAGTCTATCTAACGAAAATAAGGACCATCTCAAAGTACGCCTTCAAGAGATCGCAACCAACCTCGCTTCTGCCGATCGATGCACCGCTGAAATTTCTTTCCCCGGCATTGATTACCCGCCGACGATCAACGACCCAAAGCTGTGGGGTCAGGTTTTGGAAATGGGAGAGCGGTTTGTCGGTAACGGCAATTTCCCACAATGCCCACCGATGATGGGTGGCGAAGATTTTGCGTACTACGGGGACTACGCACCAACCAGTTTCGTCGCCTTAGGCAGCCGCAACGAAGCCAAAGGCTGCACTTACGGCCTGCACCATCCGAAATTCAAGATGGACGAAGAAGTTTTCCACTTGGGCACCGCACTTCACATCGCCTTTGTCAACGAGCACTTGAACGCCTGATGGTGCTGTTCATCGAGCAAAAGCTCGAATCAGCCTAATCGCAACCCAGATCACTTCAGTCTTGCCACCGCTCGATTAAGGACGTGAAAAGCGGTTCCAGCGGGGCATTTTCTGCGTGTTCGATCCTGAAATTATAACGGGATACGTACGTTTCACGTGAAAAGAGACCTGACCCCTTTTTATCTTTCAGCGGCTGGCTGCTTGGCCATATATAAATAACGGCTAGTTGC
>CAYONX010000005.1:185693-185889 GCA_964405425.1 uncultured Pirellulaceae bacterium | reverse complement strand
ACTGTGAAACCCAGTTTTGTCGATGCTTCAAAATTGAAGCATCGGCGACTTGGCATTGTTAGTAGCGGATTGGTGTTTAGCCAGCGAAAGAAGCTAACGATTTTGATTTTCAAACGCTAGAGGTCAATTATGCAACCAGATATTCCCAACCAAGGATGGCTGGCTCGCATTTTGTGGCCAATTCGTTTTCGAATTG
>CAYONX010000005.1:69765-185593 GCA_964405425.1 uncultured Pirellulaceae bacterium | reverse complement strand
TTTTTTGAAATTGATCCATTGATGGTTGATCCGGCGAACTCGACCAAAGAGATTCCCAACCAAGGATGGCTGGCTCGCATTTTGTGGCCAATTCGTTTTCGAATTGAGAATATTCACGTGAGGTTTAAGCAGTCACTGCTCCACAGGCAGGAGCAGTGGCGTTTGAACAATGATCGCGACAAAGAAGATGCTCCGGTCGGGTTTTTAGATTCTATTAAGTCCCGAATGCGCGGCTCACTATTCGCATTTTTTGAAATTGATCCATTGATGGTTGATCCGGCGAACTCGACCAAAGAGATTCTTCGCACCGAATTGACTCAAAGACGAACGGTATTTCTGGAAAGGTTTAAATTCAAAATGAGCTTGAAGGAACGGGCTTACGATTACGTTTTCTATTTTTTGGATTACGATCCAACCAATAATGAATCTGGTGAAAAGGACATGCGGCTGATGCCGGCGTTGCTTGCGTGGTTCCATCGGACCTTTCTTACCCGCTGGATTGAAATCGTCGGAATTGCAATGGTCGTCGTTACTGGCTTGCTCTGTTACTGCGCTATTGTTTTCTCTTAACGCCCCAGTCAGGTTTTTGGATAGCCATTGTCGCTGGGGGGCCGGAGAAAATTCGTGCGACTGTCGTCGGCAGAGATCGCCACTAGTCCAACAGGCCGTCGAGATCCTGACGCAATCTCTTCATCAGACGAGACTTCGCGGCGTAGATCGTCGAAGTGCTTACACCCGTTTGGTTCGAGATATCCTGAGCTGTACGCTCTGATGAGACGAACAACTTCAGCGCTTCCCAGGTCTCAAGAGCAAATTCTTTGCGCATCAAATCGATTGCCGATGTCACCAGATTGCGAGAATAATCTTGATCCCAGGTTTGACTGGCAGAGCCATTGTTACCGTTTTCAGGAACATTGACCAATTGTGACTGACTAACCGAATCGATCGCCAGGCTCTTGCGGCGAAATCGTTCCCGATGCTTATTCAACGTGACTTGCCGCAACCAGCCTCGAAAACTTCTGGTCGGGTCGTATTGAAATTCTGGCAGCTTTTGAAAAACGAGAGCCATGACTTCCTGAACCAAATCGGAAGCGTCATGAGTATTCAGCCCGTTTTTTCGTGCCCAATAAAAGATCAACGGAGTGTACAAATCAGCAAACGTTGCCCATGCATCCGTATTTGCAGAATCTCTAAGCTGTACCAGCAGGCTTTCTGAAGTACTGTCTGTCATACATTTGATTTTAACTATCGCTCACGAGATATGCGACACGAAGCTGAGTTTCATCAGCAGCCGGGCAAGAGAAGTAAATCAACCTTTTAACCTCTAAACAGCATGAACATGCGTCGCGGCAGCTAGCGCCGAATCGCTCAAGATTTGCCTAACACTATTTTTGCGAGAACAGCTTTTCGAAAGCGGCGTAAACAGCCAAATGCAGCGTATCGCCGTGATCTAATTTTGGGAAATGTTGGAAGTGGACCTGAAATCTATCTGACCGGTTCTTCTCAAGTTTCGAAAACAGCTCTTTTGCAAGTTGTTCCATCACATCCCCTTCTTTACCAACACCAACAAAGACTGAATGGGGTTTCTGAAATTCAGGAAGTTTTAGTTCCAGCAGGCTGCGATTGTCCCACCATAAACCAGGGCTGATGATTATGTAGTTGTCGAACAGTTCCGGTCTCTTTAAAAGAATTTCCGTGGCGAGCAGCCCTCCGAGTGACTGGCCGATGATAGTGCGTTTTCCGTTGACACGATATAGTTTTTGAATCAACGGCTGAACTTCCTGACTCAACATTTTCATGAATTTGCCCGAGCCGCCAGCCGTTGGGAATTCAAGCTTGTCTTTCTCATCGGTCGGGGGTGATGTGAAATCTCGTTTTCGATCAACGTTCGCCAAGCCAACGACAATCGCTTCGGGCAGCATTTCTATCCAGGAGAAGGAACCGAATTGAGTCAGCCCTGCGATGTGAACGAAATCTTCATCCAACGAACCGTCTAACAAATAGATGACGGGGTATTTATGCGCCGTATTTTTGGAATAGCTATGGGGCAGGTATACGTTCAGTTTTCGCTCTTCGTCCAGAATTGAAGATTGAAACACTACGCTTTGCCCAACGATTAATGGAGAGACTTTAGGCTCCTGAGCACAAGACACAGAAACACAAACACTTGTTGCGAACAAAACAAATGCAAACAATAGAGAGCGCGCGTTCAAACACCACCTCCAATGGAAATAAACTCTAAGACGATCACGTCGGGTCGATTATTCATTGGATGTGAATGGCGACCGAAAGTGCGGCTATTGTAAGCAGAAATACCTGCAGCGATTAGCCGCCGTCCATAGGCTCAAGCATGCCTTGGATGATTGTCAGACGTTGATTCAACGCATGAATCTCACTTGCAGGTAAACCCTTAACGATTACCACGGTCATACCGGCAACTTCTTCGAATTCTGCTGCTTCAGGGCAGAGTCTTCCAGACTTGTGGTCCAGAATTAACCTACCGTTTAGAAAGTCCATATGGCGTTTACTGCCCAAGATAAGCTTGGGACGCTTGCACCCGTACATTGGTCCTTCCTGGATTAGATATGACAATTTTATCAAACGAGAGTCGTTTCCGACGTACCCCGCGTCAATCGAGCGGTTTCCAAAAACGTGGCGCCGCATGTATAGAAATGGCCGTCGTGTTGCCAATTATGTTCCTGATTACTTTGGGAACACTGGAAACATGTGAAGGAATTTTCTTGACGCAAAAGATCAAGATTGCCGCTGCCGAAGGGGCAAGTATAGCCGTCCGTCGTGATGGCTCATTTGCAAGCGTTGAAGATGCCGTCAGCAGCTACCTGGATGCTCGTGGTGTCAAATACGGAAACATCAGTTCAGCCGTTACCACGACGCCAAACCCGGAAGTAGCACAGGAGCTTGAGCCCATCAGAGTAACTGTCACCGTCCCGACGGAGGATAATTTCCGAATGCCGACCAGCTTTTACTGGTTTTGGACAGGCAACGAACTCACGGCTGAAGTTGTGTTGTTCAAAGAATACGTGGCGCCGCCACCAACATCTTAGTTTGTTTGACCCCAAATTTCGCAGACCCTTTTTTCCGCAACGCAATCAATCAACAGCTTGCTCATGAACATGATGAAAAATAAAACACAAAACCGAACGGGTGCAACAGCTGTCGAATTCGCGATGGTTGCACCTTTATTCTTTCTAGCGCTTTTTGTCTGCTTTGAATTCGGCAGAATGTCGATGGTCGAAGCTTTTGCAGAAGACGCGGCGTTTCGAGCCGCTCGACATGTTATAGTTCTCGGCGCAACCGTTGATGAGAGTACTGAGGAAGCAGCAAACCGGCTTGCGATCCTTGGCGTTCGAAACGCAGAAATCACAGTCGAGCCATCGGTCAATGGAGTCATCCAAACCGAAATCGATGACACTACAGACTCGGTCGCCGTTCGAATTTCGATCCAGATGAGAGACAATGTCCTTGTGACAGGATTTTTCAGGGACCACGTGATAGAAAGAGAAGCCGTAATCTCCACAGAGCGATTCTGAAATACGTCAACCAATCACCAACCAACGATCGCCCCGACCTTGATCGTTCGGCGTTACTGCAGCGAATCCAATCCACGCTTAATTAAGATTTAGAAAATCAGAACAGGAACATCAACTATGAAAAACAACCTAAATCGACGCGGAGCAATTATCCCCTTATTTGCCATCGTGTTACCGGTCATGATTATTCTGTCTTTGATGGCAATGAACCTATCGTACATGCAGCTGACAGAATCCGAGTTGAAGATCGCGACCGATGCCGCCGCTCGCGCTGGCTGTCGATCCTGGAGCAAATTTCAAGATGTCGAAGTTGCACGCCAGGCTGCAGCCCAGGCTGCGGAAATGAACACGGTTGCTGGCCGTCCGTTGTTACTTAATTCAAACGACAACGATACACATATCACTTTTGGATCCTCCAACCGGAATTCGGACGGTGGCCGATATGAATTTGATCCAGTTGACGACGCAACGGCCGCGAGCGGTGATGTTGTGGTTTCGGGAGTAGAAGTTTCCGTTGTCAAACCGACGAATTTGCTGATGGAAGTCGCTGGCCTTGATAGCTTCAGTCCTACGGCATCGTCCATTGCGTCTCAAATCGACCGGGATATCGCTTTGGCGGTTGATCGTTCGGTATCGATGACTTATTACGATGGCGATGAGCCGTTTCGCGCGGTGTTTAACGCACTTCAGAGTTCAGGCGCGATCACTGCCGCCGAAGCGGATGATGCAAAGAGTTACAGGGGATATTCTGAAAACGTGCTTCAGCATCTGACGGGCCAGGTTCTGGAATATGCTATCTCGCGGAATGAAACTCGCGGAACAGGCGCACCCGTTCATTCGCGTTGGGAGACCCTTGAAATCGCGACCGAAGCATTCTTTGAAGCTCTCGATGGTACTGACCCGCTTGAACAAGTATCGATCTGTTCATTCGCATCCACTGCTCGCGTAGACCTCGGACTTACCGAAAACCTTCCACAGGCAGAAGACACCATCACGTCACTGGTTCCAAATGGCTCAACGGCGATTGGTGATGGCCTGCTGTCCGGCTTGACAGCGCTCAACGGAGGCGCCGCCAGACCAAATGCGGTGCCGATAATCATTGTGTTTACCGACGGCGTCTTGAATGGTGGTATCGCTCCGGAATTGGCAGTGCAGCAAGTCATTGCCGATAATAATAACACCATCGTTCACACCGTTACGTTTACTGGCCGGCCCGATCAGACACAAATGAGAGCGATTGCTCACGCAACCGGCGGAGAGCATTTCCACGCCAACACCAGAGCGGAGTTGATAGAAGTGTTCCGACGGATCGCAACGAGTGTGCCCACGCTTCTTACAAATTAGAAGCAGAGCAAGCAGCCATACTTTCTTCATGCACGGTCACGCACAACACCATTATATTGGTGGCGTGCGTGAACCGTATGCAACACACTCACTACTCGATCTCAAAAAACGATTTGGTCGTCTTCAATACTTCGGCGGCCAATTCTTCAACCGGCTCACCACGACACTGCGCGACTGTCTTCAAAATATGCGGCAAGTACTTCGGCTCGTTGCGATTGATCCGAGGTCGATAGTCGCGCGGCGCGAGGTAGGGGCAATCGGTTTCAAGCATCAGACGATTCACTGGGATTTCTTTGACAACGTCGCGCAGATGCTTTCCTCGTCGCTCATCACAAATCCAACCAGTGATCCCCAGATGCAAGTCGAGATCCAGATACGCTTTGGCGTTTGCTAGAGAACCGGTGAAGCAATGAACCACTCCACGGCTGATTCGACATCGCGTTTCTTTCATCATTGAATAAAACGTGTCGAATGCGTCTCGTTCATGAAGAAACAACGGCAGTCCGTTGTTGGACGCCAGCTCGAGATGGGCGGCAAAGCAATCACGTTGTTTGTCGCGCGGCGAAAAATCTCGGTTGAAGTCCAATCCGCATTCCCCCACTGCAACAACGTGATCAAGCCCATACAAACCTTCAAGCGTCTTGGCTGTTCGCAATGGATCATACGCGCTTGCATCGTGAGGGTGGATGCCGGCAGTCGAATACAGAAACCCAGGATGCCGCTCGCAGATCCTGGATGATTCAACGCTGTTTTTCTCCGACGATCCCGTCAGCACGATATGGCTCAAGCCGGCTGCCACCGATTCGGCCAATACAATTTCCAGATCTTTGCTGAACTTTTTACTGGTCAGATTCGCACCAATATCGATGCACTCAAATTTTGTTGTGACTTCAGGCTTCGTTACGATTTCGTTTTTCATGTTTTCCACTTCATTAAAATTCTAAACTCGAACAGTGCGTGCGACGGGACTTGAACCCGCAACTCAAGGCTTTAGAAGCCTCTGCTCTACCAATTGAGCTACACACGCATTTGTTCACAGTAAAGAACTGGCTGTATTTTACAGGATAATTCTTAACTGCGAACATGTTTGGCATTACTTGTCCAACTTCTCAGTTTCGAAGTGGTCATAAATCTGTTCATACAGTCGCTTGATCGCCGCGATGCGTTGATCAGAAAACAGATCAACTGGCTGAGCCTGCGGCATTCGTGCTTCGTGATAAAGTTGCATCACGTCGTGATCAACAACCGTCTTGGGATATCGTTTGAATCCCTTTTCTCCGTTCCGCGTGACCCGTTTGGCCCACGGACGATCCTCAACAAAGATCGCACAATACTTCGGCGCGCTTCCACTTCGGTTCTCAGGCTGCTTCCGATACCAACGATGCCAGGTGTGAAACTGCCGAAGCGTATCCCAATACCGGCGATGCAGATATTTAAGTTGTCGATAGACTTCGAAGTTACATGGATGAAAACCATAACGACTACGATGAGTGTTACTGACTGATGACATATTTCTTCCTCGTTTGTTTTTGTCTTTTTTTGTTAAAGCGGACTCTCCCCAACATCGATAGCGCTGCATAGCTTTGCGCTGTTGCAGCGACAGAGGTTCGGTAGCCAGCGATGTAAGCTGGCTGCCAAGGTCGGGCTCATAGAAAGGCTGGTACTGAATTCCCAATGCCTCAAGCCGCGCAGCGACATGCTGAAGTTGGAACTCGGAATCGATACCCAGAATGACCAAGTGCGGATGCACGATGTCAGGGGAAAGAAGGCGTGCGATTTCAATACACGCATGGCAAGCCTGAACGACTTGCTGAGGCAAAGTTAAATCTTGCCGAACAAAACAATAAACATACGAGATCGCTTCGTTTGAAACTGTCTCAATTTTTTGTACCTACGTGAATCCCATAATCTTCCTTTCATATAAGGTGGATGTGCTTTGCAATTGCATACACCATATCTTATTCGCCAAGGACGATTCTCTCAACTCATCACGAAAACTCCCTGATTTTTCAGCCAGTTTTAGCCCGAAACCACTCAATCGAGATGCAGTTTTCCCGTTTTTCGTGAGCGACAAGGCGCTAGCCCAATGGCACTTACTTTACAACTGTTATGTTCACAAAAGCGAAAACCCTAACTGAACGATGCTCGCCCTGTTTAACGATTAGCCGGCAGGCGTCGGTGGTTGGGCTTGGATGGGGAAACACGGTCGCCTTCCGGCTTGTCGTTAAACTACTCACCAATCGAGATTCGTGCCTAAAGTAGTAAGTGCCATTGGGCTAGCCGTCGGTTCGTTACGTCCGTCACGTCACGTCACGTGCACCGGCGCGGCGAGAGCCTCGCCGACTATTGAACTGAGCAGTGTTTAATTTTAGCCGTGGATATTAACCATGAAATTCTTTACACCCACTTTCGCACGAATCAAATCTACGAAATAGTAATGGAATGGCTTAAGAAACACAGTTAAGTGAAATCAAGAATCAAAATGGCATCTCCAACTGATATTAAACCACCCTTTACGCTTGAAACGGCAACCGCCAAAGTTCGTGCTGCGGAAAACGCATGGAATTTGCGCGATCCTGAAAAAGTCTCCATGGCCTATTCACTGGACAGCCAATGGCGAAATCGAAGTCAGTTCATCACCGGTCGCGACGCGATCCGAGAATTCCTGGCTGACAAATGGAGCCACGAATTGGAGTATCGATTGACCAAGCAGCTATGGGCATTCGCCGAAAATCGTATCGCCGTTCGATTTCAATACGAGTATCGCAACGCAGCCGGACAATGGTTCCGTGCATACGGCAATGAAAATTGGGAATTTGATACCGAGGGACTGATGTGTCGGCGGGAAGCAAGTATCAATGACTACCCGATTGAAGAAGCAGATCGCAAATTCCGTTGGCCGCAAGGTGTAAGACCTGATGACGATTCAGGGCTGGGCGAAAAGGTCAAGTGATCAAGAATTGTCTAGTTGATCGGCCCAGAATTTCAGCGGCGGCTGTAAACCGCTTCAAAGTGGCCTGATAGAATCGAGGTTTTCTCTTCCACCGAACTGCATACACAATGCGATTTAGATTTAGATTGCGGACTCTGTTGGTATTAATGCTGTGTCTAGGCACGGTTAGCGGTTATTACGGAAATCGAATCCGTCAACTCGCGAGGGAGCGACATGGACTTGAGGAATTGGGCGAAAGTTGGAGCGGTGTTTCTGTACGGAATTACATCGACCATCCCGATTTTCGCAGTCGCCCGAAACGCAGTGCCTGGCAGGAATGGTTGGACTGGCCTTTGGGTTTTTTCACCAAACCACTTCAGAATCGAATCCATGCTTATCATTCCAAGGAACATGTAAAATCACTTTCGCTTTTTGCCAGCGAAACTATACCCAGATCGATGAAGGGAATCGAGAAACTTCAGCAGCTGCAAAATCTCAGATTTCAATACAGCGCCGGTGTTGGATCGCGAATTCTCCTTGACGGGGCAGAGTTTCGTCGGATCGCGAAATTGAAAAATCTTCGCAACCTCTCGTTGTCACATTGCTACACCGACACCGAAGCGTTCGAGATTCTGGCAAACTTAAACCTCCGTACTTTAACGTGCGGAGGTTCAGTTAAGGAAGTCGAGTTGGAACATATATCGCAAGCGCAATCGCTGGAAGAATTGACAATTTGGAACTCGATCGCCAACTTGGAAGCGCTACCCGCATTGACCAATCTCAGGCAATTATCAATCCGTGTTGACACTCTGACCGATTTGGAACCACTGGCTCAGATGCAGCCACTGACCCATCTGGTCGTATCAGGCGACGTGGCAATGAAACAATTGGAAACTCTACAGCGAGTGCCAAACCTGAAATCGATTGTATTGGGATCGGGTTGGAAGCCAGGTTGGAAGCCAGCCATGACAGACATGTTGCTCGATTTCCCCTCACTCGACAAAGTCAAATTCGGCAGGAGTGCATTAACGAAAACAGGATTTGAGAAATTGGTTGCGGCTGGAATCGAAGTCGACCATGGCGGGCTGGTTGATTTCAGGCCAACCGAGAATTACTTGAAATACGAAAGTCTCTATTTTGAGTTGGATCTGGCACGCAGCGAAATCTTAGGCGAAATTCAAATTGGAAAACCAGAAATTGATTGGCGAATCTCTATTCAAGCCAACGATCGCTACGCTCCGACAGTTTTCTCGCCGCCGAATTTCAGCAGCGGACCATTTAGTCGCGCTGGAGATTGGCGTGGACTGGTTGGTTTCAAACAAGCCTCGTGGAAGCTTCAGGAATCATCGAACTTGAACATGTCCGGGAAAGACGTCGAAACATCTGAAAACTCTGTGGAAATTCATTCACGCAACGGAAGTCACTTCCGCTTGAAGAGTGGATTTGCCTCAATGCGGGAAGAAGGTTTCGGCCGCATCGAAGCAGAATTGTGTTTGCGGCGAGTCATTGTCAAATCGGAACGGCCAATTTCGCGTGACGAGGCGACATTGGAACTTGCCGAACATTTCGCAACGCAAGACTTCGACCTGACCCAGCAGACAACAGGCAAACCGTTACGCCGAGAGCATGAATTCAAGCTCATCGTTGAACCTTAAGCCGCACTGCTCAATCGAGCATGATTGCAAACAATACAAGCCCGAAGCGCTAGTGAGTGGTTTTCGCGTCGTTAGAACCGCTCGCTCGTCGCGTTTGTTTTCCCGTCTTTAGGCGGAAGCATCCTGGGCCGACTATTGCCAGTACTACGAACCACGAGCAAATCAAGAACCGATTTTTAACCGACATCGTCGAAGCAGAAATACAGCTCGTCTATTCTTAACGCGTTTTAGCAGGTCGCCGCGCTTGTTTGTTTTCTCGCGTGTATTGCCATTCGTAAATTGCATCATCACAAAAGGCAAGAGATCGCTTGAGATCGGCAGTATGCTGTACCATGTTGCCTAACCGGTAGTGGACTTCGGCTCGCGATGCGTAACTGTTGAAATCATTTCGATCATGCTCCAGAATGCGATCCAGATACCACAGTGCCGTCGACCAGTTTCCAGAACGCTCGCAAGTAACGACACGGTGACGATACCAGTCGGTTAGTTTGCCAATGTCGTCGCCAAGTAATTCCATCGCCGAATCATAGTCGTATTCCGCCTGCTGAAAGTCGGAACGTTCTGACCAGGTTCGCGCGCGACGGGCAAACAGCTGCCAATCAGACTGGCGCCCATTGTTCTGATCATCGAGCAGCAATCTGTCGAGATGCCAGTGCGCGCCGATCCAATCAGCATCCTGTTCCGCATCTTGGGCACGAGCATCATTGAGATCGCGAGGATGAACAACCTGAACAAGATCCGGCATACCTTCCATTGTGGATGCGCTTGCTGCCTGATCCAGCATAATATTCTCTTCGATCGCCTGAGCTCGCAACTTTGCCCATTCTCTTGGCTCGATCTTCATGGCGATTCCGTTAACCAAGCGCTTGCCAGTTCGAATTTCGACCAGCCTTTTCAACTGTTGAACTGGCGTTTCTTTAAGTTGCGGGACATTCCAGGTACGCGTCCTGCCTTTCAAACCAGTCGAGGCAACGGTTTTGCCATCGAGCCCAAACCTGACACAGAAGATCTCATCATTTTGCATCAGTGGCGGGCCGACTTGTTCAAAAGTTGCCAAGTCCCAGATTCGAAGTCCCCCATCAAGGCAACCTGTTGCCAGCATTGATTCGTCTGAACTGATATCGAGATCGTAGACTGTCGAATTATGATTCAGCACGTTGGGAAACACTTTGCCGGTCTCCGTGTTCACCAGATAAACCGATCCAACCGAAGTACCGATTGCCATCAGATTTCCCCGTTTGCTAACGGTCGAACAATCGATTCTGCCAACGTCTTCCAAGGTAGAGAGTGGCTGTTGAGGCTGATCCAGGTCCCAGATTTTTGCTGAATATTTGTTGGAAGTTACCAACTTGTTTTTTCCCGGAACCCAATTGATGTATTTGACGGCAGAAGGATGCGGCATCTTTCCGCTGGTGCATTGACGAGTTGCAACATCCCAAACACTCAATTGGTTTTTTGAGAAAAATTCGCCAGTGGTTCCTATCGCGATGCTCTTTCCAGTCGGGTCAAATTCGATGCATTCGACGACGTAGTTCAGCTGAATTGCTTTGCCAACCTCTTTTCCTGTTTCGACGTCCCAGAATCGAACCTTATGTTGGTAGTCACCTGCGGCAACAATTTTACTGTCTGGTGAAATCGCCAGCGCAGAAACGTAGTTCTCGTGAACCAAAGGACCAACCAGTTTTTTTCCTGTCTTTGTGTCCCAAAGATAGACGGCTCCTCCGACGGTTCCGAAATCATATCCTCCGGTTGCAGCAAGCGAACCTTCGTTATTCATGGCGACAACTCGCACCGAATCAAATTGATGCTGAAGTGGCCTTCCAATCGGTTGTCCGGTACGAGCATCCCAGAGCCGGGCAGCAGCTCGAGTGATGTTGCGGTCTGGTCTACCCCAAAACACGATATCGCTGTCGCGCGTGACGACAATATCTCGATTGGAAGAAAAAGCAGCTGAAATGTTGTTCCAGTATTTGTTGTGCCCCATCTGAGCTTCCGAATCTACCGAACTTGGAGGGAACCGCGAACTTGATCTGAAGCTACGCAAACGAAAGTGATTGCATTGAATTTGACCACCATCGACAGTCATCAACACATCCATCGGGTGCGGAAGGGCCAAACGAATGTGATTCCCGGTTTTCAGTTCCTCAATGCTGGTGTGTTGGTGTTGGTCCTTGAACAACCACCGACCATCGTGAGACGTTCGCTTCTTTTCCCTTTTCCAAAACGACGATAGCTCACCGGTTGGAATAAATTTTCTAACGAGACTCACAAGCTCCAAATCTTTTTCTTCGTTGAAATCGTGAGTCGTGTAATCGGCCGACCGGACATCTTGCCAAACAACGAACGATTTTTTATTCAGAAAATGTGCCAGCAGAGATTTTCCATTCGGATGCCAGTTCATCCGTTGCCGTGACAATTCTTCATTGACCGTCAAACGAGTGGGGGGCTGCTCTTCTTTTGCAAAATCAAAAATTTGCACTTCACGCGGTTTGCTCTTGGTGACGAGCGCTAAATGGGTGCCCTGTGAATTCACCCAGCACCCGCCGACGGGTGCATCGACTTCAAGACTCTTACCAATCTGTTCACCCGTTGTGGCATCAATGCGGCGAATCTTGTCTTTTACCATCACAAAAAAATCACCCGAACCACCATTCTCGCAATAGTCAACTGCGCAATAGGTGTACATCGGGTCTACTCCGATCTGAACTATCTCCGGAACCAAAGCAGACCATGCGGAGACGCTGGCACGGATAACGCGATTGTAGTCAGGCATATTGTCAGGGCATTGCTGTAACGCATTAACCATCAGCAGTAGCCCGTCGGCAATTTTGCCTCGCTCTGCCAATTCACGTCCGCGCTGAAAGATAAGTCGTGTTTCTCTTTGCAGGCCGAGATTTTGCTCGTTCCTGGCATTTGCAGTCGCGACTTCCAGGCTTTCGTTGGTGCTGGTCAGTTCAGCGTTCAGTTGTCGAAAATGTTGTGCAGCCTGCGTCGAGACGATCGCGGCAGCGAATAAACAAACGGCTAATGCCGTAACCGCTGTTGCCAGCCATGGGTTTCTGCGCGCCCAGCGAACGGTCGAGCCAACGAAAGTAATCGGTCTCGCTTCGATTGGCTCGTCGTTCAAAAAGTGATTCAAGTCAGCAGCGAGTTTCTCTGCAGATGCATAGCGATTTTTTGGCTCATTGGCCATCGCTTTCTCGATGATCGTTCTCAAATCGCGGGGGATTGTGGGGCGCAAAGTTCGAATGGGTGCCGGCGGTTCGGACAGTAATTGATGTGCAAAAACGTCGCGCCTTGACGAGGGAAAAGCTGGCTTCAGTGTAGCCAGTTCATACAGCGTCGTACCTAATGCATAGATATCGCTTCTCGAATCAGATTCACCACAAAGGCGTTCCGGAGCCATGTATTTAATCGTGCCCAGGACATCGCCAGTCTTCGTAAGGTCATCCGAATCGACAATTTTTGCCAGTCCGAAATCGGAAACCCATATCCGCTGATCAACATCCGAGATGAGATTTCCCGGCTTGATATCACGATGCAATATCCCCTGTTCGTGGGCATACTGTAACGCTTCGGCGGCTTGTTTGCCGATGGACGCAACGTCTCGCCAATAATCATGACCAATGTCGACTTGGTCCGATTGATAGTCTTCGACATCGCGCTCGCCGCCAGTTGCGATCGCTTCGCCGTCCTCAATACTCGGGGCGATGTCGATCTGCCCAAAGATGCTGTCCAGTCGACTCGCCTGGCGAAGTTGAACAATCAACTTGTCAATCGACGCGCCTGGAATCAACTGCATAATGAGAAACGCCACACCCTCTGAACTTCCTACTCCAAAAAGTGGGACAATGTTGGAGTGGTGCAAACGTCCGGCCGCTTTAGCTTCCCGGTCAAATCGCTCTTTTCGTTTCGATCTTAATAGATAGGTTGTGGGCAGAATCTTGAGCGCCACCCGTCTGCCCAGCGAAATTTGTTCGGCCTCGTAAACAATCCCCATGCCTCCACGACCCAACTCGCGGATCAACCGAAAATCGGCAATGGATTTGTTTTTGAGAAAATCGCCTGGCGGCAAAGGTTCCGGTTCGTCACCTGGAAGAACCTTTGTAATGACTGCCAGGGTCGGAAACAGTTCGCGAATCTCATCTGCGAATTCAGAGTACCTGGTGGCAAATTCCTGAACGCTCGGATTCTTACCAGATGCAACTTGCTGGCTGAATTCCTCTGCAATCGAATCAAGATCTATTTGTTTCGAGTCATTCATTCATTGATACTTTGGAAACAACAGGATTCACGACCATCGGATGGTTAAATCACGTTCGCGAGACCGTCTTTTAATTTATTCAAGGCACGCAAGTATCGCGTGCTTGCGGTAGATTGCTTGATTTCCAGCAACGCTGCAACTTCGCTACTTTTCAATCCTTCAATATGTCGCAGCGCAATGATTTCTTGATCGATTGGTTCGAGTTGTTCAAGAACCGTTTGTAAAATCATCTGCAATTCTTTATTCGACGCTGTTATCGAAGGGGACGTCAGATCGGCGGCAATTTGGTTCGCGACCACAGACGAATCGGACACCGGGAACGGGAAGTTGTGAATGGAAACTTCCCGATCAACAGTTCTCTTTTGGCAAGCCAGATGTTTGCGCTGCGCATCAACCAGCCTCTGATTTACGATTCCCCTTAACCAGATGTAGATCGGCACTCTCGGTTTGGTTGCGTAGCGAGGCAAATCTCCAGCGGCAGCAACAAACGCCTCCTGCAAAATATCCGATTCATCTTCTCTTTGTCGAAGTCGGTCGTTAAGCCGCGAACGAATCACCGACCGCAATCGCTGGCGAAACATCTCGAAAGCCGGTCCCAACGCGTTTTGATCGCCCGCTTGGATCCGCAGTGTAAGTTTCTCTAGCTTGGCATCCATGTCATCAATTAGTCGTCAGTTGTTGTCGCTGAACTTAATCTTGTAGTGATTTTGCTGCATGCAGCGTCCGTCCCACCACAGAATACCTTTTCTCAGTCATTGGCAAAACACAAAAAACATCGTTGAAAACGATGTTTTGCAACGTTTTCCAAAGATTTCTGAAATTTTGTGAGCTTATCCATTCACCTTTGCGCAGTAATAAAGAGATAGATGGCTATTGCGATAACCCGTTGTTCGGGTGCAAGGCTTAAACGGCAATTATTTAGAGAATGCAAACTCTATGTATATCTGCACATCTATTGTTGAGCTCTGGGGAGATGACTCAACGATAATGCTCGGGACGGTGTCCGGCGCCCTCCCGATTTTTTTTTTGCAATTGGAAATCAGACGGTGGAAAACTAGGGAGAAACAGGGGAGAACTTTGGTAGGTGACCGTTTTTCCACAGTTTTTCCACCGCCTTTTTTCTTTGATTCTTCAACATAGACGCACAACTAGATTAAGAATTTGCAACGCCTAGGCCTGGAATTGAACCGCAATTATTTTTGCGGTTCATTCCAGCGTCTGTGCTGGTTTGCGCACTCCCTTCGGGACCGAGTTTCCGTTCGTATTCGGTTCCTGGTCCGTTCGTATTTCGTGGGTTTGCCCCACAGCTATCTACTGAACCAGTTCGCCGCTGAAGGCGACACGGTTAGCAACGAGAGATTAGTTCAATCGAGGCAGTGGGTAACGAGTGCGATGGTCCCGAAGGGACATAGCCACGCGCGATTAGTCCCTGAGGCACGGCATGTGGACAAAAGTCAAGCACCGAAGGACAGGAATGTTCTCGATGGCTCACCAGTCACTCCTTCGAACCTTTGATTGGTGTTGGGTTATAGTTCCGTGGATTTGCACCCACGACTATCTACTGCCACCGCTTCGCAGCTGAGCGGCGGCAACGGTTAGCCATCACCGGTCCAATTTTTGACGGTGAAAGCTTCAAAATTTACGCCCTATCAAAGCCAATAACGGTTTAGTTCTTGAAAACGCTTTCCAAACGCCGCTTCGGTTTGATTCGGATTGATTCGGATCATCGAATCCAATTATGTTATGCCAGTTAAAACAACGAGTACGGATGCGGGGGCCAGGATGAGCACGATTTCGAAAAACCCAAACAATTCGACGACAGAGCAGGGCGTGGCCAGAATCGCTCCTGTGCAAAGTGAATTCGAGAAAATCCCCTGCCAGATTTACAACCACGCGCACGATTGTGCCATTGCGATCGCACGCTATATCGCAGACAACATCCGGAAATGCCAAAAAGAAAATCGCAATTGCGTGCTTGGGCTGGCGACAGGTAGCACTCCCGTCAGCGTCTATAAAGAACTGGTTCGGCAACACGAGGCCGGTGAACTTTCAATGGCCAATGTAGTAACGTTCAATCTGGACGAATACTATCCGATGCAACCCGAAGCACTACAGAGTTACGTTCGATTCATGAACGAGCACTTGTTCGATCACGTTGATATCCCAAAAGAAAATATCAACATTCCAGACGGGACGCTGGCCTATGAACAAGTCTTTGATTACTGCAAACAATACGAACAAAAAATCGAAGACGCTGGTGGGCTCGACATTCAAATTCTGGGGATCGGCCGAACCGGACATATTGGTTTCAACGAACCGGGCTCCAAAAAGACCAGTATGACCCGAATGATCACGCTTGATCGCCTGACCCGGCAAGATGCAGCCAGTGATTTCTTTGGAGAAGAAAACGTTCCTTTACGCGCAATCACCATGGGGGTCGGGACAATTCTCAATAGCCGTGAGATCTTCATTGTCGCCTTTGGTGAGCACAAGGCTGAGATTGTTGCCGAAGCGGTTGAAGGCGAAATCAGTTCGTCGGTTTCTGCAAGTTATTTGCAGGAACATCCCAATGCAAAATTCATCATGGATGTAACCGCCGCACAATCATTGACGCGGTTCAGTTGCCCATGGTTATTGGGTTCAGTCGAATGGACTCCAAAGCTGTTGCGAAAAGCAGTCATATGGCTGTCGCAAAAGCTGTCGCGTCCGATCTTGAAGTTGACCGAAGAAGATTACAACGAAGCAGGCCTGCAGGACTTGCTGGCCGAATTTGGTCGAGCGTACGACATCAACTTGAAAGTCTTCCGACATCTTCAATCGACCATCAATGGCTGGCCCGGAGGCAAACCGGCAATCTACAAAGAGCCCGGCGACCACAACCGCGATCACGATCGAATTTACCCTAAAACTGTTTTGATCTTTTCGCCTCATCCCGACGACGACGTCATCTCAATGGGCGGAACCCTTATTCGGTTGGTTGAACAAAAGCACGATGTTCATGTCGCTTATCAGACATCGGGAAACATCGCCGTCTTTGACGACGACGCCATTCGATACTGCGAATTTGCGGCAGATCTTAATCGGCACTTTGGAATCGCTCGTCGCAAAACGGCAAAACTTGAACTTCACGTCGAAGAATTTCTAAAGGGCAAGAAGCCTGGCCAAGTCGACAGCCCTGAAATCCAAACGATCAAAGGCTTGATTCGCCAAGGTGAAGCTCGTGCGGCAACGCGTTTGTGCAATGTCAAAGAACAAAACTTACATTTCCTGAATATGCCTTTCTACGAAACTGGCAAAGTCAAAAAGCGTCCCATTTCAAATGAAGACGTACAAATGATTGTCGATCTTTATCGCGAACTAAAACCGCATCAGGTTTACGCCGCAGGTGATCTGCGCGACCCGCATGGGACTCACCGCACATGTTTAAATGCGATCTTGCAAGCTTGTAAAGCCGTGGAATTTGACCCTTGGTATGCCGACTGCGACGTTTGGCTTTACCGTGGTGCATGGCACGAATGGGAGCCGTACGAAATTGAAATGGCAGTTCCACTGGGCCCACAAGAAGTAATGCTCAAGCGCGAGGCAATTTTTAAACATGAATCGCAAAAGGATCGAGCCTTATTTCCTGGAACCGACGCCAGAGAGTTTTGGCAACGCGCCGAGGACCGCAATCGAACAACCGCCAATACCTTTGACTCCCTGGGACTGGCCGAATACGAGGCCATCGAAGCGTTCGTTCGCTGGGACAAAGTCACAATGCTGTAAGCTGGTTGACGACCACGAACGTGACTACCTTTGCTTGGGCGAACTTGCCGTTTAAACAGCATAGCGGGCGAATGAGAATAAGGTGCCGGAGAAGACAAAAGCGCCACGCGCCAAATACCATTCTGTGATGGCTCCATCAGGTTATTTCGTGAAGGCGGGAATGTTGAAGTGTTGAGATTTCTCGCTGGCCGTGCTGATGGCGTTCTAACCGAGCACGAATTTTAAGTGAAGCTGAATGTGTATCGCTAATTCTTAGTTTCTGCGTAAAAAAACAAGCCTATCCCGGCGTGATCAATTTTCATTTGCTACTCGACTCAGCTGAAGCAGCTTATTGCAATGGGTCGCATTGGAACCAACGCTGCCTGTGGTCGCGCCGGTGTAAAAACCCCTGTATTCGAATCAAGCAAGATGTGGGCCATTCAATGCTTCACGTGTGGATGCAATTCCTACCAATCTGGTGAACAAAATATGTAGATGGAAAGACCAGGCAAGTTGTGCAATTTTTCGGTGCGATTTGGGCTCGAATTTGCGTTTGGCATTGGAGCTATACGATTATGGGCTCTTTTCATAATCGGGATAATGACTTACCTTCTGCTGTGTATTAGTTAACTTAACTCTTCCACTTCCAATCCAAGGAATCAAATTATGAAAAATCTAAATCGAATTAGCCTGCTATTGCTGGCTTTTATGGTCGCATTTACAGGATGCGATGCTGCCAAAGAAATGGCTGGCGACGCCGCGAGCAAGGCTGCTGAGATGGCCGATGTTGACTTCGGTGATTTTGACATGCAAGGCGTAACAGAAAAATTCACCGGTATCACCGATGGATTCAAAGATGTTACTGCTGACAATGTTGATGGTCTGACATCAAAAATTAGCGATCTTAGCGGCTCAATGGACGGCATGGGAATCGACAAACTGACAGGGCCTGCAAAGACTGCTGTTGGTGCCGCGATGACCAAGTTTGGTGACGCCGTCAAAGCAGCTATGGAAGGCATTTCGGATGAAGGCATTCTTGGCAAGCTTAAGCCAGCTGTCGACGGTCTGATGGAAAAGATGAACGGATTCATGTAAACCGAAGCAGATGAATAATAAGGGACGCCGTTTGGCGTCCCTTTTTTCGTCACCGCTCTTGCTGCCAATCCAGTTTGCTGCCAAGCAAATAACCACAGGAATGTGTTTTCATTGAATAACAGTAAGCATTTGCGAATGCACTCGTCAAACTTTAAAACCAATTCAAACGAGGGAATTCAGATGAGAAAACAATATTTAGTTGTTGGGCAAACCATGTTGATTTGTTTGCTGGTCAGCAGCTTCTTGTCAGGACAAAGCACGCAAAAGAGAAAACATGGGATTGCTGGTCAACAAGCACCCAACTGGGCCGTCTCTCAATGGCACCAATTGCCAGATGGAAAGTCCAAACTGGATGTCGGTGACTACAAGGGAAAGGTGCTCTATCTTTATTTCTTTCAATCGTGGTGCCCAGGTTGCCACGCAAAAGGATTCCCAAATTTGAAGACGCTGCATGACAAGTATAAGAGCGACGCGGATGTTAAATTTGCAGTCATTCAAACTACATTCGAAGGGCACAGCACCAACACGGCCAAAAAACTTGCTCCAACGGCCGCAAAGTATAAGTTGCCAATTCCGTTTGGCCAAAGTGCGGGTGATCGTGGTTCGCCAGACATAATGCGAAAGTATCGATCCGGAGGTACGCCCTGGGTGGTCGTCATTGACAAAAATGGCAAAGTCCAATTTAACGACTTCCATTTGGAACCAAGTAATGCGATTGAGCTTATCGATAAACTCAAAAGCAACTGATTTCAATAACAAGGAAGTTGAATATGCTGCAAATTTCGATTGTGCCCGTCACTCAATACCAACAAAACTGTTGCGTCGTATTCGATGACGAAGCGAAAATCGCTGTCGTCGTGGATCCAGGCGGTGAAGTTGAAAAGATTGTCAGTGCGATTGAGCAGCTCGAAGTGAAAGTCGAAGCAGTTTGGTTGACGCATGGCCATCTTGATCATGCTGGCGGCGCTGAAGCTGCGAAGGCAAAGTTTGGTGTTGAAATTATTGGACCGCATCAAGCTGACAAGATGTTGCTCGATAATATCGAAACGACCGCAAGTGGCTATGGATTGAGCGGGATGTTTAACGCCAGACCCGACCGATGGCTGGACGAAGGCGAGATTCTGAAGCTTGGCGAACATGAATTCGAGGTCCGACACTGCCCCGGCCACGCGCCTGGGCACGTTGTGTTCGTCAACCACGCACACAAGTTAATCTTGATGGGCGATGTGTTGTTTCGCGGTTCGATCGGTCGAACTGATTTACCCGGTGGTAACCACCAGGAATTGCTCGACAGTATCGCTGAAAAAATCATGACTCTGGATGATGAGTATCAATTTGTTTGCGGCCACTCAGAACCTTCGAGCATCGGTCACGAGCGAGCAACGAATCCGTTTTTGCAATAACAACTGCTCGACGATCATTAGCATCGGTAGCAACGCGTCATTGCGTCCTGACCTGAGACACTTTTTGTGAACGTGAATACGTAATCGACTTGACTGTTAAATGTCAGCGTTTATTTTTGTATTGTGAAGAATGCAACATTGTCACATGGCTTGCGTTGTTACCCTTTGCGATATGAAACCAATTCAATCGCCCGCCGGCCCCGAAAGTGGCGAATCTGAAAATCCTAAAGCTCATGACCCAGATCAGTTTGTCGATCTGTACGGTGATTATCTATTCAGCTACGCAATGTCTCGAGTCCAAAACGCTTACTTGGCCGAAGACCTTGTTCAAGAAACATTGCTGAAAGCTATCGTCAAGCTGGATTCATTTCGGGGCGACGCTTCTATCAGGACTTGGATGGTAACAATATTGCGAAATGAGATGTTTTCGCACTATCGCAAGAAAAAGACCGTGGAAAAGCATATGTCCGAGTGTGAGGATAGCTCCACAAATCTGGGCAAATTATTGCATCCTGACATTTCAAACGACGATTTCAGTACTGCAATCGAGCGGGAAGAATTTTGGAAAATAATTCAGGACTGCTATTCACGTATTCCACAGCATTTACTTGATGTTTTCCTCACAAAAATGGAATCTGATGGAAAAAGTATCGAAGATTTGAGTAATGAACTAGGAATTTCCGCATCTAATTTTTCGGTTCGAATGTTTAGGACGCGTTTATTGTTGCGGAAATGTATTGAATCGAAATGGGCACACGCCGAATAACTACCACTAGTTCCCAGCATGCTACCGGTTGGTCACCCGTGCGCTTTCTCAAATCTATTTGGTTCATTTTGACGCTCGATTGTCAAGGATCAGCCGAATTGACTAGCGAATCTCTGGACCGTCCTTTGCACTGGGCCGAAACATTAGCCGTAAAATGTCACTGCATGATTTGTAAAAAGAGCAAACTGCTGAACCGACAACTGAAGGCCCTCGACAACAAGATTCAAAATTCTCTAAACACTGAATCCAATTTCACGCTTTCCGACGAGGCTCGTCAAAAAATTAAGCGTAGTCTTCAACAACAGCGTGATGGCCAGTAGTCGATCCACGACAATCAACCAGCCAACACTAGTCATTTTCTACTACTGTTCTCTATTACATTTATCAAGCAATGCAATCTACCAAGGTGCATGCATCGCGATTTAAATTCGTGAACATCATAACACCTTCTCGCCGGCAACGTATGCGGCCATACGTTTACGGTCATTGAAAAAACAAAATCTGCGATCTGATTCACACACAAAATAATTTTCAGAAATTCGAGTAAGTGTTTGGTGGAAACTCCATCTATTCGTAGTCAATTAATTGACAAACGAATTCGTTATAGAGAAGTAAAGAAGTACTCGTTCCGAACTACAAAATTTTTAAAAGTGAAAAAATGAAAAAGCTTAATTTTTTAAATGCCTTGGCCTACTGCTCGGCTGCTTGTTCGTTGCTCATCGCAACCAACGGTCAAGTCAACGCCCAAGCTGTGCCACAGGGTGCAGTTTACGTGCAAACTAATGCTCTGGACGGCAATGAAATCGCCGCGTTTGGTAGAAACCTGAATGGTACGCTATTCCACATTGGAGACTATTCGACGGGCGGGCTTGGCTCAACCGAATTTGATGGTGGGGAAGGACTGGATCCGTTGATTTCCGCTGACTCGATCATTGCAGTCCAGAATGAGCAGTTTTTGGTAACCGTTAACGCGGGCAGCGATACCGTATCGTCTTTTAGAATCGAAGACGATTTTTCGCTGACACTCATCAGCACCGTCGCAAGTGGTGGCGTTGGTCCCAACAGCCTCGCGTATAGTAATGGCCTTTTGTTTGTTTCCAATATCGACCGGGACGGCTTCGCACTTGGCGATCCATCGGTTCCACGTGGCGAACCTAACGATGAAGGCAACGTAAGCGGATTTTTCATGAACGAATTGGGTGTGTTAACCCCTATCGTTGGTTCAACCTTTGACTTGGACAACCGTCCGGCTGACCTTGGATTTTCTGCCGATGGAACGCGTTTGATCGTGACTTCTATCACAGCTGGTTCGGCAGCATTGCCTGGCCCAGGCGCCGCTTATTCAGTTGTCGTTCTGGACGTTGCTGCCGATGGCATCGTTAACGGTATGGTTGGAGCTGCAACTGGCACTCAAGTAGGAAACGCAAGCGATCGAAACCTTGCCAGTGCTATCGATTTCGACACGACCGTTATTGACGGCCGCGAGTTTGTGGTAGTTACCGAAGCACGCGAATTCAATTCTGAAGGTGCTCCACCTGCATTGCCAGCGCTTCAAGCTGGCTCTGTTTCTATTTACGAATTGTTGGATGATGGCAGCTTGGTAGACACCGACCAGGATATTACGATTGGCAACCCGGCTGGTAGCCCATTCGATCCTTCGAACCAGTTAACAACTTGCTGGATCGATTTTGCTGAAGACGGACAAACGTTTTTCGTAAGTAACGCAATCAACGCAACCATCAGTAGCCTTTTCATTGACGGCAACGGCGAAGGCACCATCATCGAAGAAGTTGCCGGTGCAGGCGTTTCTGGTTTCTCAACCGGTGGTACAACAGGCCCAGAAGTATTTGGCACCACTGATGGATTCATCGATCTCGACGTGTCTGAAGACGGTCGCTATCTGTACCAGCTTGAAGGATTGAGTGGAGCGATTAGCGTTTTCGAAATCGACGGCGCTTCATTGACTCAAATCCAGGACTTGACCGGATATCTTCCAGAAGTTGACACTCAAGGCTTGGTCGCTGTTTCAGGACCGCCAGTGGAAGGCGTTGTCTATACCATGACAAACGGTTTGCTTTCCAATGACGTTGTCGCGTTCGGCATTAACCCTGGCGGACAACTGGCTTTGATTGGTAATTTCCCAACCGGTGGACTCGGTTCAACGGAATTCGATGGCGGCGAAGGGCTTGATCCTTTGATTTCAGCGGATTCAATTATTGTTACTGACGATGATTGCCTTGTGTGCGTCAACGCAGGTAGCGATACGATCACATCATTCCTGATCGAAGACGATTTCAGCCTGACTAAAGTTAGCACCATCAACAGTGGTGGCGTTGGCCCAAACAGTCTTGCTTACAGCGACGGATTGATTTTCGTATCTAACATCGATCGAGACGGATTTGCTCTTGGCGATCCTACAATTCCACGCGGCGAACCCAACGATGAAGGAAACGTCACCGGATTCACAATCAATGCCAACGGAATTCTGACTCCTGTCGCAGGCTCAACCTTTAACCTTGACAATCGTCCGGCCGACGTCGGCTTTTCTGCCGATGGAACGCGTTTGATTGTGACTTCTATTACCGCTGGTTCATCAGCCTTGCCTGGCTCAGGTGCTGCCAATTCAGTGGTTGTGCTTGATATAAACGCAAATGGCTCAGTGGCTGGTATGGTTGGCGCAGCAACAGGAACGACCGTTGGAAACCCTGATGAGCGAAATCTTGCCAGTGCGATCGATTTCGATACTGCCGTGATCGGCGGACGCGAATTCGTGGTCGTTACAGAAGCTCGCGAATTTAATTCAGCAGGTGCACCTCCAGCACTTCCAGCACTTCAAGCCGGTTCCATTTCGGTATACGAATTGCTTGGTGATGGCTCACTTGCAGACATCGCTCAAGATGTCGCATTGGGTGATCCGGCTGGCAGCCCATTCGATCCAGGAAATCAGTTGACAACCTGTTGGATCGACTTCGCCATCGATGGCCGTACGTTCTTTGTATCCAACGCGATCAACGCTTCGATCAGTAGTTTCACTCTGAACGATGATGGAACGCCTGATTTGTTGGAGATGATCGCGGCGCAGGGTGTATCTGGATTCGCAAATGGCGGAACTACAGGTCCTGAAGTATTTGGCACCACCGACGGCTTTATTGACTTGGATGTTACTGATGATGGTAAGTATTTGTATCAGCTTGAAGGCTTGAGCGGTGAAATCAGTGCTTACAAGATTGAAGCTGACAACAGCTTAACTCTCGTCCAGGATCTCAGTGGCTTTCTGCCTGAGATCGACACCCAGGGAATCGTAACCTTTGATCGCTTCCTGTTAGGCGATTGCAATAACGATGGTCAGATTTCATTGTTGGACATCGGTGCTTTTGTCGATTCGATTACCAACGGTATGTTCCAGCGTGAAGGTGACATAAACGGAGATGGTGTTGTTGATTTGTTAGACGTTCCTGGATTCGTCGATTTGTTGATCAACTCACTGTAAGTTTCGGTTACTGTTTTAACTCTATAGAAAAACAGACCGAGTAACAAAAATTTTATTCAAGGGTTGTCGGGCCATCGCCAGGCAGCCCTTTTTTCGTAATGTCTCGGGGATCTAAATCCAAGCTCGAACGAAACGCAACGATTTTACTTTGAGGTAATTTTGAGCCGCGTTCGAGCTTTGCACTTTCCAAACACGCAACTCTTTGAATAACCATAGAGTTAGGCAGTCAGACTTTTTAGATTTAAAGTACGAAAATGAAATCAGCTTTATTGTTGGGACTATGTTGGGTTCTTTTTGCGGCAAATCACCATCTGTGTGCACAAACGCATAACGGCCAGGCGGTTTCCGTGATCGCATTCGGTTCGTGTGCGCGAGAAAGAAAAAAGCAACCCGTATGGGAAGACATTATTGCGAAGGAACCCGATCTGTTTCTGATGATTGGCGACAATCATTATGCGGATTTCTGGATGGAGGATGGCAAAATGGTTATGAAGCCCGTCCCCAATGTCAATCGAATTCGCGAAGCCTATGATGCGCTTGGTCAGAAAGAAGGATACATAAAACTGAAACAACATTGCAAACTGATGGCGACTTGGGACGATCACGATTATGGCGCCAACGACATGGGCAATGATTTTCGACTGCGAAAAGAAAGCCAACAGGAATTCATACGGTTTTTTGGATTCGATGCACAACACCCAATCCATCAGCAACAAGGAATTTATCATTCGCAAATATTTGGAAATGTCGGCCAACGCATACAGGTCATCATGCTTGACACTCGTTTCCACCGTGACAAACTTACGCGCCGAAAACAGCGAGTCGATGGCAAGGGGCCTTACAATGGAAGCACCGACGCGTCGACAACCATTCTCGGTTCTGAACAATGGAATTGGCTACAACGGCAACTGAGAATGCCCGCCGAAATTCGAATCATTGCCAGCAGCATTCAAGTTGTCGCCGATGAACATGGCTGGGAAACATGGGGTAATTTCCCCCACGAGCGACAACGCCTTTATCAGATGATCCATCAGACAAATGCGTCGGGCGTAATCGTGATTTCTGGCGACCGGCACTTGATGGAAATCAGCTGTGACGACAGCCGCACGCAAAGTTATCCGATCTGGGATTTTACCAGCAGTGGGCTAACGCAGGATTCTCAGTCCGTCGACGAACCAAACCAATACCGCGTTGGTCCTGTCAAACGAGAACAAAATTTCGGTCTGATTCGTGTGGATTGGGCAACGAAACCGGCGTCGACTCGAATTCACTTTGAAGGCTTTGGAGCAGCTGGAAAACCAATTGTCCGCCAAACCGTTTTGTTGCGTGATTTGCAGATCAATTAGTTATGTGTATCAAATAGATACGTATATCAAAAACACCCACGCATTGCTCTGGTAGTTATTTGCGCCCCATGTTCTGATTGAAAGCAAATAGCATGCGCTGCTGCCAAGCGATTTCTTGAATCCAGGTAATTGGCTACAATTGCAATCAGAGACACACACATTATTTTGTAACCAGTTGATAGTATCGTGAAATCAATCAGCGTCCGGCGGGAACGACATCTCGAACTGGACGAAATCTGCACATCGTTCGAGAAAGCATGGAAAGGCGACGACCGCAAGTCGATCGAAGCTTACGTTGCGCAGGTGTCTGATGCCATGAAGCCGATTGTTGTGCGAGAGTTGGTTTCACTGGAGTGCGAACTGCGCAGTGAGTTAGGAGAAGTGCTGAGCCGCGGCGGCTACCTCGGTCGATTTCCAGGCTTCAAAGACGAGGCCGAAGCCGGCTTCGATGACTGGTTCGCAACCAGCGACCACTCAGAAACAATAACCACTGATGACGTGCAGACTCCAGAACGATACGGAGACTACCGAATCGTGCGCCAAATCGGACAAGGGGGAATGGGAATCGTTTATGAAGCGATTCAAGAAAGCCTGGCCCGAACGGTCGCCATCAAGACGCTGGCCTCGCATCCTTTGCATGTCCCAAAATCAGCTCTTCGGTTTCGTCGTGAATCCCGAGCGGTTGCAAGGCTGCATCACACGAACATTATTCAAGTTTATGGGTCAGGCGTCCACGATGGCATACCCTATTTTGCAATGCAATTCATCGATGGTAAGAGTCTTGACAATGTAGTTCGCGAAGCAATCGCGTGTCAGCAATCAATGGCAGCCGACTGCAATAGCGAAAGACTGGAACACCGGCTATTGGGTTCAGAAGCATATCTGAACATTGCTCGCATCGGGGCGCAGGTTTCCAGCGCATTGCAGTACGCTCATGAAAACGGGGTTCTGCATCGAGATATCAAACCGTCCAACTTGTTGATCGATGAAAAAGGGACAACCTGGGTCAGTGATTTTGGTTTGGCGAAATTACGCCGACAGAGCGATCAAACGATCTCCGGTGAAATAATTGGGACGCTCCGTTATGCTCCTCCAGAAATTTTTGGAGGTTCGTGGAGCGAATCTGGTGACGTTTATTCTCTTGGCCTGACCCTTTACGAACTGGCTACACTTCAACCGGCTTTTTCGGAAGAGGATCATGGCAGCTTAATCGAACGCATCACGCAAGGTGACGCACCAAAACGACCGAGACGAATCAACCCAAACATTCCGCGTGATCTGGAAACCATTATTCTAAAATCGATTGCTCGAAATTCTCGCAATCGGTACCAGACAGCTGCCGAGTTATCAGCGGACCTTGAGTGCTTTATCAAAGGACTTCCAATTTCGGCACGTCCGATAAGCATAACTGAAAAAACAATGCGTTGGGTAAAACGCAGGCCTTTGACCGCAAGTCTCGCGGCGTGCGTTTTCGCCTTGGTCGCCGTTGGCTTTCCGTTGACAACAACCATGTGGTTAAGCAGCGAAAACACGCTTGAGATGCTTCGTGCTGAAGGAATAAAAACAGAAATAGCTCGCAAAGAAGCAATCCTGGCCAATAAGCTTGCAAACCAGGAGCGATTAGCCGCGCTTCACGCTGAATATGCGAGCGACATGCAGCTCGCGCAAAAATTCATCGAAGAAAAAAGGATCGAAGACACAGGTTCGCTGTTAAACAAGTGGAATACTGAATCCCGAAATTCAAGACAATCGATTGGCTCGGCGCTTCAACCTGGCTGGGAATGGAATTTTGTGCACCAGCAAATCGATACTTCGCAAATGACACTACAGGGAAGTCTTCCTTACGTTTACGATGTTCAAATCAGCCCAAATGATCAGCAAATCGCAACCGTTCATACCGCGGAACTAGTCAGCTACGAATTTGACAAAAGAAGTGAAGTAATCGTATGGAATTCCAACAGCGGTCAGCCTGAATTTACGTTGGATGAACCGGAAGGCATATTTACTTCAGTCGCATTTAAGCCCGATGGTTCCGAATTGACGACCATCGCAATCGACACGGTGCCGAACAATAACATTCGTGGATATTTGCGAACGTGGGGGGCCGAAAATGGACAACTACTGCATTCAGTAGAATTGAGTGGAGAGTTCGACAAGAATTTGTTGACCAAATATGTGCGACCTGATTTTTACAAGGTCCATTACTCTGACGACGGTCAACGGATTCTAACTTCTCCTTCGCCAGTAGAAGTACGAGATTCAGAAACACTTGAAGTATTGTGGAGCCGACCAGGAAGACAGGGCACATTCGTTTGCGATACAGACGTCGCCCTTATTGGAGACCAACGCCAGATTCAGATTTACAATTCGCAAGGTAAGCTTCTTACTGAGTCTGATTCACTACCTGAATTCTCTTTCGATATCGCTGCGACTCATGACTGTCAGCAAATTTCTGTTCGAGCCGAAGACAACTTGTTGTTGATGGCTCCAATGAACACTTCATCAGGCACCCGCCTGAAAACAATAAATGAATTCCATTGCGACCAGCTTTTCTGCGGCAAGATCGCCAAATCGGGAAACGTGGTCAGCTACAATGACTACGGTGGTCGAGTTTTCATCGAAAACCGCAGGAACGCGAAATGGTATTCAAAGACCTACTTGGGGCATAGCTTAACCGTCACGTGTAGCGACTTTAGCAGTGACGAAAAATGGATGGTCACTTCCAGCTTGGACGGGACTGCAAAAATTTGGGATCTGGAACGTTCGGTTGAAAAGAAAGTATATGAAACCGGAAAAGAATATTGCAGGATGTCCGATTTTTGTTTCTCACCCGATGGCAATCGAGTGAATTACGTATGCCGAAAGCTGAAAAATTATGAAAGTGGCGAAACTCAATATAATGCCGGCTCATTTAATTATGACCGCACCCCATCCAAACAGTGCAATGTCGATGTTACATGCTCAATAATTTGGCCCCGAACCGATTTTGCAATTAGCCCCGACGGTAAATTTCTGCTTGCACCTGTCCTTGAGCAGGATCCGTTTTTCCCAAATCGCAACCCAGCCAATACCGGCCAAATGGGAATCTGGTTTGTTGAAGACTGGTCTTTGGTTTGCAAGTTTGATGTTCCATTCAAAGAGATCAACAGTGCCGCATGGAATCGCGACTTGAACACTGTCGTGGTCGCTGGAAAAAATGCTACTGCCGAAATTGCGATCTACAATGCTCAAGAAATGTTGCCCAGGGTAGACGACTGGACGGAAGCTTCCTATCACCAGCCGGTTCATCATTTTACTTTCAAAGACGACCGAGTAGTCAAGGCATTAGCTTTTGATAGAGCCCAACTGGCGGTGGCGCGCCAACAAGAAGTAACGGTAATCGATTTGGCCGATCATGATTCATGCCAATTCGACGATATAGAATCGCTTAAACACAAGTCTCAATTCCATCTGAAAGAAGGTGCGAATCCAAAATTTCTGGATTTCTCTCCCGATGGTAAACGCCTGGGGGTCGCATTGAAAGGTCTGAATATTGGCAGGATTTATGATATTGAACATGGCGAAGCCGTGTTTGAGTTGGACGCACCACGTGAAGTATGCTGTATTCGATTCAGCCCCAACGGTCGCCGATTTGCGTTGTCTGGCTACGATGGCTTGGTCTATCTGTGTGATTCCGAAACAGGAAATCGCTTGCTAAATTTAGCAGGCAGTTCTCATGCACCGACAAATTTGCCTATTAATTCCCGCGTCGTATTCAGTAGCGATGGACGAAAAATCGCCACCAATACCAAGGAAGGTAGCATCGTTGTTTGGGAAGCTAATCCAATAAGCGAAAACGAGGCTGATACAGATGCCACCAACAACTCTGTTTCAACATCCAATTCCAATCCAGACGCTATCGACTGACAAGTGCAAGAAAAAAAAAGGGCACCAAAGAAAAGAACCTCTGAAATCGATTCATAAGTATCATTTGCCTGCGAAAAGCTATCGATTGACTCTCAACTTTCCCGTCAACATTTATAGAATTTTGACAATTCCTCAAAACTTGCATACAGCAGAAACTCATGCCTCACATTTGTGGGATTCCTGAGAAGCCAAAACAGCGGATTTACTGTAAAGTTCGCAATCGCACAGCCTTACTTGGTGGGAGCTGGCATTGTCTTGCTTTTCGAAACAGATCAGTCCAAACTATCGATATGAAAACACTACATACGCTGACACTTGCAATCTTCGTTATTTGTTCTGGGTGCAATGTGCAAACTGACACCCAAGTCGCTTCAAATTCTGGATTGGTCGCCGACCACGATCCAGCAGATCAGGAATCTGCAAAACAGCGGTACTCGGACCTGCAGAAACAATTCCAGGCGGATCTTAAATCTCTCAAGGAAAAAATTGGTACGGCAAAATCGGAGTCCGTACAACAGACCATCTTCGCCGAACACGACCCGCTTCCTGGTTACATCGCTGACTTGATCGAGCTCAGCAAGAACTATTGCGAAACGCCCACAGCCGTTAACGCCACACTCGAGGTCATTGCTCGATCGAAGGGAGATCAAAAAGACGAGCAAATGAAACACTTGATCGAAACCTTTCCGACCAAGTTGGATTACGGCAAAATTATTCAAAGCCTGTACACGGATGCTCCCAGTTCCGAAATCGAAGGTTGGTTGAAATTGATGATTAAGCACGCGCCTGAAGGTAAGATGCGGGCAACGGCGATTATGGGCTTCACAACTTATGTCAAAAATTTACCCGAGTACAAAAGAGCGTTCAAAAACAACCCAATCGTTCTCGCCAAACTTCCTGAAACACAACAGCAATACCTTCTATCAGAACGCACACCCGAACAAGACGCCGAAATGGTCGCCTATCTGAACGAAGTCATCGAAAAATACGCAGGCATAAAGTATCAAAGAGGCGTCACTTTTGATGATTCAGCGGCATCCGATTTACATGAGTTTGAAAACCTGGCCATCGGAAAACCCGCACCCGAACTTGTTGGCAAAGATTTGGATGGAATCGAATTTAAGCTAAGCGACTACCAAGGCAAAATTATCATGTTGGATTTTTGGGGGCATTGGTGCGGACCTTGCCGAGCCATGTATCCTGAAGAACGTGAATTGGTTCAACGCCTATCCGGAACGCCGTTTGTCTTGATTGGAATGAATTCAGACCATAGCCTTGAGTTTGCCAAAGACGCGGTTGAGCGCGAAGGATTAAGTTGGCGACATTTTTGGAACGGAACCGAGGGGACTCGCGGCCCAATAGCAAAAGCCTGGAACATCGACGCGTGGCCAACAGTTTATCTGATTGATGGCCAAGGGACGATCCGCTACAAAGACGTACTTGGCAAAGACCTGACTAAAGCATTAGAAAATCTGCTCGCTGAAGCAGGGCATCAGATCGACTTAAGTGACTTGAACTAGACGATTTGAACTGCCTGCTCTCGCATGCCAGCCAGTTCTTTATCCCACTTGCCGTGAAAGCTCTAACTATTATTTAGCGGCGCCGGCAACGTCGCTACTTGCATTGACTAGTTCCGCAGCCCGTTTAACGGCGTAGCGAAAAATTCGATCGTTACCTGCACAATAGGGAACAAAATGTTCGACAAATTCATCGGGTTCGACACCGACACCTTCCAAAACCGCCCCATCGATAAATTGTTTCAAAGTATCTGCCGACGCGACTGGAAACATCAAAGAATTTCCTGACGGCAATTTCATGACGGTGGCTCCAGTAACCGCACCCGAGGTTTTCTGTCCGACGACCAATACGTTTTCCTGCTTCTTTAATAAGTAAGCCAGCATTTCTTTGGCGCTGCGCGTTAGTCCGTCGATCGTAATTACCACCGGTTTGTCAATCTTTTCCACGGTTCGGTTCAGTGCAAGTACCGCCGGGATGATGCCTCCACGTCCACGCAAATCCAAAATTATCGCATCGTAATCCGCGTAGTCGGTATTCAACGTGTCCGCCAAAACGCCGTTGACCCCCATCGACATGAGATTCCAGAATCGCAAATAACCAATCTTGGCCTGGTTACAAACGATATTCCGCTTGCTGGCTCTCAAAGATGCGACCGTGCTGGGGTCTTGCGTGGAAACCAAGGTCGCAATTTCACTGTCATCAAAAGGCGTCCGCAAATATTCAACTTCACACACTTCGTCAATCGCTGCTTCAATGACAAACATCTGGTATCGATCTTCATGACCCGACAGCTTCAACCGACGCGATTTATCCAGCTCGATTCCGTTCACGCTCAATACCTCATCGCCCAAGAGGATTTTCGACTGAAATCCCGGACTACCCGGCTTAATGTCGACCACAAAATAGCCCGTTTGACCTTTGAATTGATGACGCTGCAAAACCAGCCCAATGCTTCCATGAGGCTGCGCAGAAAATCCTATGCCCGAACTAGCCGGAATCATTGCCGTATGCGAAACACCAATCTCATCGATGATTCGATTGATCGCTTCAGCGGCTAGACGGGGCGATTGGCTGACGCGAACCGCTTCGGCAGCCTTCTGACGAAAACTTTCCAATAGATCCGGTCGATCGGTTGCCGCAAGATGGTCCTTAATAATCTGATTCGTATTCAGACGTCGAAAGATAGCAGCGATATCGACTAATTCTTTGCGAAACGTTGTTACTTTCAATTGCAATTGCTCAGCACCGCGTTCGACACGCGCGGAAAGTTCAGAACCCGGTGTGCACCGATCCAGCAATTCAGCAAGGTCTTCAACGTCGGAGCCTGGAAATTCAAGATTACCAATCGACACTAGTCGATCGTTCTTCAAAAACGGACTGGAATCAGCCACATGTTCGTGGATATCAAATATTTCAGGCTTTGGCTGTGTAAAATTCAGCCGAATCCCAAGTGACGATCCAGCCCAGGCGTCGTATTCGGATGCGACAGCACGGGGCGATAATTCAGGCCGCTGCGAACAAACCGGATTAGTTGCAAAGTCACTGAGCTGGAGAATCACCAACGCGACAATGAGTTTGCCAAACGGCTTAAAGGACTTGAGATAAGGTACAGCAAACATAGAAGGTTCGATCATGAAAAAGTGCTGGAAGTTGCGATGGTAACCATCCTATGGCGTTATTTTTCCTTGAGTTTGAAAGACTCTGTTAACGCTCGAAAATCAGAAACGTAACTTGTTTCGTTCGCGGAACTTGCCCATCCATGGATTACGTATCCAGTCTCTTCGCTAAACAAGATAGCCGAGTATATGACCAATTGCTCATCGGTCGAAATGTCCGTCCCGATAGAAACAAATTCGAAACCATCAAGACCATTAACCTTCATCTCCCGCTCAGAAGAAACAAGATCGATTCGAAAAGCAGGTGTTGGGCTGATTAATCGACTGGCCACCTGTTTCCTGTTTTCAACATCGAACTTGACCAGGGATTTACCCACTTGAAACACCGGTTCTTTGTTGGTTATTTCTCCTGGAAACTTCCCAGTCAATGTGAAAACAACCTTGTCAACGAATCCATCGGTAATCACCAAGCGACCGTTGGATTCTATCGTGAAATCAACATCCTCACCGGGCGGTAATCTCTCTTCTTCTGCTACCTTAATGTTGAGCAATGTTTTAAGAATTTCTTCGCCAAAATCAGCTTCCAGTTCCGCGTTAAACGTGCCAGTTACAATCCATGAGAATTCATCATTGCCAAAAGCGGTAATGCATTTCGTTACATAGCCGCCGGCCAAAGTCTCGCGAACGAGATAAAAAACCCCTTGACGACCGTCAATCTCGATTTCCCGCCTATACAAAATCCCGGTCCTGCCACCACTGATGGAATCGGCAACAATTTGCGAAATCGTTTTTTCCATCGAGAACGGACTTGTAAGTACTATTACACTCGCACCTGCTTCGGTACTTAAAAACCCAGTGAACTTTTCCGTGACCGGTAAATTTTCAGGCTGGTAAATTTTTAGTCCCGCGGACTTTAAATGAAGAAATTCAGATTCATCTTCCGTGTTATAAAAGTTGGTAAAATTCTTTTGCATTCGATTCGAGATCGTATTCTGACCATAGTCCGAATCGAAAACCGGAAAATAACCGTCTTTGTCCAATTCGGATTCTGCAGCATCAGCAACATTCGCTTGGCCATCGCCGTTTTCAACAACTGCATCGTTGGAATTTTCACGACAGCCCGTGACGAACATCGCCAAGGCCAGCAGACAAACACTTAGTTCAAAAGTTTTCATACCAGTTCACAAAAGCCAGGCAATAAATCGAACGACCAAACAGGGCGCTTATATTCGGAGTTCGTATTCGAAGTTTCAGTATAAACAAATTGCAGTCATCGTTGCCAAAGGAAGTAAGATCAATTGCTAACCGAGGCCCAAGATCTTTGATACAACCCGCAAAATCCTAAAGAACTCGTTTGCTATTCGAATACACATCACCAATCCAATCGCAGAACAATGTTCACAACCGTCGTCTCCGACCTCTGATCGTCTTTCAAATTTCCTGTTTCGGCTACCCTTAAATGCACCCAAATCGATGAGATCAAGCTATTTAGCGACGGTGAATATCAGAGATAGCCATGATTGGGGCCACTCAGCTAAAGAGCTAATCTCCAACGGAAAATCGTCCTCTGAATTGTCATCAAGGTCGACAACTGCACCTTTTGCAGGCAGGTGCAAGCTGTGTCCAGCTTTGCCCCACACAGGCATCATCCAATCGCCATAAATAGATGTCCACCGATGAAAGACTGCAGATTGCTGCGGGCGTCCAATTGGTAGCTTCAACATGTGCCAAACACCAAGGCGACTTTTCGGCCCCCTAACCATCGATAAAGCGACATAAAACTTCTTCCGCATCGCAGCGTAGTAAAGATTGCCGGTCGCACTGAATATGCACGAAGAATTGGTATTGCCTTGTTAGCCCGTTTCGGAAAAATTCCTGAAAATTTCAGTTTGAGTTTCCGATTATTCAACTAAAACAGAGACTGATCTTAGCGCACAGAGCGTACAAATTACACACCTAAATTTCAGTGGAGAAGAATGATGCAAAGCACAATTGCAAAGTGGGAGGACGACGAAAACAACCGCCAGGTCCAGTACTCGGTCGATTACACAATCGAGAATGGATCCATCGAAATCGTAAACGTTACTCCACGACAAGTTGATTTCACGTGTGAAACCAAAGATTCTGTCGGTGTTCACACTGCCAAAGGCAAAATTCATTTGGTAAGTAAGATTCAGGCTTCCGGCCACTTGGATCGCATCAAGAGCGAAATTGCAGCTAAAGAAGAACTGCTTACAAACGCGTAGTTTCGACGTTGGCTTAGAATCGACGTTTCGGCCGAACAAACGTTCGCCAAAAGCAATACAAAGAACCTGTCCGAGTTACGGACGGGTTTTTTTGTGCGCTCATCTATTGCGAAGTGGCTTGAGTGTTCGTGTCAGCGTTCGCGTGAAGTTCCATTTGACTTCAGCATTTCATTGCCGCAATCAAGCGGCCACTACAAATCAAACCGAAACGTTTGTTGCACTAATCGCCAGATTCGATTGCCAACGGTACGAGTGCCACTGCGTATTTTGGCGCGTCCAAGACAACCATCAAGCACCAAGCGCTGTTGAGAATCAAAAGGAGCACTTACCTGAAAGGTTGCACTTTGCGGAACATCTTCTCCACGAGAATTCTGTTTGACCGCAACTTCGCCGCCAAAGCGACCTGACAAACCCTTGGGCAACGATTTCATCTTCGTGGTCGAAATCGTTTCGACTTGCGAATCAAATGTTTTCCAGGGAACTGTATCAATGAACAATTCAACTTCCTGTCCCTGCTTTACAAATTCAATCTCGTTTTGATCGACCACTAAAACCGCTTCCAATTTTGACTGATCCGGCACGATTCGACCGATAACGGTGCTGGATTCAAGGTAACAACCGATATTGCGTTGTTCAGAAGGGTACCCTGTCCATGTTGCCAGCTCTCCATCTTCCGATTTTTGTTCAGGCGAATAGGTCGGCGGCACCAGTACGCCACTGGTTCCGGCTGAAACTTGTAGTAAACGCAAGTCCTTTTCACGCTGCTGCAAATCAGCTCGAGCCGATTCCAAACCAGCTTGGGCTACCGACAATTGGCTCGATAGATCCTGATCTTTATGAATGTATTGCGAAGCCCGCTGAATCGTTTCGCATTCTGACTTCCGTTCCCGGATTCTGCTTTCGAGTTTCGAGATCTGCAACTCCAACTCACCGCTTTCCAATTCTAACAGCGGCTGGTCTTTTTCGACGTAATCCCACAGACTCACATAGACGCCTTTCAAATTCCCCGGCACTTCAACATAAACGCTTTCGGCCAACTGCGGCTGAACGATCATCGGGCAGCGAACATAATGCGGTAACGGGATCATCATGATTGCCGTAACGATTGCCGCAAATACAACTACTGAAAATACTGCTCGGCCACGATTCACCGTCCCAAACCTCCCAGGTACTGAAAAGAAACGATACGCCTGGATCAACGGCATCCCGAGCAATCCCCATATTGCTAACATAGCAATCGCCTGACCTATGACTTTCATGCCATAGGGCTCAAGCAGCGTATACAAAAACCAGAATATCGAAAATGTAATCAACCAACGGTACATGACCGCCGCCACACTATAAAAAGCGAAAAACCACTTTCGCCGAGTGGGTAAAAACGGATCCGGCCGCGATTCGATTCCGAGCGTCCATTGTGCAACTTGCCGCTGCAGAATCGACGAGGCCTTTTGACGCAGATTTGGAATCTCCAGCAAGTCAGACAAAATGTAGTAGCCGTCGTAGCGTAGTAGCGGATTTGCGTTAAACAAAATCGTGCTGACCGAACAAACAAATATGATGTTCAATGCCAAATGATTGACGATCCCTGGCTGGCTGAACCACCAGACAAAGACGGCAATCGACGCCAGAATAAATTCGACGTACATGCCAGCTGCAGCGATCAACGCACGCTTCCACTTGTCCGGCAATGTCCACGAATCACTCACGTTACAATAAAGACACGGAGTTAAGACCAGAAACATCACTCCCATCTCATGGCACTGACCACCGAATCTCTTACACGCTAATCCGTGACCGAATTCATGAATGATTTTTGTCACCGCCATCACCAACGCCAGCAGCAACCAATTCTTGACAGCGAAATACTCCTGGAACGCGGGCAATTTCTGAAGAAACACATCGAAATGAATAAACAACAATGACGCTGCTGCTAACCACAACATCGCAACCATCGTAAAAGCTTGCCAGGTAAACAACCAGGCAAAATACCGATCAAGAAAATTCAACACCGGGTCCGGATCAAAACCACGAAAGCGTATCGCCAGCACATTGGACAACGAACCTTTGATTTTCTGAACCGCACGCTGATCCCCTCGTTTCTTCAATTCCAGTCCTTGCCCCGAAGCATCCGAAACCAATAAACAACTTCGATACAGCATGCCAATAAACTGGTACAGCTCCTGCATGGTAATTTTTTGAGGAGCATATTGATAATCGAATTGCCGCTTGATTTGTTCAGGACTGTGACTGCCGTCAAGCGTTTTGAGCAGCGCGTATTCTTCTTCTTCGAATCGAAAATATCGCAGCGAGATTGGATCCTTGATAACCCAGTAATCTCGCCCCTGATAACTTTGGCGCTGGGCCGAAAGATCATTCCGCAATCGTAAATTCAGTGGCCGACGTGCACTGCTGGAAAGCGAATCCGAATTAGAAATCGTCGACATCTACTTATTTCGAGATAGACAGGAAAGGCAAAGTTCGATTCGGAAAATACAGAATTCCCGCACCCAGCAACACACCACAAAACGCTAGCGTCATCGCGAGGTAGTTCGCTCAGGTGGTCAATTACCACTCGATCATTTTGATCTAAGCCGTCTTCTTACTCGCTATCATTGCGCCCGACGCTCGCCCGATTTCATCCCCGACGCCGTTGAAGACCGAATCCAGCCCCGCCGGCTCCGCGATCGAAACGACTAGCGATTTCATTCGCTGCACCACACGAAATTTGTATTTGTAAACTTGAGCTGCAGACACGCCCAATTCTTTGGCGACTGCTTGCGAATCCTGGCCTTCAATAACGAATTTACGAAATGCAGTCATTGTTTTTTCGTCAAATTCACGACTGACGCGACTGATCACTTGATCGAAAACATGCTGGTCATGTTCGCGGTTCCAGCGAATTGAAAGTTCGCTGTTAGGATCGGTCAACGATTGCAGCGCTTCTTCGTTGAATTCGGAATTGACGATCCGCCGACGGGCCTGCTGCTTCCAAAGTTGGCGTAGTCGATTGATTGTGATTGTCTTTAACCAATTGCGAAAAGCACCCGTTCGGCCGTTGTGCTCAAATTTTGATAAGTCTCGCACGACCACATATAAAACATCCTGCGCAATATCAGCGATCTCATCGGCCGATCCACCAAAACGGCTCGCCCATTGGGATATCAATGGTTGATAAATCTCAACCAACGAAGTCCATTCTTCGCACGCCAGATCCTGCCGGACCTTTGCTATCAGAATCCTGTTTGTTTTCATCCGCCGCCAATACGCTAGCAAATCCAGTTGCAACGGGTTTCCCCTAACTACAGAAACGGCAATTTGAACTCATTTCGACAGACAAAACCGGTTCCAGGCCATAACTTTCGGTTCTTCTGAAATTTCGTGCGCATTCGATCGCTATCTGAACGATCGCTAACTCGATCGCTACCTGAAAATCCTATGGGCATTGGGCAGGGCAGTGCGGAAGTCCTGAACGTTCAAAGAACGCCATCTTTCCAGCCAATGTTTGGCAGGTAAACGATCGGCTTGGCCAAGTGTGATCTGCTTCGAAGATGTCAGTTGGCCCAACGTCACAAATTCCTGAATCGAGAGCTTTCCAGGCTGCAGAAGTTTTCCGAAGTCGCATTGGAAGGTCGCATATCCATCGCCCACATTTGCACAACCGTAGATCTTCGTGCCCTTGACCGGTGCACACAGACTGACAACCGAACAAAATGGATCCAAGTGCGATTCGAACGAAGGTGCAAGCTTCATGCCAGTCTTCAAGTCCCAAAAATGAGGTCCGCAATCGGAGCCATCGCTGCCGGTTACCGCGTACGCTCCATCTCCCAGAAACGCGGCGCTACGAACTTTCGATCCATGCTCCATGGCAGGACAAACCTGATGCCCGGCGCGCCAATCCCACAACCGCGCGTGTCGGTCCAACGAACACGTCAAAAGCAACTGACTGTCCGGACTGAATCGCATAAACGAAACCGCTCCGAGATAGTGGCTGGTTTGAGTATGGATTAGCGGCTCTGCAATCGATTGGCCATTGTTCAGATCCCAGAAACACACGGAATCTCTTGCAGAAACGGCGATCTTTTGGCTGTCAGGCGAAACCGTCATGAAGCAGTTTTCCGAATTCGAATTCGGGAAATAAATCCGTTCGAAACAAAGCTCTTTCGATTGGACATCATAGACTTCAAAATAATCGGCGGTACAAGCGATCAGTTTGTCGCCATCGGAAGTAAATTCTAAAAACGCCAACCAGCTTGTTTTAAAATCTTGTGGCCAGGTATTCGCAACCTCTCTTTTAGCTAAATCCACCAGCTCCAGATTCCCGTTCTCACACACAACGGCAACAAGCGGTTTCGTTGGATGCGGTTCCACCCAATACGGCAGCCCGCTCAATTCAACACGGCTGTTCGCTGAGGAAGCCCCCACACCTTTAACCATCGTCAACCAACCGCGTTCGTCTTTTTCGCTGACTACAATCACTCGAGAAAGCGAATCCAACCAACAGGAATCTTTTACGGCTCCAGTTACTTCCAAAGTTTTTGGAGCAAGTTGCGCGCCACTAAGATCCACAACCTCTACCGATTCTTGCGCCAGGTGCAGTTCCATGTACGCCTCGCACTTGCTGGACAACATATATTTGCCGTCGGCACTGATCTCTATTTCTCTTGGGTGGGCGTACCGATAAATCTCCTTTCGCTGCTGCAAGTCAGGAACTGCCCAAATCCGCACCAATCCGTTGACTGTCGCCGTTGCCATCCAGCGATCGTCACTTGAGATGTCGACGGCACCGACCACATTGTCGTGAAACAGTTGGGGGCCGCGAGGAATCATATCTGGTAGCGAACACAATTGTGCTTTGGTATCAAAATTGCCCACCAAGGCCAGGCTACCAGTATCGTTGATTCCAATCGAAGTTACTATTTCGTCGGCGGGCATGGAGCAAGCAACCTGTTTCAGGTTGCTCTCGGAACGAATCTCCAGCCCCCGATTCGCAGCAACAGCAAAGTAGCCGTCCTTTGCCGCGCGCGTTTTTCCGATGGTCCCAAATTTCGTATCGATCTTCTCGATAAATTTACCGGTACCTGCGTCCCAAACTGCGATCGATTCGCAACCGGTTATTCCAACTAACGATAATCCACCATCATTTCTCTCGACCCAGACAGGTGCGTGACGGCAGTTTACCAATTGTTTCAAAACTAAATCCATATGCGGGATTTGAAACGCCAATTTCGCGGAATCATCGCCAACTTGATAAACGCTGGCAACGCTATCGAGAGCGGCAGCAACCAAAAATTGATCGTCAGGACTGAAGGTAACGGCGTGAATTTCAGCAGTCGATGGCCAGTCCATCGTCTCAATCTGTTCCAGCGTTTTCATCGACCAAACACGCAGCCGCTGTGTCGCAATCGCCAACCGTCCAGCGTCGTTGCTGAAATTTACCGCCGTGACTTCGTCCAGCCCAGTAATTTCTTTCAACAAATTGCCATTGGCCACTTCACGAATCTGCACTTTCCAATCCGCGGATTCTCCGTCTACCTGGACGGGACTTGCAATCACCAACCATTTTCCATCCGGACTCCAGCAAGGAATTCCTTCTTGAAAACTATTGTCAACCCAGTCAACGACTGCCCGACGTCGCCAATCATAAACCACAAACTTATTGGGATGCTTGACACGACTAACAGGCTGAAATTCCAACTCAGAAAGCCACTTTAATTCCTCACCTTCAACATCCTGAAAGATCTCTGTCGGCCCTTGTGCATCTCGGAATCCATAATCCAGTGGCGTGAATCTCACGATCACCAAATCGCCACCTTCGGGTTGAATTTCGACGCTGTAAGGCCGTCCTGGAACCTCCAATGCACCCACTGGCACTGCAGTGTTTCGCGCCCAGTTATTGGCTCGTAATAAATTCGTTTTCCGCCGATGACTATTTTCTGGTGCAAGCCGTGCGGCCGACGCAAACCACATCATCGCAGCGCCCGCATCACGCTGCTGAGCCGCTCGAACTCCTTGCCTTGTGTTGACGTCACAGAGCATACGTTCAGTATTAATTTTCGCATGCTCAGCTTTCTGCCGCAGAACGGACTGCTGCTCTTCTGCTTCAATAGCAACATTCCGCGCCTTCTCGCGCAACTCTGCCAGTTGTTGTTGTTTGCTGAGCTCGCTGTTTGCAACTTTCAACATCGCACGATCCGCAGCAGCATGTTGCTCCTGAACCAAGCCCCACAGGATTGCCAGCGACGTCACTGAAAATAGAATCAACGCGGCAAGGGCAGTCAAAACACGATGGCGTTTTTTCTGTTCTTGAATTTTGGTTTTTGACAACTCCGCTTCCCTCAATCGACGATCGACCGAAACGAAATAATTTGAAACCCGCGCTGCAATAACGCCCGCATTCGCCGGACGATCACCCGGTTCTGCCGCTAGACATTCTTTGGTCAGCCCAACCAATTCCGGGTCAGCCTTGCAATTTTCCAGCCTATCCCAAGCATCATCCAAACGACATTGTGCCGCCTGACGAAAGAGCCGCTGAGTATTTTCACCTTCATAAGGTGGGGCTCCTGTAAGAATGGTACAAAGAATTGCGCCCAACCCAAAAACATCCGAACTCTCGTCCACTTGATTGGTTTCGCCGAGTGCTTGTTCGGGAGACATATACGCCAAAGTGCCAAACACAACACCATCGTTGGTTTGAAATCCTGCACCCGATGAACCGTCAAGTGAACTTCTGATCGTACGTATCTTGGTCTCCAGCGTTTTTTTGCTGGCCGGCTCCTGTTTTGGATCCGTCGTATCAAGCAGCTTGGCTATCCCCCAGTCCATTACCTGCACTTCACCAAACGTTCCGACCATGATGTTTGCTGGTTTCAAATCGCGATGAATTACTTTGCGACTGTGTGCATAAGCGATCGTCTGGCAAACCTGCTCAAAAATACCAAGAAATTTCGTCAGGTTCGCTTGCGGTGACTCCCGCTCATCCAACAGACATTTTAGAGTTTCTCCTTTGACAAGTTTCATCGCGAAAAATGGACGTTCGTCGGGAAGGACACCCAATTCGTAGACGGGCACAATGCCGGGGTGTTGTAGTTGCCCGTTGATTTGCGCTTCGTCGAAAAAACGTTGCACCGAATCTGGATCCGATGCACTACCTTCGATCAAAACCTTGACCGCAAGCTCACGATTCAATAGTCGATCGGTGCTGCGAACCACAGCGCCCATGGCTCCGCGCGCGATTTCTTCTTTCAATTCATAGCGATACTTGCCCGTATTTTCAGAGTTGCCAGCACTATTCTGAGTCTTCACAAGCTCGCTGGGCGTCTTGGAATGTCCGTACTCTTTTTCCGCCATCATTGATCCTTCAACGATATAACTCACCGTGCTCGTATTTGTATATCAAGACACAAGCAAAACATGTCCGCTCATCATGAGCGAAGCCTTCCTATCTATCCCGTCAAAATCAATCATAGCCAGTTGCAATAAATGCCCAAATACAACTTTTATCAAGCTAATTCGTGAATTCAGGAATTAATCAGGCTGTCATTGAAAGTTCCATGAGCATGAGAAACGATCCCTTTTCCCATAACCGGCATCGGCTTAATCGCCTCGGCTGTCAATCCGCAGCTAGCGAATCGACGAACGAATTTATCGGCAACATCCGTACCGATTAGCCCAGGATCGGCATAGGCATTGGCTACCGAATCCAGCTGCAATTTGGTTTCTAAAGTCAACTCAGACTCAATACACGATTCAAATACTTCATAGGGTGCACTAATCGTGGTCGCGTTAAAATCGCTGGCCGCCTCAAGCCAACGGATGGCACTCCTGTCTGCCATGAACGGCGACATAAATACCGCTGAGCACTTGGCATAAATAGCTTGAAGCAGATTGCCTTGCATCCCGGCGCCCCCAGAAGTGGGCAAACAACTCACGAACATCGATTGGTTGCCATGGCGATAACGGGCTTTCATCCATTGCATTTTAGCCACAAGGTCGCCATGACTGATTCGTGTAGCTTCTCTTTTCCCATCACTATCCAAAGCGTAGTCGATGATGGCTTGCGAGTCAGCCACGGGTGCAAAATTGGATGGCCCAGTGGTGGGTATTTGGTTGCCAGGATCAAAGGTGTAAACTCCAGAAAATCGCTCGCTCATGATCCTGGCAAGTATTTCCGTAGTAAGAATTGCTTTCGCATTGGAATCTTTAACGATGTTGGCAATCCAATGATCGCGCTCAACGGGTGTCAAATCTCGTGGCGGGTTTACTGGTACCGCAACGACACCCGACGCCAGGCAGCCCAACAAAGCAATCGCAAACTCGATGCTGGTTGGATAGAACAACACCGCAACATCACCGACATCGAATTTCGAATAGAGTACACTCGAAACAAAATCGACCTGATGCCGCAATTGCTCGTAAGTAATCTGTTCATTTTCGCTCGCATCGAACTCGAGCAATCTGAATGCAACTCGATCAGGCTGTTCGTTCGCAGCTTCGGTTAAAATCTGGTCAAAAGATTTTAGACCGTTGGCTGCCGAATAAAATTCACTAGTGTTTCCCACCGTCTATCTCCCCGGGCACGGCACATGTCCGTGCTCTCTTACTTTTTGCAGTCCAAATCATTGATTGAACTGGTTTCCGTTCTCCTCGTTTATGAAATCGTTTTGACGCCGCGATCTTCCAGGAATCTGCTGCAAAGCGGGTATCTTTTAGCCCATTTTGGGCGGCAAAGGCAGCACAATCAGTACAAATTGATATCGGTGTTAGCGAGCGACCGACAACTGCTTCTCGTACAAGCGAAGTGTCTTGCTATGAATCAAAGGCATCGTACGACCAATCGCTTTAGATGACGCCTGGTTTTGGGAATCCACCCAGGAAAATTCCCATTGCTGGTAATTTAGATTTCGCGTACCACGGTAACGCATCTCGGCGGACAAAATCACGCCGACTCCACGTCGTCGATAATCTTCATCAGCTCCGAGACCTATTACTCGAGTCCTGGGAGTACGTTTCATCCAATACAGAAACTGAGGGACTCGCCACCAGTCCGCACGTCCAACCGATTTACGCAGCGCCCAATTTATACAAGGTACATTAATACAATAACCAACTAATTTGTCTTCCCAGTAAGCCACGATCAACGTCTTCGGATCCAGCACTTTTTTCAACTGAATGACCATAAAATCCAGCTCTTTGTCGGTCAGCGGCAAAAAGCCCCAACCCGATGACCGAACTTTATTGGCCAGTACATTGATCTTGCGGATCTGTTCATCAAAATTACTTTTGTCAACATTTCCAATCCGCAGCTGCGGATACCGCTTCATCACTTTGTCAGTTGAAGCCTTTAATTCAGGCTCCTGCGCCATGACGGCTTCGTATTGTTTGGGCACGTCATACAAATAAGCATAAAATTCGCGAGCAATTTCAAACCCATCGTTGAGCAACAGATCTTCGTAGTACCTGGGAGAGTACCCCATAAAAACAAACGGAGGATCATCGTTGCCTTTGATCACGACTCCGAATTCGCCTTTCATCGACGGACTCACCGGCCCCCGTGCAGAAGTGCAGCCTTGTTCAACAAGCCATTTGCCAGCGTGGTGAATCAGCGCCGAAGCAACTTCGCCGTCATCGATCGATTCAAAAAACCCAAAGAACCCAACGGTGTCGCCATAATATTCGTTATGCAAGTGGTCCTTGATGGCGACAATACGACCGACCGCTTTACCATCGCGATAACACAAAAATGGCTGACGAATGGCGTGCGAATAAAATGGATGTTTCTGCTCATTGAGCAACAACTTTTCCATAAAACGCAACGGAAACACCACGTTGGGGTCGTCGCGATAAATATATCTTCGAAGCTCAAAGAAATCTGTCCACTGACGATTGGACTCGACAGGCAGAACTTCTAAACGCATTTTATCCGCTTTCGTTATGCGATGCTGCGATGTGCGGCCGCGTTGTTACCTTCGTGCAACGGAATTTTCTGAGCGACATCGACAATGGACGCCACCAAACGCTGCATTTGTTCCGTCGTATGCAAAGCACTGGCAGTCATGCGTACGATGGAAGTACCGTAGGGGACTGCTGGATACATGACCGGATTGACGATAATGTTGTGTTCATCATGAAGCAGTTTGACCGCCTGAAGACCCGTCACACCACGCGTAAAAATGGATGTCACCGCACCTTGAGGATTCCCGATGTTGAATCCGGCATCTCGCAATCCTGTACGCAGCGTTTCGACATTCTTCCATAACTGTTTTCGCCGCTCTGGCATCGACTGCATCAATTCCAGTGACTTCCGAGTACCCGCAACCAGGGCGCCAGGCAATGCTTTGGTCAACATGAAGCCCGGTGAAACATGTTTGACGAAATCCAATACGCGTTTGGGTCCACAAACGTATCCACCAAACGTACCAAACGCTTTGGCAAATGTTCCACCATGAAGATCCACTTCATCTTCAACACCAAACAATTCTGGCGTCCCGCGTCCGTTTTCGCCAAGTACACCGGTTCCGTGCGCGTCGTCGACAAACAATTGTGCTTTGTATTTTTTCTTCAATTCAACCAATTGCGGAAGCGGAGCCAAATCGCCCGTCATTCCATAAACTCCATCAACCGCGATTAACTTCGGCTGGTCAATCGGGCATTGTTTGAGTTGGTGTTCCAGGTCATCCAGATCGTTGTGCCCAAACCAAGTGGCTTCGCCTTTGCAAAGTTTCGCCCCGTCGTGTAAACAACCGTGAGCGTAAGCATCAACAAAAACCCGTTCTTTGCGGCCAACCATACAGGCGATCGTGCCCGACATAGCACCAAGGCCAAGATTGAACACAAGCGACGATTCAGTCCCGCGGAATTCTGCCAGCTCTTTTTCCAACAGCAAATGTTCTGCAGTGTTGCCCGTCAGCGGGCGAGCACCTAGCGGCGTCCCCAATCCATTGACCTCAGTTACAGACTTTTCTGCAGCAATGACATCAGGGTGAGTTGCCAAACCAAGATAATCATTGGTCGCAATCTGCAAATATTCCTGGCCATCCAAAGTCACCAATGGTAAACAATTTGTGGTCGGCATCTGGCGAAAGAATGTGCCCAGACATGCATCAAATTCATCACCCGCGACTTTTCTCATCCGGGCCCAAAACTCATCGCATTTGTCAAATATATCTGCCATTGGCGTTGAATCTGCTCCGCGCTTGACATCTGTCAAACGTCAAAAAATTAATCAAGCTGGCATCCCTTTCAGCCAGATAGGAGAATGCACAGTTTAGCGAGAATTGGAAGATTTGAAAACTCAAGTTTATCCCACTCCACCCTAACTGGAAAAAATACTTGTAATCAAAAGGCTGCAAAGGGCTTTAACACCCCCATAAGCCAGAGTTGTCCGTTGCATAAGTGGCCTTTCCAGGATGCACGTCAAGCTCACAAAACGAACCTCTACAAGTAAGTCTAGGCAACACCTCGTTTCGAACCGGATGCCTTACCATTCTTGTTATCGTCGTTTTGGTCTGATTTATTGGCTCGTTGTCGAAAAAGCTTTCCTAATGGTCCAGCCAAAATGGCGGGCAACAAAAACAGATCTCCAATCAACGCTGCCATCAACAAGATAAATAGCAGTCTCGAGAAGCGAACGGTCGGCATAAAGTCGCTGAACATGAAAGCTGCGACACCAAAACCACAAATGATTGTTGTGTCGATCATTGGTTTGGCACAATGCTCAAACGCAAATCGTATGGCTGCCATCCGCGAACGGTCGCCCGCTACGCCGCGACGGTACCAAGTCAAAAAGTGGATTGTGTCGTCCACAGCAATACCCAATGCCACACTGGCCGTCATCACCGATCCGATTTCAATCGGTAAACTCAACCACCCCATCGCACCGAATACGAACAATGGTGGAAACACATTGGGAATCATCGCGACCAGACCCGCACGAATGCTCCGTAGCACTATCATCAAAACGACGGAGATAAAAAGGAAAGCCGTGACAAAACTGTTCTTTAGATCGCTCAAAATCTGATGCTGAGCGTGATAGAACAAGGGAATCCCGCCGGTGAATCTGGCGTCGACGCCGCTCACACTGAAACCAGCGATTTTTTCTTGGACGCGCGTTTCGACCGCATCCAGCAGATACCCGTAGTCCAGATCGTTCAGTGCTTCCACTCGTAAACTGATCCGCCACAACCTGTCTTTGTTGTCGAATTGCATCAATTTGGCATCGATCAGATTGTCTTCTTCATTTTGCCATTTTTCGATACCGATCTGTTTCTGCAGACGGGTAGAAATATTGTTCACCCTGGGAAAGTTCGGTTTGAACGTCGCTGCGGACAAGGACGCCGTACCCAGATCTTTGCCAAGCAGATCGCGTTCGATTTTTTCGATCAACAGCATTTGTTCCCAGGATGGCAATTCGCTGTTCTTGTCAAACGTCACCACGATCTCAAGCGGAACCAGTGGTCCAAGATTCGTTTCCAACCATTGGTAATCCTGAATGATTTTTGTCCGCTCGGCAAAACGATTCTGCAATTTTACCGAGCCCTTCAAAAACGAGATCCCGAAGCTCAAGCCGACCAGAATGATCAGCGAAGGAACGGAAAAGGCCCAATGGTTTTTGCAGACAGTATGAACCATCCACGACATTCGATTGCTGACACCTGTTTCACGGTGGCGACGATTTAAGTGTTCGCCAGCCGATCGCTTACTGATTCGCCCGCGAAATTGAAACATAACCGCTGGCATCAACAACAAAATGATCGGCAGACTCACGACAATTCCGATTGCCGAATAAATACCGAACATACGAATCGGCGTAACCTGGCTGGCACCCAATGACGCCAATCCAATCGCCGTCGTAATCGAAGACAGCGCTACCGGAATCGCACCGGCGCGCAAGGCCATGTCAGCCGAGCGCCAACCGTGGCCTTCAGAAACCGCTTTGCGATAATAATTGGCCATGTGAATCGATGCCGAGACACCCAAAATGAACGTCAATGTCGGCATCATGATCATGGTTAGATTCATCGTGCCGCCCGACCAGTACAAGATGGACAAGCTCAACAGAGCGCAACTAATGCTGAACCCAAGCACTGTTAGTGAGATCGCCAGATCTTTCAGCCGTAGCCAACTGAGCAAAAACACGATCACAACCGTGACCCACATGAACGAATCAAAAGCCTTTCGACTCTCGACATCGATCGCTGCGCCATCGACCGTTGGCCCGGCCAGTTTCAGATCATCAACTTCGAAATCGAATTTCTTTTGGGCGACCTCATAAACTCGACTGACCAACTCCGTGCGTCCGACACCAATACTGCTTGACGGGAACGCTAAAATACAGGTCGTTTCTTCGTCGGGCCCGATCAACAGACCCCGGATTCGTTTGCGTGCTTTGCGGCGGCTGATTCCAAGCGATTCGATGTTGCCGACCATCGTTTCGGCGGTGACCACACGATCAAAGACTTTTCGCCCCGTATCGGTGGACTCTCGCTCCAGGAAAACCCGAAACTCATTGATTCGCTCGTCGCCAAGCTTGCAATCGTCCCAGCTGATGACAATCATCTCATCAACGCCGAACCGCTCAATGAACCAGTCGTAGTCTTTGGAAGCACTAAAGTTCTTCGGCAACCACTGCTTCACGTTGTTGGAGTGTACTTTTTGAGAGCTAATGGCTCCCATGATGACCGGAGACAGAAAAATCGCGGCCAGACAGATTATCGGGAACGACCAAGTAGCCAGAAAAGAAGAACCTATCTCCTCTTTCCTTAATTGGCTTTTCGTATTTTTCCCGTTCTTGCTCAACGTTTACTCAAGCGGAAGCTGATTCTGTGGTGGGGACGCAATGGAATGATTTTACTTTCAGTCGAAAATTCAATGGGACGAGCGAAGATTGTGAGGACTCTCAACAAATTCTCACACCCAAAGCGACAAATTGCAGCACTTAAACCGCATGTTGGATTCTCACACCATGAAAAATCGTCGCCAATGACCGCGTGGCCACATCCAAATTAATCGTTGGCCTGAAATCAAGAAAAAGCCGCTCCGAATTAGAGCGGCTTTTTGAATCTCTGGTTTGCGTAGACTTTGCTGGCGTATGCTATCGATTACTATCTCAGTAGCCATCGAAAGCCTGCAAATTCGCTAATAGTGGGTATTGCTTTTCCCTAAGTCGACATTGCCGACCATGTGGAAGTGATTGTGATCGACGTAGATCACTTCGGCAGCTTCCTCGTCAACAAGCGTATGAGGAATTGGCCAGCCGACAATGGTTCGCTTTTCAAAGAATATCGTGCACTTGTAATGTACGTGATGCAGTTGAACCGGCCCGATCAGCGGAACTACGCGTGGCGGATCGATATAATCGGCAATCTTTTCCTTCACCATACGCACATCGTTTCGTTGAGTTTCGTACAGAAACGGAAATCCGCCTTGGACACTATGTGCTCGTTCTAATGCCCACCAGACTTCATCGTCTGATGGCGGATCAAGGTCTTCCACTGGCCCGCCAGCGGTTAAAGGACCCATAATAGGCACGCGAGCGTAACGCTCGTGAACGTATGCTTCATCTTCCCTGATCTTTTGCCAATATGGCGAAACAGGAATCGGAATACTGAATATACCCAGGGATGGTCCTGCAGCCGTGAAACATCCGGTGTTAGTTAACACTACCGAAGCCACGATCAAAAACCCAAACCATCTTGTCTTGCTGTTCATTATTTTCTGCTCACAAGTCATCGCGTGTGCACGTTCCTGCATGAAACGCATTAGCATCTGCTTTATCTATCGTGATAAGCTGCGTTGAACTTGCGGATTTTTCGAATGATTCCATGAAAATCGATTACGCGCTTTTCAAAACGCTATCTGCAAAACGCTGGCACGCTCGTAAATCGAGCGAAGTCCGGCCAAAGCGCATCTCAGATCGCATCCCAAAGCGAATCAACACGCAACAAAACCTGTCCGACTTCAAACGGACGCTGGTTCTGAACTTACAATGCACAAGTTGAAACCGCTATCACGAGTCAACCGCGATTGACCGAGCCGCCGCGCCTGCAGCCGAACTGTCAAACAAACTATCGCTAATTGAGGAACTTCCCGCGCACATTGCTCAAATCAGCTGTTAAAGAGGTGGAATTTGGTGGTAGTTTAGTGGAACTAGTAACCATTTGGCTTTTCAAACCGGCTGCGTTCCAGATAATAAGAGCATAGATGTTTGAATTATGAATTGATTGAGGTCGTCGAAATGAGCGAAAACCGGCAAATAAAGATTTTTGATACGACGCTGCGCGATGGTGAGCAATCACCAGGTGCCAGCATGAACTTCAATCAAAAGATGGAGATGGCTCAAGCTCTAATCGATCTGGGCGTTGACGTTATCGAAGCCGGATTCCCGATTGCCTCGCCCGGTGATTTTGAATCCGTTCGCGAAATTGCCAATACTTTCAAGGGCGCCGAAATCTGCGGCCTTGCGCGCAGCAACGATGCGGACATCGATCGCGCTTGGGAGGCGATTCAGAATGCAGAACATCCTCGCATTCATGTCTTCCTGGCGACCAGTGCCATTCATCGTGAATTCAAATTGAAGATGACGCCTGAAGAAATTATCGAGCGAGCTGTCGAAGGCGTGAAGCGAGCAAAAGGCTATTGTGATAGCATTGAATTTTCTCCCGAAGACGCTGCTCGCACCGAAGTCGATTTTCTGTGCCGCGTCGTCGAAGCTGTCATCGACGCTGGAGCTACTACTGTCAACATTCCTGACACCGTCGGCTATGCAACCCCCGCTCATATTGGAGCCGTCATCAAATCGCTTGTTGATCGCGTCCCCAATATTGACAAAGCAATTATTAGTACCCATTGCCACGACGACCTGGGGCTTGCCGTCGCCAACAGCCTGGCCGCCGTTCAAAACGGGGCAGGGCAGATCGAATGCACAATCAATGGCATCGGCGAACGAGCTGGTAATTGTTCGCTTGAAGAGGTCGTCATGGCCATGCGAACGCGCAACGACTTTTACGACTGCGATACTCGCATCGACACGACTCAACTGGTGCCTATCAGCCGCCTGCTGACTCGCCTTACCGGCATGCATATCCAACGAAACAAAGCCATTGTCGGACGAAATGCGTTCGCTCATGAAGCCGGGATCCATCAGGATGGCATGCTCAAGGAACGAACGACTTACGAAATCATGAAACCAGAAGATGTTGGTTTCGCCAAAACGGATCTTGTTTTGGGTAAACACAGCGGTAGAGCTGCGTTGAGCGATCGCGCCAAACAACTTGGCTATGAATTGGACAGCGACCAGCTAAAAAAGGTCTTCAAGGAATTCAAAACTCTGGCCGACCAGCGTAAAGAAGTTTATGACGACGATATCGTCACGATCCTTGAACGGGAAATCCATGGCGGGCAAGATGACGAATGGACGCTCGACACCTTTGAAATCAACGTCAAAGCCAAAAGCAGCGATGTCGAATTGACTCTCTCGCGGGGCTCACAAGCAAAGTCCGCTTCTTGTACTGACGCAACAGGCCCATTCTCGGCAGCCTTTGCCGCAGTTCGGCAGATCACAGAACTGGACATGACTTGCAAACACATCGACATTCACAATGATTCGTTTGGAGCCACAAGCCCCTCAATCGTACAAGTGGATGTTGATTTTGACGGAGAAGAATATCGTGGTCGCGGAAGTTCGGACAACAGTCTCGAAGCAGCAATAAATGCGTTCGTCGGTGTTTCAAATCGAATTCTCATCCGCCGCAAAGCAGCCTCAACGACAAGCTCGTAGAACCTGACTACTTTGATTCTTCATTGCAGATCATGCATGCATGACCTTGCCCTCCCGCTTGTGGTAGGGGTAGGGTCGGTGGGCGCCGTAGCAACGGAGCCACCAAGACCGGTCAAACTACAATCTTGTTGCCGGTCGAATCACTTTGCAACGCAAACGCAATTTAGTCTTCGCGACTTGTGATCTCGATCAAGTGGTATCCAAACGTTGTTTGAACTGGCCCGAGCACTTTATTAATTTCACCGCTAAAAACCACATCGTCAAATTCTTTAACCATTTGACCCGGTCCGAACTTTCCAAGGTCTCCACCGGATTTACCTGACGGGCACGCCGAAAATTCAGCAGCAACGGCGGCAAAGTCCTGCCCACCTTCAATTTGTTTTTTCAGATCCAAACAAACTTCTTCGGTTTCTACAAGTATGTGTCGTGCAGACGCAACAGCCATGGTCGTTTCCATTTCAAGGGGTTTGTGCAAAAACCCAGAATATCCGATGATGCGTCGACATTCTACCACCAATCTCGCCTGGAAATCGGTTCGTTCTTCCACCTGTCCCTAAACGTCGGCCTTAAGCGGTTGTCGCTTTCACCTCAAACGGAAAGATCTCCGGCGCCGCCTTGGATTCCTGGTTCAGCAACGACGTTAAATTGACAAACAATAACATCGTAAAGACGTTTTCAATAAAGTCGATCTTGAAGATCAAAATCGCACCCAGATGGAAAGCTGGTACGAACAACAGGAATGCCTTTCGAAACCGATGGCTAATCAAGCAAAACGGAGCGGCCAATTCAAAAATCGTAACCGCCGCCGTTCCTAATTTCAGCATCAACAACATCAGTGGCGAAGCCACCATCACATGGGCAAAATTGAATTCCAACAACCAATCGTGATGCGACATCCGCAACATCGAATTGACAATCGAATCGCCTGCAAACAAACCAATGCCTCCATTGACAAGTCTGGCAGCTCCGACCAATGAATACGTAACCGCAAACACAGTTGTCGCCAAAACCATCGCCGTCGATGCATTGGGGTCAGGATTATTGTCAGGGCATTCGATTTGGTCGCGCGTCAAACGCGTCATATAGAAAGTCAATACAGCCGTCACAAGCCAAGGTGCAATTTCAGCATGATTAACATGTCCAAACCCGCGAACGATCGTATTGGCGATCAAAATCATAATGCATCCGGAAATTGCAGCCTTCAATCGAATCTTTGGTATCCACACTCCGATACACAACAGCACAATCATATAGCGAATGATTCCAAGTGCGAAAAATGAGTGCATACCTTCGTATATCGCGGTCGGCACAAATTTCAACATCCCCACCGGCGCAGAATATTCGACTGGCAATTCGGAAAGCGTTGGCAACGGATCGACAAAATATCGAACCAACCAAATGGCGAACATAAACTTGACCATCCAGACCAGTGTCTTGGGGCCAGCGTCGCTGTGCAGCAAATTCGGCATTGGACTTTGCATCGCCATCTCAACCCTTACTCGACAATTGAACCGCTTTATTTGTACCCGGCAGTCTTACCTGCGCGACCACCGTATCTTGAATACTGCAAACCCCGTCAGTCACTACGACTTGTTGCAGCAATCCATGCACTTCGACCACTTGGGTGCGATTGGCGATTGCTGCTGATTCCCGATAGCGATTTCCAATTGAAATAAGCAAATCGTCTAAAATATTTTGCTGCTGCTGATTCAATTTCCCTGCGGCTCGCAACTGAAAAATATGGCCCAGCGTCTGATCCATATTGCGACTCAGCGAAGGAAACAATCGCGTTGGATTAATCTTCTCTTTTGAGCCGTCAGCCAATACCACTTCGAATTTACAAACCACGATAGGCTCGTTTTCAAATGGCTCGGTGTACATGGACCAACGAACAAAAGGGAACGTCGTGCGACTGGCATTTAGAATTTGGCCCAGCATGACGCAAACCAGAATCACAACTGCAAAACGAATCTGAGTTTTGCCGACGGTTTTCAGCCAATTCAATGCAGCCGAATGAAAAAACACGATCGCAAGTATTAAAGAAACCAGCGCGACTTCGATGATTCCATTCATACTAACAGGCCCAAACAGGACGAAACGGGGGACAGTGCTTTTCTGTCGGAACTTACCTCACCCCAAACGCAGAAGCCGCTGAAAACGCCGTGTCCACTGGTACTTGTTACCTAAAATTCGCCGATCGGGCTGACTTTGCGGATTGTAATTGAGATCAGGCCTTCAAATTGGCCTCAACACCTACGACCAAAGCACCCTCAACAACCAAAAACCACTGATCGCCAACGCAATCACATTGGTAACGATTCCCGCCTTTTTATATTTGTCACCGTGTCGAATCGCCAAATACAAACCGAACAAATTCAAGACGAACCAAACCGGGAAAAGGCAACCGCAGCCGAAGTTCAACACAATGCCAAGGATGCCAATCACCAGAGCTTCCGAACTTCCGCTGCGCGCCGCAGTCATCGTTGAATTAAGAAACGCGGGTTGAGGCTGCTCCACATCGGCGGGCGGTCGAGAGAATCGATCGTCTTCAAAACCGGCTTTCCGAAAACTTGCGTTTCCACCTCCGGCTTCATCGTTGAAACCTGTTTCGTCTTCAACGCTCGTATCGATTTCTGGAATCGGAGAAAGATTGTTGCATGTAGGGCACCGCATTTGCTTTCCGGCATGCATCGCATCCACACGCAATAAAGAATTGCAGTGTGCACAAGTTACTTCAATTTTCATGCAAACAATCCCGCCAGGTTAATTGTCGCTTCGTTGCCCTGAGCCATTTGCATCTCGTATTTGTGTCGACGAGATACTCATATCAAAATCATTCTGTGAAACAAACTCGCAAAGGCCTCGAAGTCTAACGCCTATATTTAAATTCTCTGAATCCACAAATTTATTGGCAATCATCCGGCCAAAAACCAGAAATCGACAACCATTATCGGCAATTTTTCCAATGGAATCATCTCGCTTTTGTTGGCTATCTTCATAATAGCGAACATCGTCCAAGCGAATCAGCGTATCGGCACCGACCACAAAAACACCTCCCCGATAGATCGTCGACTTTTCAACAAATCTGGCCGCGTTGGAAATTATTAAACCGTGAGAGCCAAACGGCTGGTCCATTCGGCGCTGGACCTCCTCGATCGATAGCTGCGGTTTATCGACATTGGCCACACTCAGTTCAAAACAGCATCCAGCCCCATAGACCTTTGCCGCATGATCCGCCATCGCCAAATGGCCTTGGTGCAGTGGGTTGAACGAACCTGGCAAAACCAATTCAAATTCGTCGCTTTTTGGTTCACACGAACGAACCTGACAGTGGCTGATATCGTCCATTCTCACAGGCCACCAGTTTTTCAGGCTTTGCTCGGATTTTGAGGTTATTTCTTCGCGATTTGGCAATTGCTGAATTCCGGTCATACCGATAAACTAACGATGTTCAGTTTGCATGGTGCAGACGATCTTGTTAACCCTTTTTTACGTGGTTCAGGCGGTTCCTGTGTCAAGGTTCTGCGGTCGATCGATATCGACACTGATTCCATGCATGGAGAATATATGGCTAATTTAGTCGAGAATCTTGTCGAATCGGGAGTTCACTTTGGCCACCGAGCCAGTCGTTGGAACCCCAAAATGCGTCCGTACATCTACGGAAAGCGTAATCAGATCCATGTAATCGATGTTCGCGAAACTGTACGTGGATTGCTGCGAGCCAAAAAGTTCGTCTCCCAAGTCACAGCGGGCGGAAGTCTCGTTCTGTTTGTCGGCACCAAGCGTCAAGCAGGTCCAACGGTTCAACGCGAAGCCGAACGCTGCAAAATGCCTTTCGTCAGTGAGCGTTGGTTGGGCGGCACGCTGACTAACTTCCGTACCATTCGTAGCCGAATGACGCGACTGGAAGAACTAGAAAAAATTCGTGGTGGTGAAGAACTGCAAACATATTCAAAGAAAGCTCAATCGGCTTTGAACCGCGAATACCGAAAAATGTATCGCAACCTTAACGGCATTCGCGCGATGACTCGTCAGCCAGGTTGCTTGGTGATCATCGATCCGAAAAAAGAAAAGAATGCAATCCGCGAAGCTCGCAACTTGGGCATCACAACTTGTGCGTTGATCGATACCGATTGTGATCCTGATGATGTCGATTTGCCGATCCCAGGTAACGACGATGGCATTCGCAGCATCGAAGTGATTCTTTCGCATTTATCCGATGCTGTCATCGCAGGTGCGAAAACGATCAAGGCGAAAAAAGAAGGTGCCGATGATGCGGCTGCGGCTAAAAAAGGTGATGCCGCCGCTGGTGCCAACGATAAAGCTGAAGCGGTTGCTGCTGCCGATACTGCTGCAGCCGAAGCAAAAGCTGCTGGTGGCGACGAAGCTGCAAAAGCAACCGAATCATAGCTGAAAATTTAATTCATTATAAAAATCAGGTATTAGAAAGAATCCGATGACAACAATAACTGCAAAAGATGTCAGTGCATTACGCAAAGCGACTGGCGCAGGCATGATGGACTGTAAAGAAGCATTGAAAGAATCCGACGGAGATTACGACGGAGCTTTGGAAGTACTTCGCAAGAAGGGCCAGAAAGTTGCCGCCAAACGAGCGGATCGCGATGCCAACGAAGGCGTGGTTGTAACTCAGACCCAGGGAAACAAGGGAGTCGTTCTGGCTGTTGGTTGCGAAACTGACTTCGTTGCGAAAAACGATGACTTCATCGTGTTTGCCAACGAACTTGCCAAACTTGCCCTGGATAAACAGCCTGCGACGAAAGAAGAATTTGCGGCTTTGGAATTCGACGGGTCTACCGTTGGCGAAAAGCTCATTGACAGAACCGGTACGATTGGTGAAAAGATTGAAATCTCTGACTTCCATTTGGTCGAAGGTGACAATATCGCCTCGTATATCCACTCCGGAAGCAAGATCGGCGTTCTGGTCGTTTTCAAAGACGGTGGCAAAGAAGGTGCGGACGATTTCTTCCGCAGATTGGCTATGCACATCGCCGCGATGAGCCCGACCATTATGTCTCCAAGCGAATTCGATCCAGCGTTCGTTGCCAAGGAAACAGAAATGATTCAGGCCCAAATCAAAGCGGAAAACGAGTTGAACGAAGCCGAAAATCTTGGCAAACCTATCCAGGACATTCCTCAATTCGTCAGCCAAATTCAACTGACTCCCGAGGTCATGGCGAAGGTTGAAGAGGATATCAAAGCCGAATTGGCCGCCGAAGGCAAACCAGAGAAAATCTGGGATAAAATCGTTCCTGGAAAAATCGAGCGTTTTATCACTGACAACACGAAACTGGACCAGCAACAGTGCTTACTCAGCCAGAAATTTGCTCTCGATGAGACAAAAACTGTCGAAGAAGCGGTTAAAGATTTTGGCGAAGACGCCGAGGTTGTTTTGTACCGCCGAGTGTCAGTAGGCTAGTCCATTTCGACATCATTACAATCAAAACCACCCGGCCTTACCGCTGGGTGGTTTTTTTTATAAAGTGATGCTGTTGGCAATCGCTCAGAAAACAAACTTTCACGATTCTGAGAACGCCACAGTAAGTTCCTATTCTTGCCCCCAACCTGCATTGCAACCTTCATGAGCACACCGAAATACAAACGAATCATCCTGAAACTATCTGGTGAGAGCTTTTGTGCCCCAGGCGAACGCGGAATCTCGATGGACGAAGTGGTTCATATCGCCAATGAAATTAAGCAGGCCAAAGAATTAGGATCGGAAGTTGCCGTTGTTATCGGCGGCGGAAACATCCTTCGTGGCAGCCAGTTCACGGCCAAGAATGACGTTATCCATGAATCAACCGCACACTATATGGGGATGATGGCGACGATCATCAACGGCTTGGCGTTACAGGACGGTTTGGAAAGCGTCGGATGCGTCACACGTTTAATGAGTGCGATCAAGATGGACGGCGTTTGCGAACCTTACATTCGGCGTCGCGCTCAACGACATCTCGAAAAGGGACGAATTGTGATTTTGGGCGCCGGCACGGGCGGCCCCTATGTGACCACCGACACAGCAGCTGCACTTCGCAGCATGGAACTGGGCGCCGATATTTTGCTCAAAGCTACTCGCGTTGATGGCGTCTACAGCGAAGACCCAGAGAAAAATCCGCACGCGGTCTTTTATTCCGAATTGGACTATGGAACAGTATTGGAGAAAGGACTGCGAGTGATGGATTCGACCGCGATCTCTCATTGCATGGAACACAAAATGCCGCTTATGATCTTCAATTACAAGAAAGCCGGAAACATTTGCCGGGCAGTCGCTGGTGAAAAGGTCGGCACGACCATCGGCGCTTAAGAGTTTAAAGATTTCAACCAAAACCAATCCCATGGACCGCTACACGTTCATGGAATCACATACACCAAATTAAGACCGGAGTTTAAACCAATGTCAGGCGATATGATCCTTCTTGATTCCGAAGAGCGAATGGAAAAGGCGATTGAGATTTTGAAAAAGAATCTCAGTGGCATTCGAACCGGTCGCGCCAACCCTGGCTTAGTGGACACGCTTCGCGTCGATGTTTACGGCTCACCGACGCCCATCAAGCAAATCGCTGCCGTGGGCGCGCCTGAGCCGACTCAAATTGTCATTCGCCCTTACGATGCGAACACAGTTAAAGACATCGAGAAAGCAATCGTTGCCGCTGATCTTGGTTTTAACCCTCAAAGCGATGGCCGCGTCGTCAGAATTAACATTCCACCACTTTCCAGTGAAGTTCGTAAGAAAATGGTTTCGCGGATTAAGGAACTTTCTGAGGAAGCAAAAATTTCCATTCGCAACATTCGGCGTGATGGGAACAAGGCAGCCGATCAAGCTGAAAAGGACAAAGAAGTCAGCGAAGATCAACGCGACGACATAAAAGATAAAATCCAGGACTTGACCAAGAAGTTCGAAGTTCAGGCATCGGACATCTCAAAGAATCGTGAAGCCGAAGTTATGGAAGATTAGGCTTCAACAGCCCGATCGACTGGTCATCGCTTGCCGATTCATGAATGAATCCTTGATTCGGTGAGCGAATTCGTTCATTCAAACCAATAGCCCCAGATAAGTCTGGGGTTTTCAATTTGAATTCAATGCACGGTCAAGCGTAGCTTGCATCTACTGTACGACGTCTACCGTCGGCACCGTTGCACCGGGCACAATGCCTTCGTACTCGTAGAATGAAAAGAAGAAGTGAACGAGCAAAACGTACAGTGTTGCCACAAGAATGGTCGTTGTAATGCTGCGACTAACATCGCTAGTCGAAAACTTTGGTCGCCGCCCGTTGAAGTAAGCAATTAAAGCGATCCCAAAACCACTGAGCAACAACTTCGCCATCAACCATCCGGTGCCGCGATACAAGTTTTGGCCGACGACAATCAGCCCGCGATGAAAATGCTGATACCAGAAATCAGGCCCGCGCTCCGGATAATTCTGTACAAAAGTAATCAAACTGGTCGTCGAAGCCGCAACGTACGCCGCCAAACATAAAATCGGAGTACCAATTAAAAACGACCACAAAATCGGCGTTAACAAATAAGCTCGTGGCGTCGTCTGAAACGACTTCATCGCGTCAATTTGGTTTCCGAACTGGCGGCCGCCGACGTCTGACGTAATCGCCGCCCCACACCTCGCTGCGATCAACACACAACTGAGCACCGGTACGAAAATCCGATAGGTCGCAAACCCAAGGCCAACCAACAAATCTTCAATTAGCAGTGGTTCGGTATAGGTCGCATACGGAAGGAATTTGAATGTGAAAAATGTCGTCACGAATCCGGAAATGATTCCGGCCATGATCAAGTAAATCAGTGCGGTCGGCCCGCACACGAGCCTTGCATAGTGACCGACAAAGTGCATCCCCCAACGTGGAGTACGCCATATCGGAATCAAGCTGTACAACCCCATCAGCAAGGTGGATGCAAACTCTGTCGTCCCTTCCAGAAAATCCTTCGTTCGCTCCTGCACAACATCCCGCCACCCCACCGACAACGGCTGATCCTGTGATCGCAGGTCTCTACTGAATGATTCCAAACGTTCGGGCAACTGCTCCCAATGCTTCGGTTCCACACACACAAGTGCTTTCTGAACGGGATCAAGCAAATAGACTCGATCGGCAATGGGCAACAGAGAAGGGTAGTCATGCGTAACGACTAATGTTGTCTCACCATATTTTTCATGCGTTTCACTGATCAGTTCCGCAACCATTTTTCCGGTCGCCGGATCCAGGCCAGAAGTCGGTTCGTCATAAACAATCACCGGCGGATTGAATGCAACGGTTCTCGCAATCGCCAAACGCTGTTGCTGGCCACCGCTTAATCTGGACGTCGGAACGTTCCCCGGAACCTCTAATTTTTCCAGCAATTCCGCCGATGTTACTTTGCCGGACCGACTACCTCCGCTCGCTTTGGCGTATTCAATATTACTTTTAGCAGACAATTCGTCGAACAGTGCAAACGACTGAAACACAATTCCAACTTGACCAGCAGTCGCCTTGCGCCCGTTAATCGCAATTTCACCGGAATGTTTTATCGCCGATTCATTACTTTCCAGAATCCCGGCGATCAATTTCAACAGCAACGATTTCCCAACGCCGCTGGGCCCCACAATCAACGTGATTTGCCCCGCCAAAAACTCCGCATCCACATCCACCAGCAGCGGACGACTTGCAGCCGTAATATTCAGTCCCTTCAGGCGAATTCCACCGTCCGGCTTTGGCCTTCGCCGTGGCTGTTCAGGCGTATCGCTCAAAACTTGCTCCTTGTTGGCACATGAAACGGATTCTCCGTACCCGTTTCGCCGTTAACCACTTTCAAGATAGCATTTCGATTGACGGGTTGATTCCGATTTTTCGTCATGTGCAACGCCAGCCACTGTTGATCTTTGTGCAGGATTCGATTCCTTAAAACGCGTGAAAATTCAGGAGTGATACTTTTTTCCGCCGATCCAAACAGCGCCTGACCGATCTCCGTAATCGTTGGATCCAATCGAGCATTGGTCAACTGAAGGGCGTCTTGAGCTTCTTTGCTACTCCAATTCTTCTCAAAGACCTGGATCAAGCGGTCGTTATCTACAAACACGTCCCGCAAAATATCCGTCGTCAATTTCTGAAATTCCGGATCTCGCAGCACCTGCATACTGGCTTCAGATACAACGGTTTGCACTTCTTCGTTTTCCGATGCACGTCGCATCACTTCCTGCTGCACCAACATGATTTCTGGCAAATAGGATTCAATGATCGGAGATCCGTGCTTACTCATAAACCTTTCAAATTCTTTCTTGACCAGATTCTTTTCCGGCAACGGCGATTGATCGTAAAGCATTCGCCAACCGAATCGCCACAAAGAAGCTTGCTTCCACATCCGCTGGCCAATGGCACTTGCCACTGGAGCCGATTCTTCTTGAACGATAGGCCAAATCTCGTCCTTGATCAAAGGGACCAATTCCTCTTCGACCAATTCCACCTGATAGCGATTTCCCAAATCTGAAATCTGTTGTTCGTGCCTGGCGATCGATGCATAAAACTCTTCCTTGACCACTTCCGCTGCCTCGCGGACCGAACGCAATACGACAGGCTGCAAAACTTGCGCGATCTCATCCTGATTCTCAGAATACGCGTTCATGATCAGCTGGCCAATTTCCTGTCGCTTATAAGGCGGCAACATCATTTGCACCACCCAATCCATCGAAGCCGGAGTCGTGTGATAACTCAAATAATCCATTTCGGCGATTTCAGGTGCTGACGAAAACAATTCAACTTTCGCCCAATCGGTCCACCGCGGCAAACGAGGATCTTCGACGTTCTCTTGCGAGTTGTTGATCACATAGCCGACAATTTGCGCGGGGCCATCGTCGACGACAAGGATCACTGGATCGCCAATTTTCACCACCGACTGTTGATCGAAAGACAGTTCGTAGCTGCGGCGCGAAGATGTCAAATACTGCACCAACTGTGAATTGGATTCCGCTCGTTCGGTGTTAAAATCAGCCAGGTAAACACCGCCACCAACCAGCAGCGCAATCCAGATTAAGGCTCCGATTAATATTCTCATACAAAAGATATTTGGCAGGGGGTGGGTAACTTTAGATCAATACCTGATTATGGACCGCAAAGTTTCATTGCGTTCGCTCGATGGGGTTAGCGTATCGGTTATTTTTTCTCGATCGACGAAGAATGGTCGTGAATAATCTTCCAATTCCCATCAATCTTTTTGATTACCAGCGAAAAATTGCCGTCCGCATTACTGTCAGGCATTTTCAAATGCCACTCGCCAATCACCAATGCAGCTTCCTGGCCCAACATGCTCGTTTCCAGGTGATCGAACGTCAATTCACCCATTTTTTCCGGCGGATACTTTTCCTTGTAACGATCGAGTGTCGCTTGCCATCCGCGAGTCGTTTTGCCACCGCCGCTAAATGTCAATTGTTCCGACTTCCAGTACGTTTGCATGAAGCCTTCCAGATCTTTATCGTTCCAGCATTTAGCCTGAGCGTTAAGGATGTTTTCAATTTCATTTTTGGTGTCAGTGTTGTCCACCCCAGCGGCACCAAAGGCAACCGAAACCATGGTCATGGTCACTTGCGGTAATATTTCAGCAATCCACATTATTGATTCTCCGAGCGTTTAAGTTCTTCAATTCTTTCAGTTTTATATTTCTGTTTGACCCACCAGTTTGGATCATGGCGTTGACAATCAAATTCAAACGGCTGACCCCATCCTTCGATATGATCAAATTCCCCGCCGATGATCGCTTGTTCGATCTTTGCATCCGCTATCAGTTTTATCGCCCGTTCGCTAAACATCCCAGAATTATCCCTGAATTTTGATTTGATCTCCATCCATATTGAACACTTCAATAGGCGTTTGTTGTCTCCCAGAATCATTCAAAACAATAATTGCCTTGACCGATTCATCATCCTGGCAAAATTTCCCAATCTCATCCAATTGCATCACGAAAAATGCTGTCGCCAAAGCATCCGCCCTGGCCGCCGACTCGCACACAACCGTGGTCGACAGAAAATGATCGGTTGGCCAACCCGTTCGCGGATCAATAATATGGCCGTATCGCTTGCCTTGGTGAAAGAATCCTTGTCGACCGGTGCCACTGGTCCCTAATGCTGAATCCGACAATGAAATTTCAGCAAGACGTACACCCGGCTTGACTGGATGGCTCAATCCAACTTTCCATACATTCTCACCGTCAGCCTCCAAGCTCTTACCACGCGCGACGACGCTGCTTTGTCCGCCGTGGATCACAAAGTTTTCGATCGATTGTGCTTCAATTTTTTCGACTACTCGGTCGAGTGCAAAACCCTTTCCGATGCCACCAAGGTTAATTTTGATCTCAGGTTTGGAAAATTTTACTTTGCCGCCTTCCAACAATTCGACGCAGCTACCGGAAACCGCTTCTAAGGCCGATACAATTTCGTCGTCGTGCGGAACACTTCCCTTGCGCCGGCTGAAGCCCCACAATTCAGACAATGGCCAGGAAGTAATGTCGAATGCTCCAGCGGTTTCTTTATGGATCACGGCGGACAATTCCAACAAATCGCAAAGCCCAGCTTCAACATCCACCGTTTCCTTAGCAGCGTGCTCATTGATGTATGTAACCTCACTGGTCGGCCGATAAACTGTCATCTGGTCTTCCAGAGCATCAATCATCTCAAAAGCATTTAACGCTACCGCAGAAGCGTTCTTGTATTGGTGCAAATTGAACAGCAATTCAAATTCACACGCCATCGCGTTTTTTTTATAACTTTCCAGATAAGATCGCTGGTGATCGGAAAGGTTCAGACTTGCTTCATCTGTCTGCCCGCTACCCGAATCGCCATTTCTTGTCGCCGCCAATCCAGCGGTAAGAAATTCGCGTCGACTTCTTTCGCCGTTCATCGGTCCAGCATTCCCGATCTGAGATTGTCATTCATTTTGATTGCGTGAATAATTAAGTGCAGCAGACATTATCTACTATTTTGCAAACGTCATGTTTAATTTCAATTCGATTGTCATTTTGTTTGTCGGATCGTCCCTGTTGTTTGGGACAATTCATCAGCAGGAATCGAAGAAAAGAACGATAACACGAGTCCGAAAACCCGATCTGCCTGCCAAACCGGACATTTATTTTGACGACCTGTTCGCTGAGGCGTTGGTCGGTGATCGCCCGCAACCTGAAAAAATCAACCAAAACGCGTCCGCCAATCCAAATGGCATCGCCTCAAATAGCGAAAGCATTACATCCGCTCGCTGGAGCCAACACATTTCTCGCGAAGCCATCGAAGACGAGATCAAAAGAATAAATCAGCAACTTGGACGTTCGATCACATCGCCCAGCGGTTTCAACAGCCAGGCTCAAACGGCCCGTCAACACTTCAGTCAGCTTTCGATGCTGTTTGCAATCATTGGCCAGTATGACAAAGAGGTCCGCTGGAAGAAATTCGCCCGCTCGGCTCAGGTCAATTTCGCGGACGCCGCCAATGCCGCACGTACTCCATCACGCCAGTCTTTCGCGGTCGCCAAAAGTCGCCAACAAGATTTGAACGCTCTGGTTCGCGGCGCAGGGATACCGACGGACGAGCATTCAGAGAAAATACGGTGGCCAACGGTAGCGGACCGCGGCCCATTGATGGAGCGTTTGGAAACGGCGCTGCGAGACAACATTAAACCCGCAGCCGCAGGCTCCGAAGCCTTTGACCGTGACAAAAACAAATTGCTTCTTGAAGCAAATATCATCGCGGCGATCAGCCAGGTTTTGATCCAGGAAGAAATGGACGACGCTGATGACGATGGATATGTAGAGTATTCCAATTCGATGGGATCTGCCGCACGCATTCTGAAAAACGCCATCGAAGGCAATGATTTCGATGCCGCCGCGGCAGCCATTAACAAACTTGAACAATCTTGTAACCGTTGCCACGCAGAGTGGCGATGATAGACCGGCAGAAAGGATTTGCCATTGAATGAGATCAAACGATCTCGAATACGCCCGCTTTTGCTGGCCGCTGTTGCCGGATTTGTAACGCTTGCGTTTCAGATTCTGTGTGCTCGCCTGTTGATTCAGCACTTTGGAATCGGCACGTCGGCCATCGCGTCCATGGTCGCAACTTCATTAGCCGGTTTAGCCGCTGGATCGTTTTTCTTTGGCCATCATGCCGACCGTTTCCATTATCCCATCCGCACCGTTGGCTTTTTGTTTGCAGTCACATCGGTTGCGATTTTTGTGGTCGTGAACATTCATTTTGCAGTCGCGTCTGGTATCGACTCCTTGTTCGAACCGAACGTCTCTCGCCTTGCAACGCATCAGATTGCCTTTTGTTTGACGCTCGCCTTCCCAATCAACTTTCTACTCGGCGGGTTGCTACCGATTCTGGTCAGTCACAGCAGCGACAACAGCCATTCGAATGTATTTGCGCAAATTTATGCGTGCGAAACCGCAGGAGCGATGCTGGGCGCTTTGGCATCCGGGTTCCTATTGATTCAGTCAATCGGCGTTTCGAATTCTTTGCACGCCGTCGCGGGCTTGGCGCTGTTTTCCGCCGCGACATGCCTGACAAATTGGACTCGCCGAAATCGCCAGAACAACGATTCAAGAAAAGATCTTGCGGATTCGCCCCGACTATCCACGCTATTTTTATTGGTCGTATTTCTTGCCAGTGTCGCCAGCCTTGCCATGGAAATCATCTGGCAACGATACTTTGTCATCCTATTCGGTTCCGACACTCACAGCCTCGCCATCGTTACCGCATCCTTTCTTCTAGGCATATCGCTTGGTGCCTGGCTTGCACCGGTGATCATTCGGCGTTTCAGTTACACGCGTCAACTTTATTCTACCGGCCTGATCACAATCTCATTCTCAATCCTGTTTTCCACGCTGCTGTTGATCAGTTTGGTCGATGGAAAACTCTCCGCATTGGTTTTGCAAACCGACTTGATATCCGATTATCCGGTAACGGCTCGTTTTTTGATTGCCGGTATTGCGATGCTGTTGCCCGCAACAACTCTGGGCGTTGCGCTGCCCGTCGCTGCAGCGTATTGGATGGATTCTGAAGCGACCGCCGGGCAACGAATCGGCCAGCTCTACGGAGTCGCAATTGTTGGCAACGTAGGCGGCATCATTTTGGTTGGATTCTTCTTGATACCGCTAATCGGTTTAAGCAAATCCGCAATACTGTTAAGTGCGCTTTGTCTGGCCGGCTCGCTTGGCATCTATTTTGTTACATCGCCTGTGCAGTCGACGGAAAGATCGAAACTACTGCAAGCCACGTCAATTCTGGCATTCGCGGGCTGGTGCGGCTGCGCGTATCTGGTTTTGAATCACTCGCTGTTTTTGGGGATTCATTCGACCGACAACATCCAGGTTGAATTTTACGATGAAGGATCAGATAGCTCCGTCGCCGTTGTTAGCTCGACCGACAACCCGAACAACAAACGAATGTTGATTGATGGAGTCGCGATTGGAGAAAGCGGAGGCGGCGTTGACGAAAAACAACAACTCCTGGCTCATTTGCCTTTTTTACTGCGACCCGAGCTGGATAAACAAAACGTTCTGACGATTGGGTTAGGGTCCGGCATTCTCGCTGGCGAGCTAGTCGAACACTCTGCCGTCAATCACGTAACGTGCGTCGAAGTATTGCCGCCCGTGATCAAAGCCGCTGAATATTTCGCTGATTCAAATTCCAACGTCCTGGCCAACGAGCGACTCGCGGTCGTCCAAGCCGATGGGATTCGTTTTTTACGTGTCAACGAAGATCCGTACGATGTCATCATTTCCGATGCTAAATCGCGGCCCGGCCATTCAGGAAACGTCGCATTTTTCACCGAAGACTATTACAAACTTTGCGAGTCGAGGCTTTCGGAAGACGGGATGTTTATTCAATGGGTTGGTTTGAACACATCTCGCGACGCAATCAAAGTCATTTTGAATTCATTCTGCGGCAAATTCCCCTACGGCCATATAGCCGTCGCCGCACCCAACGACATATTCGTAGTCGGCACCAAGCAACCTATCAAGTTCGACGAAAACAACATCCAAGCCTTGTTGGCGAACAATTTGACATCTTCGTTGAAGCAGTATCACTGGAATACCTATCACGATTTAATTTCAATGTACTGGTTGGATCAAACCACAATCGCTCAGTCATTCGTTTTCGATGCGGGCGTCAATTCTTTTGATCGACCATGCCTGGAAGCGTTTTCGCTGGCAAATTTCAAGAATGAACCAACGCAACCACCCGGTAATGTTCAATTGAAAATGATGGCCGAATTGTTTCAATTTGACATCGCCAGCGACGTCGAAAACAGCCGCTTCAATTCCAACAGCATCAGCCATTTGCCAGAAAATCGAGCCAGCGAACTTATTGCCGGGCGCATGGCTGCATCGCTACTGGTTGAAGCCGGTATCGTTATGACCGAATTGAAAGAAGGGTGGCTGGACAACGCAGCCACGTTGTTTGCCGAATCTCGCAAGCATCTTCCCAATCTGACTCGACAACAAAAAATCGCTGACATCTACCGACAAATTGTCTCCAAGGCCGCAACAACCAACCAGCTCAACAAAGAATTCAGCGCTCTCGATGCGATCAGCGACTTAGGAGCGTCGACAGCCGAAGAAGAATTCCGACTTGCTGAAATTCTGACTGAATTAAACAAGAACGAAGCGGCACTGGAATATTTTTATCGAGCGGCAACGAAGGCACCTGCGCAACCGCAATATCGTTGCGAATTTGGATTCTGTTTGTTTCAACTTCACCGAATCGACCAGGCGAAGGTGCAATTCGAAAGAGCATTAAAGGAATTCCCGGATCATGCGGCGGCCAAGTTGGGCCAGGGAATTTGCATGCTCAAGTCCTCCCGGCAAAAACAAGCTGCAAAACGAAAAATCCGATCAGCAGTTTCAAAAGATCCCACGTTGCAAAATAAACTCGAGAAGCTGGGAATCGATTTGGATTTCAATTAAGGGAAGCCAAATAAAAAAGGGAGGCCATGTTCGACCTCCCTTGAATCTTTTTAAATCACGCGCGACTAGCGAGTGGCTTTTCTCAAGTTAGCCTGACTGCCGCCTGCGCGACGGATCAGTCGCTGAATCTCACGATCTAACTCATCCACTGGGATATTGCCTTCGGCAAGATTTCCACGCTGATCCAACAACAAAGTCATAGGTAACGTTGCGATACCTAACTGCATTGCCAACGGACTCTTGTCTGGTCCGCCTGGCTCATGCAATTGAAGCCAATTGACGTTGCGATTGCGGTCAAGAAACTGTCGGGCCACTTTGGCATCTCTATCCAGATTTGCGCCAATAATTTGCAAATCTGTTTTGTATTTCGCTCCCAGTCGCTGAAGTTCTTCAAAGCCATCAATACAAGCTTCGCAATCCGTTTCCCAAAAATGCAGGATCACGATTTTGTTACGTAGCTGTGGGCTTTGCATTGAAAAATTGCGGCCGTTGATTGTTTTACCTTTCAGCGGCAACGGCTTGCCTTCGGACGTCAGCCTGACCAACGCACCAGCGGCCATCTTTCCGAAATTTGTTGCAGGAAATGATTTCTTGCACTTCGTGTACCAGCCAATGGCATTGTCAAGTTCATCCCGATCGGTCACTTCTGCCGTCAGCCCCAACTGGAACATCGCATCGGCCGCAAATGAGCTGCGAGGATAATCTTTGACAAAGCGCGCCAGATCCGAATTGTATCGTTCGTTGGCTTTCTTGCTTCCGTTTTGGTGCCCGGCAAAGAAACGAGAATAAATCATTCTCCAAACAACGTAAGGCACCTCTTTGGACAATCCCATCTGCTTGATCGCCGGCAGTTGGCCATCTAAAAATTCCAAACCAGCCGGAAAAGCATCAGTCTGATAGGAACTGGTTACTGTATCCGCCAATTGACGAACCCAATTTTCCTTTTCCTTGATGTCAGGACTTTCCTTTGCCAATTGCATGAACAATTGAGCCCGATCCTTTTCCAATTTCGCGATTGCTGCCGCGCCACTGGCTGATTTCAATTTCTTCTCGATGGTCTCATATTGTTCGAACAGCTCTATCAAAACCTTGGATTCCACACCACCGCTTGCAGCGATTTGGGAATCAGCAGACATTTCTGTGGGGCTTGGGTATAGCAATCCGCCGTTTTTCACGACCTCGCCTTCACCAACGATTTCAGGCACTTCGAGCACGCGCCAGTTGCCTGGTGAAACTTCAACAATCGTACCGAGTGATATCTGGCCAAATTTGCCGCTGTTCTCGAAAACGCCAGCGGCATGGTCAAAAATTACCAGATCTTTTCCGTTTCCGGTTTGCCAGCCAGAAACCAGCGCCGGTCGTGTACTTCCAAATTGAGTCCATTTGGATTTGCTAGTGATGGCTTTTTGAGAATTCGCAAATGTCGCAAATTTTGAATTCGCAGTGCGAATCGCGGTCACTGCTGTTTCGCTCGTCTTTTCGCCCAGCCTCAACGAAGACAATTCCTTGGAATTTATGACCAGCTTTTTGAATCGTGGCACGTCCTTGGTACGAACCGCGTGGAAAACCTCTTCAGCCAATTCTGAGGCAGAAATTCGTTTCCAGCTATCGATGGAATAATTTTTGTCTGCATCCACTCCCGTTCGGGTACCTGCGCTGCCCAACCAGCGAAATTCATCGGCACGCCCATCAAAGTCCACATCAACATCTCGATAGACTTCAATTCCATCCTTAAAATAAGACCATGAATCGAGGGTTTTATCGCGATTGAGATCGAAGAACAGTCGCATTATTCGTCCGGTCGAATCGTAAACGACGAACCCCGGCTTTTTGAATTTTTTCAGCGTTCGCTCAACTTTGTATTGGCCGTAATCGCTCTTGGATGGAATATCGTAATTGACGTTGCGCTGTACCGGCTTTCTGCTTAACGCCTTTTCAACCATTGAAGGTTTCTCTTGGGCGGTCGCATTGCCTACACCCATGCCACCAATGAGTGGAGCGACTAAAACCGACAAAACGGCGTTTCGTAAATAATTTCGCATGGATGATCCTGAAAGTGCTAAATAGTTGGAAAAAACTACGTGAGCAGGCAAAAAACCTGAACCCAACAAGGATAAACTGCATCAAAGCAATTACACTGTCGCCGCTGGGTAACCGAATTTGTGTGGAGTGTTCGGATCGGGCAGACATAGTCCTGAATCAAGACTCCACATGATAACAGCTATCGGAACACCGTTTATACGAAATGTTGATTTTTTCCCGAAACGAACTGACGTAGAGTTGGCTTTGACAGCGTTTTGGCGAAACCTTGACGATTGGTGAATCAAGTCGTGCGTTCCGGAAAATCGAAACTTTGCGAACAGCAATTGCCCCTTTGACACATTTGAGCTGTTTTTTACAATACTGAACTTCGCTCGAAATCGAGAATAGTTGTACCGGGCGTATAGCTCAGTTGGTTAGAGCGCATCGCTGATAACGATGAGGTCCCAAGTTCGAATCTTGGTACGCCCACTGCTAACGGTTACACTATAGTTTTCGGGGACGTAGCTCAATTGGGAGAGCGCCGCCCTTGCACGGCGGAGGTTGTCGGTTCGATCCCGGTCGTCTCCATGAAGCCGCCTGAATTTCAGGCGGCTTTTTTTATGCTTTCTTCGCGAATTTCAAGAGCATTTTTATGCGTCCGTTTTTCATCTGGTTTCAACATCGCAGCGGATCAACCCATCTAGTTTCACTGCTAAATAGCCATACCGATATTGATTGTCGCGGCGAGATGTTTGGCTGCTTTCCCGTGGAAGATGCCAAGCTCGTCGCCGAAAACGCGAATGTAAGAGCTTTCGGTGAACAATTTTATCGGCGTATCATTAATCAGTTTCCCGGAAGAATCGAGGATCCGACCGATGAATATTGCTGTAACGAACTCGAAGATTTCTTTTTCGCAGGCTCTTCCACAAATGAAACGCGGGTTCGAGGTTTCAAGCTCAAGTTCCCCTCGCAAGCAAAGGTATTCCCCGAAGTTTCAAAGCGGCTGCTACAGGCCGCAAACGACGTTAATTTGGTCGTTTTGAATCGAAAGGATTATCTTCGCCGCGCCATTTCCGTGCTGAACCTAACTCACCTGCAATCAAAAACCGGAAAAGCTAACGTTTCAGAAAATATAAATTTGCCGCCAACAAGTTTCGAACCAGACGAAGTCGTTCGGCTAATCAAATACTATGAGTCGATTCAGGAAGAATTCGATGGCTGGGCGCGAAATTTCCCTAACCGATTTGAGTTGGATTACGAAGATTTACAGGACAGCGAACAAAGCAAATTGAAAGAATTGCTGCAATTCCTGGGAGTGGTGCCAAAGCAGCTAAAATCGACGACTAAAAAGATTACGCCTGATAAGCTGGAATCGTACGTCACTAATCTGGAAGAGATCTTGTTGGCCGTTAGACAAAGCTCGAAGTGACCGGGCCAGAGTGCTGAAACGCTTAATAGATGTTTCAGATGCTTTTTAAATGCCGTTAGATATTTTCGCTGGCAAGAAAACAAAAAGAAGATGACATCAAGCTCAACAGCAAAATGCAACCCAACTCGAACATCGTGCCCGCGAAACCTGCACAACTTGCGATCGCCGCTAACAACAACATGCCAGCGAACACACCGCTGTAAATCTGAGCCGTATAACGCATCAAGTCTTTGTTCGTAGTTGTCTTCTTCATGGTGATCCCCTTGGTCGTAATACCGGAATTCAGAACGACTCATACAATCGATACTAACTGCAAATGCGTGCGATTCCACACTATTCTCACATATTTGCCACTTAAAAACGACCTCGCTATCGCCCAGGTAGCACAAAATTCAATTTATGAAGCAAACGTTCAAACCATGGGAGTGTCCCTCAATCCGTGGACGAATAACACGATTCGATGGGGCCCATTTCAGACCTACTCCAGGTTGAGAACCTCTTTGGGCCGAAAAACACCAACTAATTCTGCCTTTGCCGCAGTCGTTCCAACCTCGCTCCAGTTATCAGCAGCGAAGCGAACATGTGCCACAGCCGCCGTTGGCATGATTTCATTTTCGCCCGTCAGTATTTCCACCAATCCTTCCAGCCCTGGATTGTGGCCGACGACCATCAAACGTTCAAATTCCGCCCCCAACTGAGCAGCCTCCTCGAGATAGGTCGTCGGATGGGCCAGATAAAATGATTCGATAACCTGCGGTTGGATTGCTGTATCGGACCACTGTTCGCAATAGATTTCGGCAGTGGTTTGCGCTCGATTTGCGCTGGAAGTCAAAACGATGTCCGGAACCAGCTTCTGTTCAGACAGCCAGGCCGCCATCCGAGGTGCATCCCTCAGACCACGTTTGTTGAGCGGTCGATCATGATCGGAAAGTGAAGAATTCGACCAGGAAGACTTCGCGTGTCGCGCTATCAGAAGTTCTAGTGCCATAAATTCATTAACCTCGCCTTAAAGTGCCATTTGAATAGCAGTAAAACAATCTGACAAGAACAGTGGATTGGCTTACAATAGCCCTGTTTTCCACTGGTACTGAATCCGTCAACAAAAATGGACATCGAACGTTCGCGTATTGAAGAAGATTTGCAGGGTGTCATCGAAGGCCAAATTCGATGCGATGACACGTTTCTGCAGATGTATTCGACCGATGCCAGTATCTACGAAACCCGGCCATTGGCCGTAGTCATTCCGGCTAATACTTCAGACGTTGTTCAATGCGTCACCTACGCCGCCGAAAATCAAATCCCGATTATTCCCAGAGGTGCGGCCAGCAACGTGATTGGTGGTTGCGTCGGGCAAGGCATCGTGCTGGATTTTTCGAATTCTATGCGACGTATTCTGGCGGTCGATCGAGATACGGTCACCGTCGAACCTGGAGTCGTACTGGCCGATTTGAATCGCGAACTCAATTCGCATGGACGTCGGTTTGGCCCCGACCCGGCGACTCGACGAGTCTCGACCATGGGAGGAATACTTAGTCTCAATGCGACGGGAAGCAAATGGCTTAAGTATGGTGCGCCGCGAGACAAAGTAGTCCAATTAGAAGTGGTACTTGCAAACGGCCAGGTCGCAACCATCGATTCCGCTCTCAACAGCAGTAATACATCCGATGAAAATGTTTCTCACATCCAATCCAAGATGGAATCAATCGTCAACCGTTACCAATCGTTCATCGCAACCCATCAGCCCAAAACCCGATTGAATCAGGCGGGATACAACCTTTTTGATTTGGAAAGCAATGGCAAGATCGATCTAACGCGTTTGATTTCTGGCAGCGAAGGAACGTTGGCGATCATTACGAAAGCAAAATTCCAAACCGATCCACAGCCCCGTCACCGTGGTGTTTCGCTGTTGTCATTCCATCAACTTGAAACAGCTGCCAAAGCGGCTGTCGAAATTGCAAAACTGGGAATCGTTGCGTGCGACTTGATCGATCGCCGTCTCTTGAAGTTGGCCGTAGAAACCAATCGCGACTTTTCGCGACTGATTCCATCGGATGCAGAAAGTGTGCTGCTTGTGGAAACTCAAGCGGAAGATCACGCCACGCTGCAACAACGACTCGATCACCTGAAAAATCGCATTCAGAATCGCAAAAAACTCGCCTTTGACGTTCGCAGCACAACTCAAAAAACCGAACGCGATTTGTATTGGAAGCTGACCCGTCGGATCATTCCAACGTTGTACCGCTTGCGTGGCAATAAACGAGCGTTAACGTTCATTGATGATATTGCCATCGATCCCGCCAGCTTGCCAAAATTCATGAAGCTGCTGCATCTGACACTAAACGAATTCGAAGTCACCGCCTCCATTTTTGCACACACCCCACAAGGACTGATCAACGTACGACCGTTTCTCGATTTGGCTGACGGAAACGATCGGCGCAAAATGCAACGACTGGCTGAAGCCCTGTTCGATCGTGTATTGGAATTTGGCGGCACCATCTCTGGCGCCTGTGGCGATGGACTGAGTCGCAGTTGGTATTTGGAAAAGCAGTTTTCCGATCTGTATCCGGCTTTCCAAGCCGTCAAGCGAACCTTTGACCCGCAAAACATTCTTAACCCTGGCAAAATTGTTACTGCCGATCGAAATCGGGTCGCTGACCGAGTTCGACAGGTCTCGGCTTCGATTCCCAAAGAGCTGGAAGATTTTGACGATGAAGGAAACGACGAAACGTCACTTCCTGTTTTCCAGCCACAATTGAATTGGTCGGTTCATGAATTGGCTTTCGCGTCACGAAATTGCAATGGATGTGCTCGTTGCCGAACCAGTGTTAAAGAAGAACGAATGTGCCCGGTGTTTCGTCTGGCTCCCAAAGAAGAATCTTCACCCCGCGCAAAAGCGAATTTGATGCGTGCGATTGTGACTGGCCAGCTGCCAGCGACAGCGGCCGCTGAAGAAGAATTTAAGGAAGTTGCCGATCTGTGTTTCAATTGTCATCAATGTCGATTGGATTGTCCGGCCAGTGTAGACATTCCCCGAATGATGATTGAAGCCAAGGCCAATTATTACAGTGTCAATGGATTAAAGTTTTCGGATTGGTTGCTGACACGTTTGGATTGGTTTTATGAAATTGCAGGTAGCATGCCGCGGGTCTCGAATTTTCTGATTCGCAGCTCAACGGCAAGAACGTTGTTCGATCGATTCCTTGGTATTGCGCGCAGCCGAAAATTGCCGCTGTTTGCGACTCAAACGTTTGGCCGCTGGGCGAATCAGAACAAGTTGCGACGCTCATCCAAACAACAATCCCGAAAAATCTGCTACTTTGTTGACGCCTACGTTGCCTGGAACGACACGGAACTCGGAATCTCGTTGGTCAACGTTTTCAAACACAACGGTATCGATGTCATCGTCCCCAGCGGACAGAGCATTAGCGGGATGTCAATGATCTCCAATGGAGCACTAAAGCCCGCGCGAAAAATCGCGGCAAAGAATGTCGAAATCCTTGCTGAATACGTACGACAGGGTTATCAGGTGATCACGACCGAACCTTCGGCAGCGTTGGCACTGCGGCACGAGTACCTGACCTTGCTCGACGAAAAAGATGCACAGCTGGTATCGCAAAACACAACCGACGCATGCTCGATGCTGCTGGCCTTGCACCAGTCAGGCGAATTGGAGCTGGATTTTGATCCGCAAAATGTACAAGTCGGATACCATTTGCCTTGTCACCAAAGAGTCTTCAACAAAGAAGCTCCGGCTGTAAAACTATTAAAATTGATCCCCGGGTTGCAGGTAGAAACGATCGAGAAAGGCTGTAGCGGCATGGCGGGCACGTGGGGATTGAAGTCCAAGAACTACATTCGCTCGTTAAAAATGGGGTTTGGACTTATTAACTCCGTCCGCGACTCTACAATAGTCGCAGGCTCGACCGAATGCACTACATGCAAAATCCAGATGGAGCAGGGGACCGTCAAACCGACGATTCACCCCATCAAGATCCTGGCAAAAGCATACGGTTTGATGCCTGAATTAAACGATCTGTTTCAGCGCCGAAGTGAAGAGCTTGCTACATCATGATGATTAAAGTCGCCTTGTTTGCGTCCGCCAGAGATATCGTTGGCTGCGACATGTTGGATATCAACCTCGATGAATCGGCCACCGTCGGCGACGTGAAATCCGATCTGGCTTCACGCTTTCCTGATTTGATTGCAATTATGGAACGCAGTACCTGGTCGGTTGACCACCAGTACGTCGATGATCAAAAACCGCTTTACGAAAACGCGGAAGTCGGACTCATTCCACCGGTAAGCGGAGGTTAGTTCGACGTGTCGATGATCAAAATTGTTACTGAAAAAATCGACGAAGCGGCCATCCTGGATTCGGTAAAATCCGATGATGCAGGCGCTTGCCTGCTGTTTTCAGGGACCACCCGGCGCGTCACTGGCGACAAAGTCACGCAAACGCTTAGCTATCAAGCCTATGAAGAAATGGCAATCAAGTTACTCAACAAATTGCGCGACGACGCAATGAGTCGATGGCCGTTGATCAATTTTTCGATCGTGCATCGGGTCGGCGAAGTGCCGGTCGGCCAAACCAGTGTCGTCGTCGCCGTCAGCAGTCCTCATCGCATCGATGCATTTCAGGCTGCCGCGTGGGTGATGGATACCCTTAAACAAGACGTTCCTATTTGGAAACAAGAGGTTTACCAAGGCGGCAAACAAGAATGGGTTCATCCCGAGAACAAAGCAGAAGCTGCGGGGGGCGAATAAACAATGCCGCAGCAGATCATCGATTCATTCGGACGCATCCACACCAATCTGCGAATCAGCGTGACTGATCGCTGCAATATTCGCTGCTTTTATTGCATGCCAGACGAGAACATTCGATTCCTTCCCCAATCACAGGTTTTGACTTTTGAAGAAATCACACGACTGGCGCATGTCTGTGCTGAACTAGGCGTCAACAAGCTTCGAATTACCGGTGGTGAACCGCTTGTACGTCGTGAATTACCCGAACTGATCAAGATGCTCGTCGACATTCCGGATATCGACGATGTCGCCATTACCACCAACGGAATCTTGCTGGCCGACCAGGCCCGTGATCTCAAAGACGCTGGCCTGCATCGTTTGAATATCAGCCTCGACACACTAAACGAAGACGTTTTCAAGCGAATCTCACGACGAACGGGAATCAACAAAGTTCTGCAAGGTATCGATGCGGCTTTGGAAGCGGGGTTCGACCGGGTTCGATTGAATGCCATCGCGATGGCAGACATCACCGAAGACGAGATTATCCCGCTGGTCAATTTTGCACGAAACAAGTCGCTTGAAATTCGGTTCATCGAATTCATGCCGCTGGACGCTGAAGAGAACTGGAACGTGGCGCAGGTTTTGTCCGGCGAACAGATTCGCGAACAAATCGAAAGTGAGTTTGGTCCACTTCAGGCTGCCAACCGAACCGACCCAAGTCAGCCGGCCGTCGATTTTGAATTCGTCGATGGCAGTGGCCGCGTCGGATTCATCAACCCGGTCTCGCAGCCGTTTTGCAGTAGCTGTAACCGCTTACGTATAACGGCAGAAGGAAAATTCCGAAATTGTTTGTTTTCCACCCAGGAATTTGATGCGATGAAAATCCTGCGGGCCGAAGGTACTGACGAGGATCTTGCGAATCTAGTCCTGGAATGTGTAGACGCGAAGAAGGCGGCTCACGGAATCGACTCGGCTGAATTTCAACGCCCAGCAAAAGCGATGTACCAAATTGGAGGATAGTTTGCTGACCGCACTCCACAGCATCTCAACAAACTAAATGCCTAATGCTCGACCGAATCTATTTGGACAATGCCGCCACTAGCTGGCCCAAGCCACCAAACGTGGTCGCCGAATTATCACGATACTATTCGGAATTGGGCGTAGCCGCGGGGCGTGGAACCAGTGCCATCGCCACGGAAGTAGATCGCACGATCGAGCAATGTCGCAGCGCAATCGCCAAATTAATCAACTGCGACTCAAAACACGTTGTATTCGCATTTAACGGCACCGACGCCATCAATATGGCGTTGCACGGATTGATAGAAAATTCGGATGGCGTTGTGACTTCGGCAATCGAACACAATTCTGTCCTGCGTCCGCTGAAACATCTCGAAAGAAACGGCCAGATCAATTTGTCGATCGCAGATGCACCCGATGGAATCATATCGCTTGACCACCTTAAACAGCTGATTCGTCCGTCAACCAAATTGTGTTGTGTGTCGCAGGCCAGCAACGTCACTGGGCTGGTTCAACCGGTTTTGGAAATTACAAAATTGTGCAAGGCAAACGACGTCATGCTGGTCATCGACGCGGCACAAAGCGTAGGCCATTTGCCCGTTGATTTCCAGGAATTAGGTTGTGATGTTCTGGTTGCATCAGGTCACAAAGGGTTGCTTGGCCCACTGGGTACTGGATTCTTGTGCTTGTCCAAGCGAGCTGCTAACCAAATCAAACCAACTCGACAAGGCGGAACTGGAACACAAAGCGAACTCGTAGAACAGCCAAACGAATTACCTTTTCGATTAGAGTCAGGCAATTTGAACGTTGGCGGGATTTTTGGATTGCTGGCTGGAATAAATTTCATTACCGAAACTGGCATCGACGCCCTGCAAACGCATGAAAGAACGTTGCGCGATCAATTGCTTGACAACATTCGTCGCAACGATTCCATTCTGGTTCACGGACAAGAACCTGAAAACCGAACCGGTGTGATTAGCTTTAATATCGTTGGACAAGATTGTCACACCGTTGCTGCCACATTGGATTCGGCGTTCGCAATTCAAGTCAGAGCAGGGCTGCATTGTGCTCCTTTAGTACATGATTCGATCGGTTCCAGTAAATTCAACGGAACGATTCGAATCAGCCCCGGTGCATTTTCAACGCAACAACAGATAGAATATGTACTGGATGCGATTAACAAACTTACGACTCAATTGGTTTAATTCAACCGCAGGGCGTATATAACACGATGGCAAAAAAAGAAAACGAACCGTGGTACAAAGACGGATTGAAATTCAAATGCTCTGGATGCGGCGACTGCTGTACCGGAGCACCCGGCTACGTTTGGTTCAATCGCGAAGAAGGAAAAGCGATCGCCAAACATTTGGATCTGAACGTTGACGATTTCTATTCAGACTACGCACGAAAGATCGGAATTCGGTACAGTCTAAAAGAATTCAGTAACGGCGATTGTGTTTTTTTTGATAACAAACAACGCAGCTGTCAGATTTATGAACATCGCCCAGCTCAATGTCGCACATGGCCATTTTGGAGCTCAAATTTAAAGTCAAAGAAGACTTGGGAACAGACTTGCAAGGATTGTCCAGGCAGCGGCACCGGCAAGCTATACAGCCTTGAACAAATCGAAGCTCAGCGAAAAGTTGTCAGGGTTTAACAACGTTCGATCGAATCAACAGATATCCCGCAGGATCAACCACTTTACGACTGGATTCCAATCGGTCGGCGGCGACTCCTTCGGGGATTTTTTGACAACTTGATATTCAAATCTGCAATTACTTACCAGATTTCGATTCGCTCTTCTTTTGGCTTAAACAAACCATCGCCTTCTTTCAAATCGAACGCTTCATAGAAAGCTCGAATGTTTCCAACGGGTCCATTGGCGCGAAACTGGCTAGGCGAATGCGAATCGATCAACAATCGACGTACCATTTCAGCATCGCGATATTTGCGTCGCCAAACACGACTCCAACCAACGAAAAACAGTTGATCGCCTGTCCAACCCGCAATCTTCTCCGGCTCACTACCGTTTAAAGACAAGCGATATGCCTTGTGGGCAATCGACAAACCGGACAAATCGGCAATGTTTTCACCGAGCGTCAATTCGCCGTTAACCGTTTTGCCTTCTAGTGGTGAGTAGGAAGCGTATTGTGCGACCAAACGATTGGTTAATTCTTTGAACGCAGTACGGTCTTCATCGGTCCACCAGTTGTTCAGGTTTCCGTCACCATCGTATTTACTGCCTTGGTCATCAAACGCGTGGCTGATTTCGTGGCCAATCACGGCGCCAATACCACCATAATTTAAAGGCGTTTCAGCATCCTTACTGAAGAAAGGCGATTGCAGAATCGCAGCTGGAAAAACAATCTCGTTTAATGACGGATTGTAATATGCGTTAACGGTTTGAGGCGTCATGCCCCATTGTTCCTTGTCGACCGGATTGCCCAGGCGATCGATCATTCGCTTGAATTCCAGTGCACTGCTGTTAAGCGTATTGGCAAACAAGTCATCAGGCACCACTTCCAATCCCGAATAATCTCGCCATTTATTCGTGTAACCAATCTTGGTATTGATCTTGGAAAGCTTTTCCTGGGCACGCTTTTTTGTTACGTCCGTCATCCAAGTCAAATTGTCGATGCTTTCTCCAAATGACTTAAGCAAATTCTGGACAAGCTTGTCCATTTCCGCTTTCGCTTCCGGCGGAAAATGCTTTGCCACGTAGAGTTCGCCAACGACATCGCCAAGCGAACCAAAGTCGCCAGCGCCTCCACCAGAGATCGCATTTACAGCCCGTTTCCATCGAGGAAGCTGTTCTTCGATCCCAGCGACTGCCTTGCTGTGCAAATCAAAATGAGCGTTCGAAAAATCTTCATTCATGATCGGTGCAAATGCATCGACAAGATGGAACTTCAAATACTTCTTCCAGACTGCGATGTTGGTTTCGCCAAGCAACTCATTTAAACCATCAAAATAGGATGGTGTGTTGACGTTCAGTTCGGCTACATCCTGTCCCAGATTCAATGAACCAAAGAATCGATCCCAGTTCAAATTCTCAGTAGCCCTTTTTAGTTCCGACATCGTGAACGGATTGTATCGCTTTTCAGCGTCGCGAAGCTCAACACGGGGAATCTGTACAGCCGCGATAGCCGTTTCCAATTGCAGAATTTCGTTGGCAGCCTGTTTTCCGCCTTCAAATCTGCACAACTTAAACAGCTTCGCAATGTAATCGACCAATGCCGTACGCGCTGCTTCAGATTTCTCATCATCTTTCGAGTAGTAGTCGCGATCGGGCAACGAGATCCCGCTTTGAATCAATTGGCAAATGTAACGTGTCGAATCCTTGGCGTCCTGTGAAACAAAGAAACCACTGGGCGATCCAACGCCGATCGTTTGCAAATATCCAAAATGTTGAAAGACATCGTCCTTGGTCTCAAGCGCGTCAATTTTTGCCAATTCACTCTTCAGCGGTGCCAAACCAGCGGCAGCAATTTGTTGCGTGTCCATAAAGCTACGGTAATAGTCACCAACTTTTTGCTCAGCGCTGCCTTTTTCGTGTGTGCCCTTCGACAACTCTTGAACCAGATCACGAATTCGTTCTCGAGAAAGATCATCAAGTTCTATGAAAGAACCGTAGTTGGATTTGTCTGCAGGAATTTCAGTATTCTGCAACCAGGTGCCGTTAACATGCTCAAACAAATCGTCTTGAGCTCTTACCTCTCGGTTAAACCCAGACGTATCCAGATCTCTCTGGCCCCAAACAGGAGTGGCAAACGCGGTGATCGCGATCATAAACAGTTTGATTTTTCGCATAATTCAGCTCGACGATTAATTTGTGTAATACGTAAATAAATCAGCAAATCCACTGATCGTCAAGAACCGTTACGGCAAGGATTGAATGGTTTGAGGTAACCATTGGAAAGTGGACCGGCTCAGCACGCACGAATCCGTTGACTAACAAACGAAAATCAAACTCCTGCTTCCGTTTCAAGATTCGAAAAATCAGCTTCGAATTGCAAGACACGAACAAAAAACACGATTGAGGACGTGATTGCAACTGAAGCCCACCGCTGGACTTTTACAGGCCCAGTTCTTTGCCAAACTTCTGCTTCAACAGAAAAGCACCACCGGCGACAACAAAACCCATCGCCTTCACTGCTTTCTTGACTTGCGGGCTTAATGATGTTTTGCCAGTGCGGTGGCGATCGGCAAACGTTTCACAGTTATTGAAAAGGACATCGTATTTTTTTCCACTGGCGTGAGCAGAAATTACTTCCTGGATCGCACTGTTGGCGACTTCCCAATTGGATCTGGGCCCATCATTCGGCTTCATTCTTGCACCGTCCAAAAAACCAGCGTTGTCTTTCAACCACTGATCGATCGAAACCAACCGATATCCATGCTTGCGAGACAATTCGGCGATCCAAATCTTTTGGTCGCTTTCGCAAATTCCAATCACGATCGCGTGATGTTTCGGCCCCAGATGTTTGAGCGCGGTAAAAGGAACCACGATCGTTGAGCCTGAAATTTCATTTTCGGTAAACGTTAGTTTTTGCATGGCTTGATTGGAAAGGATTGCAACGACAAATTAAGCATTGAACATTGTTGCCGCACCAGAACAAAAAACAAACCAGGCACAAGATTGCCTGTAAATCCGGGCCAAACCGCTTGAGGACATTTATTGCAACTTTTTTTGGTTAGCTAAATTCTTTTTTCCTGTGAACCTGTGCAATACGTTCACGTCTGTATTATTTAGCGTGGCGCCACGTTGTTACTAATTTTTTCTTTAGAAGGAGGAGCCGAAATGGCACTGATTTACGGCTTGGTTCGCGCGCTCGCCTTCGCCTTGCTAAAAATGGCATCGTGGAAGCACAATCGAACTAAAGCGCGACTTGAAAAGACTGACAAAGCTTTTCGCGACATTGAAAACTCGTGCAAAGCTGATGAGGTTGCTTCTGGTCGCCCGGCAAGTTTCACTTCGCAGTTCAAATTGATGAAGTTGTACGAAGCACGTGATACAGCAGATTTGAATTGGAAAGCTGCTGCAGCCAAATTGAAGAAGCGACAGCGAACTTCACAATGGTTGAAGACTTTCTCCGGTCGCAAGTTTCCATACGCAGCAGGTCTGATCGACATGGCGATCGGGTTCGCCGGATACCAATGGTTCGTCGAACACCCTGAACAATGGGAACAAGTAGCCAGTTTGGTAAACAAGGTTCTGTAATTCAGAATCGTGTTTGCAGCTGATTTGTGAATTTAAACGGAAAAACGGCTTGTCAATTCTGGCAAGTCGTTTTTTTCATTGCAGCTTGGAATCGGAATGACTGTGAACCGGAATGGATTTGGATAGACTCCTGTGGCCCGTTATAATCTCCGGCAACATCCATCTTCAAATCGGCGGTCGGTAAATGCCCTCACTTCATCGAAACACAGTCACTTTCACACTTTTCTTCATTTTGTTTTTTGTATTGCCAATGCCGGCGCAGGAACCTGCACAAGCTCCCAGACGAATCAACGTAAATGCCATCCCACTTGAAACAAGCACTTTGATCAATGATTTGGATCCTGGCACCCAACGACATCTAAGATTCGATGTCGATATGGATTTCATTTCCGATTCGAGCCGAATCGTGGGCCTTTACATTCCCAATGCAAACGAACGAACTTCGGCCAACATCACTAAATCGGCGCGGTCATTTTTAAGCCGGCTCGACGATGGTCAACGCAAAAAAATTAAACATGGTCTTTCAAGCAAAGAACGCAGCCAATGGACCAATTTGCCCGCGCCGCCAAACGCTGGTGGATTGAAGATGGCCGACATGACACAGGACCAATTGAAAAGCTTCCTGGATTTGCTTGCCCACCTACTTAGTCCATCAGGCTATGAGAAAGTCCGTATGATTATGCTTGCCGATGACCAATTGATCAGCAACGGTCGCAAACGTCCTGGATTTGGAACAGATTATTTCTCGGTAGTCGTATTTGGTGAGCCTTCCGAAACCCAGGGGTGGGCATTGCAGCTGGACGGTCATCACTTGGGGTTAAATATTGCGATTGCCGGGGATCGAACCACGATCGCACCAAGTTTTATTGGCTCCCAGCCATCCAAATTTAATTTGGGAGATCACGAAATCCGCCCAATGGCGATCGAAACGGACGCTGCATTTTTACTTGCCAATGAATTGTCAGAAAAGCAATTTCGCACCGCTTTGGTTCGCCAAAAGCGCGGTCAAATCCGTACTGGCCCTGGCCGCGACGGCACAAAACTAGAACAACAAGGTATCGCTTGTTCCAGCTTTAACGACGCCCAGAAAAAACAGCTTTTAACATTAATCGCAGCCTGGGTTGGGAATTTGCCGAAAGAACAAGCCCAGCGCCGGATTCGCGAAATTGAATCTGAAATCGATCAAATGTATTTTTCGTGGAGCGGTTCAAGAGAGCAGGGCGGTGATGCCTCGTACGCGATCCAGAGCCCTTCGTTGATCATTGAATTCGCTTATCAAGACTTGGGTGGCAATCCGTTGCAACATGTTCATTCCCAGTATCGAAATCCAAAAAATGATTACGGCAAGGCATTCTTGAAGTAACCCTTAAAAAATCAACAGCAATTCAACTTCTCATGCCCGAACATTCTCAATAGAGAACTGTCTTTGATATTATCGTTGGCAATTTCAATCGTGCGCAAACCAAAAGAACTCTCATGGCTGCAAACTCAAATTTTTACCTCGATGTTTTAAAGGACAACACGGCTGGTATTCCGGTGTACGCCGAATCTTTGATTCGTCAACATTGGCCGGACAAATGGGTACACGCATCCAATTCACTGGACATTGAAGAATATCGTCGACTGGGATATTGCAAACTAAGTGTTGCGTCGACCCCGCGCCCAGACAGCTTCCTCTATTGGGGCGGTGAGGAATTTGATCGGCTATACGAGAGTTACAAACAAGCGACATGGGAAGTTGAATGGAACGAGCATCAGCTTCAAGTTGTGCAATTGAAGTGGGAATCCGCTTGTGGCAGAGGCAATCGAGACTGGGTTATCGCAGACACCGATTCTGTAGCACGCGAATTCATTCTTGACGTTGAAAGAAAGACCAACGATCCAAACCAATCCATCCTTGTGTTCAGCAACGGCTACTGGGATCGCAGTCGTAGCCTTTACGCCACGATTCAAAAATCTTCATTCGATGACCTGATTTTGACAGGCCAAATGAAGGAATCCATTCGAAGCGAATTCAAACAATTTCTTGATTCCGAAGAGAGATACGGGCAACTGAATATCAGTTGGCGGAGAGGTGCTCTTTTCATTGGCCCACCGGGCAACGGAAAAACACACTGCGTTCGGGCGCTTGTAAAAGATCTCGGCGTTCCAATTCTTTATGTACAAAGCCTCAGTCACAACCGCTTCACATCCGAGCAACTCTGGCAGCAAGTGTTTCAAAGAGCCAGAAAACTGCGCCCCTGTGTACTGGTTCTTGAAGACCTTGATTCCCTGGTCAACGACGGCAACCGTTCGTTTTTCCTGAACCAGTTGGACGGTTTTGAACAGAATCACGGCATGATCATTCTGGCCACCACCAATCATCCAGAGCAAATTGACACAGCGATCGTTGATCGACCGAGCCGATTCGATCGCAAGTACCATTTCGATTTACCAGCTACCAATGAACGCCGTTTGTACCTTGATTCCTGGTTAAAAAAACTAAGTGATGAAACCGGTTGGCAAGAAACGGAGATTGGTGCTGTTGTAGATGCAACCTCTGATTTTTCTTTTTCATATTTGAAGGAACTGGTGATCAGTTCCGTGATGCAATGGATGCAAAAGCCGGATTCAGCGACTTTTCTTTCCGTGATCCTTGACGAGGCTGCGAATCTGAAACAGCAAATGAAAACCGGTGACCGCGTTGAGTCTTAATGAATATAAATTAAGCAAAAAAAAAGCCGCGAATATCATTCGCGGCCGTCATTCTAATTTCAATAATTCCAAGTGCTACTATCCACCAGTTATCAATGTAACAAACGGTCCTACATCAAGCAGATTTACAAATCCGTCTTGATTGATATCTGCTTCATCTTGAAATTCCTGGTCAGCGATAAGCTGAACAAACGGTCCCACATCTAACAGGTTCACGCTACCATCCATATTAACGTCACCTAAGATCACTCCACTTCCAAACAGAATCACAAGACGAGCCGGAAGGCCACCTTCACGGCTTCCCACACGTGCTGCAGAACCCAGCGTCGTTTCGTCTTCGATAACATTTTTCAAAATGAAACCGTAATCAGCCGCGCTACCATCGACAATGTTTTGAACATCAGAAATCAATTTTGCTGAAGTGATACTGTAGGTTATTGGTGGGAGGTTTCCTCCGCCCGGATCACCATCAGTAGGACCATCAACAAGAACGGTTCCACTGGTTGCCGCATCAAAATCCCCACCCAAATTCATCCAGCTGGTTGTTGGAGTCCCCATCGTAAAAGTGACTCCATCCATCGTAGGTGCGCCTGCATTCCCCGATCCGGTACCTTCATCCCATTCCGCTTGAACACGGTGAAGGCTAAAGTCTGCAGCCGTTTGGCCATTCGGACTTCCGCCTTGGCGAGTGACGTCGAATTCAAAAGTCACCTCGGTAACCACTGAACCAGCAGGAACGTTTCCAGCAATATCAAACTGGAAATAAGAACGGTTGACGCGATCGTTATTTGCTCGACCAACGGGAACATGTACGTGAGAGCCCATGTTGTTCTCGGTTACAAACGGAGGACCTTGATCATTGAAACCCGCAGCAAATGTGCCGGCGTCCTTAAAGGCATCAATCGTGACCTGTGCGTCAGCGCCTGACACCAAAACCATCAATGCGATTCCAGCAGCGCACCATTTAGTGATATTCATATTTTCCTCTAAGAGTATTTTCGACTTCAGCTGACTTTGATTTTGCGACCGGTAAACATAACCGCAACAGAGGTTATTTTACCATTGGGCCAATTGCAGCCCACTTTGAATCCACGCATTAAGGTCCAATATTCACATTTTGAACTCGAAACAGCGGAATTTACAGTAGTTTCAACGGCTCACTGACCATCCAACCATTTTGATATATTTTCAACCGCGGCAGAAACCTGAGTTTAACACGCGAGACCTGCTCCACAAACTGCCTGAATTCCAGCTCCTTGCGCGAAACAATTTGATGCTGCGATGCTATTAACGCAAGGCATAAATCGACTCTACAATGTTCCGCGTATCAACTCGTCGGGTGGGAGACAAATGGAAGAACAAGAGCAAGCAAATAACCAGACATCAAATTCTCGTCCACCACGTTTAACGATCGTTTGGACCGTTCTGGTTTTTGCCGCCATCACACTGCTGACATTGGGCGTGGACTGGATCAACGATGAAGCCGGCATTCAGCCCGGCATGATCAACATTTTGAAAATCATTTTAGTTGCCCTTACGGTCATCTTTTGGTTTTTCTGGTTGATGTTTTTTAGCCGCCATCGGTATCGCTACTTAATCGCACCAGTCATCGCATCGCTGTTTATGCTCTTCTTTTATCTATTTCGAATCGTATTTGATGGTGACATGGGATTCGTGCGTGTCGAGCCAAGGTTCAACGACCGACAATTTAAACCGGTCGCTACTGAAACGCTTTCATCCAACGCGGTAAACTTGAATGTAACCGGCGATAACGATTTCAATCAGTTCCTTGGAAATGACCAACGCGATTCGACAATTGTTAACCGCGTGCTTAACACCGACTGGGAACTTAATCCGCCTAAAATCGTTTGGCGTCAGGAAGTCGGAGAAGGATGGTCTGGCTTTGCTGCCGTGAATGGATTTGCGGTGACCCAGGAACAACGGGGCGCTGACGAATGTGTGACTTGTTACGATATCGCTACTGGCGATCTAAAATGGATTTACACCGCCGCCCGACGCCACGAAGATCAAATGTCGATGGGGAAAGTTGGACCTCGGGCAACGCCAACCATTCACAACTCAATGGTTTACGTGCAAGGAGCAACTGGCGTTCTTGAATGCCTCAACGGCAGCGATGGAACTCTCGTATGGAAACAAAACATTCCAGAGATTCTTGGAACAGAAATGACCACGCTGGTCAGTATGCAGGGACTGGAGTACGCATTCGAGGAAACCACCAAATCAACTCTCGCGTGGGGACGCAGTGGTTCACCTTTAATCTACAAAGACAATGTAATTGCCACCGGCGGTGTGAAACAGGACGGTTCCAAAGTTACACTGATTGCGTTTAACAAACACGACGGAACCGAATCGTGGCGTGGCGGCACCGATATGATTTCTTACGGCTCGCCAGCGATCACCAATCTGCTCGGTCGCCAACAGTTAACGATACTGGCAGAATCCGCTGCGATCGTCATGAACCCTGATAACGGAAACGTCATTTGGCGTGTGGCACGAAAAGGTCATTCCAACATGGATGCCAACACAACCCAAATCACTCGTATCAACAACAACCAGATTCTGCTTACCAAAGGCTATGGGCTTGGCGGTGAATTGGTTGAACTCAAAAGCGAAAACGGCAACACCGATTCCAATACGATTTGGAAATCAGCTCGGGTTTTGAAAACCAAAATGATGAGCCCGGTCATACTCAACGGCCACGCATACTGCTTGTCGGATGGGTTCCTCGAATGCTGTGACCTGGGCGGTGAAGGGCAGGAACCACGTCGAAAATGGCGTAAACGTGGGCGCTTTGGCAATGGCCAACTTCTACTGGTCGGTGACAAGTTGCTGGTTCATACCGAAAACGGTGTCTTAAAGTTGGTCGAAGCTTCACCAGACAAGTACACCGAGCTTGCCGAATTCAAAACGATCGATGGCGTTTGCTGGAATACGCTTTGCTTGTACGAAAACTACTTGCTCGTCCGCAGCGAATTGGAAGCCGCGTGTATCGAATTGAAGTTGGATACGCAGGCGGCATCCAACGGCTATTCTGTGGAGCCACCAGATGAAATGAACAAGGACGAAGCACCCGAACAGCCACAGCTTCCTTCCAACACCGGATCTGACATCGATGAATGAAATCGGTGATTTAAAAAACCGAGTCGCTCTAGTCACCGGAAGCTCGTCGGGAATCGGTGCCGCAATAGCGAAACGCCTTGCGCAGCTTGGCGCCCGTGTCATTTTACATGGTCGTTCCGATTCGCAACACTTGAAGGAAAGTGCTCAAGCGGTTGCCAGGTTCGGCGCAGACACAAAAACAACCGTTGCCGATTTTTCCGACACAAACAGCATTGAGCCATTCATCCAATCGGCGTGGAATCAATTCGGGCATATCGATATCGTGGTGAATAACGCTGGCGGAGATGTTTTGACCGGCGAATCAACCGATTGGTCATTCGAGGAAAAGCTGCAGTACCTGTTGAAGACTGACGTTACGGCCACTTTGATGTTGTCACGCAGATTTGGCCGCCAGATGATTGATCATATTCAAAACAACGACGTGCAGTCGCCCGCTTCGATTATCAACATTGGCTGGGATCAAGCGTACAAAGGCATGGCTGGAGATTCTGGCGAAATGTTCGCCACGACGAAAGGAGCCATTATGTCGATGACACTCAGCCTGGCCCAATCGTTGGCACCATCGGTTCGCGTCAATTGTGTTGCACCCGGTTGGATCAAAACGGACTGGGGGAATCAGGCTTCATCGGATTGGGATCAGCGGGCAATAAGCGAATCGCTGATGAATCGCTGGGGCCAACCCGAAGACGTCGCCAACATGGTAAGCTTTCTTGCCAGTTCACAAGCCAGTTTTGTTTCCGGCCAAATTATTAACGTCAACGGCGGATTTAGAATATTTCGAGACGAAAACGAGCAATGAGCGACATCGTAAAAATTGGGCAGTTGGATTGTACGGTTGTTTGCCAAACGCAATCGCCGCAAGCATGTGTCATTCTTTGTCACGGATTCGGGGCGCCTGGTACCGACTTGGTTCCGATTGCCCATGAGATGATCCGCAGCACACCCGACTTGCGTGACATCGCCTTCATTTTTCCACAAGCGCCTATTGAATTGGATCCAATGTTCGATTCGAGGGCCTGGTGGATGATTGACATCGAAAAAATTCAGTCACTTATGATGTCAGGCGATTTTCGAGAGTTACAAAATTCAAAGCCTGATTTGTTGGAAACTCGCCGCGACCAGATAACTTCAATTATCGAACACGCCAAAATCCAATATCAGTTACCGGCAGCCAAGATCGTCGTGGGTGGTTTTTCGCAAGGTTCCATGGTCGCTACGGACGTTGCACTACACTATCCTGAGCAACTTGGCGGGCTAATTGTTTGGTCCGGAACTACGCTGAACGAATCTGAATGGAAGGTGGCCGCCGACAAGCAATCGCCGCTAAGAGTCCTTCAATCGCACGGACGTATGGATCCTGTATTGCCATTTGCAGGTGCAGAATCCTTGCGTCACTTGTTGACACAGACCAACCACAAGGTGCAATTCGTGCCGTTTCAAGGCGAACACACTATTGGAACAGAGTCCTTAGTTGCGTCTGTCAAAATGTTGGCAGAAATGGTGAACTAACAACCAAGGCGAGCTAATCACTGACAAAACGCTGGCTCGTTGGAACGCGTAAATTAATGAGCCAATTCCGACAAACGAGCCAACAACCAAGCCATTTCGACCAGGCTTACAGACTCACGCCGCTTTACGGCCTCCTGATTTTGGCAATGAGATTTTGCCCTCGTCTACCAGTCGCATGATTTCACGCACGATTGCTCCACGTGCTCGTTCCGCGATCAATGGATCGATTTTTCGAATACTGTTTAGTTCCCGCTTCAGAATTATGCGAGGACGTTCGGCGAAACAGTTCAGAAGCTTTCTTCGCAGAACTCGATTGGATGTTTTCAATGCAGGTGCCCAAAGTGATGTATCAATCCAAGGCAAAATATCTCTGATCAACGCATCGTCCCATGTTTTCAGATCTTGATAACAAAATACCCTTTGCTCGATCTGGCGGCCCAATTCCGGATCATGGCGCTGCAACTGATCCAGAATTTTTGTCCGTGTAAACGGATCGGTACAACTCAGAACTCGAGTGACCGTGTCCATGCCAACATCTTCTGAGCGTTCGGCTGCCAGATGTTTTTCCAACTGGCTCTCAATCCGATTGGAAATATTCTGCACATCACGATCATCAATGGTTCGCAATCGACAGATTCTTTTCAGTACCATGATACGCGAATTGGGTTCGAAATAGCTTAACGTATCGGCTGCTAATTCAGCCGGCAAATACGTTACTGCGATGGCAACGTCGTTTGGGTGTTCATTTTTGAGCAATTCATGCACAACGCTGGCCGATGCATCCTGCAGAAATTCGAAAGCCGTCAACTTCTTTGGATTCTTGAGCCGGAAATCCGTGCGCCCCCGAGATTTTGCTGCTCGCAAAAAGCTTTGAATGGCGATCCGTTTTTGTTCGTCGCTGATGTTCCCGATCGAGCGGACTCGCTGGAACACTTTCTGCAATTCATCAGACTCCAGGCCAAGCAACAGTTTTCTGGCCTGGTCCTGGCTGAGGCTTTTAACAAGCACGGCGGCGCGCTCAATGGCAGATTCGAAAGTCATACCGACATACCAAAGGAAGCATTACTAAGAATCGAGGCAGATTCTCACGGTTCTTTTATCGGCAAATTGGCCCCGCACCAGTGAATTCATTGCATCGCATCGGTAGTGATCGATACAAAAGTGCTAGCGAATCGGGCCAGGTTGTCCGAAAACTCGTAGCGGTTGCTTCGATTGGCTTGATACGGGAGCAACCGGAGGCGGCTGCGTTACAGCTTGATTTTGTTGAGCATTAATGGCAGCGGCTGCTTGAGCGACATCATTGAAATTTGCTAAATGACCGGTCGGAATAGACTGTTGTTCCCCATAGGGCGACTGAAAATTCTGGATCGTTGTTCGGTTGAAAAGCTCGCCCTTGGGGTTCTCTTTGGACGACATTACACGATCCAATTGCTCATTCGCTTTGGCTGAATAGCGTGCCGCTTCTGCTTGAGTCATTCGATTCGCTAATGTTCGCGGAACGGAAATCGATCGCGCTCCGCTATCACTCATTTGGTAATTTGCTTGCGATTGTGCGGCATGAGACCGCGACGGCTGGTATCTTTCAATCAATGTGCGTTCGACTGTAGCTGGAGCCTTGCCGCTTAGTGTCAGCCGGTTGGTGCCGCCTTGAATCACGTGGTTATCCACCGTTTTGAACACGGGTACCAATGTGACCGATTTGCGAATACCGTCCTTGTTTTCCCAAGGCACCCAAACGGAATAGGCTGGACCCAATTCCGATTCAGAGTAGTGATCCTGAAAACGTTCGGCAGGAAAAACATATTTACTGTCAGCCACTTCGCTTTGAAATTCCTGGCTGTCGTCATAGCCGTAAACCGACAACTCACCATCGACTCTGACCAGCTGATCGTTTGAATCGTAGAATAAAATTCGGCCTGCAAATCCTCGCACAGGAGGTTGGGCCGGAAAGTTCAAGACTTTTTCCTTCCAAATAACAGCCATACGAGCCGCTCCGACACTAGCGCCCTGGCGGGAAGCCAAAGCAGTCGGATTCGATTGGTTGTTTCTAGCAACCGAAACATCGGAAATTGTGTTTTGATCGGTGGCCAGATTTTTCTTATTCAACGACAGAGAGCTGCAACCGGAACTGAACACGGATACACAAGTGATAAAAATTGCGATTCTAAATTTCACAAGTCTCTCCCTAAACCAGGATCTTTCAATTGATTTTCAATTCGAGCTCGACGAGCCATAGGAAATTGCATGAATTTGCATAACCAATTGGCAGTTTGTACGGCCAGCGAATCATTCCGCTTTCTGGTAATGCACTATCGTCTTGAATAGTTACTTGATTGTCCGTTCATGTTGTCGTTCATTTGATAACCCGGTGCATCGTAACGTGATGAATCCGGATAGGAAATCACTCGTCGGCTTGGTCCAGCCTGGCTTTGTCCAACACGATTTTGTCGTTGCGTTGGATACGGCGGATCCATGTACTCTGTCCGAGCATCATAAGACCGCCTGGATCTTGTGCCTTCAAACGTTGCCGACCGGCGTGAAATATCTTGCGAATGATTTCGAGTTGCAGTTCTCTGCGTTCTTTGACTGATTGGCATCGGCAATTGGTTTCGATTCGAGCTGCCATCGTTAAAATTGTCTTCCAGGCTTCGAGAGCCAGATCCTTGATCCTGGTTTTCAAAGCGATCTTCACGCGGCGGAAATATTTGTTCGCCTTCTCCATCCCATTGATCTTCGCCATTGGAAAAATTCTGATTGTTTTGCGGCTGGTCAAAATTTAATCCCCCGTTGTCTTCTGCAAATTCAGGGTTTCTTCCCATCGGATCGGAATCAGGATAAATCACTTTTCTAGCTTGCTCTCGATAAGGCTGGCCGGTGTACGAAGTCGTTCCATGCAATTCTGCAACATCTGACTCACACCAGTGCATTCGGTCGAAATCGTCTTTGTTGAGTGCCGAAATATCATCTGTACCGTCGACAACATAGGGTGTCAGAATGATCAACAATTCTGTTCGGTCCGCCGTGTTTTCGACGGACTGAAACAGTGGCCCAATCACAGGCAAATCACCGAGAAACGGTACCGAAGTAACGATTTGCGATTTCTCCTCCTGGAACAAACCGGATATCGCAACGGTTTGTCCTGAACGAGCCATAATTGTGGTTTGGGCAACGGTTTGGTTAATCGGCCGCGAAATAATTTGCGCTCCGAACATGTCAGTTCCGATGACTGTGCCGTCGGCGTCAGGTCCGAGACTGGAATTCGAAACGTCAACGAACATCACAATCATTCCGTCGGGACTAACGCGCGGCGTAACGTTCAACGTAATCCCAATCGGAACCTCTTCAAAACCCTGCGTAACTCCAGCGCCCACTACAGCGTTGGTACCCGTTGCTCGTTGAATCGAAGAACCAACGTTCACATTTCCGGTCAGGTTCTCCAGCGTCATAATTTCTGGACTGAACAAGACATTGGCGAATCCTTTCTGCTTCAGGAAACGCAAAACAAAATTCAAAGAATCATCGCCTGCGGACAGCAAGAAACCAGGGACTCCACCTGCATTCGATCTTCCAACGCCAAGATCGCTTACCACCTGGCCAGCGACATTATCCAAACCGATGAAACCCGATCCGATCATATCGCTTAAGCCGGCACCAAAAATTGCAGAATCCTGAACGCCAAATTCGACACCGAAGTTTTCCAGTTGATTCAAATCAACTTGAACGATTTGCGCTTTGACCTTAATCATTGGTGGCCGCCGATCCAATCGGTTTATCAAAGCGTCAATCTCTGGAAAGTACTCCGGTCTCGCTGCTACGATAATTTGGTTGCTGGTGGGTTCAACTGAAATTGAGATATCCCGGCGGCCCGCAGTCACACCGCTATTGTTCGTACCTGCACCCAAAATCGGATTGCTGCCTATCAATGTCTGACGGTCCGCCAGATACGCGTCCAATGCCGCCTCGACATCGACTACGGATGCATTGCTCAACCGGTAAACGACCGTTTGCCGTTCATTTCGATCCGGTTCGTCAAGCCGACGAACCAGTGAAAAAACAAAATCCAGGTCCGACGGCGAACCGGATGCGATGATCGTGTTGGTGCGTTCGTTAACAGCGAACCGAATATTGATCAAACTCGCACCATCACCACCAGGCGATTGCAAAGGCAGATCGCCCAAGCCACCGCCGCCTTGGCCACCTTGACCCGCACCAGTTCCATCGCCGGTGAAAATCTGGCTTAACGTTGCAAGAATTTCACTGGCATCACCATGAATAACTGGAATTACTTTGACTTCGGAAAATAGATCGGGAAGTTTATCGAGCTCGGCAATGATTTCAGCAATGACCGGCATGGCTTCTTCTGAAGCGACAACGGTAATCGTATTTCTGGCAGAATCGGAATTGATTCGGACATCGAAAAAGTCGACGGCAACATCCATGAATTCGCCGTTGGCTCTTTGGAACCGAATATTTGTCTGAGGAATTACTGGCTGGCCGTCCTGTACCTGCCCCTGTCCGCCAGCATTTTGCTGGTTCAGTTGACTTTCAGTTACCGCTTGCGTCGCCTGGTTTTGGAATTGACCGTTGAGTGTATCTTGCAGAATCACCTGGAAATCAGCAGCTGCATGATTGCGAATTTTGAATACACGAAGAATTCTTTCTGCCGTCTTTTTACTTGGCGGTTGGTCAAGCTCTTTGATCAACGCAGCCGCACGTCGGATAAAAATTTGGCTGCCTACCACGGTAATTGCATTGCCTCGGCGGTCTACGATCACCTGGATTTGCAGCGAATCAGGTTGTTGGGCGAGATTGGCAGAGGGGTTTTGATTGTACAGGGTCAATACTGCACGCTCCGCTTCGTCAGCCGAAACGTGTTGCAAGGTGAATTTCTGGAAACCTTTTTCGGTCGGACTCAGTTCTTGCTCCGTGCCTGGCGGATCAACTTTGGCGTCAATTGGACGACCATCAAATTGTCGAACTAGTTTTTCAACAGCATCCAGTGCACCTGTGTTACCAACGACAATGATACTATTGGTCGACATGGACGCATCGATCAAAGCCGGTCCGTTAATTTCAGCAAAACGGCCGTCGTACAACTCTTGTATGTTCTCAAGGATCGATGCCGCATTTTCATTAAACAATTGAATGCTGCGTGAATCGGTTTTAAACATCCCAGGATCTTTCTGTATCGCCGCGAGAAACTTCTCGATAGCGATTGCATCCTCTGGAACCGTACTCTCAATGTAAACTGTATTGGTCTCACGATTTTGTCTGACAGTCAATCTTCCCTTGATTTCGGGCAATTCAAATATACCTGCAATTTGTTCCTGGCTGATATTGCTTGGGATTTCAACCGAAGGATTTTGAGGCTGCTGTTCGTCTTGAAAAAGTGCAACGACCTGTTTAATCGAGTCCTGCTCAACCGTACTTACGTCAATCACCTTCACATAGCGCCCAGCATCAGGTCGCCGGTCGATCGCTCGCATCAACTGCTGAAAGCCCTGTTTTCGATTCGGAGCACCTTCATACGTAAGCATTCCACTGACACGATCGAACTTGATCGAAGCCTCGGGTGCAGTTTTGCCTTCCGGTAAAAACAGACGCAACATTCGTTGCTGCTGATCCAGCGGAGTACCAAGCATCCGGTCACCCCAAATATCCGCCAATTTGGCTTCGAATTCACTGTAATCAAGGTTTTGCAATTGATACGTCCAAGGCAAATCTTCGGCTCGTCGATTTGTAATGGTTGCCATGTCGCGGATGGGGCGCGCTTTACCATCATTGAAAGCCGCAGGACGAACGAGATGATCCTTGATGATTTCAGGGGCCTTGGGAGTTTTACGTCGACCAACAAAATCATTCTCAGAATCCGAACGTGTGTCGAATGAACTGGGAATGCGGCGAATGTTTTCAGATTGAGACACAAAATGCCGCTTCGGCTGCTGACCAGCTACGTCCGCCGCCAGTAAAAACACCAGCGGCATCGCCCATAGCGTCAATCGATTTCTTAAAGCCGTTTTCATGTTCGTATTTTCTATCGAATTCATAATTTTGTCCTTCGATCCGGCGGTAAACCACCACGCACACGTCGCGCACGCATCGCTGCGGATTAATACCGTCTGTGTTTGCATCGGCAAAATGCACCCGACCGGTACACATTTTCCAATCGCCAGAGTTATATTTATCGGAAAACTTTAACAAGTCTGGTGAAGCTAGGTAAAAAGAAAAGGTTGCGTTCAGCCATTCAACATTATTAAACACACGACTTACCAATCTCGATCGCTTGGCAGTCAAAAAGCTAGCAGAAAATTCAACCGCCTGACGCGACTCAACCGACTCACTTCACTTAGCCGAATCAACTAAACCACCTCAATCACTTAGTCAGGCGATTTTTCATTTCTTGCCACGTCCAAGTATTTGCAACATCACTGGACGTCAACTGGCCTCGACGAGCCTGCTTAATGCCATACCTCAAATTGCTCAAACCGGCAGGACTATGGGCATCGGTATTGATCACAATTGGGATCGAGCGTTTTTTGGCAGCGATTAGATGAATGTCGTTTAAGTCCAGCCGCTTGGGACTGGCGTTAAGCTCCAAAAATTTCCCATGCTCGACTGCAGCATCGAAAACCGCTTGCATATCGACATCGTAGGCTGGCCGCCGGTTCAACAATCTACCAGTGGGGTGAGCGACCATGGAAACGTGCTCGTTTTTAATTGCACCAACGATTCGATCGGTAATCTGATTGCGAGGCTGGGTTTGGCCATAATGCAAACTCGCAATCACCCAATCCGCTTGTGCCAGCACCGCATCCGACAAATCCATCTCACCATTTTCCAGAATGTCACATTCGATGCCTTTGAGCACCAGGAATTCATCATCTTGCTGCTGGTTGAACCGATCGATCGCTTCCCATTGTTGCAACAATCGTTCGGCATCCAAACCGTTGGCCATTGCGACTCGCTTGGAATGATCAGTGATCGCAATAAAATTCAATCCATTCTCCTTTGCAGCGGCCGCCATCTCTTCGATTGACGCCGATCCATCGGTCGCCGTGGTGTGCATATGCAAATCGCCTTGTATATCTTCGAGCCCAATCAATTCCGGCACAACATTGTTTTCCGCCCAGGCAAATTCTCCTCGGTCTTCCCGCAACTCCGGATGAAAGACTGGTAATCCCAACGCATCGTAAACATCTTGTTCTGATTTTCCGGCGACCCAGGTTTGGTCATCGCCATCGATTTTGTATACGCCCCATTCGTTCACCCGCATTCCGGCTTCTTTGGCGCGGCCACGCACAACGACATTGTGTTCTTTGGAACCGGTAAAGTATTGAAGGGCAGCACCGAATGATTCTTCAGGTACAACTCGCAAGTCGATTTGAAATTCTTCATTCGTGCGAATAGACATTTTGGTTCCTCCGCGAACAATCACGCTGCCAAATTCCGAAAACGTTTCGAGATGATCCATCACAGCTTCGGCATTTGTGGACGTTACAAGCATATCTAAATCACCAACCGTTTCTTTGCCACGGCGGTAGCTGCCAGCAAATTCCAATTGGTCAATTTGCTCGCAAGATTGCATATGCGTTCGCAACCGCTCCACAAGTTTGTCTGCGGCCGCCCATAAAATGCGATTTCCAGCTGCAGCCGCAATTTCAATTCCCGCCAAAATTGACGCTTCTGTCTTGGCGGCAAAACCGGACAATTCGCGAACCTTGCCTGCTTCACAAGCTGCCTTCAACTGATCCAGCGAAGATACGCCAAGCTCGTTGAAAAGGGCTGCCGCTTTTTTGGGTCCAAGTTTCGGGATATTTAATAGATCCAATACGCTGCGCGGAACCTCTTTGAGAATCTGCTCCATCTGTTCAAGCCGACCGGTTTCGCACAATTCACTACATTTTTGAGCAACACTTTTTCCAATGCCGTCGAACTGAGTCAAATCTTCGTCGTTTTCAATCAACTTAGCGATGGATTCAGGAAATTCACGGATTGTCTTGGCCCCGTTTCGATACGCCTTCAATCGAAACGCATTAGCGCCTTGGAATTCCATCAAGTTGGCCATTTGCTCCAGCGTTTTGGCAATTTTCTCGTTGTCCATCGTCACAATTCTGTTTGTTTTTGATCAGCAATTTTCAAAGCACTTGCATTAGAATATTCGGTTTTGACTGGAAACAACAGGACCGGGTCCCCACGCATTGATTCGCTATTGCATCACAATTTTCCTCAGTGCATTTCTGTTGTTGCTGATCCAACCACTTGCAGCTCGAATCCTGCTTCCGACATTCGGCGGAACTTCAGCCGTTTGGACGACCAGTATGATGTTTTTCCAAATCGCGCTGCTGGTTGGCTACCTTTACGCCCATCTTTCCAGAAAATTCCTGTCGCCACGAATCTGCATGATCGTCCATTGCGTGGCGGCACTGACGGCGGGCGTTTTGCTCAACTTCGATGCTCTTCATTCAACGCCTCGTTCGGATACGGACCTTTCCCTTGCCGTTTGTATCCAGTTGACCATTTCGCTTGGGGCTGCGTTTATTGTGATATCGGCCACCAGCCCGCTTTTGCAATCATGGTTCAGCATTTCACATCCCCAGCAAAATCCATATCGGCTTTACGCATTGTCTAACGCTGGATCCGTATTGGGGCTCATTGCTTACCCAATCCTGGTCGAAAGATTTGATTTAAAGTGGCAAAGCTTTGCATGGATGTGTTTGTTTTTCCTGCTGGTTGGCATGCTGGCCATTAGTGGATTGCAGATCCTTACCGCCGCGAAAAAATCCATCTCACAAACTCAATCCGTTTTGGAATCCGAATCGAAAACTGAAAAAGCGCCGTTTCTGGATTTGATACTTTGGATCGTTTTATCAGCAACGGCTTCATTGTTACTAATTTCAATCGCCACTTTTTTATCACAGGAGGTCGCCGCGCATCCATTTCTTTGGGTATTACCGCTGGCTATCTATCTGATGACTATCATCGTTTGTTTTGAGCGCCCAGGATGGTACCGGCGTCGGTTGTTTCAACCGCTGTTAACCATTTCCGCTTTTTCGTCGGTCATACTATTTCATCTAGGCACCAACGCTGGTTTGACGTTACAGGCGTTTGGTTTTCTGGCGTTACTATTTGTCGGTTCGGTGGTTTGCCACGGAGAATTATATCGCTTGCGCCCGAATTCAACGAACTTGACCAGCTTCTATCTTGCGATGGCATTGGGAGGAGCAATCGGCGGCATATTCGGAGTCCTAATCGCACCGAGAATCTTTAACGGATTTTTCGAACTCCATGTTGCCGTGCTGCTATGCACAGTGACTACTACGTTCATCGCATTTGCAAGGCAAGACGACGAAGACCCCAGCGCTCGTTTGGTGAATGGCTACTTTTTTGTTTCGATTTTGGCCTCCGCTCCGATCGTTTGCAGTTTGCTGTATTTTCTGCATTCTGACTATCAGCCAAACCTGCTTTTTCGCGAGCGCAATGCGTATGGAATGGTGTCCGTTAGCGAGGACGATCAGTACCGCAAAATGTTCAACGGCCAAACCAATCATGGCGGGCAGTTCCTGTCTGAAGAAAAATCCAACTTGGCATCGGCATACTATAGTCTTGGCAGCGGAGTCGACATCGCATTCCAATATGCCCGCAGCCAACGCCTACTCGCAGACAAAAAATTAAACGTGGGTGTCATTGGCTTGGGATCCGGGGCGATGCTCACGTACAGCAAACCTGGCGACCAGTTTACTTTTTATGAAATCAATCCGGTTTGCGAGACTGCGGCAAGAAAGTACTTTACGTTTCTGAATGAATTTGAACCTGAAATCATTGTGGGCGATGGCAGAATCGAATTGCAAAATGAACTTTCACACGAGTCAAATGCCTCACCATCGGGCAGTCGTGAATTCGACCTGATTTTTCTTGACGCGTTCTCCAGCGACTCAATTCCAATCCACTTACTCACGCAAGAAGCAATCGAATTGTATCTCAAACATCTTGGCGATGACGGGATTTTGATTTTTCATATCACCAATCGATTCATCGATTTGCGACCAGTGATCAGAAACGTCTGCCGCTCGCACGAACTTACGATGGCGATGCTTGAACACCATGATCAGGAATTCGACATCCATACGCGTTGGATTATTGCCAGTAAAAATCCGGAACTTTCGAAAAGCGACATCATTTTGAAAAACCGAGTTGAAATACCGGATGATTTGCCGAATGTGCAATGGACCGACCAATGCGCTCCATTGACTCCGGTTGTAATCTGGTCCAACGAAATACGATCTACCCATTAGTATGATTTGCGCACCAGGACGCACCCTATGAATCCGACTGAAAAAAAGATTTCTATTCATCAAGTCGACCTTGATAACTTTCGATCCACCGAAGATCTGGTTGCCGTCGAAGAGCCAATGGAAATCCGGCTGGTTACTGGTTCTGCAGACAAGCGGCGCGGTAAAGGAATTTCCATTACGATGCGAACGCCGGGCCACGATCATGAGCTGGCCATCGGATTCCTGGTCGCCGAAGGAGTCATTACCGAAAGAAAACAGATACAGTCCATCGATCACGTGGGGGCAGCAAACGAAAAAAACGAATTCAACACGGTCCGAATCGAATTAACACCCGAAACGCAAATCGACTATCAGGATTTACAGAGGCATTTCTACACCACGTCCAGTTGTGGCGTTTGCGGAAAATCCTCTTTGGATGCACTGGAATATCGAAATTTGAATCCAATCGAATCCGACTTGAAAATTGATTCGGACATCGTTCGACAATTGCCAGACAGCTTGCGCAAACTACAAGACAATTTTCAGCGAACGGGAGGCATTCATGCGGCCGGACTTTTTAACTCACAAGGTGAGATTCTGGAAGTCAAAGAGGACGTCGGTCGGCACAATGCATTGGACAAACTGGTCGGCACCAATTTCTTGACCGACAATTTTCCACTGCAGGATTCGATTTTAGTTGTCAGCGGAAGAGCGAGCTTTGAATTGCTGCAGAAAGCACTGGTAGCACAAATTCCAATTTTTGTTGCTGTCGGAGCACCCTCAAGTATGGCCGTCGATCTTGCATTACATTTCAAAATGACACTAATCGGGTTTGCCAGCACTAAGAAATTCAACATTTATTCGTCACCTGAACGCGTCAAGCGACCGATTAATTAATCAATGCTAGGTATTCTAACTAGCAACCAATGCTTGAAACTGGCAGACATTGATAAACTGCGCAAGCTAACACTTGCCAGCACTTTGTCTCACGAAACTGGCCATTTCGAGCAGAATTGACAGCGAATCTCGGTTCCGATAACCTCCCAGTTCGTAATCAAGAATGGATTCTTTTGGCAAAGCTGACGGACGCAACATGAAACAGCCATTGACGGCTATCATTCCGTGCAAGGATGAAAGCGCCAACATCCGTCATTGCATCGAGAGCTTTCATGGCGTTGCCGATGAAATTCTGATCGCAGATTCTGGCTCAACCGATGATACGCTTGAAATCGCTCGTTCGTTCACCAAAGTTCGAATTATCGAACGTGAATACAATTTTTCCGGGGATTTCAAAAATTGGGCGATTCCGCAAGCAGCTCACGATTGGGTTTTAATCGTCGATGCTGACGAACGAGTCACTCCGCCACTGGCCCGAGAGATCGATTTCGTACTGTCCAACAATCCAGATCAGGATGGTTATTGGATCAAACGGAACAATTTTATTTTCGGACACCGGCTCAATCACGGTGATGCGCAAACCGACAGCGTCATGCGATTGTTCAAGAAGGATTTGGGCCGCTACGTCGGACCAAGCGATCACGGTGAGGTCGCTATTTCGACCGGCAAAGTTGGCTCACTGAAAGAATGCTTTGATCACTTTTCGGTTTGGGATTACGACACTTACTTTCGCAAGTTTCATCGCTACACAACTTTCCAGGCCCAACAGTGGCACGACGAAGGGCGGGACACAAGCTATTTCAAGCTACTTGTCCGACCGATGTTTCGATTCTTTCGTGAATGGATTCTGCAAGGGTCTATTTTCGATGGAAAAGCCGGGCTCCAAACGGCATGGATGGCTGCAATGTACTCGTTCATGAAGCAGGCAAGATTGTGGGAAATGAACCACGCCATGGAACGCCCCGATCCGAATTCCAGCTACTTCTCAACTTTGGAAGATAAAACGGAAGCTACTTCGGCAATCGAGTCCGAAACACAAACTATTACTGCTCGACCTCGAAAGTCCGCATCTCAAGCGGCGTAGGCGTAAACATCGCTTGCCACCGAGCCTAAAACTCTAATGATCTTCGTCTTCGTCCGCGATGACACTCTGGTCGCCCATTGAGTCAACCGTCTGCCTGGATGAAAACCTCTCTCGCAACTCGTCGACAACATCGTCGTCTTTTTCATTGCTAACCGTTTCGGCCGACTTGGATACAGCTTTAGGGTTCAATTCATTCCCGGAACCCGATCCGCTCGAATCGCTGTCGCCGCCACCGCCATCCTGGTAACGCTGACTGAAATCAGTATTGGTTGCGAACATGGTCCGCCAGAGAAAGAAACCAGCGATCATTAAAACCAACAAGAAGATTACGGCAGCAATGACAATTGCATTCGAACTGCCTCCGGATTCATTTTGAGCCAGAATTGGCAAAAACATTTCGAATGTTAAACCGTTACTAGTTTGATCAAATATAGAAATCATTTGCACTAACCAGCACAAAACCCACGCCAACCCGCAACCACCATAGCGGATTTCCCAACGTATTCTATCGCAAGGCGGGGTGAAAGAAACAAGATTAACGAATTACGGCTACTTTTTGTAGCCATTGGGATTTTTCTGGTGCCAATTCCAAGCCGTTTCAACAATCGGTCTGAGCTCTTTGTATTCCGGCACCCAACCCAGCACTTCGTTGGCCATCTTCGCATTGGCTACTAATTCAGCAGGATCGCCCGCTCGACGCTGGCCCATAACTTCTTTGATTGGCTTTCCCGTTACCTCACGGCAGCATTCAATAACCTCTCGTACACTGAAACCATTTCCGGTGCCCAGATTTACCTTAATCCCCTGACCTTCGGTTATCTTTTCCAGTGCCAACATATGTGCCATCCCAAGATCGTCGACGTGAATGTAGTCGCGAACGCAGGTTTTATCCGGAGTGGGCCAATCATCTCCGAATACTGTAATTTGCTCTCGCTGGCCCAATGCAACCTGCAATACGATTGGGATCAAGTGACTTTCCGGATCGTGATCTTCTCCAATGTCGCCTTCTGGGGACGCACCGGCTGCATTGAAATAACGCAGAGCCGCGTATCCCAGGCCATAGGCAGCAGCGTAGTCGGCCATCGCTTGTTCGCACACCAGCTTGGTAAAGCCATAAGGATTCACTGGCTTTTGCTTTTCAGATTCGCTGATGGGTACTATTTCTGGCGTCCCGTAAGTCGCACAAGTGCTTGAAAAAACAAGCTTTTTGACTTCGCAATTTCTCATCGCCTCCATCAACGACAACGTAGCCACCACATTGTTTTGATAGTACTTGGCCGGATGCTGCACCGATTCGCCGACCAGTGCATGAGCAGCAAAGTGCATTACCGCTTCAATTTCATGCTTCTTCAGAAGTTCTTCGACTAACTCCTGGTCATTCATGTCACCAACTACCAACTCTCCGGACTTAACAGAGCTGGAAAATCCAGTGCACAAATTATCAAGAACAACCACACGATGCCCGTTTTGGTCCAATTTGCGAACCATGTGTGAGCCGATATAGCCAGCTCCACCAACAACAAGAACATTCATAAAAGGCTTTCCCTATTTTGCTTGTAATTGCACAGACACACAAAAGCAGATTTCAATCTCGCAATTTACCTGAACAGCAAATTACGCGGCTCGGAAACTATTTTTATCGCTGGAAGCCACTAAAGAAGTAAACGTCTGCTGCGGCTCGTGTTGACGGCACCAATTTTGAGAAAACATTTTCGCTGTTTTCATATAATGTTCATAGTGCCCAACGATGTCATCGATCGCTCGTGGAATATCGGCTTCGTCGGCTGCAATGTAACCGACTGACCCACGCGCAGTTGTTTCAGGATCCACCGACAAAGTATGAATCGTGAATTGCCGGATGCTCGCGGTGGAATCATGGAATGCATTGCTTAGCTGTAGATGCACGTTTCGCTGATCAGCATGAAAAAACGCAACTGGAGACATTCCGTTACTGCGGTGACCGATTACTTGAACATTTCGAAAGTCGCCGTTTCGATCGCTGACAACTTCAAAGCGGCAAAAGACCCCCTGAGCCTGCGGCCAATGCCAATCAAATTCGACCGCGAATGCCGTTTCGTCGCCCTCCAATTCAAACTGAAACTCAAACGGATGGGAATGCTGATCAAAAGACACCACGCCGCCTTGCAGCGGAACATTACTGGACGACCATTTAAGATCTTCCATCTCCAGCGTTCGACGACGATTTCTTGCGTTACAAAGTTTGTCTGCATAGGTGAAATTCGGCTCTGCCAATTGGTCGCCCAGCCAGCTTCCCGCTGGAACGATCACCGGTTTGCCACAACTCAGCAATTCACTTAAAACCCCCGCACGGCGGCTGAAGTAAGCGCGACTGTCGTAAAACAATAGCCCACAATCGGTATTGCGAATCAATTCCAGATAGTCCATGTCGCTGAGCGGATGCGAAAAGTATTGCACCCAGTCATGCTCAAAATCCAGTTCCTCACCCTGAAATTCAGGCGGAGCCTGCAACTCAATTTTCTCAGGAGCCGGCCATTTGCGGACGGGGCGCTGAACAACGATCTGGACATCGCCGGTACGAATATGATCTTCCCAAATCTTATCAACCACCGGTTGAAGATATTGAACCATCTTCTTTTCTCGCCGCACTTCACCAGGACAGGTGATCCGCAACGGACGATTTAAAGTGTCGGATTCAAACCCGGTTTCGACTTCAGGATTGATCGATTCGAATATTTCAGGCCGAACGGGGTAAGCCAACATTTTGAAATTGCCAACTCCCAAACGATTGAATTGATCGGCAAGGGTTTCAGATGTCGTATAAAAATTCAGGTGATGATATGGGATACGTGCCAGCGCCGCATCGAAACAATTCTGAATCGCGATCGCAACATTCCCTTGTTCCTGATATTCCGGTGTCCGCCCGTCAAACAAATTAAAGTGGAATTGCAGGTGCCAATTTACCTGGATCGTTCTTGGATTATTGGAAAGAAATGCCGCCAACCCCATGAACTCCATCTCATTGATGGTTGCGAAAAACGCATGGTCATTTTCGGTCAGCATAGTCGGTTGAAAAAACCGCTCACAATCAGCCGCAAAATTGCGAATGTTCTTTTTCCGTCGCGAAAGATGACGGGAATTTCGCACCCCTTTGTACAAAGACGCCAGCGATTCTTTGATTCCTTTGCGTTGATTTTTTGAACGCTTGGACGGAAGATAGTCGCTGCTTGTACGGGTCAAATGCCGAAGCCCACACAAATAGCTGTCACTTTGATAGGTCGTATCGCGAAACGCCTTTCGAATGTTGCCAAACGATTTAAGCGAATGACAATCGTGAAATTTCTGGTTGGCTCCGATGGTGGTCAGATAGCCAGCTTGCGCTGCAGCGGATGCGACGCAACGGACATAATCGTGGTGATGCCCGCCCACTTCTTTCAGCGATTGATCGATTAGAAAAAAATTAGCCAATCTTTGGCCCCCAGCCGACGCTTCCTGCGTCCTCAAACTAAAAGTTCTCACCGTTCAAATGATATAAATTTGATCTGTAAGTGGTCAATTGCAAACGTAAGCCCAGCGGGTGCTAGCACTGCCTAGTGCGATTGACTTAAAAACGGCGTTGTTCGTACAACCACCATTGGAAAAGCGTTAATAGTGGTTTGCGAATTTGTATAAATGTTTATCGATCAAAACGTTGTCATACTCCCATATTTTTCTGACGAAGAAATTGGGCGCTATTTAAGGATCGCGCAACGGATGGCTTCGATGCCAAAACCGGATTGCGGTGTCCATTTCTTGCTAGCGAATAGTTTAAGGATTGAGCCCAGCAACGAGTTGCTGGCCGCATACAGCAATTTAGGGCCAGCTACATCGTTTACCTGCCCCACGCCAGTCTTTGGTTATCCCGACGGTGCATCGGCGATGTACTGGGATTGCATGACTTACGTATCCGAGAAATTTCAAAACCTCTCTGGTTTTTGCCTGTGGTTGGAATCGGATATGGCTCCCGTTAGCGATCAATGGCTCGATTTGCTATCAAACGAGTGGTTTACCGGTCAACGACCACTGATGATGGGTTGCCATGTTCCGGACACATACAAAAAGAGAATCTTCCGAAAACCAAAACTGATCCTCAACGCTCACATCAATGGAGGCGCTTGCTATGCGATGGATTTCGCGCGCCATTTACCTCCTAACGCCCGGAATGGCGTTTTTGATATGGCGGTTTATCAACATGCAGAAAAGCTTGGACGTATACGACAAACCGACCTAATTTCATTTTCGACCATGTCCCGAGTTCGGCGTGACGTGATGAATCCGAACAAAGCGGTACTGCATGGTTACCTGCAAAACAAAGACGCATTTATTGATGCCTGCTTGCGCCCCGTTTCCGAACGAGAATTGCAACTGGCTTCATGGCATCCGCTTCAGAATCAAGTCGAACACATCGCTCGCAGCATCCGCGTTCAATTCATTCGCCGAGGGCATCAAGCGATGCTCGAAAACGTCTTCCTGACTCAGCATCGCGAGCATCAGAAGAAAGCTGCCTGATAAATGATCGTCAACCATCTGAACACATTTCCTTACGGTGGTGCTGCTACGGCAGGCATGCGATTGCACCGGCAAATGTTGAACGATGGAATTCAAAGCAATTTTTATTTCGCTAACGACGATCGTAAAACATCATCGGAACCAGGCGTAAAAAAAATCGCCTGGGATCGTCCCAACTCGACCACCAACCCAATCGCGCGAATCTTTGAAAAACGGCGTCTTCGTCGAATTTACTCGCAATACGATGAACACATCGCCGGGCGCGACGAAAACCTCGAACTGTTCAGCATGGCCGAACTTGAGCAACGAACGGCGCTTCCAGCCAATGAAGTAAATCAGCAGGTTTTCCACCTTCACTGGCTGGCGTTCATGATCGACTTTCCTTCCTTTTTTTCATCCATCCCAGTATCGACTCCAATCATTTGGACTTTGCACGACATGAACCCGCTGACCGGTGGTTGTCATTACAGCAGCGGTTGCAACCGTTTCGTCAAAGGATGCGGAAAATGCCCGCTGATTCAGTCGCCGGGACCTCGGGATGTTTCAGCTCAATCGTTCCGCATCAAAAAAAATGCGTTGCGAAAACACAACTTGAACGTAGTTGCACCGAGTATCTGGTTGAAAGAACTGGCACAATCGAGCCCCGTTTTTCCTCGCTCTACTACCTTTCACCACATTCGGCTAGGGTTCGATCTGCGGCAGCTTTTTCCGATGAACAAACAAGCCGCCAGAAAACAACTTGGACTGGAATCTGAAAAAATATTAATCGGCTTTGGCTGCGAATCGGTTGGCAATCACCGCAAAGGGTTCGATTTACTGGTTTCCGCATTGGCATCTTTGCCAGACAAATCCAAGGTCGAATGCGTTGTGTTCGGCTCTGGAAATCTACCTGCGACCAATTCTGACTTACCAAAAATCCACCATCTTGGCTTCATCAACGATCCTGAACAGCTTACTCAATTTTATTCAGCTTGTGATTTTGTCGTTGTTCCTTCCCGCGAAGACAATCAGCCTCAAGTAGGGCTCGAAGCGATGGCCTGTGGAACGCCGGTTGTAGGTTTCGATATCGGTGGAATCAGCGAATACGTCAAACCGGGAATTACTGGCTGGTTGGCTCGCCCCGAAAACGCCGCCGATCTTGGCGTACAAATGAACAAATTGATTACCGATGCGGATAGCCGCAAATTGATGGGGCAACGTTGCCATCAGATGATGCAACAAGATTTCGATATCGTCAAACAATCTCGCAAATATCAAAACCTTTACGGTTCTTTGCTTGATGCTTCCGCTCGAATCGCTGCGTGAACGCCGGTCGCACAATTAAGCGATTGGTGTGAAAAACGAAAGTGCCAGATCCAGCACATCGTCTTCGACCAGAATGATCGCGGTATCACCGCTTTGCACCCGATCACTTCCACCTGGAACACGAACCGTTTCCTGATTCCCAATCGCGACCACCAAACACCGGTCCGGCAAATTCAATTCAGCCAGTGTCGCTTTGGTAATCGGGCTGTCGTTCATCACATCCAGTTCAACGATGTTGATTAAACCGCCAGGCAATTTGGTTTTTGAAATAATGGCTCCTTGAGTCAAATAGGCCAAAACTTGACGCGCCATGACGCTTCGCTGAGTCACAGCGAGATCGACCCCTAACCGCTCAGTCAGTTTGGAATAATCATCTCGGTCAATAACCGTTATAACTTTTCCGGCCCCAAGGTCTTTTGCTTCAACCGACATCATCATGTTGTCTTCATCATCGCCCGTGCAAGCCGCAAACACGTCGGCGTTGCCAACCCGTTCCTCTTCCAAATTCTCTCTAATCGTTGCATCGCAATTGACGATTTTGGTAGTATCGAGCACTTTCGCCAGTTCGGTGCAGCGTTCCGGATCCTCTTCCAGAATTGTCAGCGGGTATCCTTCGCGTTCGAGGCCCATCGCAAAATGCAAACCCGTTTCGCCTCCGCCGGCAATTACGATCCGCTTTTTCGTTACCGAAGTTGTCTTGAAGAACGACTTCACCGTTTTCATATCTTCGTGACGCGAAAAAATCGTTACCCGATCTCCGATTTCAAGCTGATCTTCAGCACCAGCAATCCACATTCGATTTTCACGCCGAATCGTTGCCAGCCGAACACCAAAGGGCAGACCCATTTCTTTGATCATTGATTTTGTCGCCTTGCATTCGGTTGAAACCACCACTTCATGCACTTCCATACCGCCACGTGCATACTGTTCGACGATAACCGTGTTCGGATCGCGAATTCCTCGAGTCAATTCCATCGCGGCCAAATGCTCCAGGCTGAGCAGCCGATCGATCCCAAAATGCCGTTGGTAGTCAAACGTGCTTAGATCACGAAAAACAGGCGAAAAGACTCTGGCGATGCTACGCCGACAGCCCATGGATTTTGCGATGCTTGCCGCAACCAGATTGGTTTCGTCGCTGCCAGTTACCGCCAGACAAACGTCCGCAGATACGATTCCCGCCTGGAACAAGATGCTTGATTGAGACGCTGAACCGGTGACGACGCGCACATCAAACTGTTCGTTGATGAGCGACGTTTTTTGAGCGTCAATGTCGACGACTGTAACGCTGTCTTCCCGCTGGCTAAGCAAATCCGCTATAGAAGTGCCGACAGTACCGGCACCCAAAATTACAATATTCATTTCGCGAAATGATATCATGCAACCAGCCGCCAGCAACCGTGTTAATAACGACTCTCAAGCGGCGATCGCCAATCATTTTTAATGCGCAGATTTTTGTTGGAAAAACAGCATATGATATCCCGTATCATCGTTGGTCATGAACCCGCCCGATGGTGGGAAATAGTGCGAAATGTCATCAAAGTCCGGCAGTGGATTATCTTCGAAAGCCGCCAAAATCATCTGAACGTACTTGTTGTCTTCGCCCATTTCTTCAAGAAACTCACGTGCATCATCATCTTTTGCGACCTTCAACATCATGCGAATCGCTTCCGCCGGACGGTTATACATGATAGCGCCTGGCAAATCGGTACCCAGCAATTTGGTAATCTGATCGGTAACGGTCTGAAATTGCTCGTCGTTATACAACGAATCTTCTTTGCCTCGCGCCGTATCAATCGCCCGTTTCAAGAAATCAGGATTATCAACGATAATCAAACTGTCCTCCAGCATGACAAACGCTGGCTGGGGCACTCGAACAACACCAGTCGGAGCGCCACCTTCGGCAATTCTTTCACGCGCTTCTTCAGCCGCTTCATTGGGCTGCTGCCAATACGTAACGCCCTTGTATTCTAATTCTTCAATACTTTCGTCGCCGTCTTCGTCACGAACACGCTCCAGAAAAATATCGACAATTTCCATGATCGCATCGGTATCATTCACTCCAAACGCAATTGCGTTAGTTTGGCCATTGATAGCGACAGCATCGTCACCCACCCATTGAACATACGTCATACGACCTGAGACGTTTTCGATAATGTCTTCATAGAAATCGATTCCCAGTTCTGAATTGATTTCGTCTTCAATTTCTTCGTTCATTGCGCCGTCACCACTGAACGAATCGTACATTTTTTCTAATTCCGAAAACATTTTCTTCGTATCCAAACTGGCCGAAACGTAGGATCCCGCATTGTTTGGGACCCAGGGCTGAGGCTCGTATTCGCCTGGCTTCAACGCCAGCATTTCAAAGATTCCAGCCCGCGGATTTGAAAGAAGAATATGCATGTGAGCAACGGATTCGAAATCCATTTCATCGATGATCATGCTCCCTCCAACTCCCAAAAAACCGTCCAGCCCAAGAATCGGCAAAAAATTCAATGCCAATTGTGCTCCTGCATTTCCGCGTGTAGTACTTTTCACCAAGCTGATTGGATCGACAAAAAATCGAAAGTCATTGGGCAAATCCTTGGTGCCGCGACAACGATTCATGATCGTGATGAACTTACGATTTTCCTTTAACGGTTTGACTTTCTCTACTTCGCGTCCCATCCAACGATCAACAATGGCGTTCATCTCGTCTAGATCCGTTCCGATGACAACCGAACCAGCTTTGCGAAACATCATGACATCCTGACCATCGACGACGAATTTTTCGAAAGTCACATCGTCAGTTTCTTCAATTTCCAACTCGATGTCTGCCTCTTCGGCCAGATCACGGCCTCTTTGCAAAGCCTTTTCAACCACCGCTGATTCATCGTCGGTATCGATGATAAAAACGAATGCCGGTTTTTTTCGTCGTGGCGCAATCACGGCAAAACACATTTCACCCGCTGGCAATTCCCGAATCTCCTCGAGCGACAAACCAACTCTGTCCTCGATTTCGGTATAGGCTTCTTTAGCTGTGTTAAACAGATCGTTAGCCAATGGTCCGACATTTTCGTCTGCCAGCAATCGACCGCCGTTGGTGTCAGCTAACTTCTCCATGAATTCACGAAAATTGTATAGCTGTACGTAGGCAACTGTTGTTTCAGGGAGCAATTCTTCAGAACTGGGCCGCTGCTCGTCCTGCGCAAAAACAGCTCCGTTTAACCCAAAGGCAATCACAAGACAGGCAAACACAGCTGGTTTCTGCAAAATTGCAAGCATTTTACGACTCATTTGAAACTTTCCGATCTAGACAAAATAGGCACTCTTTACTTGCAAACCCGCGTTGGAGCCGCATTGTTTCGAACTGAAGGCCTATTTTATTGGATTTTTGTATCTAACACCACGTTCCTTTGGCCCCAGTATTGATCTTTCGTTTTTCTTTCGCCGATAATGAAACTATACGGCTTAAGTAGTGTTTCAATCTATAATCAACGAACCGGCCACAGTTGGAGTGACAATAATGCCCAATCGAACAACAATCCACACAATGTCATCACACTTCGCAGCTGGATTCTTAATTTTAGTCTTTGCCTTGGCTGGCCAAACCTTCGCACAAGATGGCGGATTGGGTGGATTAGGTGGCGGACTTGGTGGTGGTGGCGGAGGAGTCGACAGTGATGTTCTGACGGACCAGATTATTGATGCCGTTGATGATGGTGGCGGAGTGGGCGGTGGTGTCGGTGGCGGACTTGGCACTGGCGGTGGCGTGACGACGGGTGGAAATGGCGCAGACTTTGATGAAATCGCCAACGAAACGTTCAATCAACAAGTAGAAGTTCCGACGGACGAACGAAATGCTCGTGGATTTATCGGTGTCAGCAGCGAAGACGCCGACTCAGTTTTGATGCCCGATGGCTTTCGCTTCGTCGGTGCCAATCGTGATTCGGTGACGCTAAATACTACAAATCCGGGGGGCGGAGGGCCCGGTGGAGGCGGAGGAGGAGCTCAAAGCATCAATGTAAGCGATGGGATATTTATCAATCGTACCAATCCAACTCGCGCCAGACTGGTTCCCCGTTTTCGTTCTCCAAATTACTCATCGAATTTTGTCTCCGGTCGGGTCAATCAGCGGCTTTCAGCTTTGCCATCAACGCGATCGGCCAGAAATTCAATGAACGTCGTCATGCAGGGAAGCACCGCCATTATTCGCGGCAACGCTCAAAATCGCGAACAAATGATGCGAATCGCCCGGCAATTGCGTTTGGAACCCGGTGTTTCCAGAGTTGTCAGCCAAGTCTCGGTGAATCGGCGGTAGCACGCTCAAGAAGTGCTTATTTTGCCAGGACGTCCAAAAAATCTGAAATCTGTCGTTTTGGATACATCTTGAACACGTATTTCTTAAGAAGTTGCACGCGTTTGGCGTGACGCTTTCATATTTGGTTGACTTTCGAAAACCCAATATTTACAGTGGAATGCTGACGAGAGCAGAATTTTTACTGGGAATATGAGAGCATAGAGTTATGAATTTCTTTCGCAACGACATCCGTGAATCGGTTGTCGATTCTTCGAGAAATGATGAAGCCCAAGTCTCCAACTCGGAACGAGACAGATCGATTGTCGGGCAGCCGCTAGAATCCGGCAATTCACCATCCGCCAATTCACCGCTTACCATCGGTGCCTTGGATGCTGGCCTGAATCCAGAAATTCGCGATCGCCATTTTGCAGCTCAAGCCTCGGTTGACTCCTTCACTGTCAGCAACTCTGAAGGAATCATACTGTCGTTGGATAATTTGAGAAGCTTCAGGGTCAAAGCAGCGGCCTTAGGCAATGGGCTCGCAACAAACGCCTACAGCGGTTGCGGCTGCGGACAATGTGCACAATGCAACAGCAGCGGCAGCGGCCACACGTTCGCTGACTACAACGATTCCGCTTTTGATTTTAGCGCGATTTCTTCAACGCTTGTGGATCTTGATCAGGTGGTCTTCCTGGATTTCGATACCAACGCTGACCCCAATCCGTTCTTCGATGAAGGCCCTCTTACATATACCGAAGATATGCGTATGGATTTGATGAACCAGCTAAATGAAATATACCGTAACTTTGGTGTAACTTTCGTTACCGAAGAACCAGTCGAAGGCGATTTTTCTACGGTTTTGTTTCGCACCACGGTTACCACTCCTGATGGCACTCCCACCGGTTCAACCGGTCAGGCAAGCGAAGGCATCGATTTCTTGAATCGCATGCGTAACGACACCGTAATCATGAATATCTTGATCGGCAGCGGACTTACGGTTAATTCCTCTCCTGCCGCAATTGTCGAAGCCGCTCGTAACGTTGCAGCTCACGAAGTCGCTCACGCATTGGGCTTAAGGCACCACGATTCATTCGGCCCGATCGGAACAGGAGCTCCGTTTTTCAGCTTCGTTTTCCCCGGCCCAGCTGATGCTATTGAAACCCCAAATCACGTTATCAATACGCCTGTATTTGGTGGTGACCCCGATTTCTTTGGACCGCGGTTTTTTGGTGCACGCGAATCAGCGAAATTGACCTTTGCTGCTATCGGCGAAGTAGCGAATGAAACTGCTGACCCAAATGATTCGTTCGGCACGGCACAACCTATCGAATTGGCACTGCTCACGGCTCCAAACGCATTGGAATTTGGACGTGACGCCAATTCAGGCGACTTCGTACTCGAAACAGCCACCATTGAAGGCAGTTTCACGTCTTTCGATCCGATTGACTTCTATTCGTTCCAGGGGTTGGCTGGTCGAGCTTATAGCTTTGAAGTGATTTCCACCGTCAATCCGAGATTTACCAACATCTTCCAGGATGTTGATACCACGCTTGCGATCTACGACTCAAGTTTTCAATTGGTTGACTACTTTGGACAAGGTGCATTTAACGACGATGATTTAGAAGGCAGTTTTGACCCCCATATTTTCGACCTGGTTTTGCCAGAAGACGGCACCTACTTTATCGAAGTCGATACTTTCTTTACCGGCGATACTGGCGGATACGAACTGTTCGTCCAAAGTCTCGAAGTGGCTCCGTTCGTATTGGACCAAGCCGACGACTTTACCGACACCCTTGATTTCGCACTGTCTGAATCGCTCGAATTCGAAGACAACAGCAACAACTTCATTGCCCGCGAGAACGGGGTTATCGGTTTTGAAGGAACTCAGCAAGAACAGGATGTTTTCTCGTTTACCATCGACACGGCCTCAAGAGTCATTGTCGACGCCCGTACAACCAGCAATTTCTTCGACACGTTTCTGGAAGTTTTCGATGCAGACAATCGCCGTGTTGCTTTCAACGATAACTCCGTAAACCCAAGCTTCGAAAACCCAAACGACAGTCAGCTCATCATCAGTAACCTGCCAGCAGGCGATTACTATGCCGTAGTCAGCGGTGTCGATTCAACCATTGGACAATATCGACTTGGTGTACGTCACAATGGCGCAATCGGTGAATTCGACGACCATGGCGATTCATTGCTAACGTCAACAAGTGTTGAACTCAACCCGCTGCCAAGTACGACTTTCATCAATGCGTCAGCCGAACTCGGCACCGACAGCGACACATTCGCATTCACAAGTGAAGTAACGGGTCGAGTCGTCGTTCGCTCGCTGGCAACGTCTGGAGATCTGAACACTGTTTTGCGTGGGTTCAACAGTGATCGACAATTGGTTGTCGCAAACAATAATTTCAACGGAACACTCGATTCACGAATCTCATTGGAAGTACTCGCAGGCGAAACTTACTTTCTCCGCTTGTCCACCGTTCGTGACACCGCAGGCGATTACCGCCTATCCCTTCGAACCATCGAATCGGAAAACAACATGGCACCTGGCGGCGATGGTGACCCACTTTCCCTGGGTGGCAATGTTTACGATCCAAATATTCAACTTAGCTTGGATCAGAACCCAACCTTTAAGAGCGTTGAATCGCCAGCAGGAATTGCGGATCTTGGCAGAGTCGATCAGTACGACGATTTCCAAGGCTTCCTCGCATAAGCCATCTTTCAGCGAGCTCACAAAAAAGCCAGGTTGATTTCAACCTGGCTTTTTTTAATGATCGCTTTTAAATGTCCGTTTATCGCAGTTTATCGTTTACGCTCTTTCAAACGAACCGCTTTACCAACTCGGTCACGCAAGTAGTACAATTTTGCACGGCGAACGACCGACGATCGCTTGACTTCAATCTTGGCAATTCGCGGCGAGTGAACAGGGAATTTTCGCTCAACACCCTGACTGGCAACAATTCGGCGAACCGTGAACATCTCACGAGCACCACCGCCGCTACGGGCAATCACCGTGCCAGAAAAGACTTGAGTACGAGTCTTCTCACCTTCGTGAATCAGGCAGTGCACATCAACGGTGTCACCGACCTCAAATTCAGGAGCGTCCTCTTTCATGCTCGATTGTTCCACGAGCTGCATAATTTTTTGACTCATCGTATTTGCTCTGGCAGTGCCAAATTAGATTTTCAGGAAACCGAATTTATATCGTGTCATTCAAGCAGATCGCTACGCCTATTTGCCGTTTTTTCCAAACTTTTTTGCTTTCTCCAGGCCCGAATAGCCGCATGATCACCACTCAATAGCACTTCTGGCACATCATGACCTTCGAATTCTCTCGGACGCGTATATTGAGGATATTCCAGCAAGCGGTTCCCCCGTGAAAAAGAATCGTCCCAGCTGCTCAATTCGTCCCCCAATACGCCCGGAACCATACGCACCAAGGCATCAATCAGAACCATCGCCGCCACTTCGCCGCCATTGAGAATGAAATCCCCAATCGAAATCTCCATCGGGTTCAAAATATCACTAACTCGCTGATCAAAACCCTCATACCGTCCACACAACAGAATCATCCGCGGACGCTGGGCCAAATCCTCGATCATTCGTTGATCCAGTTTCTGACCCGTTGGCGTCAACAAAATGGTCGTGGCTGCAGAATCTCCCTGTTTAACAACGTCCCGCACGCAATTAATAACCGGCTCGGCCATCAAAATCATACCCGGTCCACCGCCAAATGGCCGATCGTCAATCTTGTTATGAGGACCGTCGGCCCAGTCCCGCATGTTGTGAACATCGATTCCGACCAATTCCTTCTGAATCGCCTTTTTCAAAATGGACTGGGTTGTGTAGCCGCTGAATATCTCCGGAAACAGCGTCAAAACATCGAATTTCATAGCGATTACTCGATCGATTGGAAAAGCGCACAAAAAAAGCTCGATTGACAACAATCGAGCTAATGTAAATCGTCGCTGGTTATTCAGACTTTTCTTCTTTGGCAGCCTCTTCAGCTGGGGCCGCAGCTTCGGCGGTTGCTTCTTCAGCGGCTGCCTCTTCGGCAGGCTTTTCTTCCGCAGCAGCAACTG
>CAYONX010000005.1:62562-69665 GCA_964405425.1 uncultured Pirellulaceae bacterium | reverse complement strand
TCTTCGGCAGGCTTTTCTTCCGCAGCAGCAACTGCTTCGCCTTCCGCCGGTGCAGCAGCTTCTTCGGTCGCACCCTCTGGTGCAGCAGGAGCGGCTTCTTCCAACTTTGGCTTCGGAGCGGCAGCGGCAACGGCTCGAGCTTCTTCAATTGACTTTGCCCGGCGTCCACCAAGGCGTGCAATCGCCTCTTTTTGAGCGTCTAGATGACTACCTTGGCTGCCATATTTCTTGATAAATACAGCGACTTTAGGAGAGGGCTGAGCACCGACTCCCAACCAGTAATCGATTCTTTCGCTTTTCAGGCTTACCCGCGCGTCGGTTTCGGGAACCATAGGATCATACGTTCCAAGTTCTTCGATCACACGACCATCTCGCGGAGCACGCGAATCAACCGCACAAACTCGAAAAAAAGGACGATGTTTACGTCCCATCTTTTTCATGCGAATTTTTACTGCCACTTTTTATCCTTTAGATTTCTGGGGCAACCCATTTTGTTTCTAATTTCGAATCGGGCATTTTACGGTCAAATTCCAGTATTTGTCACCCCAATTCGAACTATTTGCCTTTCTTTTTCTTCCGTTTTTCTTTCAACAACTTTGCCCGTTGCTTTTGCATTTTTGCTCGTTCTTTAGCGGTCAAACGTTTGCCTGTTGATTTTTTGGTTTTGGGCATGCGTTTGGATGGATCCATCATGTTTTGCTGCAAGTCTTGCATCATTTGCATGCGATCCCCCATCCCTTTGCCGGCCATTCCCGTCAAAATCGGCTTCATCGTATCGAATTGCTTGACCAATTCATTAACCGCTTTCGGTTCCACGCCCGCACCTTGAGCGATACGCTGTCGACGACCGACCTGAATCACTTTCGGGTTTCTCCGCTCCTCCGGCGTCATCGAATCAATGATTCCCACCATTCGACGAATTTCCTTGGACGTGTCACCTTGAGCCATCATCGCGTTCAGCTCTTTAACGTTGCCCATTCCCGGCAACAGACCCATCATTTTTTGCATCAGGCCCGGTTGAGCCATCTTCTGCATGTGATTTCGAAAATCGTCCAGCGTAAATTCACCTTTTTCAAGTTGCTCCTGCAAACGCTGCTGCTCTTTTTCGTCGAATGCTTTTTGTGCTTCGTCGACCAAAGCAAGAACATCGCCCATTCCCAGAATTCGGCTGGCCATACCTTCGGGACGAAAGAAATCCAAATCGTCCAAATGCTCGCCAGTACCAATGAATCGGACCGGAACACCGGTTACATGCCGAACCGAAAGCAACGCACCACCGCGTGCATCGCCATCCAACTTCGTCATGATCACGCCGTTTAGCTCCAGCGATTCATGAAACGCTTTAGCGCTGTTAACCGCATCCTGCCCGGTCATGCCATCGACCACCAGATAAACCTGATGAGGTTGAACTTCTCGATCAATCGTTCGCAGCTGCCCCATTAACTCTTCATCAATCGCAAGTCGGCCCGCTGTATCAAGAATCACACAATTACGATTCTCCTTCCGCGCCTTCGCGACCGCATTGCGGCAAACTTTCACTGGATCTTTTTCATCCGGCTCGCTGTAAACCGGAACGCCCACCTGTTCACCGATCACATGCAACTGTTCAATCGCTGCCGGACGCTGCAAGTCGGCTGCAACCAACATCGGCTCAATATTTTTTCGCTGCAACAGCTTAGCCAGTTTTCCACAGGTCGTCGTTTTACCGGCACCCTGCAAACCACACATCATGATGATGTTAACATCGCTACTAAGTTCGATTCCGTCGGAGCCTTCGCCCAGCAATCGAATCAATTCGTTGTGAACAATGCCGACCAGCTGTTCACCTGGTTTCAGCGACAACAGAACTTTCTCACCGAGAGCCTGTTCGGTGACATTGGCCATAAAATCGCGAACAACATCAAAACTGACATCTGCCTCCAGCAATGATTGCTCGACCATTTTCAAGCCATCGCGCATGTTGCCTTCGGTCAGTTTTCCTTTGCCACGCAGTGACTTAAATGCAGACTGCAGTCCTTCTTGCAGATTTCCAAACATGTTTCGATTCTTTTTTTAAGTAGTTTGTTGTTTTGGAGTGAACGTGTTTTTAACTCGAACGCGTTAGCCGGATTGTACCCGCGTCAATCAGAACCTTGGCCGGCCGAAGACTTGCCAGAGCCGGCCGCGTTGTCGGACTTGGAAAGGAATTCATTCAAGTTGATCAATTCAATATCATCACGAAGTCGCAAAGGATCCATAAACCAACTTTTGTGCCACGCACCAAACATAATCAATATCGTCTGACCCTGTCCCGTCAGTTTATCAAGATTTTTTTCCACCAATCCATAGTGCGCTTTGTTGATGTTCGTCCACCCGCCTGCTCCCAAAGCATCGTTAAAATGCTTGTCGTACGGTTCGAGCCCTTTCTTTACAAGGGCATCGTATTCATCGGTGTGAATGAATTCTGGATTATCACGACCGCCTTTTGCTTCAACCGCTTCCTCCAACTTCTTTTGAGCAGCAGTCATCTCCGCATACTCGTCAGCATGAGTCTCGCTTAATTCTTTCATCTTCTTGCGGCGTGCGTCGGCCATCGGTTTAGTCCAACCGGCACAGGGATACATTTTGAAATCCATTTCTTTGGTTAACGGATACAACACGTCAACATATTCCGGAAACACCTTCACCCTTGATTCAGTAATCTTGCCGCTCTCTTTGTATTGTCGATTGGCTTCGTCAATTCGATCAGGCGGGATTTCACAAAACACCGCATCCGGCTTAATATCCCGAATCAAATCGCGCACTTTATCCAGCCCAAATTTTTCGCTTCCCACATGATTCGAATGGATCATCCCCATGAAAATTACGCGATTCTTTTTCACTGGCGAATCGGCCTGTGCGAACACAAGCGATACAAACAATAGTGGCAAAAAAAAGGCGGGTACAAGTCGTCGATACATGAGCGTTCCTTTACGATGAGCGTTCTTTGACGGGGTTCACGATGATTCACGTTGCAAATCCAACACTGGCATGCGAATCAGAAAAACCAGTTTACCAGAATCATCCGCTTTGATAACCGAGTAGCTTGCCGCCACAAAGTCAGCCGCTTAAATCAAGACACGCTGGTTGTAGATATACCACTCGATCACAAGCACCAACAACGCGGCCAAAATCACCCAAGTCCAATACTCGCGTCGCGCCGGTACCGATTCAACGCTTTTGGGCACCTCTTCGTAGCCAACATTTAACTCATCTCGCACCGCCAGATTACTTTCGCGAGTATCCAACAAATTGACTGCGTGTAACTGATCAAGCTCTTGGGTCGTGCTATTGGTCACGGAATAACTACCCGCCTGATCCGCGGCAGCGTACACAAAAGTCTTGTCCTTGCGCGGTTTCAGACTGGTCGTACGCCCAGACGGATCTTTGACCGTAATCGATTCCGCTGGTACTCGTGTTCGAAGCCGCACCAATTCGCCCGGGCGAGTCCCGCTGGTGGAACTGAATTTGCTCGCACCACCCAACCATGTCAATGAATTTTGAATGAACAACGGAAAACTTAACTTGTTCGGCCAATCGGTATTGATAACGGTATTGGCGTCGTCGTCGAACTCGATCAATGAAAACCCAACAACGACATCTTGAAAACCTGCCCTCGGTGCGATCGCCATTACGCTGCCATAGGTCGAATCCATCAAACTGATCGTTCCTTGAGGCCCGGACAGCGCGCCGCCTTCAACAATCGTGACCGTCGCCATGGACACAGCATTCAACATCGGGTGAGTCGATAAAGTATCGATAATCGTTGTTGGGAACTGCTTCTCGCCTAAACTCCAACTCTCGTCCGGCGGAACTGCACCAATAAACAACGTGTTCGATTCCGGCATTTTCTCTGGCGCGCAGCGATCAAAAATCATCAAGTCATAAGCGCCCAATGACGCCGCTTCGGTATACTCCTTGCTTTGCAAATGCTGCGGCGGTTCAAATGTTACATTGACCAGCTTCTTGATCCGCTCGGTGCCCATCGCCAATCGCAAAAAATTATTCGACTCGGTAATCACCAGCGCGTTAATCTTGCGAGGCGGTTCGATCACTCCGTAGGCAACGTTGTCCTGCATATAAACATCTTCATTATCAATGCGGACTTCAACTTGGATCGGGTCCGAGAAATCCGCCAACAACGGCGTCAAGTCGAAACTCATAACCGTCGAATTCTCCTGAGGCACAGCCACAGATCCCTTGGCATCAAACACCTCGCCATCCGCTAACATCGTCACACCAACGGAATGGTCCTGGTCATCAGAATTTTGCAGTCGCACAAACGCCTGGACTCCACTTTCAGTATCAACATCCTGACTAATTGAAAAAGCCGTCACCCCAACATTGTGAGGAATTTCGAGAGCCCCAACCGGGCGATATTCAGCTTCAAGGTTCCCGAACGAAAAATCTGGCACCTTCGAAACGCCACCGTCGCTGAAGATAAATAATTTTGCTTTCAAAGCATCAGCGACCTGAATATCGATCGCCGAAGTGCGATCGCTGGTTCGACCTGGATTCGCCAATCCTGACGCGGCAGTCAAAGCTTCGGTCATATCGCTGGACTGCTGAGTCTGCCGGACAGCAGCCAATTTCTGCTTCAATTGTGATTTGTTTTTAGTGTAGGATTGAACGACATCCGATTCGTTGGAGAAACTGATAATCATCGCTGAAGCATTTGCTTCCATCGAATCGATCATGTTGCGAATCTCCGTTTTCGCATTCTCCAAACGTGATTTTCCGTTAGCCATATCGGTCGCCGACATACTTGCCGATTGATCCAGCAGAAAAATGAACCTGTCCCCGACAAGGTTTTCGCCTTCGCAACCCGGTTGTAAGCACGCCAGCAACAATAAAAACGCCAACAATAACTGCAGCAACAACAACAAGCTGTTCCTCAGTCGCTGCCAAATACTGTTCACATGCAAATCTTCGATCGTTTTCGTCCAAAGATAGGTGCTTGGAACCTCGACAGGAGTCCGCCGGAGCTTCAAAAAATAGAGCATTAATATCAGCGGCGGTACGCACGCGAGAATTGCCCAACCATACCAGGGCAGGGCACTAGCAAACCAATTCATCGCACCAGACCTCGCTGACGCAAATACCGCGAAACTAAACGCTCAACCGGTCGCTCAGTACTGGTCATCATGAATGAAATATCGCGGCGCATACAAAACTCACGCGCCTGTTCAATATATAAGGCCAGCGTTTGACGGTACCGATCAAGCAATCGCTGGCTGACGCTAATTTCTGCTATGTCCGCATCTTCACAATCAACCAGCTTCAAATCGCCAGTGACGTCAGGGTCAATTTCCGGTTGCGACAAAACCTGGATCACGTAAACGTCAAGATTCTGTGAAATCAGATATTTCAATGCGGCTTCGTAACCGGTCTTGTCCATCAAGTCCGTGATCAACACCAGGATCCCTTTGCCTGTATTCCTCAAACAAAAAGACTTGATCGAATCCGTCAGCGTCACGTTGGAGCCACATTCCAATCCATTCAAATAATCGAGCATCCGCCAAAGATTCTTCCGCCCCCGCAACACCGGCGCCGTGTTCACCTTGGCGTCGTTAAGCATTTCAACTTTGACACGATCCGCACGGCACAAACCGATATATCCGAGCGCCGCGGCAAGTTGTTTGGCGTATTGAAATTTCGAAGGATCCCCAAAACTCATCGATGCACTTCCATCGATCAGCGCATAGAAATGCAAATCCTCTTCTTCCATAAACAATTTCAAAAACAACTTGTCGAGCCGCGCATACATATTCCAATCAATAAAACGCAGATCATCTCCTGGAACATAGTTCCGGAAATCCGCGAATTCAACGCTCTGTCCTTTGCGTTTACTTCGCCTTTCGCCCTTCATACGACCACGAAAGATTTTACGACTCACCAGTTCCATACGTTCCAACTGAGCTAGTAGCGAGGGCGACAACAACACATCCTGTTGCCCGGTTTTTTTGGTTTCGCTGGCGGTTGACATAATTCGGTCCTGACTGAAAAACGTGACTTAAGCTTCGACCGCTACGGCTACATCATCCGTCTTTTGTGGGACCTGTTCCAAAATATCCAACAGCACCTGGTCCGTTGAAATGCCTTCAGCTTGTGCTTCGAAATTCGCAATCACACGATGCCGCATCGCTGGCAAATAGACCCGCCGTACATCTTCGAAACTGACATTGAATCTACCTTCCAGCAAAGCTCGAACTTTCGAAGCAAGAACAACCGTCTGGGCACCACGTGGACTGCTACCCCAGCGAAGATACTGATTGGTAATGTCGACGGACAATTCGCCTTCAGGATGAGTCGCCAGCGTCAGCCGCACAATGTAGTCACGGATATGATCTGCCAAAATCACTTCGCGAACCAGCTTTTGCATCTCCAGGATTTCGTCGCCAGAAATTACTGGCTCGGGCGCAACAGAAATTCCTTTTGTCGTTCGGTCAATAATCGTCGCTAATTCTTCGCGCCCAGAATATCCAACAACCAACTTGAACAAGAAACGATCCAGTTGAGCTTCCGGCAACGGATACGTGCCTTCCTGTTCAATTGGGTTCTGAGTCGCCAACACAAAAAACGGCTTTTGCAATTCGTATCGCGTACCGCCCACGGTGACCGTGCCTTCTTGCATTGTCTCAAGCATCGCAGCCTGGGTCTTGGGAGTCGCTCGATTGATTTCGTCCGCCAGACAGATTTGCGTAAAGATCGGTCCCTTCTGAAATTCGAATACTTTGCCGCCTTCAGGAGTTTCAACGACCATGTTGGTACCCAGAATATCCGCAGGCATCAGATCTGGCGTAAATTGAATGCGGTTGAAATCCAGGCTCAACGATTCGGCAAGCGAACGCACCAGCAGTGTTTTGCCCAACCCAGGTGCACCTTCCAGCAAACAATGACCGCCGATCACAAGGCATGTCAAAACGCCGTGTACGATCTCATCATGGCCAACGATAACTTTGCCAACCTCTGCTTTTATCTTGTTGTACTTCTCTCGAAACTGCTCCGCTTTTTGCTCAAAATTATTGTCGTTGGCCATAAGCTTTTTGTTTCTCCCGATTTCAATTTCTCTTCAAATGTCCCAG
>CAYONX010000005.1:44264-62462 GCA_964405425.1 uncultured Pirellulaceae bacterium | reverse complement strand
AATGTCCCAGGCATTTTAACCCACCCATTGCGCTGAAAACGACAATGCTGACGCTATTGTTCGTCTTCGTCCGACAGATCTTGACGTTTTTGTTTCGCTTTTGCTTTTCTTTTTGCTTCTAGCAAACGAGAAGTATAACTCTTTTCTTCCTGATTAACTTCCAGTGATTTGTCTTTAGGGCGTGGACGACGGCGATCGGCCGTTTCATCGATTTCATCGCCAATCACCTGATCCAATTTTGATTTACCGGAAGCGTTCTCGTCAATCTCCGGCGCGAATCTGGTTTGACCGCGACGAGATTCGATTCGTTGTTCAATTTCGGCCTTCCGACTCTGCAAACGCGAAATTCTGGATTCAACTTCATCGTCTTCTTTTTTGGATCGCATTTGCTTTACGTATTCGGTGACAAAGTCGAAATTCACCGCGACTCGGCGAATAAAAACATCTGCAAAGAAAACGCCGCCACTCAATACTACCAGAAACGGCCAAATGTCATGGATTCCAACCTGATTAGACAGGGTTGGCCGAAACGTATCGACCGCCAACAAATCATCCCGACCTGCTTCAGACATTTCGCCAACAATGACTTCGCCTCGGTCACCGCCTTCCACATCAAACTGAACCAGCGAATCAAGAAACGCCAGATTTGATTCACGATCCGAATATTCACTGGAATAAGGAACGTTAACTCCGGTTGTCAAACGTTCATAGCCTTCGCCCGGGAAAATGGAAAACAGATAATTGCCGGACTTATCAACATCGACTTCGGCCGAATAACGGCCAGGCCCTACTTGAGAGAAATTCAAATCGAATCCTTTTAAATCCGGACTGATCCCTCGGGCACTCATGTTCAAGAAATTCAGAAACTCTTCGTCATCATCCATCGCGTTGACAACAATTTTTGCTTTTCCGTCTTTCACTTCGCTACCGATATTGAAATTGGCACTCTCGGTAATCGGTCGCATCGAATGCCGCACCATCTGAGTAAACAATTTGTCATAGAATTCGCTACCAAGCCATTCAGCGGTCCACTTGTGACCCGCATCGGCAGTAAACACGGTCGTCCGCCCCAGCCCATACCGCCACGTCGCAAGCAATGTCGTGTTCTCGGTATTATCTTTCGGGTCATCCGAAATCGCCAACTGTTCCACCAGCGGATTACTTTTCAACGTCGTCATGACATAACCAAAAACCCGTGGCATTGCAGAAACATCGATGCCTTGCATGATCTCGTGACTCGAGGCCATTGAATCGGTGATAATATTCATTCCGTTTTGTGATTCCTTGATCACCGGCTTGGCAACTCGCCTGGCTTCACGCTGAAAGATCTTGGGCAACGCGCGCGGATCCGTTTTCGGATAATATCGACCGCCTGTAACTTTCGCGATCCGCTCCATCGGAGTCACCATCGAATGGTTTCCAATCAACACGGTCGAAATCTTAATTTTCTCGTTTTTGAAGTCCTGAAGCAATCGATTCGAAGGCGGCGTTGGATCTCCATCACTGATAATGATCATGTGTTTTACGGAAGCCTTACATTTTTTCAAACCGTTCAATGCCAAACGCATGGGCGCATTGAAGTCGGGCATGTCGCCCATCTGCATTCGGCCGACCATACCCATCATCATCTTTCGTTTACCGTGAACCCGATCGATCCCTTCAGGCATTCTCCACAACCAGCGAGGCGCACCGCCCATCCCCCATTCCACAACACCACAATAATCCATCGGACCCAGCACATCGATCGAATGCCGCGCGATTTGCGTTTGCCAGAAATTCCCGTCTGCCATTTCGCAAGCGTGCATCATCAACGCCAACGCACCCACCGCATCAATCTTGTCGTTCTTGATCTGAAAATCGACAGGCATCGCCTTTTCAAGTTCAGAATTCGACCAACCACCGGCTCCAAACGAACGATCACCACCGAACATCACGATGCCACACCCCATCTCTTCACAATTGCGAACGAGCATTCGGATTTGAGCATCACTGAACGACTTTGTTGAATCGACATCGTCGTTGCCCGTAACTCGAGGCACATTGGCCAAAATCACTGAATCATACTGCAACAACTCCGCCGAACTCTCGTACAATTCAGTCGAAAGCATCACGTCAACTTCAATAGCATTCGCTTGGAGTCGCTCAATTAGCCGGTCAAATTCACCTTGAAAATTCCCATCTTCAATCAACAACACCCGCCCCTTACCGCGCACATAAGTAAACGCAGAAGCTGTGTTGTTTTGAACCACCGAATCCTGAATCACGTCATCTGGAACAAACGTCGCTTCAATCGTAAATGCGTCTGTCTTGTCAAGCTTATGAGCAAACGGAAAAACATTCTTGCCTGGCTCCAGCGTCACATCCTCTTCCGCAATCAACTCAGCTCGTTGTGAACTCGTTTGAGTGATACGAAGCTTTCCAGTAACTGGCTTGGCGTCTTCCGATTGTGCGGCAGAAGATTCACTGGAAACAACAACGCGAGCTTCAAATTCCTGACTCTTACGAATGTCGCTGGGCAAAACGACTTTTTCGACGGCTACTTCGCTGGTCGCCGATAAGATGACCGGCACGACATCAATCCCAATTCGATCCGCAGCTAATGACTGTGCGACTGAAAGACCATCGCCCTGATTTTCATTTCCGTCCGACACTACAACAATCCGACGGGCCGTGTCCTCGGGAAACGAAGCCTTGGCAAGTTTCAACGCAGCCTCAAAACTGGTGGCGTCGGTTTTCAAATCATGCCCCGATTCAATCCGGCCGATCAGCGGCAATTCGCCTTCAAACGGAGCGGCTTCAATTTTTGCATTGCCGCCAAAAATGATAACGCCGGCCATGTCTTTTTTGTTTTTGCGCCGGTGCGTGGCGACACTGTGATACACATAGTCCAACATGTATTCCCGTTTGGTTTGAGGAATGCTGGAACTTTGATCGAGTAAATAAATAACCGTCAACTTGTCCGACGTCTTTGGCCAATGGGCCTGAGCCAATACGAACACCAGCAGCGAATAGGCCAGCGTTCGAAACAACAGCGCAAACCATCGCCGGCGCTTACCAAGCCCCGCCAACGAGCCGTAGCCCATGTACCACAGTACAGGCAGCAGTAATAGCAATCCCAGAAAAGCTGGTCTGCCAAAGTAGTCCAGAAGGTTCATAACCAGTTTTTCACCCGCGATTAATTGCCGCTTCAATATATCAGGTTTCACCAATGCCCCGAAAAGTCAAACGGTGGTTTGGCGACCAAATCAGTTATATATCACGAAATTTAGAGGTTTTGCAATTCTTTGCGGCCACAAGCTTGTTGAATGATTTATGGACAGTCGTAACAATTTGAAGTGAAACTACCCACTAAAATCCGTCGAATAGGCCGTTTTACCAGTGGATAACCTAATTTATCCGATCGTTGGAATAATCCTTGATCGCAGAATAATTGTTTGACCTACACTAAAATATCGGATTATCGAAAAACGGCACTTAGAATTTGCCTCAGGAGAATTACATGACCAACCCCCGCCTTTTTGCGGTCGCTACCTTCGCCGGAACTGCGATCCTTTTAAACAGCTTGACCTTGCATGCTCAAACGCAAGCGACACCTGCTGATGCAGCCAAATCAAATGCGGCCGCAGCAAAATTAGCCATGGCTAAAACGAAGCCCGACTTTCCACCACTGGACAAAGTCACCAAGGGATACACTGAAATCAAATCTTCTGATGGTAAGCAACCCTATCTAAAACTTTGGAAGAGCGACAAAAAAGACGGTCAAATGCTTGCCGAACTGCCGCGTGATTACGCCAGTCCAAAACATCGTACTTTCATCGCAACAACTGTTGCCAGTGGCGAAGTGTTTGCAGGTTTGCAGCAACGCGAATTTTACATCTACTGGAAAAAATACGGTAAGCGTTTGGCATTGATCGCCGAAAACGTAGGCATCCGTGGTAGCGACGCCGAATCAAAATCATCGGTCGAGAGACTGTTCACCGATCGCGTGCTTCTGGACATCCCAATTTTGACCATGGTGCCTCGCGGAGGACCTATGATCGACTTGGACGATTTGTTTGTGCGAAACGCAAGTACGTTTTTTGGCTCAAGTTATCGAACCACACGCAACCTGATTGATGTGAAGAAAGCTAAAAGCTACGAAAAGAACGCTGAAATTGCTTTCGAAATCCCAACCTCAGGCGGATTCGGGAACCCGGCTGGTGGTCTGACAACGCTGCACTATTCAGTCAGCAAAATCGAAGGCACACCTGGTTACAAACCACGAAAAGCGGATCAACGCATCGGCTATTTCACCACCACTTACCGTGACTACGGAAAATACGAATCCGACGAAACCGACGTTCGTTTTATCAATCGTTGGAATCTGGAAAAGCGCGACCCAAAACTAAAACTGAGTCCGCCGAAAAAACCAATCGTATTTTATATCGAGCACACCACTCCGGTTCGTTACCGTCGCTGGGTTCGCCAGGGCATCATGAACTGGAACAAAGCGTTTGAAAACGTTGGCATAATTGATGCAATCGAAGTTCGCCAACAAGATAAACAAACCAACGCTCATATGGATAAAGATCCTGAGAACGTTCAATACAACTTCATTCGTTGGCTTAACAACAATATCAGTACGGCGATCGGCCCTAGTCGCGTTAACCCGCGCACCGGTGAAATCCTGGACGCCGATATCGTTCTGACCGATGGCTGGATTCGCGTATTCGAAGATCAATTCGATGAATTGATGCCGAAAATCGCCATGCAAGGCGTTTCTCCTGAAACTTTGGCGTGGTACGCGGAACACCCACACTGGGATCCAAGAATTCGCCTGGCAACGCCTTCGCAGCGAAGCTTCATCGCGGATTCGATTCAGCAACAAGCAAAACAAGAATACGCCGGCCACAGTCAAAGCAGTGTCAAAACCATTGCTTCGGGTGACGACGTATTGGACGGACTGATTGGAAAAGTCAGTCAGTCTAACGGCGCTTGCTTTGCCGCCGAAGGAAAAGGCTATGACGTTGCACTAATGCGAATGATGCAACGGTACATCCTTGACGATATCAAGAACGATAATAAAGACGACGACAAAGAAGAAGATAAAGATGATAAAAAAGAAGACGACAAGAAATCCGATGAGCCAGAAGAGCAAATGCTTGATGGCATGCCAGAGTCGTTTATTGGACCATTGCTGTCTGATCTGGTTTGTCACGAAGTCGGCCATACTCTCGGCTTGCGTCACAACTTCAAAGCTTCCGCTATTTACTCGCTGAACGAAATTAACAGCGAAGAAGTTAAAGGCAAAAAAGCACTTGCCGGAAGCGTCATGGACTATCTGCCTACGAACTTCAATTTCAAGAGCGGAGACGTCCAAGGTGACTGGGGCATGATCAGCGTCGGTCCTTACGATATGTGGGCAATCGAATACGGCTACACCACCAAAGACAAAAATCTAAAAAAGATTTTGTCGCGAGTGGCCGAACCTCAATTGCAATTCGCTACCGATGAAGACACGATCGGACCCGATCCACTGGCTCGTCGTTACGACTTCAGCAAAGATCCTCTGGATTTTGCCACTAACCAGGTTTCACTGGCCCGCCACCATCGCGAAAAAATCCTTGACAAATTTGTTCAGGATGGCGATTCGTGGTCAAAGGCTCGTGACGGTTATCTTTTGACTTTGCGTATGCAAAGCCAGGCCACTGGCATGATGTCCAACTGGATTGGTGGTACGTTTGTCCATCGCGACAAGAAGGGCGATCCAAACGGTCGCAAACCAATCGAAGTCGTTCCGGCCGACCAACAACGAAAAGCCCTTGAATTCGTTATCGAAAACACAATGTTCGACGACGCCTTTGGCTTGACGCCAGAATTGTTGGCCCACATGACCAGCGATTCATGGAACTCACAAGGATTTTTCTCGGCCAGCAATGAACCAGCGTGGCCGATTCACGACCGGATCATGGGGATTCAGTCATCGGCGCTTTCACAGCTGCTCAATCCAACGTCGCTGCGTCGCGTTTACGATAACGAATTGCGTATCGATGCGGACGAAGAAGCCATTACACTTTTCGATATCATGGACAGTGTGACCAAGGCGGTTTGGAAGGAATTAGACGAAGCTCCAAAGGGTGAGTTCACTGAACGTAAACCTGCGGTATCCAGCATGCGTCGCAATCTGCAGTCCGAACACTTGGACCGATTGATGGATTTGGCCAAAAAGCCGTCCCGATTCTCGTCGGCAGCGATGAAGCCGATTTCCAATCTGGCTTCGATGACTTTGCGAGATCTGCAGGAGAAAGTTGACAAAGCAAGTGAAAACGATTCATTCGATTCGTACACTTTGTCTCACTTTCAAGACGCAGCGAAAAAGATCCAGAAATGGACGGACGCACAATTCGTAACTGACTATTAACAGCTTCAGCCGACTGGATCGGCTGAATAAGTAGTTAGCATTTAAAAACAAAGGCTGCCCAATTCAGGGCAGCCTTTTTTCATTGAATTGTTTTATTCATTGAATCATTTTACTGTCGGAATTGCAGACCGAAGGTCACGGCGTGAAAGAATGGCGTATCGCCAGCTACAATTTCCGTTGGCAACAATCCATCAACAACTTGTGCTGGTGCGACGGCGACGTCATCGAGCCACGTTGCCTCGTAACCGCCAAAGAACGACATGGAGCCCGGAATCACATCCCAATACATTTTGCCACCGACTTCACCGATGAACGCCGATTGGTCGCGACGAAATACGCCTTCGATCGGATCGGTTTGATTCGTATCGGCAAAGGTAGTCAACTCAATAAAGTTGGCGAATCCACTGGCTCGAATGAATCCTTGAATATAAACATCACGAGAGAATTGATAGTTTACCAATGCACCAATTTGGCCACCTAACAATGAATTGCGAACATTGATTTCGTTCTCTGACAAAACATCAACAATTCCAAGTGGAGTCGTGACGTCCGTTTCCGTCTCAAAACGAAGTTCTTCATTGAAAGAAACGTATCTCGGGCCAGCGATCAGCGTAATGCCAGAAGTAAGCGGACGGCGAAAACTCAATTCGATCGAATAGATTTGTGAGTCAAAATCAATATCAACTCGATCCGGATCCAGGTCCGGCGAAAATGGACTTGTCAAATCTGGATCATCGAAACTGAAATCCTCTTCCCAATTCACAAGGAACGATCGCACTTCCCATTTCAGCCCGCGATAACTGTCTTTTCCAAATCGAACTTCAGCACCAGCTGAACCGCCTATATCGATAAAGTCATTGGAATCAAGGAACACGGCTCCGGTTTCACCACCGGTTAGCACCGGAAAACCTGGACCGTCCAAACCAGGACGATCATACGCCTTGGCACCCAACTCGATATAAGATTGGCCAACATTTTGAAAGTCCCGAGGCCAGTTGTGTTGAGCATTTGCGATCATCGTTTGACTGATGATCGTTAATACAAATGCTAACACCAACGTTTGGTATGATTTGAGATTGGAAAAATTCACAATGAAACCTCGGGCACGGCACTATACATGTCTGCAAGTTGAATCGGTCGTTACGAGCGGAAAAACGAAAACAACTGACAGAGAAGGTATTCTTTCGCAAGCTTGCCTAAACTCACAAGTGCCGGGTTATGTGCATCTAGCTGGCTTAAAATGCGTCAAAGCTGAAATAAACAGCAAGCATGCGTCCCGCGTGTACGTCCGAGATTGGATGCCATGCTCACGCGCAGCATGAGCATGCTTGCCAGCATTTAAGAATCGTGCCTGGTTTGTTACGCACCTTTCGGCACCCAAAACTAAATCGAGCGCAATACGTAATACTAGCGTTCGCCTGACCCGTATTTCGAGCCTTCCCCATATTTCGAGCGTGATTCTGGTGGCATACCGCCCATCATTCCGCTGGTACCGGCAGCACCTCGCCGGTTCAAATCGACTGGCCATCTGCCTATGCTGCCTACCGGCTGCCACTCAAACTCCAATTTATCTTCCGCTACTTTCGCAACATGAAAAACCACCATCATCTTGTGCTTTGCCTCGGTGACTTCCAAAGCGTAAGAATGTCCCGCCAACGGTTTCAACATTTCTTGTGACCAATTAGCATCACTCTGCTTAATGTTTCGCGCGTCCTTCAAACCATCCATTTCACCCAAATCTGCAATTCGATTTTTCAAACCACTGTGATTATTGATCCGCATCACTCCAGATTCGTATACCAGATCGACATAGTTCTTATGCTCTTGTTCGTTCTGTGAGCGATAACGAAAACTGTACCCAGATTTCAGATAGCTGGAATCAGTCCTGCGATCCAGTTTTACTGACGCCTTTTCCTGAACTGACGCCCTTTCCTGACTTGCGACTGGGCTGGCAAAGATCGTTGCCAAAATTACAACTGAAAGTAGAATTTTCATCATCGTTTCTCCCAATTAGCCCCAACTTGATAATTTTACGTTAGCAGAATTCAATAATGTGGTCAAATTTTCGATGGTATTCCAAGCGATTTATCGCTCGTAAATCACATCCGATTAGACTCCAATTCGATCAGCCGCTGCCATTGTTCATTTAAGACCGCCGTCGAACTTTCTATCCTGGTACCGGTCCAATTCCCATCACCATCCACGTGGGCAAGCCCCAAACGAATCAATTTGGCTAGCGAATCGTGCGGGTCAAATTTCACACCATGCCCGACCAACGATTGCAGAAATTCTTCCGCTTTGGCCCGCATCTCCTTGGCACTTAGACCCTTTTGCCCGGATTTCAACAATATCACATAGCCCAGCAACGCCTCACACAACTCTTGTTCTTCCGATTCGATGAAGACTCGGTACAAGACGCCGGCGTTGTTATCAAGATTCTTCAAATATAGATTTTGGGTCAAATCAAATCGATATTTGTCTTTAGTCCGAACGAATCCCAACACAGATTTAATGATGTATGCCACCAACGCTCCAATCAACACCACCCAGGCCCAGAATCCGGCCATCGTTGCAATGGTGATAACGGCAGCCGCCCGAACGATTTTGTAGATCGTTACTGCAATTCCAGAAACCGTCGGAACCAGTATCTTTCCACGATCCAGAATCGACAGCCGCACTTTCGAGCCCGGCAACAATATCTCAAGATCGGTTTCCGGAATGTCTTTGAAGTTTTTTAAGTACACACAATCCTTGTTCAGCAACTTATCTTCATCGTCGCTATCATTCCGCAAACGAAACGCCAGCACTAAGCGACGGAATTCTGGCAACTCAACCATTTCTTTGCGAAACAGCGACTGCCACCTCCGTCGTTCAACTTTAACTTTGCGATAGCCCCGAACATAAACATCCATGTGCTCAAACAGCTCAAAATCGACATCCAGTTTCACACCCCACTGGCTACCAATATCGACAGCCTGCTCAATTTGTTCCCGCGTCAAGCGTTGATAGTGCGCGTTGTGCAGGACTGACGAAAGATTGTCGAAAAATTGTTCGGTTACCTTTGCTAAATCAGCATCCGCTGCCGAGCGATTCCAAATATCCGCATCGGGATCCAGTCGACTGTATTGTGCTTCGATTCGAAACAATTCGTGCAGATGCGCGACATGAAAAATCGAGGCCAAACGGTTGGTTAAACGCGAAAAATGTACTTCTTGCGATGCAGTCAATTCAAAATGGGAAACCAGACGTTTAGCCAATTCATAATGCCGCAGCGGAATGAAGTATTCGTCTATCGTTTTGAACGCCTCAAACTCGTTCTCGTCCGTTTCCGGCTGCTTGCCCAAACTAACACCCACCAACTAAGAACTACCAATCATCAAGCCAATCAATCGTACTAACAAAATGGCGAGCGCAGCAGCATAGCGAGCGCATAAAAAAACCCCGATCAAATCGGGGTTTCTCGCCATTGTATTCATTACGATTCGGTCGTCTCGGCAATTTCATCTTCAACCGGACTGACCACGCGGCCCATGTAATATCCGCAATCAGGGCACACAACGTGCGTAGGCAGCATAGTGCTGCATTGCGGGCATACTGATAGCGGTTTTGGTGTCAAGCGATCGTGCGCACGTCGCTTATTCGTTCGTGAATTACTGTGTTTTCTCTTTGGAACAGCCATTTTATCCTCAACCAATCGCCGTATTCGGGCGGATTTTCAACTGAATTTAAGACCGCGTAGTTTATCCGCATTCGCCCAGATACTCAACGGCTCAATTCCCTCGTTTTCGACGTTTTCTACGGGTTTTTAAAGGGAAACAAAACCAATGCAAGACGTTAATGCTATCACTTCGGTCAAAAACTACGGATTTGTGAAAGTTTAACGATTAGGCTGACGATACTTGCTGATGTTGGATCCGAATTTCCAATTGCGCACAAGCATAGGTTTCGGAACAAAAAACATTGCCTGGGGGGGCGATGGCAGTTTTTACTGCCAACCAATTGCGTTGAGCGACAGCTGCGAGTCGCTGACGCTTATTTAAATACTCAGCAGGATATGGAAATCCCATGAGACTTAAGCCCTCGAAAAACCTGTTACTTGCCACCACACTGGTACTAGTTCTGGTCACAGGTTGTCAGCCAACAAGACCACTCTATTTGCATGACTATGGTGATCTTTCGCATTACGTTGACAAGGCGACAGACATCGAATACCCCGATGTGGACGTGGCGTCACTGGAAGAAGTGACTCAGGCACCACGGCCCATTACGGTCATCGATCCAGATTTCAATTCCTACATGGATTTGACGCTGGAACAATGCGTTGGCATCGCGTTACAGAATTCAAAAGTCTTACGCGGATACGGCACTCCAAGTCTTCAGGGAACTCGAGTAGCGCCTGGCGTCGACAACCTTGCCAACAGCCCACAAGCCGCTGGAACCTTTTACAACGTTGCCGTTCGAGAATCGGAACCAGGCTTCATTGGAACGCCTGGCCAGCTTTCCAACCCAGCCAACATCCTGACCAACACCGGATTGGACGTCAATCAAGGCGTTGAATCTGCACTTGCCGATTTCGATACACAATTCACGTCCGGTGCATTCTGGTCAACCAATGAAGAACCACGAAACTCGGACCAAACAATTGGTGGTTTCCTGAATCCAGTTGTCTTTCAGCAGGACTCTGTCAACTGGCAATCTGAGTTCGCCAAGAAGACTGCCAACGGTACACAACTATTTTTCCGAAACACCAACCAATGGATCCAAAACAATAACCCATTGGTCAGCGACGTGCCTCCCGGACTGCAAGTTCTTGACAGCTTCTACCGAACGGCGCTCGAAGTCGAAATCAGGCAACCTCTGCTCAGAGGTAGGGGGGCATTTATACAACGCATGCCAATCGTAATTTCGCGAATCGGCACCGATCAGGAAATTGCCAACCTCGAAGCTCAGTTGCAAAACATGGTCACCAACGTCGAGATCCGATATTGGGATTTGCATTGTTCCTATCGAAACATGGAAGCAGCCAAAAAAGGCCGCGACTCTGCACTTGAAACCTGGCGAATCGTCTTCAACCAGTATGAAGAAGGTGCTGACGTAAACATTCAACAAGTCGCTCAAGCAAGTGAACAATACCACTTCTTTGACGCTCAAGTAATCGACTCCTACAACATGCTGCTGACGGCAGAATCCGACATTCGCTGGTTGATGGGCATTGCAACAACCGACGGACGAATCGTTCGCCCCATCGACGAAGCCACAACCGCTCCGGTCGAATTTGACTGGTGCTCGACTCTGGATGAAGCTCTGACCTACCGCCCGGAATTGCGTCAGCAGCGATGGGAAGTCAAAAAGAAACAATTGGCTGTCGCGTATTCCAAGAATTCATTGCTGCCAGAACTAAACGTCACCGGACTTTACCGCTGGCTAGGTCTAGGTAACCGTCTGGGAACCAGTTTCGACAACCCGGCGAATTTCCCTGACCCAAGCAGTGGTGCGATCAACGAGCTTTACGGCGGTGAATTTCAGGAATTCTCACTTGGTATTGATTACCGAATCCCAATCGGGCTCAGACGGGAATTGGCCAACGTTCGCAACGCCCAAATAAAACTGGCTCGCGACATCGCTATTATCGAAGACATGGAACTCGATGTAACGCGAGAGGTCAGCGAAGTCGTTCGTGCACTCGACGCCAACCGACGCCTGATGCAATCTTCTTTCAACCGTTGGAAAGACACCGTTCTTGAAGAAGAACACTTCGAACAAATTGTAGAACTTGGACTCGAGACACTGGACGTAGCCCTTGACGCTCAACGGCGTAAAACACAGGCATCCGCCGCGTTCTACACCGCACTTTGTGAATACAACAAAATGATCGCACTTTTGCATCGACGCAAAGGGACGATTCTGGCATACAACGGAATCCAATTTAGTGAAGGCCAATGGCCAGGCAAAGCTTATCAGGATGCTACAGAATACGCTCGCCGCCGGGGAGCAAGTCGACAACTCAATTACGGTTGGTCGCGGCCCCAGGTTATCAGCCAGGGCAGCATTTATCCGTCCGCAGCTAACAACGGTGCAACCCCACCGGCAGCGGTACCAGCAGGCGTACCGGTTGACAACTACATCGGTCAGCCCATCAGCACCGAATACTACAATCCTGGTAACAGCGTGATACAACCAACGCCAACCGAAGTTCAACCCATCCTGGGCGCACCTGCTCAGCAAAGCGCACCGATTTTGGACAGCCCTATTCCTGGTGGCGGCTCCATGTCTCGCAACGCACCACCAAGACAATTCCGTGGCCAACGACAAGCGGCGAACAACTCCAAGCCTGTCGTTCCATCTTTTGTCAAACAGGTTAACTATGAACAATCGCAAGCACCAACGACTCGCCGAGCAAACCGAACAAAACGTGTCGAGAAAAAGAAGCCACGCAAGTCGACAAGAACTTTGAAGGCTGTTTCCAAAACGCCCGAAGTCACCCAAGCCAGACGATTGCCCAAGCCTGACGCCAATACAAAAGCAACAACAAATCCACCGAAACAAAATTACACAAGGGCGATGAACTGGGAACAGTTTGGATTAACTCGCCCTGGAACCGGACCAAGAGAAAGCCAAGCAGCCATCAGGAACGAATAACTCTGCTTCGCAGCCCGGCAACGAAACAACATTTAAAGTTCAATGAGCAACGATATGAATACGAAATCCGACAATCCAAACAACGTTGATGCTCAACAGCCATCGCTGATTGCTCGAGGCTCGCTGGCAGCAATCGCCATCACGGCTGTGTTCTTCAGTGGCTGTGCGATGTGCTGCGGGCCATACGATTACCACTATCCAACATTTGGCGGAATCGTACAACGAGCGGATCCCGTTTGGGGACGCGTCGGTTCACCTTATTCTGATCCTGGCCAATTTGGTGGCCCTTCCGCCGACTACAACCTGGCGCCACAGGAATACAATCCGACTACAAGCGATTTCGACGATGGCATTGACGACCTGGAACCACTTGACGTTGGCGATGAAGATCTTGATCCTATCGATCCACCAAACGGTGGCGGCTCCGATAGTCGCAATTCTGACTCTGACGAAGTGCTTCCACCACCACCCGAAAACGACGAACGCCCCGGTCCCGACGAATCCACTTCGTTTCGCCGATTGAGAAATCAATCTCGTCGGGCATTTCCGCGTTGGCGCTAGTTGCTAGTTTAACAACGCTCAATGCCATTTTTGCGACCATCGATTGGACAACGCTATTAGACGATGCTCAATTAGTCGCCCGCCAACAGCAAATCAACTAGCGGGCACACGTCGAAAAGATCAATACTTCCGTCCATGTTGATGTCGCCAGAAAGACCTTCGGCTGGATTCGGACTGCCACCTTTTAGAAACTCAGGGAAGAAATCGGCCAGATCCAGCAGAGTCAACACGCCATCCTGATTGATGTCACCCAGCAGTCCCATTTGCGGTTCAATATTCTCATTACTCGGATCGAAAACGACTAAACCATCACCGTTTAACAAACCAATAAACGGAGCGACGTCCAGAAGATCGACCGTCCCATCGCAATTACAATCCGCTTCAGGCACGAATTCTTGACTAGACAAGGCCTGTACAAGCGCTCCAACATCCAACAGATTCACTTGCTGATCCATATTAATGTCACCAAGCATGACGTTGTCGAACGATAACACGGCACTTCCAAAAACTGGCTCGATTGCTTCAGACTGACACTCGTCACCAGAAACTACGCCCAGCTGACCGTCACCGCTGCGAATCTGCAAACATCCAGATTCTCCAACTACCTCGTATTCAACCACGCCAAACAGAAACGCATTCGCGTCCGCATCGAAACCCTCATCTAAAAATGGCCCTTGAACCGATTCATCGGTCATCCCAAATCCAAAAGGACCGACCGCTCCCCATTCATCGATGAAATCATCGCTGACTTCTCCCAGCTCGCCAAAAGTATTTTCGCAAATGGTGCCCCAGCGAGAATCGAAATCCATGCCGCCAATGGTTATTGGAAAATCAAACGTTTCCGCACGTGTGAAACGGATAATCCCAGGCCGCGATGTAGCAACATCCAAAATAGCGCCAAAATTTATGTTGGCATCTGATGGTCCGTCAACGGAATACCAAAGAAATAACTGGCCCTTTTGACCAGGCGAAATCTGTAGCTCAAGTGGTGCGTTCACCGCACCATCGTTCAGGTCAGACGTTGACCAAAAAAAATCAAATTCGTCCGCATTGGATGTGCCCGTGAAAACAACCACTAAAAGTAAAATGCAAAGACAATAGGCTTTCATAACAACTCCAATTCACACCGGGGACAGGTTCATGACTACACATAGAAGTAATCTTATTTTGCCTTAAAGTTATGACATATATTTCTGGATTTCAGCAAATTTATTTAAAGACCAAAAGAATTCCGCAAACGAAACACATAATTCGCGTTCCTTTGAAGACTTCGGAAATCAATGAAGAAAACCTTTTGCCTGGTTACGAGCGCCAATTGAGACCAATGCCGACCAATCTCAAACTGCAAATCTGGCCATCGTCAATCAATCGACAAACTTCGCCTCGCCCTTGGCCAGCAACACTTGCCGAAACGCCTCGCACAACGCCTGCAACGATTCGACCGACAATTGCTCCGTACGCGCCTGAGGTCCCAACCCCTGGTCCGTTAATACAACGTCCACTTCAGGCTTTTCGAGCATATTCTTAAAAGCACTGATCGCAACGCTACGTAAAAACTTACGGCGATGAAAAAAGATCCGCCGCGTAAAGGTGTGAAAGAATTCGACATCAGGAATTTCCGAACGCTTGTCTGGTCGATGTACCAAATGCACAATCGCGGAATCAACCTTCGGTCGCGGCCAAAAAACAGTCGGCGGCAAGACACGTACAATCGAAACGTCACACAGACTTTGTGCCCAGACACTTAACGCACCATAGTCCTTCGAATTCGGCGATGCCACCAATCGATCGCCAAGTTCTTTCTGAATGGTGACCGTCATTGACTCCGGCACAATCGGGCAGCGCAACAAGTTAGAAATAATTGGCGTCGCAATGTTGTACGGCAAATTGGCGGCAAGCTTGAAAATGCTGCCCGGATAGGCTTGCATCCGATCCTTGACAGTATCAAGTACTTCCGTCGCAAAATGATTCTTGTTCTTCAATGCATCCTGATGCAAAAACGTAATATTCTCCTGCTCTTCCAATTCTTCCTGTGCCAGTTGATGCAAATGTTGGTCGATTTCAACGGTGACCACATGAGCACTTTCGGCGGCCAGCAATCCGGTCAACGTACCGGTTCCCGTACCAATTTCCAAAACCACATCGTCGGGTGTCAGATTCGCAGAACGTGCCAGCAATTCGACCAGATTTAAATCGATCAGAAAATTCTGGCCGTGTCGCTTATTGGGATTCAGTCCCACCTCATTAAAGCGACGCGTCAGGTACGAGATCGTTTGTCGGCTCTGTGCCATCTTATTTCTTTTCCAATGCCTGTCGATTCATTTGCTGCTGAACATACTTGGCCAGAATGTCCGTCTCGATATTTACGCTATCGCCTTCTTGTCGATCGCCTAGCGTGGTTACTTCAAGCGTATGAGGAATCAAAGCCACGCTGAACTGCTTCAATTCAACATCCACCAAAGTCAAACTGACACCGTCAACGGTGATCGATCCCTTGGACGCCATTTGTACCGTCAAATCATCGGGCACTTCAAACCAGAAGTACGACCAATCCTGTTCATCGATCCGTTTAGCGACTTTACCGATACTATCGACATGCCCGGACACATAATGCCCACCCAAACGGTCACCTGTTTTCAAAGCCCGCTCCAGGTTCACACCATCTCCAGACTTCAATTCTCCCAGATTGGTTCGGCTCAATGTTTCGTTTCCTGCCTGAAAACTCAATATCGCTCCGTCGATGCTGACCACCGTCAAACAGCAACCATTGATGGCAACGCTGGCACCAATCTGAGAGTCTTTATGGACGTCTTCGCATGCTACTCGAATCAACTTGGCCGCATCGCCATCGCTTTCGACCGCTGCAACGACACCCTTTTCTTCAACCAAACCAGTAAACAAACGTTTTCTCTCACTCAAGGTAACCCAACTGGAATCACCTTATCCTGCCCAGAAAAACAATGAAAGCTTCATTTAATAAATTGCACGCATTTGGAAGACTACCCCCTTTGCAAACGGTTTTTACCAGTGAAAATGCATCTTCAATCAACCTCAAACACCTCCCAAAACTCATATATTTTCATTGGAATAATCATGGACAACATTGTCGCATTACACGGTCGTCAGATTCTCGATAGTCGAGGCAATCCTACAGTCGAAGTCGACGTCACTCTGGCCGATGGCTCATTCGGTCGAGCAGCGGTGCCAAGTGGTGCCAGTACCGGAGCTCATGAAGCATGGGAATTGCGCGACGGCGACAAGTCGCAATTTATGGGCAAGGGTGTCTCCAAAGCGGTCGAAAACATCAACAATCAGATTTCCGATGCAGTGCTTGGCATGCCCGCGTCAGAACAAGCACTTGTAGATCAAACGATGCTTGACCTGGACGGTACTGACAACAAAAAAAATCTGGGCGCCAATTCGATCCTGGGTGTATCTTTGGCCGTTGCCAAAGCCGCCGCTGACTATTACCAGCAACCGCTATTCCGCTACCTTGGCGGAACGTCTGCGAATCTGGTTCCAGCACCCATGATGAACATCGTCAACGGTGGCGAACACGCGGACAATTCAGTCGATGTCCAGGAATTCATGGTCATGCCGCTTGGATTTGAAAACTTTAGTGACGGCCTTCGCTGCGGAACTGAAATATTCCACCATCTCAAAAAAGTACTATCCGACAAAGGCTTGAACACGGCCGTCGGCGACGAAGGAGGATTTGCTCCAGATCTTGGCAGCAACGGTGAAGCTCTCGATTTGATTATGTCGGCGATCGAAAAAGCTGGCTATCGACCAGGCGAGCAAGTACGAATTGCACTCGATGTCGCAGCAACAGAATTCTACAACCGCGACAAAGGCGTCTACGCGATCGATGGTAAGGAACTGGATTCATCTGGCATGGTTGATTTCCTGGCCGATTGGGTGGACCGTTATCCCATCTGTAGCATCGAAGACGGATGTGATGAAGATGATTGGGATGGCTGGAAATTGCTTACTGACAAAGTCGGTTCAAGAGTTCAATTGGTTGGCGATGACTTGTTCGTAACCAACACCACCCGATTGCAGCGCGGTATTGACGAAGGAATTGCCAACAGCATTCTGATCAAAGTCAATCAAATCGGTACGCTCACCGAAACCATCGAAGCCATTCGACTTGCCCATCGCAGCGGCTACACATCGGTCACCAGCCATCGCAGCGGCGAAACAGAAGACTCAACCATCGCCGATCTGGCTGTCGCGCTGGGAACCGGACAAATCAAAACGGGTTCCGCTTCACGAAGCGATCGCATGGCTAAATACAATCAGCTTATTCGCATTGAAGAACAACTTGGCGGCAGCGCTCGTTACGGAGGGCCGTTGTTTCCATTTGCAGTCGAACAAACTGCGATGGCTTAATCGATCAAGCAACCGAGGTTGTGTTTGACCCACATTACACCCACGCTCGAAGGCACAAAGAAATCCAAGTTTTAATTTCGTGCCCTCGTGCATTGGTGCTGTGCCTTAGCGTGAGATGTTTCAAATGCAATCAGTCATTGAAGCAACCGATTACAGCTGCTCAAACGCCATCTTTACTTCTAACCAAAAATCCGGATTCAACTCCA
>CAYONX010000005.1:0-44164 GCA_964405425.1 uncultured Pirellulaceae bacterium | reverse complement strand
CAAAAATCCGGATTCAACTCCAGCGATTTTTTATCGCCAATCCGCTCAATCACTTCCTCCGGCATAACCTTCAAGTGATGCGCTAGAGAAAATGCAGCGATGGTCGGCGAGCGAGACATTCCTGCTGAGCAAGCGATCAACGTTTTCGATTTAAACTTCAGAAAATCGCAAGCGGTTCTCAAAGCCTGCAACACAACCGAAGGTTCATTCCCAGCGCCATCGTTAAGTGGAAAACGACAATAGACCAGCTGACGCGGCAATTGAGCCGGTTTCTCTTCGTAGGCAACGTCAATAACATTCGTAACGCCAATATCGAACAGACTTTCTCGCTCGCGAATATCGAGCATGTGCCCAATCCAAAGTAAATCGAAATGGACTTCATGCATTGATTTTCAAACCCTGATTCCGGGAACCGAATAAACAAGTGCCTCAAATTTCGCTCGTAACGCCGCCAGAAACAAAAGATTCCAACAAAATAAATCGTTTCCTTGTAATTTCCCTAACCCACCATCGTCGTCATTCTGAACCTTGGTAATTTCAGGTTCAATCCCGGCATGGGCTGTATTTTTCTGACTGGTTGCGAATCGTTCCAATGCGGAGCAGATTTTCTGACGTGGGCGATACCTATGAACCGCATTCTTGATGACATCCTAAAATATGGCCTCACCCCCAGTGTCACGACAAGAGCGATGACTATGTCGATCGTGGTTGGTACGATTTTGGTTGGCATTAACCATGGCTACTGTATATGGACGGGACACTATGACGTCATATGCTTGGGGCAATCGTTGCTGACGTATCTTGTTCCGTACTCGGTTTCAACACTATCCAGTGTCTTGGCGATCTCCAACAGTCAGATCGAATCGGGCTGTACCATCGAAGAATCTATGCAAGAATAGTCAATCTTCCTTTTAGATTTACGTGAAATTGCGAACATGATCCCGCTATGTCCTTTTCGCAATTGTCTATAATATTAGATTTCTAGTAGTAACGAGACAACGGTCAATGGCGCAACTGGACCCAACCACTTGGGTAGACGAATACGGTGAGTATCTTTTTCGCTACGCTTATTCTCGGCTGCGCGATGCGAATTCGGCTGAAGAAGTCGTTCAGGAAACGTTCCTGGCCGGTGTTCGATATTTAGAACAGTACGCCGGACGCGGCAGCGAGCGAGGCTGGCTACTGGGAATTCTGAAACGCAAAATTGTCGACTTTGTGCGAGCCAGAAACAAGCACGAAAAGGCTTCTTCGTATGAAGACGAAATGGATCCGTCGGCGCAGATGTTTGATGCGGTAGGCAATTGGAAAGCAAGTGCGATCAAGTGGTCGCCCTCGCCATCTGCCAACGTCGAAATGGCTGAACTTCAATCCATCGTGCAAGAATGCCTGGGTAATCTGCCTCAAGGCCAAGCGGATGTGTTCGTGTTAAGTGTAATGGAAGAAATGGAATCGGAAGCTATCTGTCGCGAATTGGACATTTCACCGCAAAACATGTGGGTTCGAATGCACCGTGCAAGATTGGGACTGGCGAAATGTGTTGGAAGTAAATGGCAAGTTGACGAAAAGGTACAAAATCATGTCGGATGACAAAAAGCTTAGCGGCCTTATCTCCCAATCGCTGCGGCGAAAACTCCAGGACGACGAAAACGCGTTGCTGGAGGATCATTTGAAGGCCAATCCTGAAGCTCGAAAGTTCGCAGAGATTTCCGAGTTGATTCAAAACTCGGTTCATGGACTCGACGTCGAAGAAGTACAAAAGGATTTTGGCGATCGGCCCGAACTAACAACTCAGGAATTTACCGATGAGATCAAAAAGCGTCTCAACGAATCGATTCACAACGCCGTCACCGAAAAAGAAAGCCTTTCACAATCAGGTCTGATTGACGCGGGCATAACCAGCATCGACTGTTCGAATCAGTTACCCGTTGAAGGCGATCGGGAAATCGTTTCCAGCTTTACACTCGACCGCAAACTCGGATCCGGAGGACTTGGACACGTATGGCTCGCACGAGACAACAAATTGAATCGCAACGTCGCGATTAAAGAACTAAAAGCCGACGCCCTCGAATCCTCCAAAGCCTGGGACAGATTCCATCGCGAAGCGGAAATCACCGGACACCTGGAACATCCAAATATCGTTCCGTTGTATTTGTCTGGAGTCGACCGAAATTCTGGGCAACCTTTTTATGCTATGCGCTTCGTCGGCAAAAAGAACCTCGCGGTTGCCATCGAAGAACATTACGACAAAGTCGCAGCCGGTCAATCTGATGTACTGGCCCTGCATCGACTGTTGAATATTTTTCTGGACGTGTGCCAGGCCGTCGCTTACGCGCATTCGCGAGGCGTCATCCATCGCGACCTGAAACCGGAAAACGTTGCGCTTGATAATTTTGGTCAAGTAATCGTAATCGATTGGGGACTCGCCAAAATTATCGAGGAAAGTGAATTAGCGCTGAAAATAACCTGCAATCCGAATGTCAACGAATCTTCATTGGCTCGGACTGTTGAAGGAGAAGTCGTCGGCACACCGCTTTATATGTCACCCGAACAAGCCTCGGGGAAACATGACATGATTGACAAGCGAACCGATGTGTATGGACTCGGTGCCATTCTGTTTTCCATTCTCACCGGGCATGCTCCTCACGAAAACAGTGTTCGTGGCAAATCGAAAAACATCAAGGAATTCATCGAACGAATTTCGAACGTCGATCCACCATTGGCAGGTGATTTTGGAAAAACGGTCCCGCCAGACCTGGAAGCTATTTATCGGCGCGCGATGACCCTTAAACCACACTTGCGATTCGATTCGGTTGAAGCGCTTTCAGAGGCTGTCGAAGTTTGGGTCGCTGGCCAAAGCGGTAAACAAGCCGCCTTCGAAACGCTACGAATGGAGGGCAGGGAACTGAGAGCAGAAATGCAGTCACGTGTACGCGACCTGGAACGCAACGTGCGTTTCGCTTCCGGATTGCCGCCCGTTGACGCACTGATGCAAACCAAAACCGAAGATGAAAACAAAACCTGGCGAAAGCGATTGAGCACGATTTTCGAAGGCATGCTGAAAGCCAACCCGGACTATCGCACGATCATCTATGGAAATATTCAGGACGACCAGATGCACGAAATCGTTCGAGTCCAAAGAAACCAGGATGATGCGTCGGTACGAGTGGTACCTAAAAGCCGCTTGCGTTCCAGCGAAGTCAACGACTACCTGAAAAAGGTATCCACGCTAATTCCGCAACAAGTCCATACGTCTCTCGTTTGCGATCGTATCTGCGAACTTGCTGACAAAAGCGATTGCACAGAAACGGTTGGCTTGATTTCAAGTGTGCCCGTTTACGACGAAGAAACGGAAGAAATGTCTGGCTTCATTATGATCATTTGCGACATCGACAAAATGCTTCAGCAGCAACTTGGCAAGCGTTTGTCAGCCAGCGAAGTGGTCGTTGCCTGTGATGTTTTCCAGGTCATGGGTCACAAATCATCGGGTGAACTTAACCACGAAAGCCTGTCCAAATCGATCAAAGACGTCGCTCCGCACTTCATACCGGCAATCGACCACCTGCAAAACAATACGGACTTCGCAGACGTCGACTCAGATATTTATGGTGCACGGCTTTGGTTCATACCCAACGAACATGGGATCATGTACCTGATGAAACGGTAACCAAACGCCTTCCCGCCGCTGCCGTTTGATGCATCGCGAGCGGGAAGACAGGTTTCGTTTCAACCGCACCTACGCCGGTCTCAGCCCCCACCTCAATCGCAGTCGGCGAAATAACCAAATCGCGGGCAAACCAACAATCAGCAACACGATGACCCACGGCAATACGTAGGTCGCAAAGACGAGCAAATTGGAAACAACCAATTTCAATAAACGAATCGATTGGTTCCAGGCCGACGCAATTCGCGTCGTAAAAGGCGAAACTGCGATTTCCGCAACATCCGCGTGCTCTCTAACCATGATCGTTAAAGTCGAAAATTCAGTGCGATTGCGAATATAATTCAATCGTCCCTGCATCCGCTCGATTTCGCCACGAATTCGGGAAAGTTCTCGTTCCAACGAAACGACGTCATTCAAGCTGCGTTTCGATTCAGTGATCAAATCCAGAACGCGTGCTTCCATTCGTTTTTTATTGGTAATCCGGGCACCCAAATCAACGAACTCTGACGTCATGTCCTTGGCAGTCTGATGGTGACGCACCACCAATCCGACCTGGGACAACTCAACCACAAATTTCTCAAACTCGGTCGATTTTATTTTCAGCTGCCATTTGCCAGAACGACAAACCTCTTTCGATTCGCGCACCTGATACTGATCAATCTTTACGTCTGAAATGTAGCCCCCAAAACGAATCACCATTGCCGGCAATATCTTGCGAAATTCCGAAAATTCGCTGACCTCCAAGTCGATTTCTGCGTTGTAAATCACATGCCGTTGCTGCTGTACATCGGAATCAGTTGTTCGATCTCTATCTTCTTCGGAGGGCAACGGTTTAGCGACCTCGAGCTCCGCCACCCTTTCCTTAGAAGCAAATTCCTCTTCGGCCGCGCCGCATCCAAGGGCAATCAATGTAACTGCAAAAAGCAAAAGTCTCTTCATGACACCTCCCCCACATCAACAAATAAATGATCAAAGCTTCGGCAGAAGATTTTCTTTCTACGAGGGGATCATGGCGAGGTTCGAACAAATTTTAGATGGGCACAAAAAAAGTCGCTCGGGCTGTGTCATCACACTTCAGACGGCAGCTTGTAAGCCAGCCACTTTAGCAATTATTCATTGTCCTAATCTGGGTTCTCTCCTGTCGACTATCAATTGTTTTTGCGGTCGGGAACGGACTCCAGTTGCTTGGCATATTCCGACTGTAGCCGGGCAAGAAACAAATTCATATCATTGACGACCGATTCCGATTCCTGCTCGACTAATTCGGGTACCCGAAGATCAAATTCGCAATGCACACAATGCTTGGTTGCAACGGACGCAAACAACCGCTTCAGCAAGCTACCCGCAATGGCGTTGCGGACTCCAATAACCAGACGCTCAAGATTCAACCAGTCATCGATCGCCGTGCCGCGGTTAAAAAACCTTGGTATTGAAGCGACCTCGACGACCAGCGCCCATTTTTCAACGATAAAGTCCGCTAAATATCTGTTGGCATGCTGCTGAGAATCGCCCAGCAACACAATCACCGCACGCTGCTTAAGCAATCCAATGTTTTCGAGAAACGGAAGCTGCTCAATCCCTCCAGTGCCATTACAAAGATCGCCGTTGAAAATCACAACTTCTGAATGGGCTATCGACTCAGCGTCCGTCGAAAAGCTCAACGTTCCAATCGTGTTAGCCAAATAGAAGAACTCGTCGATGCCTGGCTCATCAAACGGTAGCACCCCTAGCTTCAATGACTCAATTGAGGCTTCGTCAGTGTCGATGCAAGTAACGGTATGGCCGTGAGATGAAAAGATGATGGCGGTCAGCAAATTGGAAAAATCGATTCCAACAACGGTGATATTCACTGCAGACTCCGGTGAGAAGATTAACGCGAGCTGCCCAAAGAACCTGGGCAAAACATGAGCCAGGCAATTTTCGGCGAGCATGGCTGGTGTCTACTTGATCGACTTTAAAAGATTGTGGTAGCACTCAAATCGCTGAATCCAAACGCTCAGCCCTTACCGTTGCCGTAACAACAGGACGTCGCTGAGGGTTTTCATTAACGATTCCGCTGGTGCAATTTGTGCTGATAATTCTCACCACTCATTTCGCCTCATTACACGCCATCCGAAGCTCTGACAGCTATCAAAACCACATTGATTGGATGGCTCAGATTCGGTATACGATTTCAGCGGCAAATCGAAGAAACGGATTTTGCATGCGGTCAGAATACAATTCGCAGGAAAACAATGATTCAAAACCCGTTGGGTAAACTGGCTCGCCAAACGAAAAGCGCAAGCGATTACATTCGCTGGCAAATTCGCGGGAGCCAATTCCCATCTGTTTACTTCTACACACTGCATAAATGTGCAAGTTCGCTCTTCGCTGGCTACATCTTGCCCAACGCACTTGGGTTACGGCATATTCACTTCGCACGTCAAATCCACCGGCACTTCAAAAACATCAATCTGAAATTCGAGCCAAATGGTCACATCTATGGACCCATTCGCGTTTCCGCCAGTCGAAATTCACCAGTGTTTAATGACTTCGTACAACACGTCATTAAACCTGAATTCGTAAAAGACAAACGAGTTGTCTTCTTTATCCGTGACCCTCGAGACATAATCGTATCGGCGTACTATTCGTTTGGATTCCATCACAAACTCAGCCATAAAAAAGAGAAACGCCAGGAGCAACTCGATTGCCGTTCACGTCTTCAAACGATGGGTGTAGACGCTTACGCCATCGAAAACTACGAATTCTTCCTTGAAAACTTTCGATTGATCGCCGCTCTTCGCAACCAATGCCAATTTGCGATGGTCTTGAAATTTGAACAAATGGTTTCTGATTTCGATCAATTTGCCGATCAGCTTAAACAGATGATTCGTTTGCGACCTTCGGTCATCCGGCACGCTTACAATGTGTCACGGCCTAAGCAACGTGAAAAAGATACTCATCGTCGTAGCGGACAGACAGGCGAGTTTCGAACCAAGCTGCGGCCCGAAACGATTGAAAGACTCAACTTTCATTTGAAAGATGTGTTGGATGAGTTCGGCTACGAAAGCTGATCGGCATCACGGTTGCGGAGATGACCACCTTATCGACGAATCCTCTGTAAGAACCTTTAACTGCGAATCAATGCAGAGAAATCTTCGCGGTGCCAGTTGCCTTTGGCCTTGGGAGTGATATTCGCATGCTTGCGAGTTGATTCAAATGACTCATCCCCTTGCAACAGGCCTAACTTGTACGCCAGATAATCCGAGTGTGCGTTAATCAGCACTCTCCAATTCCAAGGGATGCGCCCCGGCCACATTCGGTTGATGTGGTATCGAATATTTGTCAGGCAATTGTTGGTGATCGTGTTGTATTTCTCGGGCGAGTGAGACAACTTATGCACGCGCTGCATGACGCATTGAAAATATGACTGAACTTTTTCAGGCGTCGCACTACTTCGATAAAGATAAACATCATCACCACGTATTTCGGTTCGTTGGCCAATGGCATCACGTTCATCAGCAATGGCGTACATTAAAGGAAACGCTCCGAAAATGCCTTTGATGATTCCGTACTGCTGATTCAAACGGCGGCGAGCCTCCACTGAAACGATCAGATGCTGGCCGTTGTCAAAGCCAAAGCTCATCATGGTGTGCGCAAGATCTGGCTGCTTGGCGAACGGAACGACGATGAAGTCGGCACCAATCAATGACGAAACGTTGATCGTGCGCGTCTCGTAGTTTTCCTCATGAGTCCCATCGCATTCGTAACGAAAATTACGATAGTTTTTAATGGTCACACGATCGCCATCAAAGCTCACCAACGGAATTCGTTCCATACCAACATCCCATGGCCCTCCAGGATCGTGAAGTTCGTTCGCTGCGTTATTCATGATTGTCTTGTTTGGTCTGAAGGTTAATAGGTCCTGAGCTACCGACACCCGCCGGATTGTCGCGCTAAAGCGGCATGAAATGCAACCACAGTCGCCAAATTTCATTCGCGCTTTTACGACACATCCGTCTCAATAGCGGCCAATCCAGTCACTTTCAAGACCAACAACAATTCCAGGCGTCAATCGTCATGTTTAAAACCGAAACGCTCCCCCCATTCCAAAGAAAAAATCCTCCGCGTCAGCGTTGAGCCCGGTTCCAGCACGAACATCCAGCACAACGTTGTCGGACACGTAATAATCCAATCCAACATTGAAAAATACAGGGTTCTCTTCATCGTCCTCAAATCCGTCTGTAAACAGACCAAAGAATTCGGTGTAGGCCGTAAATCGCTCGGATAATTCCGTGCCCAGTGCAACAGATTGCGTATACAACATGAATTCCTCCTCGGCAGGATCGGCCGGTCGGAACGCGAACTCACCAAGCGCGTTGGTTGAGAATCCCGAGGAGCCATAAATTTCGACACGAGGGTTAATCTTCCAGCCGTAGATATAGTCGAGTCCAAATTCGACCTCGTCTGTTGAAAAATCTACTCCGCCCGTCGGTGCGGTGAAGCGAATTTCAAGTGCGCTTTCAGGGCGCAAGCCTATTTGATCTGAAGTGCGAACTTTGAACGCCCAATGCAGGTCTTCGGAACCTGCCAGGTCTTCTTCACCGAATTGCCAGACTTCGTTGTACCGCAAACGAAACTCAATTTTTTCTGTGAGTCCAAACCGGACCAACAACTCGGGCGTCGTGTGAGAATCTTCGACTTCCGTTTCGCCAGAGCTCTGAAAAAAGGTATAACCGAATTCAACTTGCGTCGTGCCACGCCCAACCACAGTTGTCGATTGCGTGAAGTCATGACGCTCCGTTTCAATGCGTTCTCGCTCAATTTCGCCCTCCGATTCACGTTCGAATCCGCCTTCAAATTCGCCTTCCGATCCGCCTTCGAATTCCCTTCTGGCTTCACTTTCAAATCCAAAATTGAATTCTTCGCGCCCCGCAGCCTCACCGTACTGGCGAGAGAACCTAGAAGTGCTAGCGATTTCGCTTCTATCTGAAAACAAGACCTCGGTCTGAGCTTCTACCGATGCGACCGTCAGAGCGAACGATAGCAAATAGAATAAAGTAATAAAACCGATGGATTTCATCATCTAATCTCTCCGAGGCGCCTATCATTAAATAAAGCTGCTTCACACGTGCGAACCAGCGATCAGGCGTTTGGCTAGTGCTCATTATCGGCTCAACACTAACGAATCTTCCTTTTTTGTCCCCGTTACCACGCGGGATGCTGAAACATTCGACCATCTCGATATAGCCATGTTTAATTGAGCTGTTGACCAGGCCAACTACCATGCCCAAGCCCCGGCATGACTCATTCCAGAATTTCGAAGCCAACGCATTGACGTCTATGAACGAACTTCGAAACCTTTCCGGTAATCACGTTTCATTTTCGCATTCGCCTGATCCGCCTGCGAGCCAGTAAACAACCGCGCAGAATCATCAAACGTCAGCGTCGGACCGGCCACCCAATCGACAGCCGTTCCACCATGCTTGCGATGATAGATTTCAGGAGCTTTCGCCAAGCGTCCAATCAATTTTTCCTCAGCGCTATTTGAAGCAAAGGAATTTTCGACATCCTTACGCGCCATCTTTTTGCCAAGTTGAAACGATATGTTTGCCATGTGGGCCATTGATGACGACTTCGCTCCAACCTTACAATCTGAACGCAACTTGCGACGGTCAACTGCAAACACTGCCTCCACAAAGTTCTCAACGTGGCTACTGGTGCCATCCTGATTCCCATTCCGCTCAAACGATTCAACCTTGCCATCGTTCCAGGTAAATGAACCACCGCCTCGACCACCAACGTACCGACCTTTTTCGGTTTCAACGATCACACCTACTCCACGACCATACGGAGGCTCCACGCCTGGCTTTAAATCCATCACTTCAAAAAAGAATGGCTTTTTGTTCATGACTCCAGATACCGCCATTACATTCGGGGTATCTCCTGCATCATTCCAACCAAATCGGTTACCAGCCGCTTTAATACTTGAAGGTAGCTGGTCAGTGTCACCCAGCGCCCAATTCATCAAGTCCCATTCGTGCGGCCCTTGATTACCAACATCGCCATTGCCGGTATTGAAATCCCAATGCCAATCGTAATGTAGGCGCGGACGATAAATCGGCTGCTCAGCAGCTGGGCCGAGCCAAAGTTCATAATCTATATGTTTGGGAACCGCCAATGCGGCCTGCTGCTTTCCAATCGTCTTGCGCGGACGATGGCAAGTTCCATGGACGCTCGTCACTTCACCAAACTCACCCTCGTGAAGCCGATCAAAGAATGGATAGACACCCGTATCCGAACGATTCTGAAAACCAGCCTGGACAATTATCTTGTGACGTTCAGCTGCCGCAACGATGGCATCACTTTCAAACATGTTGTGAGAAATTGGTTTTTCGATGTAAACATGCTTGCCTGCCTGGCACGCCAATACCGTTACCAGAGCATGCCAATGATTGGGGGTCGCGGAGATCACCGCGTCGACGTCTTTGCGATCAAGAAGCCGTCGAAAATCGCTGACACGATTGACTTTCGAATTGTCTTTGTCAGTTGAATTCAGGATTTTTTCGTCGACGTCAGCATACGCAACGATCTCGGCATTAGTGGCTTCCTTGACCGCTGAAATAAGTCGTTGCCCACGTCCACCGATTCCGACCGCCGCAACGCGAAGTGAATTTAAATGCAACGGATTCGTTTTACCCGTCACTATTCGCGGTGCAATGCAACCACCAGCTAGCAATGCAGCCGAAGACCCTAAAAATTTACGCCTGTTCATATTCATCTCAGATATCAATGTTTGTTTCCAACTTCATCATACCCCAACCATTGGTTCCCAAAACACAAATTGTATATCAATTCGCAAAACCGGCGTGTTTGAAAAATGAATGAAATTCAAATGAATATTGGTGTCGAAGCGTATCCATTGAATAGCTATGATTTTTCCACAAGTGAATAATCTTAATTAGCCACCCCACATTCTTACTATCGCCATGTCATTAAAACCTGACTCTCTTAGCATGGCGATACATGAATTGAACAACCAGATGCAAAGCTTGAGCTTCCAAGCCACCATTCTGCAAAATCAAATTGGAAAAATATCAAGCGTTGATTTGGCGGAACAAACCCATGGACTCTGCGAGACGATTCAAAAATTTGTTGCACTCAAGGAAAATGTCCAAGACATGAAACGCAATCAACGAAATCGGCTGGCAGGCTAGGTAGCGTTTATCAAATCATGAATTCGCCGTTTTCTTTAGCGGCAGGGGTCAGCCCTATTTTTTGACTGCAAAACAACGGCCACTTGCGGGCGGCCATCGCCGAATCGCTCAACATTTAAATAAACGCTGCCTGAGCCATTGCAAAATGCGCCTTCTTTCAAATACTTGAACGCAACGCACTTGCAACCAGTATTACTTATTGGTTCAATAAGTGAACTTAAGGTTCTTCCTTAAGTCTTTTCCTTTCAAGCTGAATGACTCCTTGGTATTCAGTCTTCCTCTTCCTCTTTTTTCAAGGAGTAGATGTGCGTGTATTTTATCAGCGTGAATCGGACTCTATTCGTTTCCCCGATTTCGACATTAAGATCGATTTGCTATCCGTAAAAAGTGGCGCAATCAAATTAGGGATTTTGGCCCCTGATCACGTGGCTATTGCAACAGAAAATACTAATAACCAAACGATCAGCCCGGTGCCTTCTCAGTCGGTTGATGAACAAAGCAAAAACATCCCCGCTGACGCGATCCACGGATTACGCTCGGTCGTAAGCACGGCACAACGATTGTTGGAAAAAGCTGAGCCGGAAATGGCTGCACGTGTTTTGTGTGACGCCATTCGACAACTCGATCAGTAACATTTTCAACTCGAGTAACTGCCTACCAAAAACACTCTATACGTTAGATGCGGATCGAGTGATAAATCTGTTGGCGGCAATTACAAATTGACGCTACGGTAGATTCAATTGCCAACTTACGCCAAATTTATCGCTCACCCAGGCAAATTTCTTGCTGAAGCCATAATTATTCGGCGGCATCATGACTTTGCCACCATCCGAAAATTTACCAAAGCGTTCCATTAACTGCTGCTCTGACTCGCAATCGACAAACAAAGAAAACGACGGAGTAAACGTAAAATCATGCACGGGGGGACTGTCAGTGATTTTGATTTTTTGCTCAGCGATCGAAATCTCCGCCAATTTAACCGTACCTTCGTCTCCCGCTTCACCAGCACCATACTTTTTCATGCTTTCAATACGTAGATCATTGAAAACGGTTTTATAGAAATCGATCGCTTCTTCTGCCTTGCCAATGAACATCAAAAATGGAGTGACGGTTGTCTTTGCAGTTGGACGGGTCATCCTGCCAGTCATCATCGTCTCCCAGTCCCCGTCTTCGTTCTTGATTTGTGCGGTCGTAACGATTTCATTTTCCGATTTCAGTTCATAAATATCTCGGTATTCACGCGTCTGGTCCGGCTTGCTCATATCAGGCCCCGTCGCTTCAAACGTCAACACTTTTCCAGCTTCATCCAGCGTGCCGGTATAAAGCCACTGATAATTCAAAAACGAATCTATCCAACTGGAAGTGAATTGCTTTTTCTCCTTGTCGTAGCCAATCGTTTGCAAGGCTTCGACATTCATTGACCCCACCGATGCCGTCGACTCATTGACTAACCATAACTCACCGATCATCCGCGATTTCATTACTCCTTTATTCGCAGCCGGCGCATCGGCAGCACCAGAAGACGTAATCCAGGTGCCTTCAAGCTGCTTCAGCCACTCCATTCCCTGTTTCGATTCTTCCATTTTCTGCTCCTGGCAATGCCCCGGCGAACCGAACAACAACGATGCGAGAATTAATGATTTTAGATAATTTTTCAAGTCGAAGCCCCTTACACTATGTCGTTTAGATTCAATCTATCGCAGATTCAATCAGATTCAATGTATCGCAGTAACCAGGAAAATATAGTCGGAAAATGAGTGCCAGTTCAAAACGATTTCGATTCCAACGCTTTGCCATCGACGACGATCGATGTGGCATGAAGATAGGCACCGATGCGGTACTGATGGGAGCATGGGCAAACGTCGATCATTGCAAGAGAATTTTGGATATCGGTACCGGCTGCGGGATAATTGCCATGATGCTCGCACAACGAATCGAATCAACGACCGGTCAAATCGATGCGATCGAACCCGACGCCAGCGCGGCCCAACAAGCTACGCAAAACGTCCAATCATCACCATGGCCCAACCGAATTACGATCTTCAATCAATCGCTTCAAGAATTCACCGTCGCGCATGCAAGTCCCAACTACGACCTGTGCGTCTCCAATCCGCCTTTTTTCAGCAACAGCACGCCGTCAATGGCTTCTAACAAACGCCAGGCCCGCCATACCATCGATCTGACTCGGGAACAAATTTTCGATTCCGCGAACCGATTGCTAACGCCTACCGGAAGCCTTTGCCTGATTCTGCCCATCGATCAGCTTAACGAAACGCAGGCAATCGCAAACCAGCAAGGCTTCTATATCAAAGCCCAAACTTCCGTGCGTCCGCTTCCAGACAAAAAATTTAAGCGAGTCCTGTTAAGATTCAATCGACAGCCTACAACATGCCACCACGATGAACTGACCATCGAAAGTCGACGGCACGAATTTACTGAACAATACGAAGCGTTAACGCGAAATTTCCACTTACGTTTCGCGTCCGGTGAGCATTAGCACTAACCGCCTGCATGCTGATGCACCTGGCTGTACCATACCGGCGGCTACGAGGCAGCCGCAAAAGTACTCGACATCGATCGCCGTACCGTCAAAGCCAAGACCGAACCGATGCTCCAATCACTACGTTTGAATTGGCCAAACCAGTAGCTGGGCGCGCCCGGGCGTGTAAATTACCTGCGCTCCATGGTGTACGCATCGTGATCGAGCGACATAGCCTTTGATCACATCAACAGCGCAGGGAATTTCCGCTACAATTGCGGTTGATTTTAAAATTACTCGAAACCAAAACTGGAAATAACAATGGTGTTCAGACGCCTCGTTTGTCTATTCAGCCTACCTTGCTTGCTTTTTCTTTCTCTTTTGTCGCCTGCCACCACCAGTGCGATGAGGCAAGCAACTTCCGCCTCAAGCGAATCGGCACTGGCAAACGCCAGCAGCGAAGCGGTTCAAGCGGAGCCCGCAACTGAAATTTCAAAGATTGGTAAAAAACTCAAGCAGGCATTTCCAGACGACAGCGCGTTGGCAAATGCTCTGCTCAAAGAAGCCAAACGAGAAAAGTCCGACGCATTAATCACAAACGACGCCGTTATTTTTGGCATCCTTGCCTTGATGCTGGGGTTTGTCTTCTATACGTCCAGCATCAAAACGGGGGTCTTTGGGCTGTTTTACAAATTCATCCCGATGCTACTGATCTGCTACTTCCTGCCGTCACTGTTGACCTTTTTTGAAATCGTAGATCACAATACTTCCGAGCTCTACTACGTCGCCACGCGGTACCTATTGCCAGCAACCTTGGTCCTGTTAACGCTCAGCATCGACTTAAGAGAAATTTTCAAACTGGGGCGTAACGCAGTGATCATGTTCCTGACTGGAACTGCAGGTGTCATTCTTGGTGGCCCGATTGCCGTGTTCATTGTGTCGCTGGTTGCTCCAGATATTATCGGGGTCGACGGACCCGAAGCGGTTTGGCGGGGTCTTAGCACGGTCGCGGGAAGTTGGATCGGTGGTGGAGCAAATCAAGCTGCGATGCAAGTTGTCTTCATGACTCCGCCGGAAAATGCAACCGCGGCGACCGAAGACAGATTGTCTGATTTGTATAGCGTGATGGTTGCGGTGGACATTATCGTTGCCGAAATTTGGATGATCTTTCTTTTGCTGGGTGTCGGCAACGCCAAAGCGATCGATCGATTCTTTAAAGCTGATTCGTCCAGTATCGATCGGCTTCAAGAAAAAATGGAGTCCTTTAGCCTGAGTGTTGCTCGAGTTCCATCGACGGTCGATTTGATGGTGATCGCCGCCTTGGGGTTCGGTGCGACTGCGGTTGCTCACTACTTTGGTGCCGCGATTTCCGAATACGTGCTGTCGATGATTGCTGAAAACAACTCGCTGGAATTCCTGAAGAGCCTTGGTTTGGCGAGTAGTTTCTTTTGGTTGATCGTTATCTCGACGACCATCGGCGTGCTGCTTTCGTTTACCAAGCTCCGAAACTACGAAGGGGCCGGCGCATCAAAATTGGGAACGGTTTTCATCTTCATGTTGGTTGCGGTGATTGGCATGAAGATGGACATCCGAGCCATTACCGAACATCCCGGTTACTTTTTGATCGGCGGCATATGGATGGCGTTCCATGTTGGGCTGATGTTCTTTGTCGCGTGGTTGATTAAGGCTCCGTATTTTTTCTTGGCCGTTGGCAGCAAGGCAAACATTGGAGGTGCGGCTAGTGCTCCCGTTGTCGCCGCTGCGTTCCATCCTTCGTTGGCCCCCGTTGGTGTTTTAATGGCTGTGTTAGGATATGCACTGGGGACTTACGGAGCCTTGCTAAGTGCCTGGTTAATGCAAGCGGCAACACCCGACGCTATCATTCCGTAAACGATTCCGGGAATCAGAAAGAACACAAAAATCAAGCAACCACGCCGCGAAGCAACGCAGATTTAGCAAACTCACCGGCTTTCAAACAACGGACAAATGAATTCGCACGGGTCAAACTTTGATCAGTACAGACGCACACATGTTTCGGACGGCTTGGCTCCGGTATATCTTCCGGACCAAGTTCCGTCACAACATATCGACTTCTCGCGAAATCAAGCTACTGACGATAAGAACTCGACTTGGCCTGAACCCAAATTATAGTAAGCCGAAACGACCTGAAGTTTTCCTGCGTCAACCGCATCGCTAACGATCTTTGATCGTGCCGACAAATCATCAGCGTTTAAAAGCGCGTTTTTCTTAACGATAGAATTTACATCCGCTCCGTCTTCAGAAGCAGCCAAAGCAGGAGAAATATGTGCAAGCAAATGATTAATGTTGTATCCATTGTCGCCACCGCCCATCGCAGCGGTCACCGCGCCACAACTTTCATGCCCCATCACCACCAGCAACGGGCAACCAATATTGGCAACCGCATATTCAATACTGCCAATCGATGAAGTATTTGCGACATTGCCGGCTACGCGTACAACAAACAATTCGCCTAATCCGGTATCAAAGCATAGCTCGGGAACGACACGACTATCCGCACAACTCAAAATGATCGCGTAAGGCTGCTGGCCGCCGGTCAGTGATTCTCGACGCGAACTGTCCTGAAGTTGACCGTCCAATTTATCCGCGACAAATCGCTTGTTACCTTCTTGCAGTCGACTAAATACATCTTGGCTGTTCATGGTTTACTCTTCTGTTTAAAAACTAGGATCACTACTGAGAATTAATATATAAATCTCTCCGTTGGCATCAAGATCTCAATATCGTGCGTTAGCAATTTGATCGGCAAGAACCTTAAAAATAAAAATGAATCGTCGCCATAAAATATCGCTTTGGTTGATGCAAATTATCAGCGTGGCTGTCTGGCTATTGTTTGGTCTGTCGTTCTGTTAGACCATCGGCGCACTATATTATTGGCCATCGGTAAATATTCTGTTGCGAATCGTTGCCATTATCGCATTTATGACACTCGTGTTCTGGGTTTTTCGCAGGTCAAAAACCATCAGCCTGGCTCGCTCAATTAATTTTGGGTTGATGGCTGGCGTCTTTGCACTTTCAGTGCTTCTGATTCCACCGCGAAATAACCGGGATTGGGCAGACGATCAAAAAAAAGCAGGCAGCAGAGATTGAAATCGACGCCGGTCAAGTGACGATTCGCAATTTTCGCAACTGCGTTTATATGTCGGAAACCGACTATGATGCGAATTTTGAAACCCGGCAATTCCCATTGTCTTCGGTCGATTCGCTTTGGTTGGTCGTCCAGAAATTCACCGCTGGCGAAGGGCTCGCTCATGTGTTCTTGAGTTTCGGGCTTAAAGGTGCCCAGCCTGAATTCTTCAGCGTATCGGTAGAAATTCGAAGAGAGCAATTTGAAACGTACAATCCGATTCGGGGATTGTATCGAACCTATGAAATGACCCACGTCGTCGGCGACGAACGCGATTTGATCGGCGTGCGAACCATTCATCGACCGCACGATCGCGTCTATCTTTATCGCATCAATGCGAACGCAGAACAGGTGCAGGAATTATTTCAAAAACTGGTCGAACGAATCGCCAAGTTGAATCAAGCGCCGGAATTCTACAACTCTGTCTTGAACAATTGCGCCAACGGAATCACTCGGCTGACTTACGAACTAACCCCAGAACCAATCAACTGGCTGGACCCTCGAATCGTACTTCCGGGTTACTCAGCTGAATTTGCGTTTGAAAAAGAGTTAATTGGGGACAAGGCCGATGGCGGTACGTTTTCCGATTTAAACGAATCGGCGCGGATTGATTTAATCGCCAGAGAAGCTGGTATCAGCGAAGTATTCTCGCAGTCCATTCGCGCGGCAAAAGATTAGGCCATTTTGCGCATCACCGCCACGTTTGCACTTTTCTTGCCAAACGACCAGCTCCGCCGCCAACGATACGACCAATCAATTCTCCGTAAGGAAAAAACGAGGCCAGTTGCCCACCAACGGACGCGCCGTAATTTGGGTACAGAATATCCTGGGCAGCCTGATAATTATCTGGTTCGGTTTGTTCGTACCACTCGATGGCCAACTTCGTCGCCGTCGTATCATGCCCCAGTCCAGCCAAAGGAATATCTTTGATCGCCGCATATGCACCCGGATTCACGCGACTTCTGATATCGTCAGCATAAGTTGCTTTGGCGATACCCAAGATAGAACTGTCGGAATAAATGTGAAGCGATTCAGTATAAGGATTGTACCAGTCGCCACCCGTCAATCGACCTGGCAAAAACGTGTACTTAAGCAGGTTGTAACTTCCGAAAGTCAATTTCCAAAACGGGCGAATTTTATCATTGGAGATCATGCGTTTCAGTTCGCTAGCCGGCGCATATTGATTGGATCGAACCAGAACCGAATTCAAGCCATTTTGCTCCAGATAATTCGTAATCTCCAATTCGGTTTCAGTCGAGATGTTGTGATTATCAACGCGAGCATCTCCAATGGCGATCCGGTTTGGCAGTCCCAACAATCGACCAGCCGCATCAATCACCGGCCTTGGTTTTCCGCGTTGAATTTCGACTTGGCCCAGCGCATTTGGATCGTCGATGAACTGCTGATCGGATTTTTCATATGCATTGAACGTCGCGCAGCCGCCAAACGTGAACGTTATCAAGCAAATCAGGATGTTAACGATAAAGCCGCGCATGTCTTATTATCTTTAAACCAGATGCATATTCTTACGCGTCTTTAGACAACCCAGAGCGATGCGTCTACATAGATTGTTTCGATATGTACGGGTTTGCACGAAGGCAAAAACGCTAGCTACCCATTGCCCTGTGTTTTCACCGCCCGAAGGGACATTGCGAATCGCACGGCACCTTGGTGTTGGTTGCGGTCGATTCGAAAAGTTTATCGACACCGAGTACCAGAACCAATGCTTTTTAGGGTTTCCAGTCCATCTGCAAGTTGTTGCGATTCAGTCATGGGTCAAATCCGTTAAAATGGGCGCCAACCAGGTTATTCTAGCGTGCGCCAACCAGGTTATTCTATAGCTGGTCCGTTTATGCAATGGCAGCTCGAAGCGATGAGAAAAGTGCACCCGGAAGTGGGTTTCGCAACCGCCATGTGATTGCGATTGGTCGTTCACCTTCATGGCGTAGATAGTCTGCGAGACCGGCGCAAACAAAAGGTCTCGTCTGGCCGTTGGAAAAACGAGTTGATTCGCGAACAAATAACATGACGTTCGTTTCACCTGAGGCCTGATTGATGTAGCGCTGGCCCGTTTCGCTAACGATCCGCGTACCTGACTGGGATTCCCATTGAAATTCAGATTCGCTAATCGCAAAATCTCTATACCGAGTAGATTGAGAAAAGGTATCGTTAGACTTGTCCATTGTCACAAAGAACAAATCCGTCTTGGTAGTTTTGTGGAAGTAGACACCTTCTCGGAACGACAACGGCTTATCCACTGTTGAGACTCCAAATGCTGCCAAGACCTCGGATCGACCATATGTCGCATGGAGGCGCAAGGGAATTTCGCCAGATTCAAAAACAGCCACATGTTTTTTCGCGACACGAGTTCGAAGTATTTTCAAAACTTCGAGCAATTCATTTCGAATATGAGCTGTTGACCAAAACAGATCCATCGCTTCTTCCAAAGATTCGAATTGAGACGGAGAGGGACTAAAAAGCGTTAGAAAGACCATGTTGGCAATTGCGACTTGTTCCGAAGTCAGTTCAGCTGGATCGGGAGAAGAATCGCGTTGAAAAATTGATTCAATTGCATCCAAACGGTAGGAGTCGTCTATATGAGTTAGGCGCCCGATGCCTCTTCCCAGTTTCGACTCATTCTCGTTTGGAGTATCAGCGACGAATCCCGCACTCCGTCTAGTCTTGGTCCAATAATTGTTGGATGCATAGACATCACTAAGCTCAATCATTGCTTCGTCTAAAAATTTCTTCAGGCCAACATCGCCCAAAGAACGCAGTTCCTCCACACGTTTCGGGAATGTCGCAGGGACCGAGTTTTTAATATTTGACAGAACAATTTCTTGCGCAACTGGATCGAGGTTGATCTGGCAGCCAGCTGGAAGGTATGGGAAACCTGTTTCAACGTCCTTTTCGAGTTGTTTTCGCGACCGGCCCAATAGTTTGCCAAAGCGTTGGTCAAATCGAAATTTCGCATGCTGGTGACCGACGAAATCCAAAACAGTAAGCAAGTCCTTAGACTCCGTTTTTCGAAAGCCTCTTCCCAGTTGTTGCAAAAAGATCGTCGCGCTTTCCGTTGGACGTAGCATTAGCACAGTGTCTACTTCTGGAACATCGACGCCCTCATTGAAGATGTCAACAGCAAAAATCGCGTTGATGTTTCCCTCGCGAAGGTCAATAAGCGACTGGTCTCTCTCAGTTCGACTAGTTTGGCTTGTTACAGCAACAGATTTTAGCCCCTGCTCGTTGAACTTTTTCGCCATAAATTGTGCGTGTTCGATCGAAACACAAAATCCCAACGCCCGCATTCTTGTGGGTTGTGAAACTTTCTCGCTCAACGCTGCAAAAACTTTTTCTATCCAACGATTGTCCCTCGTGTACACCTCGGTAAGCTCGGAGCTTTGATAGCCACCGCGGGTCCACTTCAAACTCGACAAGTCGGTAGCGTCTGCGATTCCGAAGTAGTGAAATGGAGACAGCAACTGGTCTTCAAGTGCATCCCATAGCCGCAGTTCGACCGCAATTCTGCCATCAAACCATTTGAGAATGTCGAGGCCATCCGCTCGCTCAGGAGTTGCAGTTAAGCCCACGAGATGTTTTGGACGTAGGTAATCAAGAACAGATTCATAGGTTGTTGCAGCTGCATGATGAAATTCATCCACAATGACGATGTCGAAGTGTTCAGCATCCAACGCGGAAAGGTCTGAGGCATTTATAGATTGAACCGATGCGAAAACATGCTCCCAATTTCGAGGCGTTCGCCCATCGACCCATTCCTCACCGAAAGATCCATTTTTCAAGACGTGACGAAACGTATTTCGACTTTGGCGTAAGATCTCTTTTCTATGTGCGATAAAAAGTAGCTTGTTCGACTCTAGCGTTGATCGCAAGTGTTTGTAGTCGAGCGCAGCCATAATCGTTTTGCCAGTTCCCGTCGCCGCGACAACCAAAGTATGTGGACGACCAAGTTCTCGCTCACCTTGAATCCGATCCAAAATTTCTCGTTGAAAGGGATACGGCGTAATCTCTAAGTTTAGCAACTCGCTTGGGTTGGAAACTTGTGTTGATGCGATAGCGACTTCAAACTGTTTCGAATCATAGGGCTCAAACTGTTTGTTTGCCCAGTAGCTTTCGAATGAAGACCGAAAAGTCCTAACGACGTCTGGATTACAACATTCCGATGCGCGGACGTTCCATTCCATGCCAGTCACTTGCGCTGAAAAGGTCAAATTTGACGAGCCAATGAAAACCGTAGAGTGGCCGCTGTCACGCTGAAAGAGCCAAGCCTTCGCATGAAGACGAGTGGATCTGGTGTCATAGCTGACTTTTATATCGGCCCCAATCTCACGAAGTTTTTCCAGAGCCCTCGGCTCTGTTGAACCTGTGTAAGTAGTGGTAATGACCCTCAGCTTTCGACGGCGAGCGCAGTGGTTGGCAAGTGGTTCCAAGAGATCGCGGATGCCCGTCCAGCGAATAAAGGCAAGTACAATGTCGATTCGATTTGCAGAATCAATTTCCGCTTTCAGTTCTGCGCCAACAGACGGCTCGCCGCGAGCGTTGGTCAACAAAATTGTATCAGCGAGTGGAGTGAGGGGCCTTTGAATGCGAATTGGCCTATTCGTCGGATCTTTGTGCTCTATTGCGTCCAGCCGCCGTAGAGGTGAGACCAATCTATCGTCTTCGTCAACTGACGAAGCTGTCGTCTTAATTAATTCTGACAGAATTCGATTTGAAAGCTCCAATGCGTATTCAGTTCGTGACTGAGCATTTACGTCATAAAGGGTACGTTCGATCCATTCTGAGACTACGTTTGCGACGCGGCGCGGAATATCAGCGGATGGAACTTCCCCAACCGAAGACGAAAGTTGAATTCCGGATAACTCTTCAAGTTTCCGGGCTAACTCTTTGTCGACAAGCCGATCGTAGAGGCCAGTTGTGAGTTTCGTTTCTTCTGACAATTTGATGCCATTTGTTAAGGCTTTACGAAAAATGTATTATCAGAAATCCGTTCTCCGTTAGCAATCAGAGATGAACTCTTCTTTACAGAATTAGTTTGGGATCGAAACGAATGTAATAGTGGCCGTCTTTTGAGATGTGACAGAGATGTTAGAGCGGGCCAAAAGATTCGAGCGGTCTCTTCTTGACGAGGAAGTAATCACGAGCCTTCCAATCTCAAAAATTGGCAAGAATCTCTCAACTGGCAAATAGCGTTATTGACGAGTCTGGAGCTCCGAAGACATTCAGGTTTGCTCAACCCTGCTGAAAACGGCGAGGTCGTTGCCGGGGTTGCAGGCAAAGAGCGGTGTTTGATCTACCGTACTGCATTATTCACCGGCTTTCGTGCTGGCGAACTTTCGAGGTTTATCGTGGTCCACGTTGATGCAAAGCGAAGAGTCCTGGTTCTTGGTCACGCCTTACCAAGAATCGGAAGGAGGGAGCGACTCCGCTTGCTCCTTCCTTACTGGCTGATTTGGTGTCTCACATCAAGGAGCGCGGAAAAGACGAACCACTGTTCAATCTTCTTACCGAAACGGGATTGTAACGTCGAACTGAACGGGTGATGAAACACGACAGCACAACAGCAGGAATCGAATACGAGACATCCGACGGTTTCGCTGACTTCCATTCCTTACGCACCACGTTCATCAACGCTCTGATAACCATTGGAGTTCAGGACAGCCTCAGGAAGGAAATTGCCGTCACGGTGACATCAAGACGACCCGAGGGAGCTACGACTCGATCGCGGTTGAAGAGATGCGTCCAGCGATCGAGCAACTGGAAGAACTTGGCTGGCAATAATCCTTGGGATGGAGAAGTCGGCGATGTAACCCTGATGTAAACCGAGAGGTAAAAGAAAAGCTTCGACCCGATGAAAACCGAGTCGAAGCTTATGGAGGCGGCGGGGATCGAACCCGAATTGCGAAATCCGCAACCAACTGTCTGGCAACGATTTAGAGAAAATCGAAAATTGCCCGTTAGCATTCTGGGAGTGTGTTGAGGTCGGTGAATGTTCATTGTTGTCACAAGCTGACGCTCTCCTCAAGCAAGTTGTCATTCGTTGGCCATTGCTTAGTACCGCGACACGAAACGCAATCGCGACTGCGATTTGTGTAGATGATGTATTCAAATTTGGTAAAGAAGTCGAAACTGATTCCTAAAAGCAAAGACGCTAGAATTTAAGGGGATCTGCGACTCCGTAAGCACTTTGCGCAGTCAACTGCCACGCCCACTTTGGCTGATCACAGACCAAAAAGACGAGGCAAAGCATCTTCTTCGTAAGGAATTATTCAAACAATTTCGCCTGCTTTTCCAATTTGCATTGAAATGGCGAAAGCGTTCCAAGGATTCGGCCGGATGCCGCCAAACCGCTGAGGAAAGCACCCTCTACCCGCGAACCGTTGGCCCAGTCGCCACAGGCAATGATAACCGCAGCGTCGTCAGCGAAACAACGTTCTTGTGAGGGCTCGACGGCGATGGCGTATTTCCAACGGTGTGATTGAAGATGGATTGGTGGCACGGGTGAAAGTCCAACTGCCTTCCAAAATTCAGCCAACATCATATCAGCGACTTCTACAGGGTCGTGGTCCCAGTGCGTTTCAGTCCATTTTGGATTGGCATGGAGCACGACATGTTCGACATCGTGATTGCGGCCTGGTTTAGTGCTATTGCGAGCGGTCCATGAAAGAAAGCTGCCGTGAACAAATGCGCCTACCCATTGGTCCGTGACCGGCTTTTCAAAGGCAAGCATCGTTGCCCAGCAAGGATTCATTTCGATTTCGGCAATCGCACTGGCCAACTCCGGAAAGTTGGTCAACAGTTCGGCCGTTTGAAATGCGGGTGCGGAAACGATTAGGCGATCGAATTGCCCGAGCGAATTTCCTGCGTTGTCAAAAAGCTCAACTCCTTGGCCTTCAGGCTTCACCTCTCCGATGCGAGTTTGAGTCTGAACGTTCAACCCGCCGGCTAAGTATCTGCAGATTGAATTCATCTTAGGAACCGCGACATAGCGATCATCTGAATCCGACAGGGATTTAATTGACCCGTTTTCGCTGACGACGATTTTCTGAGCGTTCCCTAATTTCGGATCGGGCCACTTGCCGACGAGCCCTTGTTCGATCCATGAGTCGACATAGCGGATGAAACGCGGGTCACGAGCTGTGAAGTATTGAGCGCCGTGGTCAAATGTGGTTCCGCCTTCGACACGACGCGTAGACATGCGCCCACCGACTCCGCGTCCTTTATCGAAAACAGTGACATTAAGTCCATGATCTGTTAGCGTTCGCGCTGCAAACAATCCAGAGATGCCCGCTCCAATAACTGCTACGCTTGGGACCGGATCAAAACGTGGTGTTTCTACTTTCAGCAGGTACTTTTCCAAATCAAGTCGTTTGGCATGTTGTGTTGTTGGTCTTGGTCTCACGGTACCGATTACATCTTGCTCCGGTTCAAACGGACGATCGAATTGGCCGAAACACCACAAGATGCCTCCGTAAGATGCTGGATCTCGGCCGTCGAGAGCGTAGCGATGATTGAGGTCTGCAATGGTGTTCAGCGCTTCTTGTGGAGTTTGTTTCCATTTCAAAATCGCTTTGCCCCAAGTCATCCGCACGTTGTTATGCAGTTCGCCATGCATCAACAGGGACTTTTGAGCTGAGTTCCAGAATTCATCTTTCGTTTCGCCGCGTGCTAGTTGCTCCAACGAATAGATTTCATCGCGATTGTCGGATGCATGACTTTCCAAAGTCTCACGTGCCCAATCTGGGATTGCTGTCCACTTGTCATGGTCGTCGCGATAAAAACAGAATGCGTAAGCCAGTTCCCGCCAGATCAACAATTCATCCAGATACTTTTCTGAGCCCGCGTTTTCGATATCGGCAGCTTCACGCGCGATACGAAACGGTGAAACCATTCCATAGTGCAAGTAAGGTGACATTCGGCTGACGCCATCGAGCAACGCGTTGTTTCTTTGCTTTGCGTACCGAGTGAGCCGCTTTTCTTTGAATGTATTCCAACGTTCGTAGCCGGCTTCGCTTCCGCCGACCGTGTCGACCACCGGACCGACTGCGTGATCAATCTCGCAGCGAGAAACCAATGTTGCCAGATCCGATGTCTGCAAGTCAACGGGCTCAAAGGGAAGTTGGGGCAAATCAAATTGCTTGGTATCGAACTTGAATTCTGGCCAAGCCCGCGTCAAACGCTCGTCATAAATCTCCTTCGTCGCGGAACGAAATTTGAAAGCTCTGGTGTACGGCTTTTTCACCAACTGCATCGGTGCGATACAAGCAGTATCAACGCAGACAATGGGCGTTGCGGTTTTTTGACTTAGTGCGTTCAAGAATCGTCGCGGTGGATCGACCGGCATGTCTTCGGTGACCACCACACTGGCCTTGTTCGCAAGCGTTACCAAATGCGGCTGCCGATCATCTGGGGTCGCTAGATGAAACGCGTAGCTCAAGTTGTGCTCAGCGAGCTGTCGCTGAACATCACGTGCCCCTTGAAGCATAAAAGTGTGATGTCGATCCGAAGCAAACTCGTAGTGTTCTGAAATCGCGTGATAAACCAACAGCGGAACGTCTTGTCGATCGGCAAGCCATCGGGCTACATCCAAAGCCGGGTTTTCATTACGGCGAACTGCAGTACGCATCCAATACAGAACAAATTGAGCTTCGGATGCTCGGTCCGCGATTTCGACTTGGCCGAACAATCTCGTCCGCTCGTGGAGATGTATTGGTAACGAATCTAGCGTAATCATGGTGTTCACTTTGAGAGAACTCGAACCAACATCCAAGTCACAACGACTCCTCGGGCTGACCAAGCGATCGTTCTGATCCAATTCGAACTGACCAGCCACTTGTAAGCATTGAGGTCAAAACCCTTGGCCAGTTTTTCATGACAGGGAATTTGGATGAAGGCGGTGGAAAGCCAAATTGACGCAACCAACGCGATGCCAAAATAGACAAGCGGCTTGCCAATCCCGTCGACTGGGTACCAAGCTAACGCGATCGCGGTCGCAAGTTCAATCAGCATCACGGGTCCGACGATGTAAGTGATGTTGCTCTGATGCCGTTGTTGGTAGCTAAGGTAGTTTTCCTGTCCAACATCATCGAACAACGGATAATGAACAACTTGGACCATCCAGATCAAACCAATCATGAAAAGGGTTGAAATGATGTTGGCGAGTAAGATTGTGAGCGACCAGTTCATGTCTCTTGTTTCGGTTCTTGTTCTAATTTTGGTTGAGGATTGTAAAGTTGGCTTGTGTCACTTCAAAGCGGCTGACATTTTGGGCAAGCGTATATCTTTCGGTTGGCCAACTGCCAAGTCTTCACGCGCGTATCGCAGCTTGGACATCGTGATTGTTTGTAGATGTTCAGCCGTTCCGATGCTTTTAATCGTTTGGGCACTTTCCCAGCCGAATCAAAACCCGCTGTGATGATACGGTTGTGCTTCATTCCGACTTGAAGCAGTTCCACCGTTAACTCCCACAACTCATCGAATGTCTCGCGTTCCAGTTCGTTCGCCTGTAGCTGCGGATGGATGCCAAGCAAAAACAAAATCTCGGCACGGTAAACGTTGCCAACCCCGGCAATCACTGACTGATTCAAAAGCAAGCTTCCAATTGCAGAGCGACTTTTTTGCACCTTTTGCCAAACATTTTCTGCCGAAGCGTCTTCCCGCAGTGGATCCTCGCCCAGTCGCAGCGTCAACTCGTCGTGTTTTTTCTTTGTAATTAGCTCGCAACAATTTGGGCCATTCAGATCGAACGATTTCTGCTCGCCAATCATGCGAACCCGTACTGCACCACGCGGTTCGGGTGGCGGGTTCTTGTGGACACGGAACTTCCCATATAGCCCAAGGTGAATATGGCCGATCAGGTTGCGATTCCAATGGTAGAAAAGATGTTTGCCATGAGCCGTTACTTCTCGGAGCTTCTTGCCGTTGACCTTTTTGGCTTCGTCCTCAAAACGCCCTTGCGGCGAAGCTATGATTAGCTTCTGCCCGGCGAACCATCTGTTGTGGTCGCGAGCAATTCGGTGAATCGTATGTCCTTCGGGCATGGAAATAAAGCTTCCGAAATGTTGTCTGTTGGTTTGAAACACGGTTGTGTAAAACGGAACCAGTTAGTTCGAAATGCACAGCTCAAAAAGGGTCTAAACCGGTAATACGATGGATACTTTCCTGAAAGACAAATCTTACTTGATCGCTGGTGGTAGCAAAGGCATCGGTCTTGCTTTGACAAAACAGCTGTTGGCAGACGGAGCGACCGTCCATGTTTTTTCCAGAACCAGCGGCGAACTGCCCGAAAGTGAACGTTTGAAGCATCATGTTTGCGATTTCGCAAGTGACGACTTTGAATCGGCTGACCTGCCAGATGCGATCCACGGTGCAGCCTACTGCCCGGGTACGATCAATTTGCGATCTTTTCGCAGCCTCAAACTGGAGGATTTTCGGAACGACTTCGAAGTCAATGCAATGGGAGCCGTCAAGTTTCTCAAAGGTTGCTTGAGTGGCTTGAAGAAAGGAGCCGATGCACAACCAACAAGCGTGGTCCTGTTCAGCACCGTTGCTGTGGGCACTGGTTTGCCGATGCACGCTTCGATCGCCGTTGCAAAGGGAGCGATCGAAGGCTTAACGCGATCACTGGCTGCCGAGTTGGCTCCTAAAGTTCGGGTAAACTGTTTGGCTCCGGCGCTAACCGACACGCCATTGGCCGCCAACTTCTTTGCGACCGACGAAAAAAGAGCCGCGATGGACGCGAAGTACCCGCTTGGCCGAGCCGGCACTGCAACTGACTTAGCAAACATGGCCAAAATACTACTGACGCCCGAAAGCAGCTGGGTTACGGGACAAGTTATCGGAATCGACGGCGGCATGTCGGCGATTCGTTAAAGCACCGCAGCAACACTTACTCAAAGCGATTTGAAAGCAGCCAACGCTCTTTCGCGACCCGCTTTGTAGTCAACAACGTATTCCGAGTAGTCAACGTTGGAATCGGCGATCGCTTTCGCAAGCTTCTTTTCGTCGTGCAACGCTTTTGCTGGAATGTTTTTGAGTTCCGGGCATAACTTCTTAATGAAGATGCCATCGGGGTCAAACCGACTGCTTTGACTGAATGGATTGAAGATACGAAAGTAGGGCACGGAGTCGGTTCCCGTCGAGGCCGACCACTGCCAGCCGCCATTGTTCGCTGCGAGATCGCCGTCGATCAGTTTTTGCATGAAGTAACGTTCGCCCAAACGCCAGTCGATTAATAGATGTTTGGTGAGAAACATTGCCGTCACCATCCGAAGCCGATTGTGCATCCATCCAGTTCGATTCAACTGCCGCATTCCCGCGTCCACAATCGGATAGCCAGTTTGACCGTTCTTCCAAGCCTCAAGGTCGCTTTCATTGTGACGCCATGAGATCGCTTCGGTTTTCTTCTTAAAAGGTCGGTTCATCGAGACGCGAGGAAATCCAACCAGCACGTGCGTATAGAAGTCTCTCCAAGTCAACTCGGAAATCCAGATCCTCGCTCCGTCGTTTTTACCTGCGATCTTGCCGTTGTTTGCTGTGAGTGCTGCCGCCATGCATTGGCGTGGAGAAATGACTCCAGCGACAAGATAGGGAGAAAGCAAGCTCGTTCCATTAACCGACGGAATGTCACGAGCTTTGTCATAAGACGCGATATGAGTGGAAAACTTCTTCAACCTCTTTCGTGCTTCTGATTCGCCAGCGGGCCAAAGATCAGTTCGTACGTCGGAAAAGTCGACTCCCTTCACTTTGCGCGGGACTGGCGAACTTTCAATGTCAAATGCTTGTTGCTTCTTCGGCTTGGGCAACGGTTCAATGAAATCAAGAGCCTTGGTGTCCCAAACTTTCCGATAGGGCGTGAAGACCGAATAGAAACGATCTTCTTTGGTGGCGATTTCGCGAGGAGGCACAATAACACGATCATGGAATCGTTGGACCGCAATCCCTGCAGCTTGGCAGGCTTTGGCAGTAGCGTTGTCACGGCGAACTTCATTGATTTCGTACTCGCGATTGAAAAACAGGGCGTTGCATCTATGTTTTTTGGCCAGATTAACGAGTTGTTTCGGGACTGTATCGAACGTGTCGCAAGTTTTGACGACTAAGGGAATGTTCAGCTTGGCAAGTGATTCAGAAAGAAGAAGCAGATTTTCGATCCAGAAGTTAATCTTGCAATCCGCATCGTCGTGTTGTTTCCACTGTACTGGAGTGACGAAGTAGACACCAAGGACGCCTTCGTCGGCTTGCTTGGCTGCTTGAAAAAGCGCAGAGTTGTCGGTAACACGAAGGTCCCGTCGAAACCAAACCAGATTTCTCATTCGTATCCTAAGTTTTTATCTGCTGCCAAAAATCAATGAACTTACTCATCTTCCCGCATCAACTGTTCGCCGACCACCCGGGATTGAAACTCAATCCAACTCGCGTTGTCCTGATCGAAGACAGTTTGTTTTTTGGTGACCCGCAATATCCGATGAAGTTTCACAAGCAAAAGTTGTGGCTGCATCGGGCCACGATGAAACGTTATGAGCGAATGCTGCGAGCGAAGGGGCATGAGACGCTTTATCTCGACAACAACTCAAAGCCGGAATCGCTAAAGGTTCACTTGCGAAAAACCAAGCAAACGATGAAGTCGTTGCCGAGCAAGCTAATCGTCGCCGAGCCAACAGATTTCATGCTGGAGAAACGGCTGGATCGTTTTTGTAGCCAACTGAAACTCGCTTGCCATTTCGTACCATCACCGGGCTTCATCAATCAGCCGCATGAAAATCAGGAGTACCGGGCCGGAAAGAAACGCTGGTTCATGGCTGACTTTTACAAATTCCAGCGAAGACGCCTCGACATCCTGATGGACGGCGACCAACCGGTTGGCGGCAAGTGGAGTTTTGACGAAGACAATCGAAAAAAAGTCCCCAAGAAGATGCTTGGAGAAATTCCTCATTTACTCGAATTGAAACGCGATGCAATCGACGAAGAGGCGGCTACCTACGTCGAGCAAAACTTCCCCAACAACCCGGGCAGCATTGAAAGGCTCTACTACCCGACTTCGCACGCCGACGCAAAAAAGTGGTTGAAGCACTTCCTCAAACATCGTTTCGAGAATTTTGGCGTCTACGAAGATGCAATCGTTGAGGGCGAGTCGTGGCTTTGGCACAGCGTGTTGACTCCGTCGCTCAACACGGGTTTGCTGACACCAAAACAAATCGTAAAAGAGACTTTGGCGTTTGCGAAAAAGTATGAGGTGCCGCTTAACTCGCTGGAAGGCTTTCTTCGTCAAATCATCGGGTGGCGAGAGTTCATCCGGGCGACCTATCAGGATCACGGTGTTGAAATGCGAACAACAAATCATTGGGATCACACTCGAAAAATCCCGTCTAGTTTCTACGATGGCACAACCGGGATTCCACCAATCGACGATACGATTCGCCGTATTCTTGAAACTGGTTACTGTCACCACATTGAACGTTTGATGGTGCTGGGCGGCTTCATGTTCGTTTGCGAGTTCGATCCCAAAGACATCTACCGTTGGTTCATGGAAATGTTCATCGACAGTTACGACTGGGTAATGGTTCCTAACGCCTTTGCTATGAGTCAACACGCCGACGGCGGCTTAATAACAACCAAGCCATACTTCTCTGGTTCTTCGTACATACGGAAGATGAGTCACTATAAGACTGGCCCGTGGTGCGAAATCTGGGATGGTCTTTATTGGCGTTGGATCTGGAATCACGTCGAAGAGTTAGGCAAAAACCCTCGTTGGGCAATGATGTGTAGCATGGTCAAAAAGATGGATTCCAAGAAACGCGAAAGTCATTTGAAAAATGCGACTGAGTATTTGAAACAGCTCGATGCCTAAGGCAATTCCTACTTCTTCCAGTCGAACTACAACGACCATCTCAGGGTGCACTGCAAGCCAGCTGTTAAAAAGGCTTGATTCGAATCGGCCGGCGTGTCCTATTCACACCAAGGCCTCCAGAATTGAAAAAGATAAGTGTGAACGGCGGGTTTAGCACCCGCCGCTTTAGTGCAAAACTCCAACGCATTTCAAGCGATTTGGAGACTGACAGTGAACTGGGAGTACAACTGAACAGCGGTCTAAATGGGGCCTGAATATATGAGACTGGTCAACGATTGCAACATTCTCAAGACTTTTCGGCTCCGCATGCCAGGGTGTTGGTCCTGGCTGAATCCTAAGCCTCAGCATCTGAATGTTGACGGCCTTTTTTGAGCGGCAGTCTAATCCCTAATGCTGTACTGTGTTTGGCACCGCGAGATATCCCTGCAGTCTACGTGGCGTTGAGCGACGTCTAGGATTCAAACGGTGGATATTAGTCACCTCTTCAATCTGCGTCTGTCTTTGCGAGACTCAAATCGTCATTCTCAAAGGGAATTAAAATTCGGTTTCAGCAGTAGTACGCAAACATGCATGCTCGCTCCCGTGTCAAAAGCTTCCTTCCAGGCTCTGCTTTTTGACACCGCTCGACCTGCAGTTCGGAACATACTGACTTCACCGTCATTTTATCAATCCCCTCCTCTAAAATGTCCAATTCTCATGATCTTCAAGAATTCGAAACCGCATTCTGTATCAGCGTCAAAGAGATTCAAAACATTTCAGAAATTATCCTTGATCGCAAACTAACCGAAGACGAAGTCCAATATTTCATTCGCCGGTTTGAGAAACATCTAAACTGGGAGTACATCTATGAAGCAATTGAGGATTGCCTAGAAGACATTCTTGAATAACACGATTCTCAATACTGGCGCAAAGCGTAGTCGTACGCAGACTCTTCGAGCGAAGCATCCTGCTAACTTTTGGCTATGCCTTTCAATTGATGTGCTACTAGCTACGGCACGAACGCAGAAAAAAGTGTCTATAGACAAGTCCTAAGTCAATCACACCATGACTTGCGACATGTCTCAAGACGTTTGTATAGCAATGTCTCACGACGTGTCGCAGGACCTGTCGCAGGAAACTCAATTCGGTGTCGCGGGACTAACCACCACATTCCGGCTATTATCAACCTCAAACAATCATGTCTTGCGACAAAACACCATGGTGACGCAGGACATGTCTCATGACAGTCGTGCGGCGTAAACTTTGACGTGAGACATTGTCTTAAGATAGTCTTACGACACTTTCCCAATGTCCTATGACAAATATCCCACCAAATGTATTCGTAAAAAAGGTTGTCGCCGAAGAAACTATCCCAAGATCGGGAAGACAAATTACCCGCGACATCTCTAATGCCATCAGACGACGTGATTTAGACGTTCTCTCATGTTTCCAATTGAGAACGCTCGATGGCCAAACGACGGCTGCCATAGACATTCCTGAAATTGCTTTTGTTAAGAAGTTGGGTTCAGAAGGAAGGGGACCAGAATGGTACGTTGACTTGGAAAAATATTGCGGCTTGCTTGCTGCCAAGACCAGAAATAAGAAGCCACGCATCGCGATGCAATACCAGAAGGAAACATCCCCAGAAATACAGTCTGCACCACAACAATCGACCGACGCCCCAAAACCATCTTCTTCGGCAGACAGTTCCGGTGTTGCAGACAAGTACCTCACTGCCTTGCTTGAAGAAAAAGACCATCGAATCCAAGAACTGAAACACAGCAAAGAGTATTTTGAGCAACTGCTTCAAAAACTAATTGGCAAAGATACTTTGAAAGCCCTCGCGGAAATCGTCGAAAACGACAGTGTTAATTCCAATCAGTTGGGTTCTTTGATAAGTATGACTGCCGACAAACCCGAGATCACAACTGGAAAAAGAGCCTCTCAAGAGAATCCAACAGAAAAATCCAATGTCAATATTGAGTCGGAGAATACAGAAAACGCCGACATCGTGATTGATGTCGAGCCAGCCAAAGTAGCATCTGACAAAATCAAACTGGCAAAAAGAACAAAAAAGGCAACTTCAAAAAAGCTCAGCCGTTCAGCCAAAAAGAAACCAGCACCTAAGGCCTCGAAAAAGAAGCCAAGAAAGCAAACGCTGAAGTGGTATGAGAAACCAATTTCAATTCCATTCGTCACTCGCAAAAAATGAAGACGGAGAAAGAGTCATTCGCGGGATTTGAGCCGTTGTCGGCCTCTTTTGTGTAACGGCAAAATGGTTCAACCATTGAGAATCGGGCGAAACGTTCGGTGGAGGCTCGACGAGGTGATTAACTGGATCAACCAAGGCTGTCCCAATTCGAATCAGTGATAAACCATGGCTTCTATCTACAAAAGAAAACAAGACAAGAAGAACAGGAAAGCGCCGTGGTACATCGGTTACTCCGATGAAAACGGTAAGCGAAAGACCGTAAAAGGATTCACTGAAAAACGCGAAACAGAACGTTTGGCAGCGAAGTTGGAATACGACGTGATGCTACGTAAACGTGGCGTTGTTGATACAGAAAAAATAAACGCTGCCGAGCAAAAAAAGATTCCGATTGGAACGCACGTTGATTCCTTTGAGCGTCATTTGCGTAGAAACGGTGAGAATACCGAGAAGCACGTCAAGCTCACGATTTCACGAATCAACAAGGTCATTGCGAAGGGGAAATTCGAGGACCTTCGCGATATGTCGCATGAGAAGGTAGAAATCGCCGTTTCTGATCTTCGTGAAGCCATAAATTTGGGGCCGAAGACTTACAACCATTATCTCCAAGCCATGGATTCGTTTGGAAACTGGTTCTATTCGACCCGTCGAACCGAGTCGAATCCTTTTCGCGGCATCGAACGGATGAATACCGAGACGGATGTACGTCATAAACGACGGGCATTGAAGCACAAAGAAATGATGGCTTTGATTAAGTCCGCTCGGGAAAGCGGCAAGTCAATTCAGTGCTACGACGGTGAAACCCGTGCAAGAATCTACATTCTGGCTTATCTAACAGGTTTGAGACGAAAAGAGCTGGCAAGCCTGACTCCCGAAAGTTTCCGTTTAGATCAACAGAACCCAACTGTGACGGTCGAGGCCGCGTGCTCGAAGCACCGCCGAATGGATGTGTTGCCTTTGCACCCCGAGTTAGTCGTGATGCTCGATGTCTGGCTCAAGGACGTTGAGTCCGGCACTCCCCTTTTCCCAAAGCTGGCCAAACGTCGAACTTGGCTGATGGTCAAGAAGGACCTTGAAGGGGCCGGAATCCCTTACAAAAACGACGACGGTATCGCCGACTTCCATGCTGCTGGCCGGCACAGCCATATCACTGAATTGCTCCGTCAGGGAGCAAGCCTAGCGGAGGCGAAAGAGCTGGCTCGCCACAGTGATGTACGAATGACCATGCGCTACACGCACATTGGTCTTGAAGACCAAGCGAAGGCAGTAGCCAAAATTGGCTGGGAGTGTTCTGGGAGTGCGCCACGCGGCAAAGTGGGGCATTTGGAGTCATCAGATGGCAATGAAGCCGAAAAGTCGAATCCTAAAACAAACCAAAAAGCTTCGGTAAAAGGCACCAAAAGACAAAAAAAGACACCGCCTGTCAAAGACGGTGCCGAGTGGAGGCGGCGGGGATCGAACCCGCGTCCCGCGACATTTCCACGATGGCCTCTACGTGTGTAGTCGATTATTTGAGGTTCGCCCGCTTAACCGTCAGTCGACAAACTGAAAAGCAGACTAGCAGAAAACTTAAGTTAACAATCAGCGTGCTCTACATGACTGATTGCGATCCAGAATTGCGACGGATATTCAAGTCTCTCTGGCAAAGACTATCAATCCGGGAAGCGTTGTTACGCCGCCAAAGCCAAGTTGTTGTTGGCAAGTAAAGTTTGTGGTCAGATTTTTACGTGGCCCTCTGACCAGCCACGACACGCCACCAGCGCTTCTAGCTATCCGGTCGAATCCAATTCGCCCCCTAAAATCGCTTGTGTGCTGACTTCATCAAAGCCAACCATTCTATTATTCGTTGATTTTCTAATTTTACAGTAGCATTTCCCCATTTTTTTCCGACACACCCACAACACAAAGGTTACCGATAAAAAAATATTCCATCTAACACTTACCCAGCCAGCAATCATGCATCACCCCACACGTGCAAATTCACAGCGTTTTTCAATGTAATTGTCGTGGCTTTGACACTTTACCCCCTAGTTTCGCCTTAACCGTTCAGCGATAATTCTCGATTCGATTTACCGATCATCTTGGCCCAATCGGCCCTTAAATATTGAATCAGCTACAGGGATAGCCATGGAAAAAATCTTGAACACTAGCGGACTGGGAGTTTCCGGCCGCCAAAATGAACTTATTGAACTGGCTTTGACGTACAAATTTAACAGCGTCGAAGTCGATATGAATGATCTGATCGGTCGCCATGACACGATGGGAAAAGAATTCGCATGCCAGTTCCTGCAGAGTGCGAAAATCGATATCGGAACTTTTGATCTGCCAGTCGATTTGGATGCCAGCGACGCCGACTTCGAAGCCGCCTGTAAGCATCTGGATACCATCTTTGCCCTTTGCGAAACTCTCGGTGGAAAGCGTTGTCGAGTAAAAATCGCGACTTCCAGCGAAGAAGCGTTCCAGGCGAATTTCGAACGCCATCGCGCACGACTGTTTGATCTGGGTGACAAGTTTGCAGCCGCAAACATGAAGCTTGGTCTCGCTCTATCTTTGCCGACCGAAAACGAAAAAGCAAACAAGTTTATCCAAACCGCTGAAGAAATCTTGACGCTGGTGAAAACCGTTGGTCACGACGCGGTTGGGCTGCACTTGGATACATGGCATTGGCAAGCGACCGGTGGCGGAATGGATCAAATTTCAGAAGTCGACGTCAATAAAATCACCGACATTGCGATGTCCGATATGTCAGCTGATGCGGATCCCGCCAAATTAACTGGAGGCGAACGCGCGTTGCCCGGCGATAACGATCCGTCGTTCTCAATCAAGGCATTCGAACAACTGAAATCAAACGGGTATGAAGGCGGACTGTCTTTTGCCACACACATGTCAACTTATGCAAATGTTAATCGAGACGTGATCGTCAACCGAGTCAGCAAGCGATTGGATTGCCTGGTTGCGGGCGAGTCATTTGATTCGATCGATGAACGACCGGTTTCAGCCAGTTACATGGATAAAGACAAGAAAACGGAAGATGCTAAACCTGCTGCTGATGGCGAAGCCAAGGCAGATGGTGAAGCTAAAGCTGATGACGCCAAGCCAGAAAGCAAAGAAGGCGCCAAGCCAGAAGCAGCCAAAGACGCCGTTGCTGCTGAGTAAGTTTCCAACGCAGCTAAATCCAAAATCAAGCCGAGGGATTTTCCTCGGCTTTTTTTGTAGGACGTTTCAAACTGCTACTTTCGAACTGTCACTTTCGTTATTCGATGATCAATTCGACAAACGGAAAAACATCTTTTTGGTCAACCAATTGGTCGTTGTTAATATCTGCAAGCCCGTGATATAAATCGGAAATCAGGGCGTCGACAAGTGCAAGAGCACCTAAACCCATTGTCAAACATCAACCTCTTGCACGCATTTTTGGCTATCGTTTCGCACATTGTTGACAATTTTATCTACGGCGGTCACTTTAAAAAAATCATCAGGTTTCGGCAGCATCAAAGACTTCAGTTTCTGAACTGACTGAAACGTCGGATCAAGCCAATATTCAAAATCCGCACGATCCAGCACCACTGGCATCCGATCATGAACAGCCGCCAGTTTCGAATTCGAATCGGTTGTCAGCACCGTACAGGTCTCGACAATCGTTTCGCTCTGTTTGTCTCGCCAACTCTCCCACAAACCCGCCATGCAAAAACCACTGTTACCGTCAGCAACAGTCATATAGAACGGTTGTTTCTCTTTGCCCATTTTTTTCCATTCAAAATAACCATCGGCCACAACCAAACATCTGCGTTTTTTGAAGGCTGATCGAAATGAAGGTTTTGCTTCAACGGTTTCGCTGCGAGCGTTTATCATCCGCGCGCCGATCTTAAGATCCTTGGCCCAGGACGGCACCAACCCCCATCGCAATTCAACAACTTCGTTTGATTCTCCATTGTTGCGAACACAGGCGACCTGCTGAGTCGGAGCGATATTGAATCGCGATTTAAGGTCTGGAATCGTCAGACCAGGAAACAAACTCGAAATGGCTGCCTCCGGCGTGCGCAATGTAAATCTTCCACACATCGTTACTTCTTTGGTTCCAACAATTGCTGTTTCGCTCAACTAGCAAAATACGTTGAATAACCATGCAGATCAATGAGTTTGCATTGCCGGCTTAGGCGGATTTTTGTGTTTCCACTAAAATTCGACAATTCAAACTACATTAATCAAACAAAGCAATTTTAATTTACGTGAACCGAATGCTGCATGGCACGGTTCAAAAACTGGCGTTAGCCACCAGCAAGAATATCGACGAACGGACCGACGTCGAGCAGATCGACGCTGCCTCACAAATTGATATCAGCTTCGCATTGAAATTGGCCGCTGAAAATGACATCGATAAACGGCGCCACGTCGAGCAAGTTGACAAAACCATCTCGGTTAATGTCTCCAAGAAGGCAGCCAAACGCTTCGGCCCGCACCAGAAAATTACCGGCTTCACCAAAGTCACCCACCAACCCAGCAACGGTCGCCGAACCAAACGGGTCTGAGATGTCCAAACCACCGGGCATGTCATGTTCTGCAAACCAACTACTATTTGAATTATACGTCTGGTCAATTTTGGCTGGCAGTGATGTGTTGCCAGTGCCACCGACAAAGACGGCAATGAAGAATCCAGAAAAAATTTCCGTGTCAGGAATGTCGATTTCCTGAAAGCTATCGATTCCGACAGGGCCAGGAAATTCAACGGTTCCGGATGCGGAAGTCAGTAGCGTTAAGCCGGTCGTTGGGTTGAGGTCGTCATCCAGATCATCATAAACGGCGATCTGGAATGGCGTTCCAACTGCCACACCTACATCGCCAAAAGCAATACTCAAAAAGTCAATATTTCGACCAAAGGTCGCCTCTTGAAAGTATTGACCCCATAAGTAATCTCCGCCCGTACTGCTACCCAGAATATTTTCTGAGCTACCGTCGTCGGTACGGTATTCAGCATTCTGACCGACCGCAGGCTGAATCAAAATAGCCGCAGTCAACAACAAGCTGACACTTGGCAAGAGGCTTGTTGGTGTCAAACAAACTATTTGATCACGCAAATATAGAAAAGATTGTGCTTGATCGAGTTGTCGAAATCGCTGCATATCGAGCTCCTGGTTCAAAAAAGGGTTCCAATACTTAGATTATCAAAAAACAAACCGGAAACATGACACGACCCAATATAAGACGATAAGACGATCAATTACTGCGTTTGATGCGATTAGGCAAGGTTTCCGCCCCTATCAATTTCCTGACAAACACATCGCTCACCTTTTCGGCAAATTACAGGGAAAAGAAGGTGCGACAATTGTTAAATATACCTGGCAAATTCGGTTAAATTCGGTCATGCATGATTCCAAAAACAATTCCGCTGCTTCCCAAGCCCCGCTGGAAGTCTTTTTTGATGGACTGTGTCCAATGTGTGCCCGTGAAATCAAGTTGCTTCGCAGCTGGGACAGTGACAATCGAATCAAGTTCACCGACATTGCCGCCGAAGACTTCGACCCAGCGCCCACGGGAAAATCTCTGACTACTCTGATGCGACAAATACATGCCAGAACCATTTCGTCTGAATTCAACAATCCCGACTCAACGAAATGGTTCATTGGCGTTGATGTATTTCGACAAATGTATGGGCGGATCGGATTTGAAAAGTCAGTTTGGGTAAGCAGGCTACCGGTCTTTCGCGAAATGCTTACACTTGCATACAAAGGTTTCGCCGCCGTTCGCCTCTCGATGGCGGTTCGCCGAATGGATAAAAAAACAACTTGCCAACAGCAAAACTGCCACGACAAGTCGTCGACCGATAAAGTATTTTCGAAAGGCCTCTAGTGAAGATTGCCATTGTCGGAGCTGGAATTTCCGGGCTGGTCGCAGCGTATCGATTGCAAGATCAATACGAGTTAACAATCCTTGAAGCTGGTGATTATCTGGGCGGCCACACCAACACAATTTCCGTTACCGAAGACGGTCATGAGTTTGGCGTCGATACTGGATTCATTGTTTTCAATGATCGCACGTATCCCAATTTCATTTCACTGTTGAATGAATGGGGTGTCGAATTCCAAAAAACGGTCATGAGCTTCAGCGTCAAATGCGATCGCACTGGCCTGGAATATCGTGGTGCCGATTTCGGAGGATTGTTTGCGCAGAAACGCAATCTCGTGAACCCAAAATTCTTGCGGCTGCTTTATGACTTGGTCCGCTTCAAAAAAGTTGCCCAGCCGTTGTTGAACAACGAATCAGAAACTGAAACGGTCGGTAGTTTCCTCAAGCGTCATCACTTCTCCCAGTCGTTCATCGAACAATACTTTTTGCCGATGGGTGCAGCGATCTGGTCCTGCCCAACTGGCACGTTTATGGATTTCCCGATCGCGTTTATCGCCGAATTTTACCAAAACCATGGCCTTCTGGGTGTCAGCGATCGGCCTCAGTGGTATGTCATTACCGGCGGTTCGAAACGCTACGTTGAAAAACTCTCTCAACATCTGCATTGTGAGGTTCAATTAAGCACGCCGGTCATCGGTATCAGTCGAACCAACGATGAAATCGTCTTGCAAACATCCAGCGGCGAGGCTCAGACTTTCGATCACGTAATTTTTGGCTGCCATGCAGATCAAGCCTTACGAATTCTTGGTCAAGCTGCCACATCGGACGAACGTGAGATTCTATCGGCGTTTCCGTACCAAAAAAACGTTGCGACGCTGCACACTCAAACGGACGTTTTGCCAAAACGCCAGCGTGCCTGGGCCGCGTGGAATTACCATCGCAAAATGCAAGATTCTGACCAGGCAACGGTCACGTATTGCATGAACATCTTACAGTCCTTGAAAACCAACCAAACGTATTCTGTGACGTTAAACGACGATGGTCAGATTCGCGACGAAAACAAGATCGCGGAAATAGATTACGCGCATCCGATTTTTGACTTGCGCCGCAAAGCAATGCAGAAAAGGCACCAGGAAATCGTCAACCAGAACCGGACCTCTTTCTGCGGTGCCTATTGGGGCAACGGATTTCACGAAGATGGAGTCAACAGTGGTCTTGCTGTAGCTCGTTCACTTTCCGTATCCGCGCCGGTGGAAGGTGCCAATGCATAGCAGCATTTACACTGGAAACGTTCGGCACCACCGCTTCACTCCAACGGTCAACAGCTTCAACTACAGCTTGTATTTGCTTTACCTTGACTTGGACGAATTGGAATCCGTATTCGATCGAAACTGGCTTTGGTCGACTCGAAGATTCAACTTCGCGTGGTTCCGAACGGCAGACCATTTGGGAACGTTGCGGAAAGACACAACTAAAAATCTCAAACAGCTGATCCGCAGTTACCTTCACGACAACGGCATCGAAGCGGGCGGCCCTATCCGCCTGCTTACCCAAGTTCGCTACCTGGGTTTCGCGATGAATCCAGCGAGTTTCTTCTATTGCTACGATACGAATGAAAATTTACGAGCGATCGTTACTCAAGTAAACAACACGCCTTGGGGTGAAGAACATCTCTATTTGATTGACGCTCGGGAACCGAACAACCGGATTGGTGTCGACGGATTAAAAAAGGACTTTCACGTTTCACCATTCATGCCAATGGAGATGAATTACGACATGCGATTCACACCGCCAGATGAAAAACTGGCTGTACGCATGACCAGTTTCGAATCCGGCACCAAAATGTTAAATGTCGTCATGTCTTTAAAACGAAAAAAGCTGAATTCCATGAATCTGAACCGGCTACTTCTTTCGTATCCCTTGATGAGCATGAAAGTATTCGCCGCGATTTACTGGCAAGCATTAAAGCTGTACCTGAAAAAGGTTCCTTTCTACTCACACCCCAAAAAACAGAACTCGAAATCAAAACGTATTCAGAAACCGCATACCATACGCCAAAACGCAAACTAAACCGAAAATGAATTTTTTCAAAGACTCCGAATCCGCTTCCATGGCCACTCAAGCCAATCAAAATCAATGGTCGGCATTGGCCTTGCACGAGCAACGCGCACAGCCAAGCACATGGATACAGCGCCGCGGCAAAAAGTATTTACTCAGGCGCTTCGGCAATTTAGTTGGTGGCCAGTTGACCGTCGCGGATGTCGACGGAATTCAATCCATGGGCAACATCCAATCTGAACGTGATTTGTCTGTGCGTATCGATGCTTTTGACCAGGCGTTTTATCTGAGAACGTTACTTGGCGGAACAATCGGTTCGGCAGAATCCTATATGGATGGTCAGTGGCGAGCGGATGATTTGACGAAACTTATTCGCATCCTTGTCCGGAACATCGATTCGATCACAAACCTGGATCGCACCTGGTCAAGCATGCGAAAGATCGGGCATTGGTTGTGGCATCGGCTGCGACGCAATACAGTCGAAGGCAGTCGCAAGAATATTAGCGAGCATTACGATTTAGGGAATGATTTCTATCAATTGTTCCTCGACGCGACGATGAACTATTCGTCCGGAATCTTCTCCAGCAACGCTGACACAATGTTGCAGTCTTCGTTGTTCAAAATGAATTGGATTTGTGAAAAGCTGCAGCTGAACGAGAACACTCACGTACTTGAAATTGGAACCGGCTGGGGCGGTCTGGCATGTTTCATGGCCAAAAAGTTCGGTTGCCGTGTGACCACGACAACCATCTCGAAAGCTCAATACGATTATGCACTCGATCAAGTTCGACGAGAAAACCTGGACGGGCAGGTTACGGTATTGCTGCAAGATTACCGAAAACTAGAAGGCCAATTCGATCGCTTAGTATCCGTGGAAATGATCGAAGCGGTTGGACAACAATATTTCGACGAGTATTTTGGCAAATGCAATTCGCTTTTGAACAACGACGGCCTGATGTTGCTACAGGGAATCACGATGAGTCAACAAAATTACCAACGGCACCTTAAGAACGTCGATTTTATTCGCCGCTACATATTCCCGGGCGGATGCTTACCGTCCATCGTCGGAATCGGACAATCGCTGGGCAACACCGGAAACATGCGGATCGTGCATCTCGAGGATATCACGGCTCATTACGTTCGCACGTTGCAGCAATGGCGAGTCCGATTCTTCGATAACATCGAACGTGTGCGCGAACTCGGGTACAGCGACCGATTTATCCGAATGTGGCATTTTTACTTGTGCTACTGCGAAGCGGCTTTTGCTGAGCGCCGCGTAAACACAGTGCAAATGGTGATGGCGAAGCCGGACAGCGAAGTCGATCCGGCTAATCATTATTCAAGTGTTGGTGTGAATGCATTCGACTTCGATGCCTTGCCGGACTACGAAGTACTTTTGAAACGTAATCAATCTTCTCGATCCGAATCAACCGCATTGAACGGGAAGAGCAGGGCAGGGCAATGAGTGCATGGCTAATCATTCTGCTTGCCTGGCTGGCCGCAATTATCGTGTTCAGTTTGTTTTGGGTGGTGCAAAAACGCACCGGAGACGCCGGCATCGTCGACGTAGTCTGGGGTGCAAGTGTCGGCATTTTGTCCGTCGCCTTTTGTATGGCCGCCTCTGGAAACATCGCTCGTCGCTGGATCATCGCTGCGTTGGCCGTCTTCTGGTCGGCCAGATTAAGTTGGCACCTGCTGCAGCGTGTCTTGAAAATGTCGGAAGACGGTCGATATGTTGAATTGAAAGAAGCATGGGGCGATCAAGTCGATTACAGAATGTTTCGCTTCTTCCAGCTACAAGCATTCGCTTCCGTCCTGTTCGCCTTGCCAATGTTGATCGCCGCATGGAATGAATCACCATTGGGCTGGCTGGATTTTTTCGGTGTTGCGTTATGGATATTCGCAATCTCAGGTGAAGCAATCGCGGATTCGCAGCTTCACCGTTTTCGACTAGACCCCCACAACAAGGGCAAAGTATGCCAGAATGGTTTATGGCACTATTCACGACATCCGAATTACTTTTTCGAATGGCTGCATTGGTGGTCGTACGTGTTACTGGCGATTACTGGCCAATTCGGTTGGCTGGCAATTTTCGCCCCGCTGATGATGTTATTTTTCATATTGAAAGTCACTGGCATTCCGCCGACTGAGAAACAGGCAATCAAGTCACGCGGCGACGCTTACCGCCGGTACCAGCAAACAACCAGTCCTTTTTTTCCGTGGTTCCCAAGAGCAAACTCTTCAATCGAATCAAACTCGGCTACCGCTCCATGAATTTAACTGACCGACTAATTGATTTCGCTGAACGCGGTCTGGTTCCTGATGCTTTGTTGCGGGCCGGGATTCGAAAACTACTCAAAAAACGACTGGCTGACGTATCAATCGGCAATTGCGAATCCCAGCAGAACTCACTTAGCCAAATGATTCAGCAATTTTCGTCAGGCCCAATCGCTCCGCTGCCTGAAAAGGCAAACGAACAACATTACGAAGTAGGCGCCGATGTCTTTCGTTACACATTGGGTCAACGGTTCAAGTATTCCTGTTGTTATTTTGATTCACCAACCCAAAATCTGGACGCCGCGGAAGAAGCCTCGCTTCAAATCACTTGCGATCGTGCAGAAATCTGCGACGGCATGTCGATTCTCGAGCTGGGTTGCGGTTGGGGTTCGCTAACACTTTGGATGTGCGAAAAATTCCCGCGTGCAAAAGTCACTGCGGTTTCCAATTCAGCGTCACAGCGGGAGCACATTTTGAAACTGGCCCAGTCCAATAGAATCGACGCCAATTTGCAAGTCATCACTTGCGACATGAATGACTTCGAGGCGCCAGAAAAATACGACCGGGTTGTCAGCGTTGAAATGTTCGAACACATGCGCAACTACCGAAAATTATTGAATCGAATTGACTCGTGGTTGAATCCTGACGGGAAACTGTTTGTTCACATTTTTTGCAATCGCGATTTCACATACGAATTCAAAGATCGTGGCAGCGAAGATTGGATGAGTCGATACTTCTTTTCTGGTGGAGTTATGCCTGGCGACGATTTGCTACTAAGGTTTCAGGAAGATTTACATCTTCAGCAACAATGGCGATGGAATGGCAAACATTACCAGCAAACCGCCGATGCCTGGATTGCCAACATGGATCGAAATAAGGAAAAGCTGCTCGAAGTTATGGCTTGCGAGTACAGCAAGCGTGAAGCAATTCGCTGGTTCAATCGATGGCGGATTTTCTACATGGCATGCAGCGAATTGTTTGGATACCAGAACGGTGAACAGTGGTGGGTATCGCATTACTTGTTTGGAAAATCGAATTGTGTTGCCAGCAACGAAGCACAATGCGATTCCGAAGTGAGCGTCGGTTAAATCCGGCTATTCAAGTCTGCCAGGTAGTTCTCTGCACAACTGATTTTCTCGCGGAGGCACGGAGCCGCGAAGAGGATTCGACTGCTTGCCACTCTTAACCGTCGCTCAACAATTCAATGAACCCTTGCACGTCCAGCAAATTCACAAAACCATCGCCATTGATATCCGCTGCAGCATCAAACTGGCCTGTCGAAATCAGATCCACAAAAGGATCAATATCAAGCAGGTTCACAACACCATCACCATTCACATCACCAATGACAAACAGGCGAAAACTGTCCAAAGAAGTTCGCCAACCCGATCCCGTTTGGTATTCGCCGACCATCCAGAACGTCAGGTCGTCATT
>CAYONX010000004.1:168350-191912 GCA_964405425.1 uncultured Pirellulaceae bacterium | reverse complement strand
AATTAAGCAGTCGTGGCATTGTCGCCGTACGCCTGGATTCCAGTCTTAGCCTAGAAGAATACCAAACAGCACTGTCCGCGATCCGCAGCGGTCAGGCAAAAATTTTGTTCGTCGCGCCCGAACGATTTTTTAATGAACGATTCAGAGGATCGCTGATGGGAACTTCGATCTCACTCTTCGCGGTCGATGAAGCGCACTGTATCAGCCAATGGGGCCATAACTTTCGGCCCGATTATCTCAAACTTGCAATGATCGCGAAAGAATTAAAGGTAGAACGAATCCTGGCACTAACCGCGACAGCCACACCTGCGGTTCAACAAGATATTGTGTCAGCGTTTGATATCGAAGACGAAGATGCAATTTGCACTGATTTCTTTCGCCCAAACTTGCATCTTCGAACGCAAATCGTATCGCAGCCACAGCGAATCGAATTGCTTACCCGGCGGCTAAAAGACAATGCACCCGGTGCGACCATCATTTATGTCACTTTACAGAAAACCGCTGAGTCACTCGCAAGTACCCTCAAGGATGCCGGGCTGGATGCACAGGCCTATCATGCCGGTCTGAATTCGGAGAAAAGAACGGAGATTCAGGAATGGTTCATGAACCAGCCCAATCGGATTGTGGTCGCAACGATTGCGTTTGGTATGGGAATCGACAAGTCGGACATTCGCTATGTGTTTCACTATAACGTTCCGAAATCGATCGAGAATTACGCTCAGGAAATTGGACGCGCTGGTCGCGACGGCAAAGTATCAAGCTGCGAGATGTTTGTGGTGCCCGAGGATCGAGTCACATTAGAAAACTTTGTTTACGGTGACACGCCCAGCGAAAACGGTATCAAATCGTTCATGCAACTGATCGTCGATCAAGAAGATGAATTCTTTGTCAGCCAGTATAAATTGGGCGCTGCATGTGATATCAAATCGATCGTCGTAAAAACCATTCTCACCTATCTGGAATTGGACGGGCACCTGGAATCAACGGCGCCGCGCTACGAATCTTACGATTTCAAACCGCTGGTACCGTCGGCTGAATTGTTATCGAATTTTGATGGCGAAAAACAACAATTTGCGAAACGATTGTTGGCTTGCTCGAGAAAGAAACGGAGTTGGTTTTCGATCGACGTCATGGCGGCTGCGGAAAAACTGGGATGTGACAGAACGCGAGTCATTAAGGCGCTGGACTTCTTTGATGAAAAAGGATGGCTTGAACTGAAAGTATCCGGGCTTGTCCATGGATATCGAAAACGAAAAAGTTTTCCTGACGTTGATTTGATCTCTCAGGAGTATTTTGAGCGACTTTCTGTACGGGAACAGGATGAAATTTCAAGGATCGATGACGTCTTTGAATTGGCCCGAGCTAACCAATGTCAGGCTGATTCCTTGTCCACTCACTTTGGTCAGCCGCTGGAGCAACCTTGCGGCAACTGCACACATTGCACCAATGACGGTAGTTTGACGATCGATCCGCCGGCCGCACAGCAACTGGATGACGCCCAAATAGAATCCGTAAAAGTTCTGGTTGCCGCACACCCTCAGGTGCTAAATTCGACCCGATCGATCGCTCGGCTGTTGTGCGGGATTACTTCTCCCGCCATGACCCGGACGAAACTGAGCCGCGACCCGATCTTCGGAACTTGCGCTGCGATGCCGTTTGCACATGTAGTGGAACAAGCAAAGAAAATACTGCCGGATCCGGAATAGTTTCACGCATGTCAAACTAATTGGCTCGTTCCAACATAAAGTACGCAACTGGAATGTTCCCAAAAATTGTGCGAATCGCCGCGCGGCCCAACAAGTGTTGGTCGTCGATTTTGACAACGCGATCAACCAATAGACGCGATGATGAAAAGCGACGGTTGCCACCGTTTCGGTACGAATATTTAGCGCCATGTCCAAACAAACCTAACCCATCGGGTCGCTGGACTTGAAAGCGATCGTGTCGGCGCAAGTTACCAAATTCGTCAAGTTTAGGTCGCCAGCCGAATTGCCTTACATCTTCACTGGATACTTGCTCAACTTTGATGTTGTCACCGTAAAGTCCGCATGCTGTCGGATGAATCTCTTTGACAAATTGCCGAAAGCCCACGAGAGTAGCGACGCCTTTGTTGACCCCTCGCCAGATTCCAATCATTTCGTCATCACTTGGTGCTTCTGCCGCCATGAACATTCGTCGATAGTCGCGCAATTTGAACTGGTTCGTATCCATTAAGTCCCTTTGGAAGAATTTTCCAATTTGACTTCCGCAACTACAACACGTTTGCTGTGCGATAGCATTTGAAGATATCGAATGCAAAATGAGTATTACCAACAAACTCGGTATCATCAGAATCTTCATTGAATTCCCATCAATCGGTATGACTGTCTCTTTTTTCCTTCGGTAAGAAATTGGTATAACCTTCAATCTAGTCTTGTAAGCCTCAATTCAAACTTTGCCGGTCAGGATGACTGCAACGTTAAGCGAAAAGATTCAGGCATCTTCAAGACTATGGCCGAATGCTGATTCACTCGATGATAGTACTACAGAACACTAAATCGGGCCGCAGGCGCCCCAAACCACGCAGGCCTTAAATTTTGCGATGCTGGCAATTTTTACTGCAGCGCCCATGAATGAGTGAAATCGAGTTTGACCAGGTGTGTCGTCGTGATGGAAACAATCGTGGCATGAACAAGACCACGAACTACCTGATTCCGGCGGGAACGACTATCAAAACACGCAATCAATTCAACCAATTAAAAATGAAAGTGCATGTCACGCGGCGCGAACTTTGCTTCGAAAACATTGCCAATACTGGTGACGGAGGAATGCTTTGGTATTTCCAACACGGGGATTGGCTGATTGCCGTCCCGGCTAACCGAGTGCTTCAAGCAACTGAATTGATCCAAACGCAAGGCGCCGCCTAGCTGGCTTGAAATGTTTGATCAATCCGTGCTTCGCGAATCAGAACAAATTGGCAAACGACAAATGAATTCGGCACCAACGTTAGCGGTGGATACCAATTCCAATACCCCTCCGTTGTTAGACGCCAGGACGCGGCTGATCGATAGGCCCATTCCAATGCCCGATTCCTTGTCCGATTCGAAAGCTTCAAAAAGTCTGGAGGCCATCTCGTCCGAGACACCCGCACCATTATCGGAAACTCGATAAACAAAAAAATCTGGTGATTCGATTTCGCAGGTGATTCGAATATGCCGCTGATCGATTTCATTTTCCGAAACAGATTCGATGGCGTTGGCGATCAGATTGACTAGTATTTGCTGAATTTCAATCGGATCCACGATTGACCGAATCGGTTGATCGGCCATCTTCACACTCAACTCAATGTCTTTCGATTGAATGCGCGGTTCCACCATACTTAAACAATCGGTCAGGATTTGCTGCACATCGAACTCACTGCGATGCGACTCTTGTTTGGTAGAAAATTGTCGCAATCGGTTGATCAAGTTGGCGACGTAATGAACCTGATCCTGCAAACTGTTGATGGTATGTCTGGTGGACTGGTCGGCAATCGTTCCTTTCAGCGATGAACGCAAGGAATCGATCAGAATATTCATTACTGAGATAGGTTGGCTGATATCGTGTGCAATACCAACCGCCATCGCACCCACGCTGGCGATCCGATCATAGTGGGCAAAGCTGGCAAAATCTTCGAAGCTTGAACGCACAACGTTCAATTCTGCCTGATTCTCTTCAAGCTCAACCGTCGCTTGTTTAAGTTTGGTTATATCTGTTGAAATGACAAAATAACCGGTGACTTTCGCGTCCTCAATTCTGGGCAGATACTTGATCAAGTGAATACGATCATCGTATTCATATTCGAATTCAACTTTCTCACCCTTAAGCACTGCTTCGATCTGCGACCGTGAACGCTCAAATTCTTTGCTGCCGTTTATGGATTCTACTGTCTGTCCAATAATCTGATCGCGAGGCAGGCCGAAACGGGTTTCATAAGTAGAATTCACAAACTCGTACACCATTTGATCGTTTACCAGTCCAATAAAAACCGGCAACGAGTCAAGGATTTGCGACAGCAAAACGGTACGGTCCATCGCGTAAGAACTTGCGGATAGAATGATTTAATGAATGGGAGTGATGGCTATTATTAAGTCAAAAGGATTGCACCCGCAACCCCGGCCAGCTATTGCGGCAACCTGAACTGGCATTGGATGACATTCGCGCTGCGCACAAATATGTCATGAATAATTGACTGGCAACAATCAAAAAATGAGACCCATCAATGAGTCTCGTTAGATAGATTCAGCGATTCAGCTCACTGTTCCAGTACGCATCGCTAAGGAACTTCTGCCAACTGTCAACTTGCAGACTGTGCCGCGAGTACATTGGCGACCAAATTGGCTCAACGGGCGCCTTGTGAAGTTTCATACCTGCTTCCTTGGGCAAACGTGCGGCCTTTCGGTGATTACACGCGAAACACGCCAGCACACAATTGCCCCAGGTCGATTGGCCCCCGCGCGACCGTGGCAATACGTGGTCGATCGTCAACTCATCAGCACGTGGTTGCTTGCCGCAATACTGACATGCATACCGGTCACGCTTAAACAGATTGCGACGATTGAAAGTCACCGCCGACTTTGGCAGCTTGTCAAAACGCAACAACGACACGACTTCTGGTACGCGGTATCGCTGATTCACGCAACGAACATATGGTTCGTCGGAGACTGGCTCCATCGCCGCCCAATCACTCCAGTCATACAACTGATAGGATTCAGGATCAACAAAACGGGCCACTCCACCAAATACCATCGAAATCGATCGAGCCACCGATGTGATGTTCACCGGTTGCCAATTGCGGTTGAGTACGAGCGTTGGACGATTCAAATAGGTGACGGTCAATTTGATTCCTTCGTAGAAATGTCTCAGGGTATCTGGTGGGAATCGAACCCGACGCTTCGACTTTCACAGAGTCGCGTGCACAACCTTTACACTACAGACACCATTGGTAATGCTGGTTAGAGAGCGAAATCACAGCAAAGGTTCACATGGCGTGCGACAATTCCCGGCATTGCATGCTTCGCACGCGATTTTCTAAACCTGAATCTTTCAGCGGAAGGCGAGGGATTCGAACCCCCACGACCTTTGGTCCAGACTGTTTTCAAAACAGCTGCCGCTACCCCGATTCTTTCGGCTTAGCCTTCCTGATTTCAATTTTCAGCTTCGACTTTCAGCGGAAGGCAAGGGATTCGAACCCTCATGACATTTCCATCACGCGACTTAGCAAATCGGCCCGGCAAACCATATCCGGCTACCTTCCAACACACGGATGATCGAGATGGGAGTCGAACCCACAAAATCGCCACGACCTCAACGTGACCGCTTTTCCAGTTTGCGTACTCGATCATGAAACGGCTCGACGGACGAACCATTTATTGCAGACTTCGGAATTGAACCGAAACGTCCGACCTTATGAGAGTCAGCTGAGCGCCAGCCCGTCTGCACAAATGTAAGGGAGTTGTTTTGGGCTCCCACAGTGACCAAAGAGAGATTCGAACTCTCAAGCCTTTCGGCACGACATTCTGAGTGTCGCGTGTTTACCAATTTCACCACTTGGCCGTGATCCGTTAAATGAGTTGCGAAGGAATCGAACCTCTCGTCGCCACCTCGATATTTTTTGACGCGTGGTTTACAGCCACGCACGAGGAACACAACTCGAAAACCAATAGCACGGAAGGGATTCGAACCCCCAAAATCACGAAGGTTTGAACTTCGTCGCTTTACCAAGGTTTGCGTACCGTGCCGTATTAGCGCCCCCAGCGGGATTTGAACCCGCGATCTTCATCTTGACAGAATGACGAGCACTCCAGACTGCTCCGTAAGGGCGTTTACGGATACCCAGAACAGGATTCGAACCTGCAATCACTTGGGCTTAAACCAAGTCGCTCACCTTTGGCGTATCTGGGCTTCTAAGAATGTGACGCGATGGCGTTGCGAAAGTTCGCAAAAAATTCCACGGAATTTTGCGCGCTGCAACAGCATTCATCCAGCTATCACAGATTTGAGAAAACGAACGATGGCTGGTTGCCGGTCGTTCGCAGTCGCTTGATCTTATTCAACAACTCTGAATCTCAGCAACGTTGCAGGATGTTGCACGTTGCCAGCTACATCGATCGCCCGAATTCCGGCCACGTATCGGCCAAGAGGTAAATTCAATGATCGTATCCAAGCCGTTCCAGCAGAATTATTATTGTTGACCGGCAAATCGAATCGGCTCGGCCGGAAACCACTTCCGTCAAAATATCGACCGGTGTCAACGTTCCGAATCGTTAATATCGAACGATCAAAATCAAAGGCGTCGAACTGAGCACCCCTTAACTCGACCGGATTAGTCAACCGAGGCTGGTTCTGGCCGTAGTCATCAAACCGGGCAAACGGCGACTTACCGTCAACGTTATTGACGTGAAAATTGACTACATGGGGCAGCTGTCCATCTGAATCCAGACTGCGGTAAGTAAACAACAGGCGATCAAAACCCGATTCGGTTTCTGTCGTGACTCGCGTCCTGAACGTCCACAGACTTATCGGCTGGTTGTGGTTGCGGGCGTTGACAAAATGACCAAACCAATCGTCTTGCCAGGATTCACCATTCCAAAAACGATCAGTGGTCAAACTCCTCATCGTAACCAGCGTTCCAAAAACACCAGCGTCATCTTCAGCGTATCCACGCACCTTGATATTCCGGGTCTGGAATGTGTCAGCGTAGATCTGATCAATGGTTGTGATCGGTTCAATGCGATTGGTACGAAAACGGCGAATTTTTCTCTTAAATTCCTGCACTTCAGACGTCGGCAAATCTTCGTAGCGATTATTCAATTGAAATGGATCTTCAATCAAATCGTAGTACTCATATTGACCGTTGGCCCAACTGACAAATATTTCATGGTGCATGCGATAGGCGACGTAGCTGCCGACGACCAACGATTGGAAATTTGGTTTCTTGCTCCAGTTTTCGATCATGATCCCATCCTGCCAGGATGATTGAGCAAAATTGTCTGGATTGAAGAGCAGGGGACTGAACGACTTCGCTGATACGATGTCTGGAATCTGGGCGCCCGCCAATTCAAGAATCGTCGGACACAAGTCGATATGAGCCAACAAATGGCTCGCCGTATTTCCCGCGTCAATTCCGGGGCCTGCGACGATCAATGGCACATTGGAAGTGCGATGATAGGGGTCCGTTTTGTTGTGAAGGTTGTGGTGCCCTAATTGGTAACCGTTGTCGCTGGTCAGCATAACGATCGTATTCTCCGCTTTGCCACTATCCTCCAACGCGTCGTAAATTCTTCCCACCAAATCGTCAACCGATTTGATCGCGCGGACGCGACTTATGAATTCTCGTTGGTGGAAATTTCGAAATGAATCAGGAAATTGGAAACGCAAATGTCGCGGCTTATCCGATACATCCTCTTCGAAATAGTCCGGAGTGTTGGGGATTGTCAAACCTTGTGCAAAATTCTCGTATTGGGGTTCGACGATATCTTCAGGCACAAACGATTGTGCAGCATGCGGCGCAATCGGAGCCACATACAAAAAGAAAGGCTGGTTGCTGTTGGATCTGTTATCAATTAATTCGACCGCGTCATTGCCTTCGATACGGGTAATATAGTCGTCGTCTTCGGTTCGGTAGAAACTTCCCGACACTTCGAATTGATTGGTAAAACGAAAAGTCGAAGTGTACTTCGCTCCCAGCGTCACTCGGAAATCATCCCAACCCGGAGGCACTCGATTGTCAAAATTATGGTGGTGGTATTTACCGACGTGCATGGTGCGGTAGCCAGCATTCTTTAACCACACGCCAAGCTCTGCTTGATCGTGCCCCCGCGCAACAAATTCTCCGTAGCCTCCTGCGAACCCATTGCTTGTAATCGACTCTGGATCGTTGATTTTAACACCTGTTTCAAATGCGTATTGCCCGCGCATCAATGCCGCACGCGATGGCGAACAGAATGGTGTCGTGGCGTGCATGTTTGTAAATCGCAAACCTTGCGCGGCCATGCTGCGTATGTTCGGATAATAACTCTGCAGCATTGCCGGTCGCAACAAATCCGCATCCGCATCATCCAGGTTGATCAAGACGATGTTGGGGCGATCAACAAGCGGTGTTCCAGTTTGAGCGTGCAACCATGACGATGAAATCAGCACACACAAACCACACAACCATTGAAATGATCTTCGCACAAAAAAGTTGGACATGATGCGTTTCCTGAGTGTCTTGATGGCTGAAGGACTACTTCCATATGCTAACAGCCCAATGCGTAACATGCCATTTTTTTATCGAATAACAAAAAATGCGCTCATATTAGAGTCCGATTAAGCTGAAATGCTGGATCACGAAAATGCTATGAGCCTGGCGACCAGATCCTTTTTGTCGCTGGGTTATTAAAATTGCCTTGGCCATTGCCATCTCGCACCGCTTTGATTCGTAGATACGGATTCACGAACCTTGATCGATGTTCGAACGTCCCTGCATTTGCCGCAACATCACCATGCTGCGGCTCAATCAAATCGCGGATTGAAAAACCAGCATGACAGATTCCTCCCAGAATCGCTTGCAAGCTGTGGACGAATTCAAGAGTGCCCGGCTCACGAACCAGGTTGGAAATCTTTGCGTCCGGTAGCGGGTCGGTTCTATCAATCGTTGATTCAATCACATAGCCATCGGCACCAGGCCGAATCGAAGTTTGCAGACTGGTCGGTTGTTTGTGTTGACTGATGTAAATACCGCCGACGGTCGTAACTCGCGCTATTTCAGGGAACAAGTTTCCCAATTGCGACAAATAACACGTGCTAACCGGCTGAATAACGATATCAAATATGGCATCTCCAAGCATCGATAGATCGTCCATCGAGGCCTGAATCGTCCGCACGTTGAGCCCGAACTTGTTGGCAACTTGATTATCGATTTCCAGCATTTCGCTGCTGATGTCGACAACGGTAACCTCAGCACCGGCAGCCGCATAAATGGGCCCTTGTCTGCCTCCACCAGCCGCCAGACACAGAACTTTTTTTCCCGCTATACTCTTACCCAGCCAACCCGGACCATCAACCGACGCCAGTGGATTTTGAAGATCATCTTCGTTGGCAGGCCTGGCAAACCGGTTGCCTGTTTTTGCCAATCGATCCCAGGCAGCTTTGTTGTGTTGAAGGTCGTCCAGCGGTTGCATAACAAATTTCTCGGGAGTCCAGTTTATTGATCGCCAACCATCAACATCAGCGAACCGTCCGTTTCGCCGAAACCGATGTATTGGGATTCGCCTATTTTGATACCTACATTCGAATGATGGAAGAAACCGAATACTCATTTTTGCGAAGTCGCGATTTGAGAGTCGTTTTAAGTGACGACAAGGGGATCATCGGGTTTCCCCGTATCAGCGTTGCTATTGAAGTTGAGAATCCTCTGCAATTCGAAGATTTGGCCAACATCGAGTTGCAACTCAGCGCCGTCGACGGTAAACAAATTGTCTACGATTTTGTGATTGAATGTGATCAATCGATGGTGGCAAGGGGTTGCTTCAAAGTCGCATGCTGCCGATTTCCAAAGGGTGAAAATCCTTACGCAATTTTGACTCCAGATTTCGTGCTGGAAAAACTGGCCAAATAACACAATAGAAAACAACCAATCAATGACCGATTCCAAAAAAGACTTTGATGCTGTCTTGCTGATCAGTTTCGGCGGACCCGAAGGCCCGGACGATGTCATGCCGTTTCTGGAAAACGTTCTGCGCGGCAAAAACGTACCACGCGAGCGAATGCTGGAAGTTGCACAGCACTACAATCACTTTGGCGGTGTGTCACCGATCAATGATCAAAACCGTGAATTGCTCGCGGGAATCAAGAAAGAGTTGGCCGAACACAACATCGATCTTCCAATCTATTGGGGCAATCGCAATTGGCATCCGATGATTCCGGATGCTTTGAAGCAGATGCGTGATGATGGGATCAAGAAAGCACTCGCCTTCTTCACCTCTGCCTACAGTTGCTACTCAGGTTGCCGCCAGTACCGCGAAAACATCATCGATGCTCAAGCGGAAGTGGGTGACGGTGCTCCTGAAATTCACAAGCTGCGGATGTTCTTCAATCACCCGTTGTACATCGAAGCATCCGCCCAACGCGTTGCTGATGCATTCAACGACGTGGCTGAAGACAAGCGAAGTTCGACTCATTTCGTTTTCACGGCTCACAGCATTCCGATATCGATGGCTGAAGGCTGCAAGTACAGCACTCAGCTTACCGAGGCTTGTCGATTGATTATGGAAAAGATCGGTGATAACAACTGGGACCTTGTCTATCAAAGCCGCAGCGGCCCTCCATCCCAACCCTGGCTTGAACCAGATGTATGCGATTTCATGGATCAGCTGAAATCAAAAGGAGTTGAAGACGTCGTCGTTATGCCTGTTGGATTCGTTTCCGATCACATGGAAGTGCTTTTCGATCTCGACACCGAAGCTCAAGAGAAATGCGAAGAGCTTGGGATTCGGATGCAACGTGCCAAATCAGTGGGTGTGCATCCCAAGTTCATTTCGATGATTCGTCATTTAATCCTTGAAAGGACATCTGGCACTGAGAAATTGGCCATTGGCAACATGCCTGCCAATCACGATGTTTGTCCTGTCGATTGCTGCATGCCTGGAAAGCGACCGACGCGCCCCGCAGCAACGATGCGGTCAGAGTAAATTGACGGCGTCTACTACTCTGGCACCAGCGGCAATTCATACTTGCTCAATAATTGATTGAAAACCGCTTTTGGACGATCGGAAGTCATAACTATTTTTCGCCCGTCCGAGTTATGGACTTCCATAAATTTGCAATAAAAACAAATTACATAGTCCGTTGTTTGCCCCGCACGTTCAATTCGAATTCCGTGTCGTGGCCAGAAACAACTGGCTTTCGCAAAACCTTCAGCGATCCCCTGGTTCAACGCTGTCAAAAGCGAGCTGCGATCTTCGCCAGTTAATTCCACTTCACCAACCACTGGAAATTTATGAAAGTACTTTTCATATTCTTTCTCGTTTACCTCCTTGGTTCCACGGCCATCGATCGAATAAAAAACAACTTTGTCGATCGAATTGGGCCACCAGACTTGATTTTTGGTGGTGTGATACCAATAGAATGAACCCAAGGTCAGTGCAACAACAACCAAGCTGAACAATAATATTCTGACAAACATTTATTCTCCTCGGCTGATTTTTACAGATACCCGTGATGGTCTCGGTTCAACAACTGTCCCCATTTGCTATCAAATGGATGGACCGTTTCTACCGATTGATTGCCACGAAAAACTTGCCGACCTTCGTTGGTCCAGCGAAATATTGAGCCAGTAAGATTGCAGGCGTTTTTGACACCAGCCTGGGACAGCAGTCTCACCAATTTCGCTGACCGAATCCCAACCGAACAATACACAACGCAACTTCTTTCACCCGCGATTTCGACGACTTTATCAACCGTCGTCGCATGCTGCGCGTTTTTCAGATGGCTGACCGCAAATTCTTCTTCCGCCCTTGCATCGATGATCAGCGGATCGGTTCGCGATTCGTCGGCCAACCAGGCAGCCAGCTCATCCGGCGAAATCGAGTCGACATCAGGAAAATCTGATCGGATTCGTTCTTCGATGGCCTGCCAACTGATTTGCATTTTTGATCGTTGAATGATTTGAGAAGTGAGCAGTCAAAAGATCGGTTTTGATTAAGAAAGTTTAGTCTTTGAAATCTGGACCAGATCAACATCCCCGCGTTCGGTCATACCGCCAGTGTACAGCAGATCCGGGGCGTGTTTAACAAAAAATTCGTCGCACCACAAACAATGGTTGCCTAACGCTTTGCTGCGCTCGATTCCATATTCTTCACTAATCCCTAACGACTCACCCATCGCTTCGGGCTGGCCTTGATTCAGCGCCTGATAAACCGGATGGCTACTGCATCGATCAAGCATAGCAATTAACGACTCATTGAGCAGACTCCCAATCGGTCTGCAGGTCATCGGGCAGCAAGGATAAACGTCTGCCAATTGAATGCTGACTTCGCTTTCTGGTTCGTTGTAATCCAGAAAGTTCTTAGCCCCGCTCCAATTGCGGCAAAATTCATCTTCAGGCCCTGCCTTTGACAAGCCTTTCTGAAGTGCGCGGCCCCGCGGCCACAACGGACCAATCCATTCATCCTGATTGGCACCCCAAAACGCATACGTCAACGGACTACCACTCGATTCAACGCCAACAGGCGGTTGGTTCTGATTTCCAGCTTTTGTGTTATTCCGCTCCGCATCGACGAGCCCGTGTTTGTGAAACAAGCTCTCAAGAAATTCTCGACGGTCGATGCTGCCTTTGCGATGAAATTTATCCATGCTGGCAATATCGATGCGACTGACGTTGGCTTCAAGCAACTGGTTCAGCGTTGCTTCATCCAGCAAGTCTCCATTGGTTTGAACCCACAATTCAGTTTGATCGCCAAAGTGTTCAAACAACTCTTGCAGTCCCTGGAACAACAGTTCCGGCCAAACCAGCACTTCACCGCCTGAGATGATCACCCGTTCGACGCTGCATTCGTCTGGGCGCGGAAGATGCTTAACCACTTCAGAAACTTGCTGCGAATTTAACCCCGCCGCACCCGGTCGCGAATCGTTGTAACAGTGCGGACACTTCTGATTACAGTCCCTTGAAATGACCCAATAAATCGATTCCATATTTCTCTCGCTGGCGTGTATTGATTGCCAATTATATCGCGAGAGGACAAACAGAACACGATCAATGTGGCAGGCTTTGCGATCAAAAAAAGCCTGTTTCACCACATCTGATGCATGCATCGGTCATTGTAGCTTTGACAAACAGCTAGATGCCTCCATATCGTCGGCAACTAGCTGTCGCAAAATTAAACTATTGGTACCAATCGAATGTTGATTGTTCGCCGCTGTGACCGTTAATGCTGGCGTGACGTTGGTTATCAGCTTCGATTTGTCGACGGGCTTGTGCTTGTAATTCATACATCTGGATCAGACGAGGCAAAAGCTCAGAAACACTTTGCAAACCACCGCGAGGTTTGGCAGATGACAGTTGCGGGATATTGAGTGGTTGAATCATTTTTTGGTCTCTCGAAAATCAACAGGAAAACTTGATTGACGAAAGAATCATTGGCCGACGCCGGGACACATTCGGTCAACTCGTCGAAAATCGGTTATCATGAAACACAATCCCGGTGCAAGTTTTTGGTCGAAACTCACCGATTTCGTTGTCTGCTTTGCCTGGTCGGCAACTTTGGGACCGAACGTGTCACACAATAAAAAATCATGAATTTGAAAGTAAAAACTGCTTGCAACCGCGACTGCCCCGACGGTTGCGGTGTCATCGCGACAATCAAGGACAACAAGATCGTGCGATTGCAAGGCGACCCCGATCATCCAATCACGCAAGGATTCCTGTGCCACCGCACCAGTCGTTTCCTCGACCGCCAATATGATCCCAATCGAATTACTCAGGCGATGATTCGTCGCGACAAGAATTCCAACGATTGGGAAACGGTCGCTATCGAAGATGCGTTGGATCTGGTCGCAGAAAAAATGCTCCAATTTCGCGATGAATTTGGGCCAGCATCGATATTGAATTATCGATGTGGTGGTTCAATGGGGATGATGAAATACGTCACTGATTATTTCTTTCAGAAATTTGGTCCGACCACGATCAAGATCGGTGACATTTGTGCTGGGGCAGGGGACTGGGCCCAGGCCATGGATTTCGGTACCCAAGACAGTAACGACTTCTTTGATCTGCTAAATGCAAAAACCATTTTCTTGTGGGGCAAAAATGTTTACGTCAGCCACGTTCATCTGTTGCCGGTATTGAAACAGGCCAAGGCTAAAGGCGCCCGGATCGTATTGATCGATCCGATCAAACATCGCACTGCATCTCTGGCCGATCGATATGTTTCGATTGAACCCGGTGGCGACGCCGCGCTGGCGTTTGGCATCAGTCGATGGTGCTACGAAAACAACAATCTTGATCCAAACGTGGCGGAATACTGCGACAATCTTGATCAGTATTTTCAACTTGTTCAAAGTCGCAGTACCGCTGACTGGGCGGCAATGGCGGGGTTGAATGAAACGACGCTCATCGAATTGGCGCAAGAATATACAAACGGACCAACCACGATATTGTTGGGATGGGGAATGCAGCGTCGTCGCAACGGTGCGGCCATCGTTCGATCGATTGACGCCCTTGGTGCCGTAACTGGCAACATCGGGCGACCAGGTGCAAGCGTCTCGTTCTACTTTCCTCGCAAAGGCGCTTTCGATTTGTCGTTTGGCCATAAAAGCATTGCTCCACGCGTGATCCCTGAACCGATTTTGGCGCAAGGAATCGAATCCGCCAACGACCCGCCAATCAAGATGATTTTTGTCTCTGCCGCCAACCCCGTCACCAATCTGCCAGATTCAACGGCGACAGAGCGGGCTTTCAATGATCGGTTTACCGTCGTGGTTGATATGTTTATGACCGACACCGCACGTTGCGCCGATGTGATCTTGCCGGCGGTTACGATGCTCGAAGACAACGATCTGATTGGGGCCTACGGCCATCATTACCTGAATCGACTGAAGCCAGTCGTCACACCACCGGGCGACGCGATGACGGACTACCAAATCGTGCAACAGCTTGCCCGCCGCGTCGCAATGTCAGAACATTTTGAAGGTGACGCCGAATGGTGGTTAAGAAAAATGACTGAACCGCTTCAAAAACATGGCATCAAATTCGAATCCATTGGCGAAGACGTGGTTCGCAATCCTGACGCGGCGAACGTAGTTTTCGCGGATCGAAAATTCCCAACGGCGTCTGGCAAAGTTAACTTGATCACCGAATACACTCATCCGGAAAACAAATTGCCCCCGAGATTTCCATTACGTTTGATGGCAGTGTCAACTGATCGGTGCCAGGCTTCTCAATGGCAGTCTGCGGACCAGACCGGAACGGCAGAAATTCGCGTTCATCCTGATTCCGCCAACGGCTTTGCCGACGGGGACCTGGTTTGTGTGCAATCAGAATCGGGAAACCTACACTTGAAAATCAAACATTGCCGCGACCAGCACCCGGAACTTGCATTGATGGACAAGGGAGGTTGGTTGTCAGCGGGCCGCTGTGCAAATGCGATTACTCCTGCCGAATTGTCGGACGCTGGTTACTGTGCTGTGTATTACGATACGCCCATTCGGTTGGAAGCAGCGAATTGACAGACTCTCAAACGCCAAGTGAATTCGATACTCCCCTTTGGCAAGCGCTGATCCCAGTGGCCGTTCTGATCGGATTGATCGTTTACGGTCTAATTGTGCGCCCACTTTCTTTGATCCAGCCACCGTTACCGCTGGAGATTATTTTTATTCTGGCTGCCGCAATTACTGTGGCTCAGTTGTTGTTGACTGGGCATCGTTGGGCGAACATTCAGGATTCGATCGTCGCGAAATTTCAAAAAGCGATTCCTGCGTTCTTTATTCTGTTCTGTATTGGAATGGTGATCGCAAGTTGGATTATTTGTGGCACCATCCCGATGCTGGTTTATTTTGGCTTGAAAAATATTGACCCGGCGTACCTGTATGTGCTCTCGTTCCTTGCTCCGATTATATTTTCAACCTTGACCGGAACCAGTTGGGGATCCGTTGGGACGATTGGCGTCGTGTTGATCGGCATTGCAATGGCGTTAGAAGCCAATCCTGGCATTGCCGCCGGAGCAATTATTGGTGGTGCCTATTTTGGCGACAAACTTTCGCCTCTTTCAGACACCACCAATCTGGCAGCGCTCGGAGCCGAAGTTGATTTGTATGATCACATTCGGGCGATGCTTTGGACAACGCTGCCTTCTGCAATGGCGGCGGCGGCGATTTATTTCTGGATGGGATCGATCTTTCCACCAACGATAACCGGCGATGAGCTTAGCCAGCTTGATCCGCTGTTGAATTCACTCGAAGCCATGTTTAGCTTTTCGATATGGCTGTTGTTGCCGCCGTTGATTGTTCTGGCTGGCTCATTGTTTCGCGCTCCAACGGTTCCAGTTTTGATCTCGTCAATCATCGCTGCCTGTGGGTTGGCTCTGTTCTTTCAGGATTTCATGTTGACCGATATCATGGCCAGTGTTCACAAAGGATTCGATGTGACGATGGCTCCATGGGTAGACGATGTTCCAGAGAAAGTTCAGATCTTGCTCAACCGCGGCGGCCTGTATGAGCTGCACGAACCGATCATTATTGCATTCATGGTTTTCATATTCATCGGAGCGATGGATCATATTCGAGCGATGCCAACAGTGGTTGGTGCTTTACTCAAATTCATCGAATCGCCCCGGCTGACAGTGCTGGGAACGCTGATCACGACCGCAATCACAAACGCTCTGACTTCCAGCCAATACGCAACCAGCTTTATCGTCGGTGACGCATTTAAATCCAAGTATGACGAACAAGGCATTGATCGCAGCGTCTTGTCGCGCTGCCTTGAAGACACAGGCACAATGATTGAATCCATCGTGCCCTGGCATCCTACCGCAGTTTTCATGGTTGCCACGCTGGGCGTTGCCTGGAGCGAATATTGGTATTGGCAACTGTTATCGTTGATCAATATTTTCGTTGCCGTTGTGTTGGCGAGCGCAGGAATTGGCCTGACAAAAACCCGCAGCTTAACCGTTGATGGATCTGCACCGCGCCAATGATCGGTGAGAATTGAAAGTCGAATCGGACGAGAAGGTTGAAGCCGTAAAGAACAACGGCGGTCGTGGCTTTCGCAAAAATAAAAACCAAAATCGTGGATACAAGGCGATCCGGGAATTCTGTGATAAACATCTAACCAAGTCTGAAAATTGATCTACTACTGACTTGTGAACCGCGGTCGATCTGATTAAATCATGGACTTGAGTTACCAACGGGGTCGAGCCTTTGTTTCATTTTCCTGATAAATCCGAGTTCCTGAAGCTGGCCGCGTCGCACGATGCGGTTCCGGTTTATCGTCGCTTGCTGTGCGATTCACTGACGCCCGTTTCGGCATTCAAACGAATAGATTCCGGCAACGAAGCCTGTTTGTTCGAAAGTGTGGTCGGGGGCGAAGTCGTCGGTCGTTACAGCTTTTTGGCAGCCGATCCGACTCGAAAAATTTTGGCCAAAGGCAACGAAGTCACCATCGTTGACGAAAACGGAACGCAAACACAAACTTCCGAAAACCCGTTAGCGGAATTTCGTAAGCAAATTGAAAGCGTCCGCGTCGCCCAATTGGAAGGCATGCCACCATTTACTGGTGGTGCCATCGGCTACGCTGGCTACGACGTGGTTCGATATGTTGAATCGTTGCCAGATGCTCCTGAAGATGATCGCAATTTGAGCGATTTGTCGTTCGCGTTCTATGATTCGATGCTCGTGTTCGACAACATCAACAAGACACTGACGGTAATCTCGCTGGCCTGGATGAACCAACACAACGGCGACGCCGAAGCCGCACGGTCCGACGCGATTGACCGAATCGATAGCTTGGTGAAAAGACTAAACACACCGGAAACCGACCTGTTGACGGTCGACACCGGTAGCGAATCCGATCAGGCTCTTGAATACGAGTCCAATTTCACTCGCGAACAATTCAAAGAAGCGGTTGAAAAGTGCCAGCAATACATTCGTGCTGGCGATATCTTTCAGGTCGTCATCAGTCAACGATTGCAAGTTCCAATTGCCTGCGATCCATTTGAGGTCTACCGAACGTTACGAGTACTTAACCCCAGCCCTTTCATGTTCTTTGTTCGGACAAACGAAACGACGCTGGTGGGAAGCTCTCCCGAAATCATGTGCCGTGTTGTCGATGGAAAAATGACCGTCCGGCCACTCGCCGGAACCCGTCGCCGCGGGAATGATGCCGCCGAAGACAAAATGCTCGAAGAACAATTGCTGGCCGACGAAAAAGAGCGCGCCGAACACGTGATGCTGGTCGACCTGGGCCGCAACGATGTCGGCCGTGTTGCTGAATTTGGCTCGATTGAATTGCCGGATTTGATGGTCGTGGAAAGATACAGCCATGTGATGCATATTTCATCGACGGTAACTGGTCAATTGCGAGACGATTGTGATGCCTTTGATGCGCTGATGGCCAGCTTGCCCGCAGGCACCGTTAGCGGCGCACCAAAAGTTCGTGCCATGGAAATCATTGACGAAATCGAGAATCGTCGGCGCGGCCCGTACGCAGGAGCCGTTGGCTATTTTGATTACTCGCAAAACATGGATACCTGTATCGCATTACGAACGATGGTGATCACCGGTGATACCGCTTACGTTCAAGCCGGTGCAGGCGTGGTAGCCGACAGCGACCCGGATCTGGAGTACGAAGAAACACTCAACAAAGCAAAAGGATTGTTGAAAGCCATCGAGATGACCCACCAGCGGCTGGCAACCAGTTCAAAGTAGATACGGGTAAACTGCCAAGCCAATTAGCGATTAAAACCTGCGCTGCGCTCAGCGGCGCGACCGGGTGAACGGCCTTCGAAGATCGAGAATTCTGCCCATACTGGCATGCGGTTTGAAATGGCAAGCGCTTCTACCAGCGTCATGTTGAATCGCTTCATGAAATCGAAAACGCCACTTTCACCAGAAAATTCAACGGTCGCACGATCTTCCAACAATATATTGTCAAATTGCATGTCTTTGCGGGTATTGGTCGCCAATCCAACTATCGTCGCCGTCAAACCGCTTTCCTTTTCCAACTTCTTGAGCTGCTTGTCGCTCGAAAAGAAATCGCCAGCAAGAATAATGTCATCTTCTCCACGACCGTCCAATCGAATCGCCCGAAACAACTGCCCCAGATAAGACATTTCCTGGTCTGGCTTACGATCGTTCAACTGCACATTGGCAAGTGAAAATGTAAACGCTTCATCCGGTTGTGCGTTACGAACACGAAACCAGGCGACAAGCGGCTCAAACAAGAATAAGTCTTCCGGATCGTTCACGGTGTACCAGTGCTGTTCTTCGAGCACAACGGTCTGCTGATTGAAAATCGTGGCGAAGCGTTGGTTAGTACCAACTTTATCAACAAAACGAAAATCGTATCCGCGACGATTCAAATCATTGACCAGTTTTGAAATCGACAGCCCGGAGCTGTTCTGAATGGCCACGACATCATACTGCTGACAAATATCAGCCGTTAAGCGAACGTTTCCGCCTGTGGACGTCGAATCCAGCTTAAAAGACGCAATTCGGATCGTTCCCGGATTGGCACGCTGCAATGCGGGTCGATTGGGCAGAGACGAACGAAACTGTGTGGAATTATTCTGCCGAACAAAATTTGTCACCGGTTTGGAATAGTTCGGCGTTTGAGTTGCTGGCACGTAGTCCGATGTGCTAACCAATTGAAATGGACGACGGCCTGCATTCGAATTGCCGCCAACCTGGTAACGGGCCAGGCTCCAGGCATCGGAAACGCTGCGGATCTGTTGACGATTGAAAAGCAGCCAGGCACCAACAAAAATAATCAGTCCGAGTAAAAATGTCTTGAAGAATCGATTCATGGAAACGCAACAGTAGAAGATTGAACAGCGTTAAACCCGCGGCCAAATGTGCGGGCGATCAACCCTTTAGTAATCGGCATCCTGGCTCGCCAATAAGAAAGAGACTTGGTCGCCCTGCAGAATACGCCGCCCCACAATAAACTGGCGCAAATATTACAATTATGCCGCTTCGCCGATTAGATCTTCGACCGTTTCCGGCTTCGCAATTCGCCTCTCTTTTAATTCTGTTGCTGCAATTCGGCCTTCAGTGTTGGGCCGAAAAACTGTCATCAACACACATGGCAAAAACCACGCCATGATCAAACCGCCTTCGAACCCATGCCAGAATTGGACGCCTACCATGACCGCAGCGGTGTAAGCGAAAAGCGTTCCAATGTTTTTTCTGATCGGCCAAAAAACGAATGAAACACAAAGTGCAAAGAAGGCCACCAGGATGGGAATGCGATAAGCACTGTCCCAACCCAACCCCCAGATCCCGTCCAGACCAGCCATTTTGGGGAACCAGAAACCAAAAGTGACTCGAAGTTGTTCATTGAAATGAGCCAGGTCGCTGGACGTCAAAGCCAGAGAAGCCACGCAAATCGTAATCGCTATCAAGACTCCCGCGATAAATCGGCGGACGCCTTTCTCCCAATAGAAACTAATCCATAGCGGGAGCAGAAAGATCGGATAGTAAACCGCACCTGCTGCCAATCCAATGAAAATGCCAGAGAGCGCCGGCCGGCGGAAACAGACCACCGCCCATACCAACATCGCACCAGGCAGCACATGCGAAACATGACCCATGTATTGAGCCGTATAGGGAAGCATTAAATATATGCACGCCATACCGAACCCAGTTCGAACATTTTCGAAATGTATCAATCCGATCAACAACAAGCCAAGCACGATCGCGCTTTGGCTGAGGATCGCCAATGTCTTAGAAGCAATAGCATATCGGCGAACATTCAAATTCTCGTCAACATCAGCGGCCATCAATTCCTGGCTGTTGGTAAATGTCGGGATGATTGGAAACAGCTGAAACAACGGCAGTCCTGGGCCACGTTTTTTCAGTTCATTGGTGTCATCATCCTGAGCAACTTCACGCTGGATCATCTTGATCGAAGACCTGGCCGCCGCTAAATCTTCCGGAGTCGGTTGAGCCGACAAAATATTTGCGTACAGAAAAGCCATCAGACTGCACATCAAAAACACCAAACCACCCACACTTAAATTGGGCGATAAGAGCGGGCGCCTGGTAAGCAGCGGATCGATCAGCGAACGAATTAAAAAAACCAGACACATCGAAAGCAACCAATAGAACCCGATTCGCTGATACTTTTGACCGCGCTGAAGAGTCGATTTCAATGCAAGGTTTTCAATAGACGTATCGTTCGAATCGATGGTGGGCGCCAGCAAACCGGTATCGGCTTGAGTATCCGAATCATCAACTGGCGCAATCGCCGGTGCAGGTACACTCACCGAACTGGCAACCTGATTGCCGAAGTCAATCATGATGATCCCAGGCGCAAGAAGAATGATCAAAAACAGATCAAAATTGCGAACGCTCCAAAACCGATTGAATTTGAAGAAGATCGCCAGCATAAGCAGCGACGAAAAGTAGGCCCACGTAGTTGCGGCGATCTTTTCGTAAGCAAACGGCGATTCAAACATACAGTCTTTGAAATGAACTTGGTAACAGAATCACTTCAGGTTAACTGTATTTGTTCGTTTGACAATCGTCAGAGCGGTCGGACACGCAAAAATCAGTGTTCCGCACCCTGCTGGGCAGCGTCATTGTCTTCCTGTCCTGCCCCATCCTTCACCCGCAGGATCGCTCCCAGCACTATCGCAACCAAAGCGATACCGCCTGAGAAAAGCGCGCCCATCTTGGCTGCGCCCTGGGAAGGTATATCGATCTTGAACGCCTGACCAGCCACGAACAGCGCCACCGTCAATCCAAGTCCGGCGACCACACCCGCCACAAGCAAGTGCTTTTCATTCATTCCTTTTGGCAATGGAAATCCAATCAACTTGCCAACATACGAGAAAAAGAAAATGCCAACCGTCTTACCAACCAACAACGATAACAAAACGATCCAGGTCAAATTATTAAGGTTGGAAAAGGGCACGCCCGCATTGGCAAACGCGAAAAAGAATAATCCAAAATCAACAAACGTTTTCACCGCATGTTCAAAATTATTCAGCGTATCGGTTTCGGTGGTTGTTACATCATCACGAAACAAACCTTCGTCGCGGGCTGGACCCGGCAACAGTGGAACGATCGGGACCAGGGCAAGAGCAGGGTGCAGGTGCGCACTGTAAAACCCCCACCAACTTAATCCGCCACCGATCAGAACGTAGGGCACCCATGCCTTCACATCCATTCGGCGAAACATATAAGCAACCGCCATGCCAGGCAAAATCCAAAGTGCATTCAACCATTCTGTGGGATGCAGCGGATCAGGATAGAAAATCGCAATGATCATTAATCCAATTCCATCGTCGGCAACCGCCAGCAACAACAAAAATGCAATTGCCGGATGCCCGTTTCCAAACACCATCCTGGCCACAAGCCAGGCTAGCGCAATATCGGTCGCCGTTGGAATCCCCCAACCATTGGACCAGGCTTCCTGGCCCATCATGACGTTAAACAAAAAGTAAAAACCGACCGGTCCCAATACACCACCAATGGTGCCCAGCAACGGGTTGACCGCTTTGGACGGTGGATTGAGTGCGCCACCGGGCAAACAAGCTTCCGTAATCTCTTTGGCAGCGACTCCAAAAAAGACGACCATAAACAAATCATTGATGATGAAGTGTAATGTCGCGTAATGATGCCACCACGGTTCGTTGTGATCGCCCCCGTGGGACTCAATGGCATGTTCGTCACCGCCGTGGTCGTGATCATCTGCATGACCGGCGTCATTGTCGTGAGCGTGATCGTCATGGTGATCGTGATCGTCCGCATGCGCATGGTCGTCGCCATCATGTCCAGCATCGTGACCGCCACCATGACCATGGCCGTGATATTCTTCACCCGTAACGTAAGACCAAGTACCGTGTACCAATCGGTCGTACGTTTCGAAATCAATATTGGCAACGGCCAAAGCGGCAACCACACCCGCCAGTAACGGGATGGAAAATTCTTGAAGCAAGTGGATGTATTTATTGCCGCCGTGAGAATGATCTGACATGGCTCGTGAGTCTATCTGGGATAATTATTGAATTGCCTGTTCCGCCGATCGAAAATTGTCGATCTGGCAACCGCAATGATGTAACAAATCCGTCCTGAAATCACAATTCCATCTGGAAAATTTGTACGTGTTTACCGGCCTCAACCCCCGTTTTTCCACCATTTGTTAATGGTTTCCGAGATAGCATACTCCGTCGGCAAAACTGGATAACAAACGTACAAATCTACGAATTCTGGACTCCAGCCAACGTCACGGCAGACGGCGGTGCGGGAAAGTTTGATGCCTCCCGTTTCGGCTACTTCAATGGAAGTTTGCCGGTCGTACTACGCAAAGATTCCGTTTGTACCGGTTACCGAGTTGATTCTTTCAAGGTTTCCGAAGAATTCGCGTCGCTGCTGATTGAAAGTTTGTGTATGATGCTCGCTGTTAATCGAGCCTCACAATTGAATTGAACGAATCGGCTCAAGCGACAGGTCTTCCAAGTTTCCAATTTTTGGCCCGATGGTATGGGCATCCACGGAAACAACACGGGTGAAGCGGCGTCGCAAAATTGTGTGTGATAACAATCGACGCCAATCAGTATCGGGCCACCCCTGCAATCGGTTCGCCCTTCTTACTCGTTGAATAATTTGCGCGAACCAGCGTCATGGTTTCTCGCACCGTTACCAAGTGCGCTCCACTTGGATCGAATACTGAATCAATCGACCTAAAAGAGAACATCGATGTTGGAAAACGAAAACGAAGTATTTATGGATGGTGAAGAATCCGCCGAGGCAATTTTGGAAAATGTGTTCGGCGAATCACTTGAGATCTCGCCCCATTTAACGCTGCCAGAGAAAAGTGACAAAGAGCAGGCTCAAACAGAGCAG
>CAYONX010000004.1:128845-168250 GCA_964405425.1 uncultured Pirellulaceae bacterium | reverse complement strand
AGAGCAGGCTCAAACAGAGCAGACTCAAACCGATCCGACGAAATCGGAACAAACCCCACCGCAGCCAACGGAACCAAAGAAAACAAAACCGGTCGTTCAGGAAGTAAAACCATTTAAGTCGAAAAACAAAAAAGCCAAGCCGACCACCGAAGAAGCCACGATTTCCTTTTCGGATCTTCCGTTAAGCAAAGAAGTACAACAGGCAATCACGGCTGTTGGCTATGAAAAACCAACTCCTATACAGGCGGAAATCATTCCACATTTGCTTTACGGCAAAGATGTACTTGCTCAATCGCAAACCGGAACTGGAAAAACTGCTGCGTTTGCGTTGCCAATACTTTCTCGTATCGAAACGGATTGTAAAGAACCGCAAGTTCTGGTTCTTGTACCAACTCGTGAACTCGCGATCCAGGTTGCCAAGTCGTTTGAATCTTACGGCGCCAATCTAAAAGGCTTTCAGCACGCGGTTATATACGGCGGACAAGACTATGAGATCCAATTCCGACAATTGCGAAAAGGTCCGCAAGTCATCGTCGGTACACCAGGCCGAACGATTGATCATATCAAAAGCGGTAAGCTGGACATAAGTGAAATCGAATGCCTTGTTTTGGATGAAGCGGATGAGATGCTGAACATGGGCTTTTTGGATGACGTTCAATTTGTGCTCGACCGCGCACCTGCCGAACGACAAATCGCACTGTTTTCCGCTACGCTGCCAGATCAAATTAGAAAGATCTCTCAGCGATATTTGACCGACCCGGCCAAGGTCACTATTAAACGAAAAACTTTGACTGCCGATTCAATTCGCCAACGAGCGGTTCTGGTTTCTCCGCGCGATCGAGTTGATACGCTGATCCGATTTCTGGAAGCCGAAGATGCCGACGGCGCTATTGTATTTACACGCACCCGGGAAACCACCAGCGTGGTTGCTGACAAGTTGACACGGGCGGGATTGCGAGCGTTTGCTTTGAATGGCGAAATGCAACAAAAAGCACGCGAGCGAACGATTGAAAAATTGAAATCCGGCCAACTGGATATTCTGGTCGCGACAGATATTGCCGCTCGCGGTCTGGATGTTTCCAGAATCAGTCATGTGTTTAATTACGATCCGCCGGAAGGCCCGGAAGCCTATACCCACCGCATCGGACGAACGGGTCGTGCTGGCAAAAAGGGTGAAGCGATTATCTTTTTGACTCACTCCCAGCGTGGCAAGCTAAAGTTCATCGAAAAGATCACTCGCCAGGAAATCGAAATCGTTGACCCACCCACGGCGGATCAAATCAACGCCCAACGCATCAAAAGATTTCATGCAAACATTGAAAAAACGATCACCAATCGGGATATGACTTTCTTTCAGAAACTTGTCGATGACTTTATCGCTCAATCCGATCACAGTGTCGAACAAATTGCGGCGGCAATTGCGATGATGGGACAAAATGGACGAGACTTCTTGATGAAAGATCGTCCAGTACGCGAGCGTAGGGAACGAGGCAACGGCAGGAATTCTGACGGTAACCCTCGGGGTCGATTTTCGGGACCACCGGAACCAGGCATGGCACGGTTTCGTATCGCGATCGGTAAACGCGATGGAGTTCGGCCAGGTAACATCGTTGGCGCCGTTGCGGGCGAAAGCGATATTGAAGGAGACGAAATTGGCTCCATCCGCATCCACCAATCTTATTCAACGATTGATCTGCCTGCCGATCGCGCCGACGAAATTCTCGATCGACTTTCCGATACCCGAGTCTCCGGTCGACCAATGAGATTGCGTCCGTACGAAGAACAAAACGAACGAGGCCCGCGCAGCTCTCGTGCTTCGGGCAAACGAAAGTCGTACGGGAAATCAAATCGAAGCCGTTCTGCTACGCCCGGAAAATCAGGGCCACCATCCTCCCGTTTCAAGAAAAACAAGAAGTCCAAAGCGCGTTCGAAATCGGGTTAATCCACCAAAAGACCTATAAACAGTCTGTTTTGAATCGACGTCACGGCCGAATTGGTATACGGTTAGTCATCGCTGAGGTGAACTCAGCGGCGGCTGGTTCCGTAGTTTTCAAACGAAAATGCATCCGACCGTTAGTTTCGATTGAGTTGATTTTTCTTTTTGGTCCTAGAGCTTTGTTGTTCTCGCTGAATTGAGTTCTTCTTCAGTTGTTCTAGACCACATCAAGTTTTGGCGTCTTGCGTTGCATTCATCACTCGACGGCCACACTCAATCAAAAGGAAATCAAACCATGAATATTTATGTCGGTAATTTAAGTTTCAATGTTAGCGAAGCTGATCTTGAAAAAGTTTTCAGCGACTACGGTCAAGTCACCTCCGTAAAGATCATCACCGATCGCGAGACTGGCCGATCACGTGGATTCGCATTTGTTGAAATGGCGGACCGCCAAATGGCAATGGAAGCTATCGAGAGCGTTAACCTGCAACGCATCGATGGTCGCGCCGTTACGGTTAACGAAGCCAAAGAACGACAAAGCAACAATCGTCGCTGGTAATTTTTCGCGACTTGCTGATTGCCAAAACAGCCCACCATTACTTCTCAACCCCCTACGAGCTCTCCGACGGTTAATTTGCGCGAAATGACTGCATCTGATTGCACGGAAGAAACATATGAATCAGCAAGACAAAGATTTGCTTATTGCCACTAAAGAGTTTGCTACCGAAAATCGACTACTAAGCTGGTGGCATTTAGCGGCCTCGATCGCGTCACTGATCACTTCCATTTCGGTCGCTATGTTTCACCCCTACTTGTGGGTTGCGATCGCAAGCAGTTTGATTTCCGGACTCACGCTGATTCGGATGTTCGTCATGTATCACGACTATCTTCACGGAGCTATCCTGAAAGATTCAAAGTTTGCCAAGTGGATTTTTCAAACGTACGGAATGTTTGTTTTGAGCCCTGCGAACGTTTGGAAAGAAACTCATGACAGCCACCACCAAAACAATTGTAAATCATTCGGCTACGAAATCGGTTCTTTTCCGTTGATTACCGTCGATGAATACTTTGCCATGTCGAGCTCTCGCCAATTGGGTTACCGAATCATTCGCAATCCGATGATTATCGTGTTTGGATACCTGACCAGTTTTATGTGGAACAAATGCCTCAGGCATTTTCTGAACGAACCTGCAAAATTCTATCTGGCAGGCGTATCGTTTGCCCTTCATGTTATTGTCCTGGTCGCTTTGGCAATGATATCGTGGCAGGCGTTAATACTTGGCGCTTTGGTCCCTTTTTTCGCAGGATGCGGATTCGGCACGTATCTGTTTTATGCTCAACACAATTTTCCTGGCATGCATCGATTAAGTTCGGATGAATGGAGCTATGTTGATGCCGCGCTTAAATCTTCCAGCTATTTGAAAACCGGTCGCGTCCTTAGCTGGATGACGGGCAACATCGGCTATCACCACGTTCATCACCTTAATGCAAAGATCCCGTTCTATCGTCTTCCCGAAGCGATGCGCAACATGGTTGAACTTCAAAGCCCAACGATTACGAGTCTGCGAATCAAAGATATATTTGGATGTCTAAACTTAAAACTCTGGTGCAGCGACCGTCGACGGTTGATCAATTTTAGAGAAGCAGCGCTTCAACAACAGGTCTGAGCCGCCCAGTACTCCCTATCGTCTGCGTCTAAACGGAAGCGACTTCTTCTTCGAGTTGATCAAATCGGCAAACGCGATTGCGACCATTTCGTTTCGCAATATATAAAGCCTGGTCCGCCTGATCGAGCATTTTCTCCGGAATATCAGCACCAAAAGATCGATCGCTACAGCCCAAGCTGATCGTTATCGACAGGTTATTAAACTCGATTTCCGAAACAAGGCGTCGGTATCGCTCGGCTGCGATCTGCGCACCGGCAATATCCACATTCGGCAACAATATACAAAATTCTTCGCCGCCATAACGACAAACAATATCGCTGCTCCGAGCATTGTCCATAAACACGTTTGCAACTCGCTTCAGCACTTCATCGCCGGCCGCGTGTCCATGTTGATCGTTGACATTTTTAAAGTAATCAACGTCGATCATGATGCAGCTAAGTGGGTGGTTGTATCGTTGACTGGCGTTCCAGGTCTTTTCAAGCGTCTCAATAAATGCTCGACGGTTGAAGCAATTGGTCAAAGCGTCTCGAGTCGCCAAGGTCAGCAATTCCTCGTTCTTTTCCGCAATCTCCTTCTTCGAGTTGGCGAGTCTCTCCATCGCCGAGAGTAATTTTCCATGCTGTTCGCGAATTTCAGTTATGTCATCCAGGCTTAACAACATGCCTCGACGCACCCCCGCTTCGTCGGTGATTGGGCTTTGATTCAACTTAAAGTGTCGCGGCTGCTGGCCATCGACTTCGAGCACTTTTTCTACTGAATCGAGCACGAGTTCATTGTTGGATTTCTTTGGCGTACGTTGCCACGGTAGCGACGTTATGTTTCGTCCTTGCAACTGACGGGAAGGCTCATGCAAGGCTCGACAAATCTTCTCGTTTGCAAACATGATTTGATTGTCGTTGTCGAGCACCAAAACGCCTTCAGCCAAAGTATCCAGTGCCGTTCTAACTCGATGTGGCACGACCTGAGAAGGATCAAATTGTCGAAAACAACGATTAAGCAAAATCGCGAATCCGATCAAATTCAACACGCACGCAAGAATCGTGATGCGTACCGGTGGCGTTAACAAGAACCCAACCATTCCTGAAGCTACAGGAGATTTAAACGCGATTTCGATTTTTGCAATTTGTTGATCCTTCTGAAACAACGGCACTTCAATTTTATTGAAATCAGAACGTTGCGTATGTTCGTGCCACACTTGTTTGTGTTGGCTGGTCGCGACCAATACCTGATCTTCGTTGTTGCGAATACCACAAGAAATGACGTTCTGGTCTCGACGGGCCAATGAATTTAACAATACTGCCGCATCGTTAATGTCGCCTTTGGAAGCCAATTGAGAGCAACTGACCGCATACATTTCCGCCAATTGTGTCCGATATTCGATGGTCGTCGTATGACCATCATCGATCACCCCAATCATACTTAGCAACAACAACACCGTTGCCGACCACATGGCTAGCACAAACGCAATACGTGTCGTCATCGACAGATTAAACAATGGTTTGATTAATTTGTGGATCATTTTTCTGTGTTCACAATATCAAGTAATGATTCGGATGTTTTTTGGCCATCAAGCGGCCCAACAGCATTAAGCAGCGGCAACGGGTCAAACGAAACCCAGATCGGCACTGAAGACATGAACTTGGTTAGCAATGCGCCTGAACGAACAAGCAAAGTCATATGCGAAATAGAGAATCCGACAGCCACGACAACGCCCGCACCCACCATAATTTCGCTATGAAAAGAATCGCTTTCCAGTTCTTGTTCGACAACGTCCATCGCTGCCGCGAACGATCGTTGATCAAATTCTGGTTGAACCATGTTGGCCAGAAGTGTCGGTCGATTCTTGCTGGACCAGGCGTTTTCGGTTTGGCCAGATTCTTGTCCAGCAGCTATTTCGTCTTCAGTTGGAGTTTCCGTCTGTCCATCGCGAAATTGTCTTTCCTCAGGGTTGTTGACGGCCGCTGCGGTTGCAGCAGCGTTGTTTGCAGTTGTTTCGTTTTTAGAGGTGGATTTTGCTGTAGGAGCTTGCTTGCCAGATTCAACGTCATCGTCTGACGAATCCTCTTTCGATTCGCCAGGATCGACAACAACATTGTTTTCTGAGTCAGAAGAATCGCTATCCGATGAATCGTTACTGGCTTCATTTTCGCTCGATGAAACCGTTAAACTGGTCGCAGCTGTTACCGGCGACGAAGCACTGGAATTGGGCGCGTTGCTGCTGGACACCACCGGAAAAACGGAAATTGGGTTCTCTGGCATTTCATCTTCGACTGGTTCCGGCTCTTCGTCGCGCGGTTCATCCATCATCGGATCCATTTCTTCCGGCTCTGGCTCTTCCGGTTCCATTTCTTCCGGCTCTAACTCTTCCGGTTCTGTTTCGGCACCTTCGTCGGCTGAATTATCCGGTTCATCATCCGGGACGGAATTTAGCAAATCCAGAAATTCTTGAAGTTCCAGCGTTTGGCCATCAATTTGTATTTCTTCGACTTCGGCGAAAACAAAATCAATGGCACCTTGTTCGCTGCTTAATCGATACACCGACGTCGCAACTTCGTCAGCCTGATAATCGCTGATCTCACCGTCCAATGCCAATTGATCAAAACCTGAAGAAGCAAGCACCGCATTCAAGTCTCCGGTTCCTACAATCTGATCATCGCCGTCTGATCCAAAAACAATGCTGAAATCGAATAGCGCGTCATCCTGGCTGGGTGCCAACAATTCAAAAGTCAAATTCGTTACCGGACGTTGACCGAACGTCAGTAGCCGAACCTGATCAATTTCTGACAAAGGAACCAGCCACACGTTTTCGCTGACGCGTTGACCGACGTTTAAGCCCGCGTCCTGTGGAATTCCACTGATTTGCAAAAAGTAGTCTTCTTGATCTTCAACTGTATCGCAACTATCGATCAAGCGAAGGGTCAAACCTGTTTGATCGTAGCCAAGGGTACGACTGAACAACGTCGATGATTGTCCGTCCTGGTCCATTGCCGCCCAGTAAGTCGCGAAACCTCCGTTGTCCAATGCGGCCAATGTGCCATGCGTAGCCAACGAAACGTCGGATTGGTTGAGTTGCTGACTGATTCCGATCTGTTGACCGTCGCGGTTAAATGTCGTCAACAACGTTTGTGGCAAGCCATCATTCTGGTTCACCAACAACACAGAATATTGCCCGTTGGGACCAACGACCAATTGATCACTGCCGTCGATCAACAACTCATTTGCTTGCGAAACAAACCTGTTGGTGCGTTCACCAGTTTGAGCATAAGTTTCAACCACTGTGACCAGGTCGCCTTGGTATAGCTGAACCCCTGCAACGATCGCTTCACCGCTGTCTTGAAATTCAACTTCCGGGCCTTGCTGGAAACTACCAACGCTAAAGGACTCAAAATCAACCGCCGAATTATTCTCGACGAAGAGTTTTTCAACCGACCATAAGGTTGGATCCTGAGCGTCCTGCTGAAGCCATGACAGCTGCAATGAATCCTGCAATTGTTCGATCTCAAAATCGAATTCGCCAACTTCAATTGGCCGATTCCATTGCAAAGTGGTTGCAGACGTTAAATCCGAATTCCTTCCTTGCAGCTCGAACGTACCGTTGTCAGGGTTTTGATAACCAAAAACGATATCGCCATTGTTCAATTGAAACACATCCAGAAATTCATCTGGATCGCTACTGATGCCACCTGAATCGTTTTCGAATTCGTCAACTGCGACGACATCGCTGATTGCAATCAAGTTCTGGTCGAATATTTGCGCTTTCAATCCTTGCGGTTCACGCCAGGTAATTACAAACCGCTCATTGTCCAGCCCAACCGCATCAAAGCTAAGCGACTCGATCTCGGACACATCAATCGAACGCAGAAACTGAGCCGGTCGTCCTGGCTGACCATCTGCGGCCGTTAGTCGTGCGTACAGATCAATTGAGGAACCTCTAAATTCACCATAAATGAAAACATGCGATGAATCGGATAGTGCAACGGCTTGCGCAACCGGCAACTCCTGTGGCAAACCAACAACCACGGACTCATCGATACTCACACTTTCGTCGACCAGGCCTAATCCAACCGACAATCCCAAACCAGCATCCATTACGCATCGATTCTCCAGATGCTCGAAAGTGAGGTTTCGATGGAGGCAAAGTCGGATCGAATTGTCGGGACCAATAACAGGCACGGCACAGTTCTGTTCAATGAAGAGGTAATAGGAAGGATTAGCCATTGGGCCAAAAAAGAATAGGTTGCGCGAATTCATTTGAGCGAATTGATAATCCACCAGGACATCTACTCAAGGAATACGTGGTTTGAAAATTGGCTCGTAACCGATTTATCGACTGTTAGTCTCGACGTGAGGGTTTTCTGCTGATATGCAGTACCGGCAGATTGAAGGCCGCCCCTGATTCCTGCATGATAGAAGCATGAATGTGGATTTAAAGGACGAATTGATCAGCCTGCTTCAGGGCTCTGACGCTCGCTTGCGAAAGCATTGGGCCAACCGAATCGTCAATGAAAAGATCCCGCTTTGCAGCTTGATGTCCATTTTGCATGGTCACGAAAAAACAGCCCAGCGATTTACGTGGCTGATCGGTGATTTGCTGGAGGTTGACCCCATGGTCGTGAGCGATTCAGTACCGATGCTATTTTCGCTGCGTGACCAAATGCCCTTTCCCGGCATGCAACGTTCGGTCGCTAAATGCTTGTGGTTTGTTGGTGTTGCCAAAGAGCTTGAAAACGAAGCGATTAAGCAGTTGTTTGAATGGTTGGCAAACAACCAATTTGAAGTGAGCGTGAAACACTACGCGGCCAAGGCTTTGTTCGATCTGGCACTGGAAAATCGAATCGACGCGAAAAAACTAAATCGCATCCTGCATAAACAGACACAGCACGAAAACAAAGCGCACGCGGGTCGTATGAAGAAACTGCAATTGAAGCTGTCGAAGAAATTAAGCTGAACTACTTCACACCTAGTTGGATCAAATCTTCTATCACCATTTCAGTCCGCTTCTGTGTACCTTGCCTGGTAAGATGATAATGCGAATCAAAAAACAGATCGTTGTCAAAACAGTATCTTTGACAACCTGACTGAAACTCGCAACCGGTTTCTCGCAACCGGTTATCAACACCGTCAATCAAAGGCCATTGGTTCTCAAAACTTGCCATTCGATACACGGGCGGCAACAAAATCAATCGCGCGCCGCGTTGCTGAATTTCCGTTCGAAACTGCGATACGTATTCAAAAGCAAACGCGTCAAGCCTGGGACATTTGTAAAGCTTGGCAGCTTTTTGAATTTCGATCGATGGCAAATCCCAATGGACTTGAACGTCACCATTCTCGTTAAAGGCGTCGCGGCGATAAACCGATTCGTTTCCAGGCAACTTTGGAAATGGCCGTCGCTGGATTTGGGCAAACAAGTCTTTAGCACAATAGGTAGCCATAGCTGGCATCAAGTAAATTCGTTGCCGCCAATTCAAATGTTTCCAGCCGTTTGGATATACATCCAGGACCAAAGAAGCAAGTTCCTGCTTACCCCAAAACGTATCGGAAAATTGGGCGTATTCTGGAATCACGACCAACGTGTCGCCGGCTTGAACATGTGGGTTCAGGCTGTCGAGCATAAACTTCAAACCAAGACCTGCGTGCGTGGACAAATTGATTGTTTCTCGATCAAAATGCTGAGCCACTTTTTGCGAATCCAACCCAAATGCCAGATTGGAACCTCCAACAAAGATCAGCCTTGGAGAATGGAGATTCTCTAGACGTTGTTGCTTATCCAGAAACGCGCCCAAGAAACCCTGGCAAGCGTTTTTTTGGTTGCCAACCATTGCAGCCGCGACCAACAATCCAATCAGCAACGAAATCGCCAGAAACACTCGCACCAAAAACTTCGTCATCGGCTAATCCTAAAACTGAAAGTAGATGAATTCCGAGTTCTCTTGATGGTGAGCCAAAATCAACACTGCCACCAGCAAATATAACAACCAACGAACAACCATTGGCAAATGAGAAACATCTCCCGGGTGCCGACGGCAACGTTGCAACCATTCCCAAGACAACAACAACCCAATCCACCACAATGGCGATCGAACCGTTGGCCAGGAAAACAATGACACATCGAATATTCCGCCCAGATATTCCATGGCTTCCAATGTGCTTTCGGCTCGAAAAAACACCCATGCGAATGTCACCAAGCCAAACGTCACCATCATTTGAACCAGCTCAACAAATCGCGGAAAAACACTTTGCTCGGCAACAACACTCTCGACGTGCTGCCGATTGCGCTCAGAAAGCAGCAAAGGCAAGAAGAACAGCCAGTGCAACAATCCCCATATAACAAACGTCCAATTGGCGCCATGCCACAAACCACTGACCACAAACACAATGCAGGTATTTCGAATCGTAGTCGCTGTGCCATGCCGACTTCCACCAAGCGGGATGTATACGTAATCCCGAAACCATGAAGACAATGACACATGCCAACGTCTCCAAAACTCGGCTGGGTCGCGAGAGAAATAGGGCAACTTGAAATTGTCCATTAAATCGATACCGAACAGTTTCGCGGATCCGATGGCGATATCTGAATACCCTGAAAAATCACCGTAGATCTGGAACGCGAATAAGACCGCGCCAACAACAAGAGTTGAACCTGACATCGATTCATGGTTGGCAAAGATATGATTAACGGCTACACCACATTGATCTGCGATGACCACTTTCTTGAAAAGCCCATACAGTATTCGACGCATCCCTTCACGCCCGGATTCAAACGAAAACGAACGAGAGCTGTCGAATTGATTCAACAAATGCGTTGCCCTTTCGATTGGCCCGGCAACCAATTGTGGAAAGAAAGCTACGAAAGTGAAAAATGCAATTCCGTCGGATGTCGGCTCCAGTTTGCCGCGATAAACATCGATCGTGTAACTGAGCGTTTGGAAAGTATAGAAACTAATGCCAACGGGCAGGATTAAATCGAGAGAATCCAACTGAATCCCAACGCCAATGGAACCCAGCGCCTCGCGTAAACTATCCACAAAAAAGTTGTAGTATTTGAAAACGCCAAGCATACCCAGATTCGCCGCAACACTGACACCCAGCAGTAGTCGCCGGCGGGACAAATCCTGAGTCCGTCCCAGTGTAACTCCGATACAGTAGTCGATCGTGGAGCTGGCAATGATCAGCAGCAGAAATTTCGGCTCCCACCATCCGTAAAAGACGTAGCTGGCGACCAACAATATGATATTGCGAGCCTTTTGCGAACGAGTCAGCCAATACAGCGCGAATACGATCGGCAAGAAAACGAAAAATGCGGGTGAATTAAAAAGCACTTTCGATCCAAGGCCGGTGAGATTCCGTTCGTCATTTGCAATGCGTTACTTAACAACGACTTTAGCAAATTTGAGGCTGAACGAAAACGCAGATCGGGAACCGAAATAGCTAACAGGACTCTTCGCGAATCTTTGTCATCGTGATCTGGTTGCCGCATCCGTTGTGGGCAACGTGACTCATGAATGCTTTAATCAAAAACAGACCGCGTCCTCCAATTCGTTGCACATTGTCGTCGGTAGTCGGATCCTGGACTTTCGCTGGATCAAATCCAGGACCGTCGTCAGATATCTGTATGCAAACGTGGTCTTCCGAGAATTCAGCTTGCACACTGACCTTACGATTGCAAAACGGTTCCTCGCAACGACGAACTCGAATCTGGTCGTAGTATTGTTGGTCGTCACTATCGCGCAAATACGAATCGACTTCCAGGTTACCGTGGTGCATCGCATTGACCAGTGCTTCGTCGATCGCCATACCGATTTGCAAACGATCACGATCCGACCAACTCGGCAACGAAGCCTGAAGGTTTTCGATTAGCGGTCCGATGAGCCCTAGATCGTTATCCAGTACATAAGCCATATTGTCTGGAACGGGTTGGTTGGCAAGCGAATTTCCTACTTGAACCCGTTCCGACATTTGCAAGACCTGCTTCACAGTGCGCGTCAAATCATGGCTGAGCGCTGATTTGGGCGTGTAACTGGCGGCGCCGCAGCGCAGAGCTTCTGCTGCTGTCTTTTCCGATCCGTGCGACGTAATTAACACCACTGGAATGTGCGAATGTTGATTCCGGATACTCTTCACTAATTCCAAACCATCAACGTACGGCATTTGCAAATCCGTAACGACCAGATCCGGGGCCATCGAATTCACTAAATCAATGGCGGCTACACCATCGTCAGCAAATTCCACTTCCCAATTAGAGACTTTACCCAGTAACGAACCGACAAGATGTCGATCAACCGGATTGTCATCAACGACCAGAATCTTTTTCGCTGGACTCATGCTTCACCGACGAGATGATTTTGTGGCAGGAATATGATCATCGAAAAATCCAAAGTCTCTGGAGCTGATAAAGTCTTACTTGGTTATCCATGCCAAAACAAACTTACCAATGGAATCGGTGATCATCAATAAATTTTTTACCATTGACTAAATTCAGGCAAATGCCGAACGTCGACAAAGCCACCTGATTCAACATGTTTTTCGACCGAATCAAACAGAGAAACCAGCTTTTTGGCAAGGATGTCCGGTTTCGGCATTTCATCCGTTCCTCTTCTGGACTTTAACGTTTCGAGCGACGGAAATCTGGGATCACTTACATGGCCACATAAATAATCCTGCATCGCCGTATCAACCAATCCAGGAGCGACAGCGGCAAAATGAATATCGGGATTCTCGCGTGCGTAAAGCGACGTCAGCATGTTCAAAGCCGCTTTGGAAATCGAATAACCGTTCCAGCCACGGTTACCGTTGACTGCTGCACCGGACGAAATTGAGATCACATTTTTGATCGAACAATGATGGATCAACGCATCCAAAACCGTTTTACAGGACCAGACATTTATATCCATCGTCTGTTTCATTTCGGCGATCGAAGTGTCTTTCATGTCACCAATTGAACCCAGAATGCCTGCGTTCAACACAACGGCATCAAGATTTGTATTGGCAGGCAAAAATTTTGGCAAGCTGGATTGGACATTTGCGGTGTCGCACAAATCCAGCGACAAAAAATGAAAGTTGTCTCCTACCAGACCATCGGGCGTCCGGCGACTAACGCCATACACAACATCGCCTCGGCGCAGATACTCTTGCGCTAACCCGAAACCTATCCCGGAACTGACACCCGTTATGAAAACCGATTGACTCACTGAACCCTCACTCGACAGCTTCCCAGTCGAAATCCGAAACAAACGTCGCTCGATCTTTCGTGGGACGTCGTGCATAGATGCGAACAAATTTTAACGGGTTAAGGCTAACATCAAACTTTGCACCCGTTCGGGTAATGAATCGGTCCAATCGATATCGACGCGAATCGCGCGCGGGAATCGGTTCCTTTTCGTAGATCTGGTAATGCTTGTTGATTTGGATGTTTAGATTCGTCCAATCCTGATCACTTTCGTTGTGGACAATCAAAACAGGATCACCAATCTTGCTTTTGTCTCCACGATCGGTTTCATAATACGAAGCTGGCGGCAATCCTTCGGCAGTGAACGACGCTTCCAATTCACCTTCATGAACCGGCGGCATATACCAGAACAGCGTGGCGATCGTAACGACCGGGACCATGCTCATCGCCAGCAGCAACCCCGTCAGTCCTTTGGACGAAAGTTGAGGTGCATTGTCGTAGGCTTTGGATTGGGTTGCTTTAACTTCGGCTTGGGACATGGTTCTGAAATCGTTATCTCTGGCATCTGTAGTTATCAACAGTATAGTGGATTGCGGTAAAAGCTTTAATCACAGTAGTCACCACGTCCATCACATTAGCTGAATTCTGTCCAGCCAAATTCCCTATGCCCAGCCCGTCCAAGAGATTTATCGTAAATGCGTCATGGTTGATAAAATTGCGATGGGTAGCGGCGATTGGACAGCTTGCCACCATTGCTGCGGTGGTCTTTCTGCTGAAAATCAAGCTTCCGGTGATTTGGGCGCTGCTGACCATCATTTTGGTTACGGCATTTTCAAATTTGATCCTGTCATTGATGTTTACGCGCTGGTCCCGCAGCCAAAATCGCCGTAATTTGCCGTGGGATCAGATTCTGGGCATTGTGATGGTGATGGATATGCTGTCGTTGACGGCATTGCTGTTTGCATCCGGAGGCCCATCGAACCCTTTCATGCTGTTTTTCTTTGTCAACTTGAGTCTCAGCGCATTTGTATTGGGACGAACCTGGGCATGGTGGTTAAACGGATTGTCAGTGGCGTGTTTCGTGTTGCTCTTGTACGAACATTTTCAAATGGACGAATTGAACCTCGGATTCCAGCTGCTGCCGATACGTCAAACTGGCCAGATGTCGCTGGTGCAAATGGGTTTGATCGTATCCTTTGCGACCTGTGCCAGCGTGATTGTTTACTTCATGACGCGGCTCACCGATGAACTGCAACAACAACAAAGCGACTTGTCGATTGCGCGAGAGAAGCAGGCTCGAAGCGAGAAAATTGAAGCCTTGGGAACGCTCGCTGCGGGAGCTGCTCACGAGCTGGCGACGCCACTTTCGACCATTGCGGTGGTTGCTCGTGACGTCGAGAAAGCATTCGATGAACACCCACCAGAATTTCCTGGTGGCGAAGAAGTTATCGAAGACGTTCATCTAATTCGAAGCCAGTTGGATCGCTGCCGAAAAATCCTCGATCGCATGTCCAGTCATGCCGGTGAAACCGTCGGTGAAGCATTCCAAACGGTCAGCATGCAACAATTAGCGTTTGCCGTTCTGGATGAATTGCCGGAGCAAAATAAAATAAAATTGGACATGTCAGAAACGGTAGCATCCAAAACCGTATCGGTGCCACTGGATTCAATTTGCCAGGCGCTGCGTGGGTTGGTTCAAAACGCGCTTGACGTTAGCCAAAAGGAACAGTGGGTGCGATTGACGATTGAACAAGACGATCAAAATTGGTACTGGCGCATTGCTGATTCGGGTAAAGGTATGTCGGAATCGGTTTTGCAGCGGATTAGAGAACCGTTTTTCACAACCAAGCCACCGGGACAGGGAATGGGGCTAGGTTTATTCCTGGCCCAAAACGTTATCCACCGACTGGCAGGTGAAATCGAAATTCGTTCTACCGAGAACGTTGGTACGACCGTGATCGTAAAATTGCCGATAGGAAATAGTAATCATTTGGCCATTACATGAATGAACCAGCAGATGCTGTCAAAATTTATGACCAAATAAAGCTTGGCTTGCCTGTAAGCTTGATTTTTTTTGTCAGTGCAATAGCTTTAGGCAATACTGACCCAATATAGATTGAAGCAATCGAAGTCTCGATTCTAAAGTTCTTATTTTTAAACGCCCCGCTGCTCGGGGCTAAAGCATCTCATCCAGCAGACCGACTGATGCCAACTCAAACAACGATCTTGATACTTGTGGTTTTCCAGATGCTTGCCAGTATAGGTTGTAGCGCGGATCATGACCAGAAATCGCAACCAGGTTCGCTCGACGATCGTATTCGAAAGCGAATTAAAGAAATCGCCGATCAGCAGTCAACAATTGCTGAGATTGTGGCTATCGGCGAACAGATGAAAGAATACGAAAGTCAAACTTCTGATCCACGTCTTAGATTTTCTTGTGGTCTGGAGTTCACACGAAGTTTGATGATCCAGCGGAAATTTGAGGACGCCTGGACCAAAGTATTGGACTTGGGTTCGCGACTGGACAGGATTGATCCATACGATTCTGAGCGGATCCGTTATTACGTTTATAGAGGCACATTGCTCGTTCAACAGGGTGATCATGTTGCTGGCGTCGCCAGTTTTCAAAAAGCGGAACGCGTACTGGCCAAAAATCCAGATGCCATTCGTGAAGCGTTCATCACTCAAATTTATATGGCACTGGCTTTTCACAATATCGGTGCGATCGACGAAGCCATTTATGCCGGCCACATGGCCTATGACCTGGCCAAGCAATTGAAATCCACCTTTTATCAAAAATCGATCCTGAACAACCTCGCACAAATGCATATTCGGGAAAAACGTTTTGACGAAGCAGAAGAAATGTTGGAACGCCTTAGTCAAGAAGACCGAAAGAGTCGATTTTATTTGCCGCGCCAATTAGGTTTGGCTCAAATTGCACTTGGTCGTAAAACGCCAGAGAAGGCGTTGTCAATAATCGATGAGTTCCTGCCTAATACTGAAGCGGACTCAAATTTTATACACAATGGTAGCGTTCATGCCCTGGCGGCCCAGTGTTACCTGGCACAAGAAAAATACGACCTTGCCGAAGAGCATATCAAGCTTGCCGTCGACTTGATCAACCCTTGGTGGTACCCCTATGACGAAGCATTGTTGTCATATATCGAAATCCTCAGCGCCCAAAATTCTCGCAACGACGACACGATCAAAATGGCGATTGAATTTATCAATAGCCCGCGCATAAAAGACCAGAAATCGCATCGGAAAATTGCAAAAGGTTACAACTTCCTGGCTCAAGCGTACGCCAGAAATGGCCAGGAAAAACTAGCTATTGAGACGTATCAACAATTGGCAATTTTAAGGCTGGGTTGGAACAGACAGGAATGCGATTTGCGTATGGAATTGAGCAAGCTTCGCATTGAACGCGGAAAAGACCAAAAACTGGCAGAACTGACCCGTCGTAAGGCAGAAAGTGCTTCCGCAAGAGCTGATTCGCATAAACAAAATTTCATGATTCTATTGGCCGCTGCCACAGCAACGATCATAGGCTTATCGCTGTACTTTTTCAAAGCCAATGAATCTCGAAAAACCAAGTTGCAACTGGAACAGGCACAGGAACGTGCTGAATTTCAGCAACGACTGGGGCAAAAAGAACGAATCGAAGCGATTGGGCACCTGACTGGTAGCGTTGCTCATGATTTCAACAACCTGCTTCAGGTTTTTTCTAATGCAACAGTAATGATTGACGATTCATTGGAAGAAAATCGTACAGCTCAACAAAATCTTGCGATTGAATCGATTCGAAATTCAATCGAAACAGGTGCCAGCATCACCAATCAATTGCTGACTTTTGCTCGTCAGAAAGTCATTGACCCGCAACCAACTTTGGTTGCAGATTTGTTTCAACGCGCTGGGTTGCTGTTCGCAAGTGCCAGTGGCGAAGAGATTGAAGTCGTCATTGAAGAATTTGACCAGACGCTTGCGATCAATGTCGATCGAGCACAATTTTGTGCTGCCATTTTGAATCTTCTTCTCAATGCTCGCGATGCCATGCAAAATCGTGGTCAGGTTAAAATTCAAGTTAAACAAGGTGACAAAATTTCCAACCGCATGGGATTCGAGTTGCCGGTTGATCTACAGGATATGGAGACAGTCGCAATTGATGTTGCGGATTCAGGTATCGGTATGACCGACGAACAATTGGCCCAGGCGTGCGAACCTTACTACACGACCAAATCGCATGGAACAGGTAATGGATTGGGACTCAGCTCGGTTAAGGGTTTTGTTGAACAAGCCGGTGGAAAACTATGTATCAGCAGCCAGCCGATGCGAGGAACCAGAGTTTCAATGGTCTTTCCTCGCTGCAGTTGCCAAGCAAGTGAGATTGTCGAAGAATCTCAATTGTCGGATCCAAATCCGATGCACAATCGACTTTTGCTGATCGAAGACAATCCAGAAGTCAGCAGCTCGACACAAGCAATGGTCCAAAATCTAGGCTTTGACGTTGCCAGTTGTTCGAATACGAAAGACGCCGAGCAACAAATCCAAAGTGCAGATTTCGATATTATTCTGAGTGACATTCGCATGCCGGGCGAAAAGAATGGAGCAGAATTTGCTCGCTGGATCGCCAAACAATATCCAACGGTCGCGATCGTCTTGACATCAGGCAACCAACCGCCACCAGAATCAAAAGATTTCGCATTCCTACCCAAGCCCTATACTTCTGAACAGTTGAAGCGCGCGATATTTCAAGCCAGCGCCCTGAAACATTCTGTCGCAGTAGTTCCGGAAATTTGAAGCCGGAAACCGGCAAGCCTTGACCAACCTCAGCCACCAATTTGGTATTCCAACCATCGCCTGCTGGCACAGCGATTTTCGAAAAATATCCGAAATTCACATGAAATCAAAGCGTTTTCTGCGGTTCAAAGATTACTGGTCGCGCGAGACCAGCGTTTATGGCATCGCAGCATATTATTTTTGTCGCCGATGCCACCTTGCCTGCGACGAAATAGACATTCATCCGGTTCGCGCAACGGTTATGATGGATAGGTCTGATCGTTTGTGGTCGGTAAAACAGCAACGCTTGGAGCTCAAACATGGAACCAGTCCGAACGATTTTGGTGGTCGACGATGACGATGTCTTGAGAACGCGACTGGAAAAATCTTTTTCACGGCGTGGTTTGATAGTATTTGTGGCTTCCGATTTCGACAGTGCCATTTCGCAAACCAAACTTCACAGTCCAGATCTGGCTGTACTTGATTTGAAGATGCCTGGCAAATCCGGGCTGGAATTGCTCACCGACATCAAAGCGATTTCGCCGGCAACAAAGATTGTGATTCTTACTGGCTACGGCAGCATTACCAATGCGGTTGAAGCGGTAAAGCTCGGTGCCACCAACTATGTCACCAAACCAGCCGACGCCGATGACGTTTTGCATGCCTTTAACGAAAAAATTGAAGAAGACGTAGAACCTGAATTTCCTCCACCGTCGCTCGCTTCGGCTCAATGGGAACACATCCAGCGAGTGCTTGCCGATTGCGGTGGCAATATTTCAGAGGCGGCGCGCCGCCTGGATATCCCTCGACGGACATTACAGCGAAAGCTGAAGAAGAACGCGCCGTAAAACCTATCGAACATTTGACCATTCACATGTCGATTGCAACGGCTATCGCTTCTGACAGCCACCGCAGTAGAACGTAGAGCGTTGCGCTTGTACGATCCGTTGGATTTGTCCGTTCTGGCACGACGGACATGTTTTACCAGCCCGATCATAAACCCGATGATGGTTCTGGTAACCGCCGGGATCATTGATCGCTTTCTGATAGGTTCCGTCCGAAAGGGTAGAGCCTTCGTACTTGATCGCGGTTTGCAAAATCGTAACCATGCATTGATGGATCAATTCCCATTGCTTTCGGGACAATCGATGACATCTGGTTCTCGGATCCACACCCGCCACGTGCAAAATTTCCGAAGCGTAAAGATTGCCGACTCCCGCAATAAATTTTTGATCGAGCAAAGCAACTTTAATGGCGCGCTTGCTGGCTTTGCCTCGCAATCGAAATTCTTCTGCAGAAACATCCATCGCGTCGGGGCCCAGCATGCCATCATCAAGCTTTTTTTGAAACTGATCCGCCGACAACCACGTGATCTTGCCAAGTCCCCGGCGATCCCAGAACAACAGCCGTTCATCCTTACAGCCCGTCAAATTCAGTTCGAAGCGCAAATGTTCCAGGTTGGGCGGTTGCCCCGTAAGTACGATTCCGGTCATACGTGGCTCGAAGATGATTCGGTCGTCGGTTTCCAGGCGAACGACCACTCGCTTGCCCAACCGATCCACGGATCGAATAATTTTTCCGGCTACACGTCGATTTAACACGTCGATTCTGGGCGAAATATCGATCGGCTTTTTCTTGCACGCGGTCCGTGCAGCACTCTCAATCGTCGCTCCAGCAATCGATTTCACGCCGCGACGCATCGTTTCTACTTCTGGTAATTCAGGCATCGATTCAATTTAACATTACCGAAGATAAAGATAAAACGGTGTGATTGTGTGCAATATGGTTGTACTGGAATCCGATTGACGGTTAACTTCAACAACGTAAAAATTGCGACGCCAAATCTAACCGAGTTACTTGTGTCCGAAATTTCATCATTTGTCGATCCTGCCAATGTGCCTGACGCCCAAGGTCGTTTCGGCCAATTCGGTGGCCGTTACGTGCCGGAAACACTAATCAAAGCTCTCGATCAGCTTGATAGCGAATATGCTGCGGCAAAGAAAGATCCTCAATTCCAGGCCCAGTTAAACGAGCTGTTCAGCCGATTTGTAGGTCGGCCCTCACCGCTTTATTTCGCCAAGCGTCTCACCGAAAAAGCCGGCGGCGCTCAAATCTGGTTCAAACGCGAGGACCTAAATCACACGGGCGCCCATAAAATCAACAACACGATTGGTCAAGCATTGTTGACGCTCAGAATGGGCAAGGGCAGGGTCATTGCGGAAACGGGTGCCGGTCAACATGGAGTCGCCACGGCAACCGCGTGTGCTCATTTCGGTTTGCCATGTATGGTTTATATGGGCGAAGAAGATATCCGACGTCAGCAACCCAACGTTCGCGCGATGAAAATGATGGGCGCGGAAATTTCCCCTGTGACATCGGGATCAAGAACTTTGCGGGATGCGGTCAACGAAGCGATGCGTGACTGGATGGCCAGCGTTGATGATACTCATTACATCCTGGGCAGTGTCGTTGGCCCTCACCCGTTTCCAATGATCGTTCGAGATTTTCAGGCGGTCATCGGTTATGAAGCCATCGAGCAATGCAAACAACAATTTGACCGGATGCCGGATTTGGTCGTCGCCTGTGTCGGCGGTGGTAGCAACGCCGCCGGAATGTTTTATCCGTTTGTCGCTCAAACCGACGTCCCGCTGGTGGGCGTTGAAGCCGGTGGACTCAACGCCGATCCCGGCAATCATGCTTCGCCATTATCGTACGGCAGCCCAGGGATTTTGCATGGTAGTTTCAGCTACGTTTTGCAGGACGATGATGGGCAAACCCAGGATGTACACTCGGCATCGGCCGGCTTGGATTATCCGGGCGTCGGGCCAGAACACAGTTTCTGGAAATCGAGTGGCCGCGTGGAATATACATCAGCCGGCGATGGCGATGCTCTCAAGGCGTTTCATTTGACGGCACAAAACGAAGGGATTTTGCCGGCGCTCGAATCGTCACATGCGGTTTCGGCGGCGATGAAATTGGCGGCTGAGAGATCAGTCGATGAAATTGTTCTGGTCTGTTTATCTGGTCGCGGCGATAAGGATGCTGCCGAAATCGAAAGACTGAGTGCCGCACATGACAGCCATTGAAGAACTGTTTTCCCGTCTGAAATCCGAAGACACGACCGCCTTTATGCCGTTTGTCACCGCTGGCGATCCAGATCTGGACTTCACTCGCGACTTGCTGGTCGAATTGGACAAGGCAGGCTGCCATCTGGTTGAACTCGGTTTCCCCTACAGCGACCCTATCGCCGACGGGCCAGTCATTCAGGAATCGTACACCCGCGCTCTGGCGAACAGAGTCACTGTCGAAAAGATCTTTGAAATGGTCGCCAGTGTTTCATCAAAGATTAATCTTCCAATCGTTTCAATGGTCAGCTTCGCCTTGATCTATCGTTATGGAACAGAAAAATTTGTTGCCGCAGCCCGATCCGCAGGTATTCGTGGCGCCATTGTGCCAGATCTACCCATCGACGAATCGAAGTCCTTTGCACAGCTTTGCGGCGAACATGAATTCAATCTGATTCAATTGATCACACCCACCACTCCGGACGACCGTGCGATTGAAATCGCAAAAGCATCAACAGGATTCATTTACTACGTTTCCGTATCGGGTATCACTGGCGAGCGAAATGAATTGCCACCAGAATTGACTCAGCGACTCCGCTGGCTAAAGCAACAGATCAACACTCCAATTTGTGTCGGGTTCGGTATCAGTCAACCGCAGCAAGCCACTGGATTGAAGCCATTTGCCGACGGTGTCATTGTCGGTTCAGCAATCGTCAAACGAATTGCCATGCTCGATTCTTCTGATCGTGGAAGCTGTGCCAGTGAAATCGCTGCCTTTGCAAGTGAAATGGTAACGGCACTTCGCTGAATTGTGCTGCTTACAAGATCTCGTTTGGTATCACAGCAAACAACTGTGTTCCAATTCTGCATTCTTTGTAATGAAATGCTTCGGGCGCTGTCCAAATTAAAGTATCTCCTAAACCTTGGCTATTACTGCAGGTGCTTCAGATGAAATTCTTGACGATTACGATGGTTGCATTCGTGATGTTTGCCGCTTGCAATAGCCATAGTTACGCTCAATCGTCGTCGCGTTCGGCACCACGCCGAGTCGCACCGCCAGCGACGAACGTTACGCAACCGCGAGTTGACCGGAGTACAACCAATCGACCAGGATTTGCTCTTTTTGAATTGTTTACATCCGAAGGATGCAGCAGTTGCCCGCCGGCCGACGCGAACCTGGCCAGATTGAACGAATTAGCACGACAGAATGAGAGAATCATTACGCTGTCGTATCACGTCGATTATTGGAATCGACTGGGCTGGAAAGACCCATACAGCAACGTCGCTTTCACGAAACGACAGCGAAAATATGCAGAGATATTCGAATCTTCCAGCGTCTACACACCTCAAATGGTTATCAATGGCGCGGCCGAGTTTAATGGCAGCAACCAGAAAACTTCTGATCGCGCCGCGAAAATAGCTTTGGGACAAGAGCCCACCGCCGAGATCCAGATCCGCTCAACAGCCAATCGCGATAGCGTTGGAGTCACTTGGGAAACCCGTGGCCTGCGGGATGATGACTCGATTCAAATTGCCCTCGTTCAAAACAATGCATTACAGAATGTTACTCGTGGCGAAAATGCCAATCGCGATTTGCGCCATGTAAATGTCGTCCGGAATTTAAAATCGGCCCAAGACCGCCAGGGCAAGTTAACTTTATCAGTACCAGAGGAATTTAACGTTGGCAAATTCCACGTGGTTGCCTTCATTCAGTCCGCATCGGGCGAAATTAGAAATGCAACCCGTGCAAATATTCGGTAACAGCCAATAAAATACATACAGCGATTCAGTGAAGAACGAGCCGCGTGCGCCAAATACGTTCATGATGAGAGAGAGCGGATGAACGGAAATGGCGCCCGCGTGCTCTTTTAGCATTAATTAATTTCAAGGCTTCAAAAAATGAAACGAGTAAAATGGTTACTGTTAGCCTTACCAATCGGCCTTGGGCTATCCTGCTTTCTGGTATGGCAAGCCAACATCAATGGCCATGTTGATGTTTGGACCGAGGAGGTTCGAAACCAGGAACCTCGAAACTATCCAGCGTCGATCGAACACTATATGCATCTGCTCTATCAGCCCAACAGCGATTCATCGATCGCAAGTATCCGAGACAATTGGCACACAGGTTCGGCTGCCATGCTGTTGGAAGCTTACCGTTTTACTCGAGTGCGAGAATCACGCGCTGCTATCGTCAAAATCTTAAGCGAGAAAACCAACCAGAACTTTGGCCATGATATCGATGCATGGCAAAACTGGATTTGGAAACAGGAATACTTGCCGCATCCAGACTATGCAAAATTCAAAAGCCTGATCTACAGCACAGTCGACGCGAGATTCAGTGAGTATTTTGTCTCCACGGAAAATTCAAAAATTCGGCTGGATGAAATTCGTTGGGGTGGTGTTCGTCGCGATGGAATTCCGCCACTCAAAAACCCAAAAATGATTCCAGCCAAAGACGCAGTCTGGCTGGGGAATGATAATGTTGTTTTTGGTGTCGTGATCAATGGTGATGCCAGGTGCTATCCCAAACGAATTCTTGCCTGGCATGAAATGTTTAAAGATACGATCGGAGGGCAGTCTGTCTGTGGCGCCTACTGAACGTTGTGCGGCGCTCTGATCGTGTATCAGACTGAATTCGAAAACCAACACCACGAACTGGGTACCAGCGGCTTCCTGTATCGAAGCAACAAACTAATGTACGATCATGCGACCAAATCGTTTTGGTCAACGCTCAAGGGCGAACCGGTTGTGGGACCACTGGTTGATAAAGGCATCAAACTCAATCGTTCCTATGTCGTAACCACCAATTGGGCCGATTGGAAAAGCCAGCATCCAGATACCACCGTGCTGTCTTTGGATACGGGCCATTTCCGCAATTACGACGAAGGCGTGGCATATCAACAGTACTTCGCGACCGACAAATTGATGTTTAAAGTGCCCAAGATCGATACTCGGCTGAAGAACAAAGACGAAGTCTTTGCACTGCGCAGCAGTGACGAACAACTGGCCATGTCTGCTGATTTTCTAAAACGAAACCCGGTCTATCAAGATACACTCGGTAAATTGCCATTGGTGGTTTTGACCAACAAGACAGGCGCCAATCGTGCCTACCAAACCGATGGTGTGAAGATCGTTTCCTGGGATGGGCGCAATTCCGCGACCGACGAGACTGGTGCGAAATGGGCCGTCAGCGAGAACAAACTGATGCTTGGCGATAAGTCACTGCTGAGAATGCCCGCTCATCGTGCGTTCTGGTTTGGCTGGTATTCACAGTTTCCCGAAACTCGGCTGGTTAAATAGAAATAGACTTACGATTTAGCACACAAGCTCAATCGCAAATCATCAGGGCTTGGATTTGGTTTGGACAACTTCGTCCTGAAAAATCTTGCTGAAAAAGCCGTAGCCTTCAGCAACAAGATCTTCAACAGGGATGAATCGAAGTGCAGCTGAATTGATACAGTATCTTAGCCCCGTGGGCGCCGGTCCATCTTTGAAAACATGTCCCAAATGGGAATCTGCATGCTTTGATCGTACTTCGACCCTTGACCCAAAAATACTTCGATCCAGTTTCTCTGTGATATTGTCTTCGACTAAAGGCTTGAAAAACGAAGGCCAACCCGTTCCTGAAGCAAACTTTTCACGAGAACTGAATAATGGTTCACCAGAAACAACGTCGACAAAAATCCCATCCTTCTTCTCATCCCAGAACTCGTTGGAAAACGGTTGCTCCGTTCCTTCTTTTTGAGTTACGTAATATTGCAGTTCGGAAAGTTGTTCTTTCAGTAGTTTGTTTTCCGGTTTGGAAAAATCGGCCACCGGCTTATTGGACCACTGACGAACACCAGACTTAGATTCTGTTTTTGCCATTTTCATCACTTTGTACTTGGCATCCTTCCCCCAATTTTTGCGGATGAATTGGTCACGACCAGAAGCGTATCGATACATTTTGTACTTTATGGGATTAGCCAGGTAGTAATCCTGATGATAGCCTTCGGCGACGTAAAACGGAGTCAATTCACGGATGGGAGTCACGATATCGCCCGCAAATCTGCCTGAATCAGCAAGCCGTTGTTTTGATTGCTCGGCGAATTTACGCTGCGATGAGTTGGCAACGAAAATCGCCGAAGTATAAGAATTGCCTCGGTCGACAAAGCTTCCACCGTCATCGGTTGGATCAATGGTGCGCCAGAACACTTCCAACAAATCGTTGTAGGCAACCTGGTTTGCATCAAAAGTTACTTCGACTGCTTCGAGGTGTTCAGTTTGGTGACTGCAAACTTCAGCATAGGTCGGATTCTCTGTTTCCCCGCCGGTGTATCCAGATACAGCTTCGATCACGCCTTCTACTTTTTCAAAATTGGCTTCAACACACCAGAAACACCCGCCCGCAAAAACCGCTTTTTCGATTTTCGCGTTTGCAGGGACTTCCTTTTTTTGTTTCGTCATTGAATTGGGTGTTGCCGACCAGTACGCTACAACGCCAAGCGAAACGAAAAATACCGAGTAAAAGAAAGTTTTCATCATTCCACCATTCAATCGAGGTAAAGTTTCAGGCCACCAGAATCGACGCACCAATACAACTCTAACTTACGCTCAGCACACAAATTTGATTATTTTTGCGGCAACAAGGTAGTATTCTTTTAGAGCCCAACGGCTAGATAGTACTGCCCGCTGGTGATTACGACACTAGCTAGCGGGAACCAGCTCGCGTTCTACGCACGCGATTGCGTCTTCTGTTTCCGGGTAGACCAACAGAAGTCGGCCCAACTTGGTACGCTCAAGAACCCGAGCCAATCTCGAATTCAGGTGCGTCAGGTAGATCCGACTGCCACGTTTTGCGGCTCGTTTTCGGGCACCCAGCAAAGCCGCTAGCCCACTGCTTCTGATGTGCCCAAGTCGGTGACATTCGATGACGACATTCTCGTATCCAGAGTCAATGATATCGCCAACACAATCAAAGAAATAACTGCGATCTGTTTCATCAAGACTTCCGCTTACTTCGACAACCACGGTTGATTTGGACATCGGTCTTGAAATGAAATCGATCATCTTTATACCTGAATTGCTTAGTGGCGATGCGGTTAATCGGATAACGTTGAATCGACGGGATTTGGATAAATGCCTTACGTTGCCATCAATATTTTTTGAGCCTATTCAAGTCAACTGTAGAAAAACCAACATATCCGTGGCAATCATGTTTCAATGGATACAGTTTCGCCGTCAACCGGCTGACTTTCTGGATGTCGGTAACGATTCCGGGCCATTAGCAGAGCCGGCAGCAGAATTAGATCGCCGGCCAATGCTGCAAACATCATCGCCGAAAGGAGTATCCCAAAGCGGACCGTGGGCAAGAATCCACAAAACGCGTACAGAATAATGCTACCGCCAAGAATCGCGCTGGTTTGCAGCATCGCTCGTCCACAATAGCGCATCGTTGATTCGATGGAGTCAGCTTCCCAATCGGAATTCGTTTCACGCTGCCACAAAAGAAAGTGCAAAGTATCATCGACAGCGATTCCCAACGCGACACTCGCAGTCATCAATGAAGCGACATCCAATCGATAACCAAGATGGCCAGCCATTCCCAGAACAACTACCGCTGGGAAAAGGTTTGGCAACAACGTTACCAAACATGCCCGAGCTGTTCCAAGGATCACCAGTACGACTAACGTAATTGCGCCAAACGCCGTCGCGTAGGTGATCATCAGCTCTCGGAAAAATTGTCGGTCAACGTAATCAAACAGGACAAATTCTCCCGTGGTGGTTGCCTCCAACTTTTCGCCTTTGAGTACCAATTGGTCATCACGAAAGAACGTCGCATGCACAATTGACTTCAGTTGTTGACTAAGCAGCGGTATGTCGACATTGGCGAGCGTTGAATAGCGGCACGACACACGCCACGTCTCTCCGCCAGAATCCTGCTGAATATCCAACAAACCGCCTTCGACCAATTCCTCTTTAAGCCGTTTCAATTTCGTCGTTTCGACAGATCGCTGAATGGACGCCAATCGTTTCTTGAAAACTGGTGAAAACGTTGCTGCCGAAATACACGCCTCAACCGGCGAATCGGAGATGATGCGTGAGCACAATTCCCTTATCCCTCGCAGTCGCAAACGGTCGTTGTCGGGATTGTGGTTTTCAAAATGTAGAAGCAGCTCGATTGAATTGAGTGGCCCCGTTGAAGCTTCTACTTTGATCGCGTCATCCAGAACTCTATGGTCAGCCGGAAAAAAGTTGGTCAAGTTGCTGCCTGTTTTGACATTCGGAACTCCAGTGGCACAAGCCAACAAACCCAACACCATGCAAACCAGGATTGCCCAGCTGTAATTGTCAGTGAAATGGGCCAGCCATCTCCAACCGTGACGTCCGGGTTTTTTCGATACGTCAGATTTTTTATCACAACGATCTGCGTAACCTGAAATCGTCAGAAACGCCGGGAACAGAAGCAGCATCAATCCGTTGGCCGCAACGATGGAAATCGCTCCGAACCATCCAAATTGTCTTACCGGTTCACTGGTACTGAGAAGCAACGACAGCAACCCGATGGCAGTTGTGAATGTGCAGCAAAGGGTCGGCTTGAGAGCAAGTTGCCTTGCCCGCCGCGCTACTTGCCTGCGGTAAAGCGGTGTTTGGTCAGTCGGTTTTAAAGAGAATTCGCAAGACTCAATCGCTTTGCGAAAGTAACTCAGGAAATGCAACGATGAAGAAACCGTTAACAGCATCGTCAGCGTCGGCAACGGCCAGATAATAGCATTCATATCCACATCGGCCAGATACACCACGTTGAATGCAAGGCACCCTGTGAAAATTCCCAGCGCATTGATAAACAAAGCCACTTTGACATTGCGAACAAAAAGAACGGTCAGAAAAAGGGCCAGCAGAATGATTTGAGGGACCATTCTAAAGGGCGATATCAGCCCTTCTTTGTCCAAGGTATACAAATTGTGCCCGAGTCCGGAATAGAATGCCGTCGATGGGTCCACTCCGTTTTTTCGCAGAATATCATGCAGCTGTAGAATTACGCTGCCTCGATCCAACCGGCCGGCGTCGGTTATATTGAATCCGATCGCGGTATCAAAACTTGATTTCGCAACCAGACTATTTTGCAGTCGCTTAAGAGCTGCCGCTTCGGTCAATCCAGCCGAACTTCGAAGATCCATGTACGCTTGCTGGCCACTGGAAACCTGCTGCACCTTGCCAATGAGCTCGGTCGAAATCTGGTCGGTCACTGATTGGATACGAGGATCATTCAGATCACAGCCTGGCCAGCTGACAATCACAAAATCGTTGACACCAAATTTCTCGCGGTAGACAACGAAATCCCGATAAGTCTCTGTTTGGCGATTTCCCCATTCGGTGATCTCGTTGCGAAACCGCTGAGGTGGAATGGTGGAAACGTAAGCCACCAAGGGGAACGTCAGCACAAAAATCGTCAGTAAGATTCGTTCTCGCATCTATTTAGCTGTGTCACACTCCAAGGCCATCAGCCTGCCTGCCTATCGCCGCAAGGCCTCCAGAAACCTGGGACGTCGATGCTTGGCATCGTTAAGTGACCAGTCGTAAAAATAACTGCCAATTTTCTGACGACCCCTGATCTTGTTCCGTGTCGCGCCCTCAGCGAATTGACCGATATGATTCAAAACGCCTTGGTCGTCACTTCCAAAATCGCCGCTGTACCACTTGTAAATTTTCGAAACTCGCGGCCCAAACAAACCTCGTTTCACCGCTCGATTGGAATTGATGTATTCGTATGCCGCTCCGTTTAGCCGGGCTTCCAGATTTTGCCCTGTCCAGGCAGTCGGCGAAAGATTGGGGCAGCCATACGAAGCACAATTCAAAGCGTAATGAATTCTAGGGTCGTTCCAGACGGGTCGAATTATTCCGCTTTCAATATCGTTAAGCGACAATGACTTACCGAGCACATTGACGGCGCCTTCGTCATCAAAGGGGCCAACAAAGTCAGTGAATTTTTCCTTGATCTGACGAATCGAACGGATCGGATAGTTCTCAATGACCAAGGAAACGGTGCGGGCGTTGTACAGATTAAACCAGTACGCCAGTTGTTCGTTACGATTCAAAGTACGAACATCCAGTGATTGCAAATAATTCAGATACCCTGTCAACGCGTTTCGATCTTCGCAACTGACATACCGGTATTGAATACGGTTTACGCCGCGCTGATCGGTCACTAGATAACGGGACAGAAAATGATCCCATGCAAAATGGTCAACCACATGCAATGAGTTGGGATCGTTGATTTCAAATACGGGATCCACCAGTGACGATTGCTGAATTCCTGGAGAACTTGAACTGCGATCGCTACTGGCAGAAGCATTGGTGGCCATCATCGAATCGTTTGCCATTGGCGAGACAGAAAACTGGCCATTCCCGTTTTGCGACGGAACTCGATTCTGGTTGAAACCGCCACTGATTTGCCCTGGCGATGAGGACGAAAAATTCTGCGGTGTCGAAAACGATTGCGCAGGCGACGCTAACGAAGGCGCCTGATCAGAAAAATTACTCCCGACCCCTGGGCTGGGAGCAGCGCTTCGACTGCCCGATTGCCTGGCGAAACTGGCAGTCGTACAAATCATCGCTGCAATGAAAAGTAAGAGTGCTGGAAATTTCTGAGCGTGCATGTTTTGTTTCACTTTCAAACCGTCAAAAAATCACCTAACCAATCCTTTTAAGATTCATCGGGATATCAGCCATTCTGGTTCGCAACAACTGGAAAACAAACGAACAAATCACGTTGTGCGATAGCATACGCCTTACAGCCGCCCGCAAATTCGGCTCTAAAGCTCCAGCAAATCAGAATTCAATTCGGCGGCGGTTCTTGCCAGCAGTCTGGCCACAAATCCGTTTTCAATCCAATTTCCCAAAAAAATCAGGACAAAGCTATTTGTCAGATTCAAGTCCAACGATTTTGAGCGTTGTAAGGTTGTTTGACGGAAAAATTTACTTGACCAACCCAAGAATCGCGAACTACAGTTGAATACAGGCTTTCTGTTTCGATCCGGAGGTCACCTTTGTCGAATCCATCCAACCATTCTCCTATGCAGCGATACTTCGCTGGTCTCGCTGAATCCACGTTCAATACTGAATTGGGTATCGTCGATCCTCCCTTGATTGACTACGTGAGCGGACTGTTAATTCGATTCGTGCGTAATGACGTGGTTCATTCTGTTCGCAGCGTCACCGGCCAACCGATGATGACCATTACTGAAATGGTTGCCGAAGCATCAGCCCGACTAGGCGACGCCAAACGTGAACTTCACCAACACATCGGTGATTTCACTTTGTTTTGGGCCGGCGTTTATCCCGAAGCTCTTCGTAAACCAAGCGAATCCAACAGCGAGCAATTCGAGAACTATTGCGCTCACGGTCGTCGCGCCTATCGAATCGCCAGCTGCATCGAAACGATTCGTGAAGACGCACCTGACCCAGAAGTTCTGGAACGATTGAGCGATCGATTTGATCTTTGCTGTTACGGTCTTCGTGAAGTTCGTCGCCAATGGGAAGAAGGCGACGACAGCGAATTTGGACCCGGCACCATTCTGTTGAACTAACGGCAAATGGATGGATGGTCAGCGGTGTGAAAAACACCGGCAGACTCTCTTTTTCTACCCGCCCAAAAACCATCGATCGGCAATTGTCGAATGGCGATTGATTGGCAATCAATCAATCCGTCGGTTTGCAACCGAGCAGCAGACAAACGCTATGGCGATCGCCTGTAAATGGCTACAATGTACCCTTTGTACAGATCAGCCATCCAGGGTAAATACAAGTGAAAATGCTTCGACTATTTTTGTTGATCAAAATTGCCGTTGGTCTTTCAGTTCTCAGCGACGCCTCCATTGCTCAGGAATCTTCATCTGGATCATGGGTTACCAATGCCGCGCCTGAAAACTGTTCCGTGTTTTTGGGTTGGACCGGAGAAATTGGCATCGACGCCAACGGCAGTGCCTCTGAAAAATGGCTGGCCCAAAAAGAGATCCAGCAATCCGTTCTCGCATTGCAAAAATCGCTGTCCATTTATTTGAAAGAAAACCCGATCGATCCGCCTGAGATGAACGATTTGGTCGCGAAACTGCCCTGGCTTTTAATGCAGCAACCATTTGCTTTTTACATCGGTGACATGCAGCCACCAGAACAAGCTTCCGGGGCTCCAAAAATTGAACTTGGTTTCGCAATGGAGTTGGGTGAATACGAGGCACTAGTAGCCAAAAGTATTGAGATCGGCAAAAACAGCTTCGTTAAATCGAAAAACGCGCCATCTGTCACTAAAACGAAAATCGCAGAGCGGGAGTTCTGGAAAATTTCGGATAAGGATATGACCCTTTGTCTGGGCATCGCAGATGGACGATTTTTGTTTGCCGTGGGTGAAGGTTCGATGGAGATCCTGACCAAAGGTCTGGACACACCCCCCGCACCCTGGATGACCCAACTGCTGCAGCAGAATCCAACCGAAAGAATGATGGGCATCGGTCATATCAACATGACTAAAATCTGGGACCTGATGCAGCAGCAGCAAATCCCGTTACCGAAAAGTCTGCATCTGGAAGAGATCCAGGGCCTGTCATCGATCATGGACATACAACCCGACGCGATGGTCACCACTTCACGGATCCATTGCCCCGAGCAAACACAGGGTTTACTTTCCGTTCTGGATGTCGAGCCATTGTCGATGGGCGACATCAACGAAATTCCAGCAAAAATCGACACCGCTGCCGGCATTCGAATTTCGCCAACAAAGCTTTGGAAGTTGATCGATTCCGTTGGCGAGGAAACCGGCTTCCGCAACATCAACGTCGCCGTACAAAATTTCGAACAAGATTCAGGACTCGATTTTCAAAACGACGTTCTTAACAGCTTCAATGGAAAAATGCTCTCCTTTGGTAAACTTGATCTGATGAATCCAACCGGCAGCAGCATGTTTGCGATTGGAATAAACGACCCAGAAACTTTCAAAGGTCATTTACGTGCGATCAATGAGGTGATTGAAGACGAAGCCGAATTTCAACATCAGTCGACTTACTCTCAATTCGAATTGTCTGGTGTACAGGTCAGCAATCTGCAAACGGGGGTGTTGGATGTTTGCTGGTGTTTAGTCGACGATCAATTGCTTGTGGCGCTCAGTCGATCAGCGCTGCGAAGCCAATTGCGGAAACGCAAACGCAGCAGCGGAAAGTTTTCTGAAGATCAGGTGTTAAAAGGACTGTTTGCAGAATCCAACGGCAACAGCAACAAAGGCGACAACAATCCAATCGCGATTTCTTATGTTGATTACGCGAAGTTTATCCAGATCGCCGTTCCAGTGATGAAGGCTGGACTTGGCAATTCAACACCCCATCCTGATTTTATGTTTTCGGCGCAGGATCTTCCGTCGGCACAAGTCTTGGCTAACGGTTTGAAACCCAACTACTCCGGGGTGTATCGTGACGAACGTGGCTTTCGACTCGTTGAATTTTCAACCTTGCCAGGCAATGCATCGGTCGCCGTGGGTGGAGTTCTAATCGGCATGTTACTTCCAGCCGTTCAAGCAGTACGGCATGCTGCCAGGCGTACTGCGTCGGCAAACAACATGCGCCAAATTGTCCTTGCCAATCTGAATCACGAATCCGCCTATGGCAGCTTTGTCACGGCGCACACCAAGAACGAATCCGGTAAGAAATTATTGAGTTGGCGAGTACACATTTTGCCGTTTATAGAACAGCAAGCGTTGTACGAACAATTCCATTTGGACGAACCTTGGGACAGCCCGCACAACAAAACCTTGATCGCAAAGATGCCGGTACTCTATGCCAATCCGGCGCTTCCACTAGAGGAAGGTATGACATCCTATTTAGCGGTCACGGGTGACGATACTGTGATTGCAGCACCGAAGGAAGCATCCAGCGATGGTGAAATGAAAACTGGCGTCAAAACATCTGAAATCACCGACGGCACGGAGTCAACACTTTTGATTGTCGATGCCAATTTGGACAACACGGTTATCTGGACCAAACCGGATGATTTTGTCCCTGCTGAACACGACAACATTCATAGCCAATTGTCAGGAACATGGGCAAATCAATTGATTGCTGCCGCCTTTGTCAACGGATCGATTACGTATCTTGGTATTGAATACAGCGAAGAAGAGCTTCATGTCTTGATGACCAAAAGCGATGGCGAGAATGTTGACTTAAACAAGTAACTTTCGAAACAGCTTTGTCAAAAAGGCTATGAAACCAAACCTTTGGTCACCATCATAAAAACGTCTTCGAGCGTAGGTTCTTTTTCGGCGAAGCTTTTGACTTCGACGTCGTTGGAAACCAATTCCTTCAACAAACTGGCACCGTCATGGTCGGCCGTCGCAAATTCGATCGTGATTTGAGAGCCGTCAACCTGTACATCGCGAACTTCCGGATTGGAGCGGACAATGGATAGGCCGCGATCAAGGTTTTTTCCGAACCGGGCATCGATAACCTGATTCCCGCGGATGCGGCGGTAAACTTCTTCGATCGGACCATGCATCAACAATTTACCACGTTCAATAATTCCAACCGAAGTACAACAGTCTGCCAGCTCGGTCAAAATGTGACTGGAAATCAGTATCGTTTTGCCCATGCGACGAAGTTCTTTCAACAACGCTTTTACTTCGACGCGCGCACGTGGATCCAAACCACTGGCTGGTTCGTCAAGAATTAACACCGGCGGATCATGGACCAGTGTCTTTGCCAAACACAAACGCTGTTTCATACCGCGTGACAACCCGTTCACATAGTCGTCCCGCTTGTAAGTCAAATCCAATAATTCCAAAACATCCTTGATGACACGTTTTCGTTGACTGCGACCAATTCCGTACGCGACCGCAAAAAAATCAAGGAATTCCCAAACCTTCATGCCGTCGTAAACGCCAAAACTGTCTGGCATATACCCGACACTTTGCCGAACACTCATCGGGTCACCAGAGACGCTGTGCCCGTTGACACTTCCATCGCCGCGACTGGCTCTGAGCAACGTCGCCAGAAACCGAATGCTCGTACTTTTGCCAGCACCATTGGGTCCAATGAAGCCGAACATTTCACCTTCTTCGATCTTCAAGTCCAGATTCTCGACCGCCGTAAAGGCGCCGTAGTCCTTGCCAAAACCAGATAGTTCAATCATGCGTCGTCAATCATTCTTCGTTAGTTTTCTGAATCGTCAGCCGTTTCCGTTTTCGATCCGTCGTCTTCTGTTTCTTCTTCTGATTCGCCAGCACCTTCCTGGTCCCAGTCCTCATCATTCCAAAACCAATCCAGGTTGGAACGGCCGCCGGTAAAATCTTCAACCGCATTCACGTCGGGGGCAGCTGCTTCCAAAGCGGGGCGCTGCAAATGAACGACGACCAGCGTTTGTTGCTGAGTTTGAGTCGATGCGGGTTCGAATCGATTGTTGCCGATCGATTGATCGGAAACCGCCAACAGCCTTGATTCGCCGGGGGCCACTGCCAGATTCTCGGTAACCGCCTGGAAAATTTGCCGCACACTCAACCTGTCTTCTCGAACCATCTGTTTCATGATCTTTGTAAACAATGGATAAGTCAAACTTGCCTCCAGTAGAGCATCGCCAGATTCATTTACATTTCTGGCGGCCGTTTGCAAAAACAAATCCCACTCTTTGGCCAACTCCGGAAGAATTTCCTTCGCATCGCCCAGTCGACGATACGTTTCACCATTTTCGTCGAGCTTTGCTTCTTCACTGAGCTTGGCCCAATACGATTCGACCAAATCCGGTTTCAAATAAAGCGTTGACTCCCATGGTTGATAGGCCGATTCTATCGATTCAAATTCTGTCAAATCCGTTTGGCTATTGGATAGCAAATCACCGATCCACGCGCCTTGCAAAACACCTTCGTCGGTACGGCGAATGACGGCAGCTTGTTCAAGATCGATTTCCGTTGCGTTCAATACTTCAATACTTGAATCGGATTGCTTAAAAGAAATAACTCCTCCCAAATCGTACATCAATTCGGTATGCAACATTCCTGTCGAATTGGATTGAACCTGAAATCCTTCCATGCGACGGTTGAGGGTTCTGCGCAGCGTAACCGGTGAAGGTGTTTTTTCTCGCCACTTTCGTGATGGATCACCGAAAGGCAATGATTGAGCCGAAGGATTGTCCAATTCAAGGTCGTAGCCAGTCGACAAAGATGTGTACAAGGCTGAATACTGAGCAACGTGAGCCCGTGGGTAATCGGCAAAAATTTCCAAACAACCAACTTGCGTATTGCTGCGGACAAATCCGATATCAAGCGATGCCATGCGGGCAACGGTAAACGCACCTGCAATTGCAATCAACGGTGCTGCGATCCACGCCCATTCGACTCGGCCAATCATTCGAAAGATCGCCCAATTGACCGGCACAAGCACAAGCAAATACAACGCCAGCATTTGCAACACGAAATCAGAATCTGGCGGAGTGATTCCGGCCGAGTTCTTCAATGTTTCTCGAGCCGCATTGGAAACACCACTCAAATCATTCCAGCCAGCCGTTCCAGATTGGCTATCGTGAACGAAGCCTCCATAACGGCGATGGTCTTGTAAATTGCGCTCCTCCGAATTGCTGGCGTGCGCCGCACGGAAGCGATCGTCCTTGGTTTCTTTGAAACTATAGGTTGGCCGCGCGCTGGCAATGAACCCGGATATTTCTTCTGTCAGCACTTCAGCATCGATTGGAGTTCCCCGTTTTTCGGTGCCCACAGAATCGGACAGGTCGCGGCTCAAGTATCGCAACCCAGTCCCCACCAGAGGGTCAAAAATCGTGGTCTGGTCGGTTGTCCAGGTGTGTACCAAAGAGCCCAGCGCCGTAGGACCGAATTCACGCGGGGGACGACGCAAAAGTGCGCCATTGAAGAAACTTCGAAAACTTGGCCAGCGAAGAATCGGTTTGTCATCCATCGAAAAGGCGGTCGCTACAATCCGACCGCGGCCAATTTGTCTTTCAACGACAATTTGGCCGGTACCCGTTACCGTGGTCGCATCTGGATGCAAATCAAATTTAACGCCAAGGATTGGTGACTTGTCATCGACATTAATAACACGACGGATGTCCTGGTTTTTGTCTTTGACGGCCCAGTTTTGATTGACTTCAGAAAAATCTTCTTCAGTCAAATTTTTCGTGCCGGCGAACTTGGCTGGCAAATACGGCTCAAGAAAAGTTCCTGCCATTTTATCCAAACAATCCGGACCGCTCAAAATCAACTGCCCGCCAAAATGTAACCAATCGATCAAAGCTTGTTGTTGATCTTCGTCCAGTTGGTCCACATCCAAATCGTCCCAAATCAAGTAGCTGATCGTTGTCCAGTTCAAGGAATAGCGTGGAAGTGCGATCGGTTCATTGGCCGGATCGGTGCGAACGACCATGTAAAATCTTGGTGCCTTAAGTCCAATCTCAGATTCAGGCAAAACGACACTGTCAATTACATTCAAATACGTATAGGCATCTGGTCGTTTGGTTAAAACAACCATGTGATATTGAAATGACTTCATCAGCCTGACGCCATGCAATTCATTGAGCATCGCCAGCCCACCGGAATTTCGGTTTAGAATAAAACTGACATTCTCCGAAACACCTTTGTCGCGGCGCGGCAGAAAAACGCTGGTCGACAATATTTTTTGTTCGCCTTTGGGGATCGAGAAAGGCCGTTTCGAAACCGGGAAGTAATCCGTGAATTCGACCTGCACCGGAGCGGTAGTCGTTGAACTGGTCGCCAACAATTCACCCTGTACATCGAACTTGTTTGCGGTAATCCGATAATCAGCCGACACCCAATGGCCACGCTTGGTGCGATTGTTGCGGATAACTTCGTCATATTGACCAGGATAGAAAACGGCTTCTTCCGATTGGAAGCTGGGCTTTTCAGCTTCTTTACGCTCTTCTTCTTCCTTGCGTTTCTCTTCGGCCGTTTTTTGCGAATCGTCACGACAGCCCTGGCAACCAGTAATCAGCAAGGTCGAACAGCAGAGACAGAAAATGAGCAGGAATCGATTGCCAGGATCTTTGAGCATTTGTTTTTTTACAGTCTTCGAACGAACTTCTTTTCCTCGGTCAGATTCTAACCGGTCGGATCAAGTAAAACAGCGTCCCCAATACGGTGATTCGTCAGACGGTTTCAATTATCGAAGAATTTTCAAACTTTCGTCCGTCAAGCTACCGGAATTGATTCGGACATTCGAGTTAAATTCGCATTTTTCGCCCGGTATCGTGAAATACAGAATAACAACCACCAAAACGCTAAAACCACCAAAGCAATCGAACGGACTCGCTTTTTTGTCATTGTTTTAGGTTGGCGCGGGCATGCAAGTTTTGATTTTATGATTCTGGAATTGGTGTTGACCAGTGAAACGTAGCCAGCGGCGTCTCCCACCAACATCAAATCCGTTCCATCAATAAACTCAAACGTTGTTGCTTCATTTTCCATTTCGATTTGAAATTCTGGCTGTATGTACGCGACCAACGTTTTCATCGCTTCAAGCTCATTGAGCATGCTCGGCGAATATCCCGGAAAGGCTTGATCGGTATCGAAGAAGCAAATGGAATTGCCGCGTGAAACCGCCAACTGCTTACCATCTTTTGTTAGTCGAATGGAAGAATTGTCGGACGTCTCAAAAGGTATCGCGATGTCGACGTGAGTTCGCTGTGGAATTTCTTTCGTTTGCAAATTCAAAACCACTTCGTTCTTGATCAATTTGGCCAGGCGATACGGGCCGAGCGATACATCGGTGTCCATCAAGTCCCATTGGTGTCGGTGAGTCGTGTTTTGCATATAAGCTTCCAGGGAAGCACTAATAATGTCGCCGGTAGAGTACTCCAGCGAAAACCCAGTACCGATCAATCCAATCGTATCTGAAATTTGATCGGCGGCTCGTGTTCGCGGTATCACCATCGACCGCCAACTGAAATAGCGATCCACTTTGTCAGTCGGCGCGCCCGGTGGTATTTTGGCGACACCCAACTCAAGCTCTATTTCTTTTTCCCACTCAATCTGCGAATCTTTTGCCCAGTGAGGTTCGATCACAATCGGCTTGGCCGAATCTACACCGGTTTTGACGAGCATTCCAATTTGGATCATACCGTTGTTTGCATTGGTAGCTTGTTCTTCGGACAGGAGTTCTTCAACTTGATCGAATTCATCCATTTCACGAATGTATTCGCTTGCCCCTTCGAAGATTACCATCGAACCATCTGGATTGGAATCGAACGAATAGATTTCACCCAACTTTAGTTCAGCCATCTTCCGGGCCTTCCATTGGTCCAGCTTTTGCACCAGCAAACGTTTGCGCTTGCGATCAAGGAACAAAAGATTCTTCCCGCCGTGGATCAGGCGGGCTTGTGAATGCCAAAAAAAAGATTCAGGGATGTCCGGATTTCGATCCAGCCGGTCCTTGCGAATGACTCGTCGAACAGACGGATCCTTGGCATTAATTTCACAAATGGTTCGATCAAACCTGGTGGCTGTCTTGCGAGGATGCTGAAATGTTTGCAACAAACTGACAACCGCGGTATCGCCATCGGGATCAACGGCGATGCTTGAGATGCGCAAGCTTTCATGTTCGCCGTCTTTAGCTGCAATCCAGGCGCAAAACAACGCCAGGAAAGTGAACACCCAAAGCAGATTGCGAATTGAAAACCGAAACATTTCGCTAGCCTGTCAGAAGAATAGAATGGCTTAATTCTAAACTAAACGGCCGGCAGAGCAAAAAATTCTACTCAAGAGGATTACTAAGCCGTTGCAGCTTCAATCTGGTTCTGAATTTTGGCTGCAGCCAACGTATTGCTTAACAACATCGCGACCGTGAGCGGACCTACGCCGCCAGGTACAGGCGTTACGTACGAAGCGATTTCGCATACCGCATCGAAATCGACGTCGCCCACCAATCCATCGTCGGTTCGGTTAATACCAACATCGACGACGACGGCCCCCGGCTTGATCATCGACGCCGTCACAAAATTGGGCTTACCAATGGCTGCAATCAAAATGTCTGCCATTTTTGCAAACGATTCAAGATCTTTCGTGCGACTATGACAAATCGTAACCGTCGCATTGGCAACGTCGCCTCCAAGTCCCACTCCTTTACCTGTCATCATCATCCCCATCGGCTTACCAACAATGTCGCTGCGGCCAATGACGACGACATGCTTGCCGGCTGAAGAGATGCCATAGCGGGAAAGCATTTGCAAAATTCCGTGCGGTGTGCATGGCAGAAAACAAGGTCGTTCCTGTGAAATCAAACCGACATTATGAGGATGAAAAGCGTCGACGTCTTTAATCGGCAGCACTGCGTCGAGCACAACTTGAGTATCGACGTCCTTGGGAAGCGGCAATTGAACCAGAATGCCACTGACTGTGGGGTCTTCATTGAGCTGATGGACTTTGGACAAAACTTGCTGAGTTGTCGATTCGGCGGGCATCAAATGAAGCTCGCTTTCAATGCCCGCTCTTTTACAAGCCCTCTCCTTGTTGCGGACATAGACCTGGCTTGCCGGATCTTCGCCGACCAGAACAGCCGCCAGTTTCGGGGCAGCATGACCTTCGGATACGAAATCAGCAACAAGATGTTTGATTTCCGAACGGATTTCTCCAGCAATCTTTTTACCGTCGAGAATTTCTGCAGCCATAACTACCTGGTACCCATAGGATTGAAATACACAGCATTATGGGTTGGCGATGTTTAATCGGCAACGAGGGTAACCGAATCAGAAATCATCAACGGAGGGGTGCGCTTTACCCATTTCATCGGTTTTTTCCGAATCTGACATATCGGACGCATC
>CAYONX010000004.1:57424-128745 GCA_964405425.1 uncultured Pirellulaceae bacterium | reverse complement strand
GGTGCGCTTTACCCATTTCATCGGTTTTTTCCGAATCTGACATATCGGACGCATCGGCTTCATTTGAAACTTCGCCTCCGGTTTCGCTTTCAAGTAGTTTCGCCAAACGACTTATTGCCTCTTCAATTTCAGCTTGATGGTTGTCGTTTTCAAAAACGGAAAAGAATCGTTGGAAGCCATTGTGTCGGATGATCTTGCGATAATTGATTTCTGTCGAACTGGTTTTCAACTTCAAATGGAAAAAACGCGTCAGAGCCATAGCGTCGTTTCGAAACTTGATCGACAAAAGTTCGTTTTGGCTGAATCGAATAATATTGCCTCGCATTTCGATGGTCTCGCCGTCCAGATTCATCGTCGACAAAATATGTGTACCTTCTTGAAACACGGGCTCGCGCTCAGCCTCGATGTCTGCTCTGGACGGAATCAACTCTTCACTGACTATCGAGGTCAACCAAAGTTTCTTCTTTTCGACATCAGCAAAATAGGGGAACACTTGTTGAGGGCGGGCATTGACAGCAATCTTGACACTGTATTCCTTTTTTTTACCGCCAATGAACCAGATACTCGCAGCCGCCAGCAACAATCCAATGCCCAACAACATCAATAATTTAGTAATGTTGCCCATGTGCTAATAAAAGGAAGAAAGTTCGGCGGCCAATAAAATTTATTCTTTTCCAACTTTAACCTAGTGCGAAATTGATGCAAGCGACAGTCTCAACAACCACCAAATTTGCCGTCATTTGCAAAAATTTACCCCCCCTGCAATCCATCACTTCAATTGCCAATATATAGAAGATTTGCGTTTTACTCAGAGTGCTGCCAGATGAACTGATCCAACGAAACCTGCCACGGATAAATCAGTACTGGCCCGTCAGCAAAAAACTTGACCCTTGCCAATAAAGTACCGGTAGCAGGCGTAGTAAAACGACTAACGTCTCCAGGCGCATCAACTTCAATCGTCTCAAATTCCTGACTGGCATCACGAGTGTCGACGACGACAAATGTTTGATCCACGAAATCGAAAATCTCAACTTGTTGGACAAGGTTTGGCGAATTGACGCTTGAACGAATCTTGACGCTCAAAGTGTTGAATTGAGTATCAACCGAATTCCCTAACATCTGGAAACCAATTCCCGGTCCTTCAAAAATCTCATCCGGCGCGGGATGCGCGATAACCGAATCCCCATCGTCACTTGCAAGGTCCAGGAAATCGCCCGCTACAATCGTACCGGGATTTACATCTACCGAAGACGATTCGACGGTGGTGACTGCATTGCCAACGACGTACCTGGCGATATAGGTTTGCCAAAAACCATCATTCTGGGCGAATTCATGGATGCCCCAAAAAGTATTCGGCTCGGCAGGATCATCCATCGTTCCCGAATAATCTCCCCAGCGGCCACCCGTAAAGGGAGATGTGCTGGCTTGGACCAGTTCAATTTCTTGCATTGTTCCCAGCGGATCACTTGCCGACCGCACCGCGCGCGACATTGAAATGAATTCGCTGGCGCTGGATCTGGACATCGTAATCGCGGCATTGCCTAAATCGTCGACCCAGATGCTGGGAAAGAACACGGCTGACTGCTGGCCGTTTTGATTACTCGGGGCCAGTTCGCCAGATTGAACAAGTTGCGGTTGCTGGCCACTGGCAGGCCAATCATTCATTGCAAATTCATACCAACGCACTCGAACAATACCGGTCGAATTTGGACTGTGATGATGGACTGCCCACAGCGAACCATTTCGGTAAACACAGCTCCAAAATCTGGCCTCGAATAATTCTGGTCGACTCGATGTCCCTAGTTGAACAGGATCTTGAGGGTTCCCATAAGTCGGCACCGCTACATCCGTGGTGACGCGTTGAGGATTCGACAATGGATCGGTCACTGCATGAAATCGCACATTGTTGAAATTGCCAAACTCAAACGCTTGAATCATATAGAAAGCCGGTGCGTCAGTGTCGTAGGTCATTGGCACGCCATACGAATGGCTACCATTAATCAGCAGACTTGAATCAACGACTGGATCGCCGACCAGCAAGTCCGATTTGCGCAACATGTAAACCAAAAATCTGTCCGGCCCGAAAAAGTCAGCCGTTAAGTAAACGACTTCGTCATCGACAGCAAAATTGGGCGAATCGATATTGGAGTCAGCGATATCGGTCACATCCAATCGATACCTGAACCAGGTTCCATTAGGATTGTCATCATCGGAAACGGCGATCAAAAAGAAGCTGCGATTGTCGGTACGTTCGTTGGCCATCGCGAAATAGCGATTGGAATGCGGATCGAACAATACTTCCGGATCAAAAACAAAGCCGCCAGCTCCTTGGGCGCTCCAAAAACCGCTGGCGCCTTCAATCTGATCCGAGAACGTCAAATTTCCCGACTTGTCAAAAAACGCAATCGCTCCGTTTGTCATCGCGATCACATGATTGGGCCCCACTGCAACCACCGGGTCAGGCGGATTCCAACCGGTTGCATTGATCGCAACAAAACCAAAATCCTTTCCGGCTGGACCCAGTGGTTCAAAACCTCCAAAAGGATCTTTTGCGATGAATTTTGGATTGAAGGTTGGAGGCTCGTGTGGACGGGCGGTCGATTCAACGTCTTCAGTTGGCTCACCGACGGGCTGTTGGAATTGAAACTTTTGATCGCTTTTAACTAACGCCGTCACATTGACGGACGATTTATCGTTGTCGTTTCTACCATGCCAGGCCACCACTACATTCCCAGTGTGGCTGTCCCAAATCAGGCGGCGTTTGCCGCTGGAAACAGCGATTTGATGCCGTCCTTTTTGGTTCTCGTTAATTGGAAAAACCGAACCAACTGAGCCTCCTTTTGAGTTGAACAATTGGCCAAAGATGTTGATGTCTTCTCCAAAATCGTCGGTTTGCTGATTCCAGGTCACCATGTATTGACCGCGTGGGCCAGATTCTACGGCAGCACCGTTTACGTATCTGGCGCTGGGGGCCGTCGCTCGGACCGAATCGGAAATTGGCTTGGCGTTGGCATCAAAGTTCTGAAAACATACTTCGTATTCGCTTTCGTGAGATCGTTGCCACGAAACCGCGAAACTTCCGTCGGCACTCATGCTGATCGCTGGCTCAACGTCCTGCACTTCAGCACGCTTCGCAATGGAAAAAGTATTTCCATTGGGCTCAAGCTTATCACCGGAGACGGACAACAACTTGCCATAGATTCCGGCCGCGCGTCCGAAACGGTCCTGTTCCGCCCATGCGATAACCAGTTTTCCGTTTGCAGAAGAAACACTTGGTGAACTTTGATGACCAGACGAAGTCGCTACTACAAATTCGTCGCATAACGGTTTGCCCAGATTGTCAAAAGCGCGTCCGTAAATGCACTTACGTTGTTTATCTTTAGAAGTGGAAACCCAAAAGAAAACGGTTTGATCGTTTGTCGGACTCGCAACAACGACGCTGGATTGGTTGCCGATGGTCGATTGATTGATGCGGATTTCGTCACTGCCGGTAAATTGGTCGCCGGTAAAGCGTCGAGCGATGATCGCGTTTAACGAACCGTCCTGGCCAAACGATTCCCATGCAACCCAGACGGATCCAGTGGCGTCAGATGCGATGGCTGGCTTCATCTGCATACTGTCTGTAAAAATATTAACTTGTTGTTCACTTCCAACGGCAGCACCGTCCGACGCAAACCTTTGCATGTAGACGCCGTACGTTCCTTCTTGCTGTCGGCGACTATGCCAGACGACCGCCAGACCACCGTCACAAAGTTCAGCAATCGCAGCTTCGCTTTGAGAGCTTTGGGTGAAAGAATTGACTTGAGCTTCATGTTTGTTGGATAAATCGAGCTCATTTGCAAAGGACATTGGAATTGTCCAGCCCAAGACACAGACGAGCGTGATAGCAAAAGTCAATTTAATTGCCAATTTAATATTCATTGTGTTTGCCGATAATTGAACCGTGCTGAATTTACAGATTCATTTTAGCCCATTGGCGAACCGTTTCCCAATAATGATCGTTCTGGAAAAAAATCTCCGATTTCCGTGACAAACAGCGAACTTTCTGACGCCTGGCTCGTCTAACAGAAACACAAGCGAATTCAGGTATTCAAATGACAATCACTCAGCAAACCAAAATCAATCTCGCAAAACCGACGCGGACCCATTCGCCGTTTAAGGCGACGGTACGCATATTTGGTTTTATTAATCCACAACCAGACGGATAACGCCCTAACACTGAATCGTGTCAGCCCGGCGTTGTTTTAGCCGGGCTTTTTTTATGCCCATGCCCATTGGTTCGGTAGCTTAGACGGTAGAGCGCCTGGTTGAAGCCCAGGAGAGAAGGGTTCGATCACCTTCCGAACCACTGATTAAAGACAACTCATTTTTTCGAGTCGAGGTGCAGATGGAAGCACGCGTGGTTTGGGACCACGAGGGTGCGGGTTCGACTCCCGCGGGCTCGACTGTAACCAATATGAAAAATTATCGGCTCAACTATGGGCTCAATATTCCGGTGGATCGCTATTGGTAGGGGAGCGGGATTGTTAATCTCGTCGATGCAGGTTCGAGTCCTGCTGCCGGAGCTTAGTTTGTGCGGACCAAAGGTTCGCCATGGTAGTCGAGGGCTGGTTGCCCAGGCTCGGCTGATAACCGAGTTGCGTCAAGTTCGACTCTTGAGGCTACCACTGAATTGACAAATTTGTATTACCGCCATCAGGCACAATGAAAAGGAAATCCATGATCGCAATTCGATTGAAACGTTGGCACGACATAATACGAGGTCGTGGTGTCAACGGTTAACACAGCTGACTTTTAATCAGCATGATGAGGGTTCGAATCCCTCCGACCTCATGAGTGTTTGCCGCAGGCGTGTAGCTCAGTGGTAACGAGCGGATGTCTTATAAGCATCAGGTCGAAGGTTCAATTCCTTCCACGCCTATCAGAAAAGCAACGGTGCAGTCCAAGCATTCGTCGAAAAAATTTTGCCCTGTGGGTGTGATGGAGGCACGCCTGTCTTCGAAACAGGTGGACGAGGTTCGATTCCTCGACGGGGTACTCCAACAGCTTAGAATCAATCAACCATGCGCCCCATTGGGGGAGATCCTTGTCCAATAGCAAGTCGGAATTACTTTCGCTCGATATCGTACTCGTCAATCTTGCGATACAGAGTCGCGCGACTGACGCCCAGTAATTCGGCTGCCTTGGGAACACTGTCAGAGGTGCGTTTGAGTGCTTCACCGATCAGCTTCTTTTCCCAATGATCAATTCGCAACGTCGATAATTCGGTTTCGCCAGAATCGCGAATCCCAAGATCTTCTACTTTGATTTCGTCGCCTTCGGCCATCACAATCGCGCTGTCGATCACGTTTCGTAATTGACGAACATTTCCTGGCCACTGGTAAGCCAGCAGGCGCGAATTGGCTTTCTTGGAAATTTTGATTTTCGGATTGCCGTGCATCAACGCAAAGTGACCCAGGAAGTAATCGATCAGCAACTGAATATCCGCTTCCCGATCACGTAGCGGCGGAATTACCAATTCGTAAACCGACAACCGATAATATAAGTCTTCGCGGAATCTTTTCTCTTTTACAAACTCTTTCAGGTCGCGATTGGTTGCGCATATGACGCGGACATCGACCTGCACCTCTTCGGTACCGCCTACGGGTAAAAACGGATGGCCTTCGAGCGTTCGCAACAGCTTCGCTTGTCCCTCCAAAGTCAATTCACCAATTTCGTCAAGAAACAAAGTTCCCAGATCGGCTTGTTGGAACCAGCCAATATGATCCCGGTCGGCGCTGGTGAACGAGCCTTTCTTGTGACCAAACAATTGGCTTTCCATCAGATCACGAGGGATCGCGGCGCAGTTTACCGACAACATCGGTCGCTCGCTGCGAGGACTTGCTCGATGTAGCGCCCGCGCGACCAATTCTTTACCCGCACCACTTTCGCCACGTACAAGAACACAACCAGAAGCTTTAGCCACTCGTTTGATTTTCGATTTCAGCTCGTTCATGCCTTCGCAATCGCCCAATAATTCATCGGTCGCGGCCGACTTTTGGACAAGCTGTGAATGTTCGGCTTCCAGCGACGCTTGTCGATTGGCGGTTTTTAACGATCGAATCATGATGTTGGCCATTGCACAAGCAAGTTCCAAATGAGATTCGTGGAACGCTTTGTGATGCCGATACATGTGAATCGCACCGATGACTTCATCCGCTGAAATCAACGGCACACAAATCGAATCCGCATAACGTTCCTTTTCTTCGGAAGTGCCGTGTTCGATCCGAATGACGTGTCGCTGTTTAACAACTCGCTTGGTCAATCGATCATTCAGTTTCAGTTCTTCGGATTTATCTTTGGGGTAAACATGCTTCGGAGTCAAAGCGCCATCGTCGTTGAGCCACATGAAGCCCGTTATGGAAGCACTGGTGCGCTCAAACAATCGAGCCATGCAAATGTTGATGACTTCGTCCGGGTCGCTGACGCCAAGTAGTTTTACGCTTAGCTGAAACAAAAAGAAAAAATCCTGGCCGCGGGTCTGGCCCTGTAGGAAATCAAGCGTGTATTGACCGGTCTCTTTCGGGTTCATCGACTGGTCGAGAACAATCGTACCGCCAGTGACGGGTTCTTCGACCGGCTGTGCCGAATCCGAAGGCGCCTTAGATTGAAAATGAAAAACCGAAGAACCGATTCGAACCTCGGTTCCTTCGACCAACCGAGCATTGTCTATCTGTTGGCCGTTGACGTACGTTCCATTGCTGCTGCCATTGTCCTGAATCCACCAGCCATCTTCGTCATTGAAGATCTCTGCATGCACGCGCGATGATTGAGGATCGTTGAGCACGATTTGGCATTGCCAATCGCGACCCATCAACGTTCGTTCTCCAGGAGACAATACAAAACGGGCTCCAGAAGTAATCCCCGCATTCATCAATAAGTACGCTGGCACGATTCGATTGCTTTATAGGTGTTGCTTATGGTTGGTCGAAATTAAACCGGATTATAGATAGCCAGCTTGCAAACGTCGATAAACTGTCCAGCAAACGAACCTTTTAATCGATTTTTGCAGCAATCTTATTTGCCATCAAATGAATCTGATTCCAGATTTTTTCTTAGCAAATGAAAGAATTCCGGGGTTTATGCGTCTGTAGTCTGTTTGTGGCTTGCGACTGCTTCAGGCAGTTGATCGATCTTGCCGATGATATGGTGAATCACTAGGATTCAACGTTCTTAAAATGTTAAGATACGGGCTTTGTAATGGCTCGGAAGAAATAGACGAAGGAAATCCACTTATGAAAAATGGAACTGAAATGATGTTTTCACGAATCTTTTCCTCAGTGTTTTCAGTTGCTTTGATGGTTCTGATTTCGGGATCGACGACATTTGCTCAACAAGCGAATGTGGACCAGAGCGATTTTGAAGCCAGCCAAGCCGACCGCCAGGTTTCGCTGCTGGTGTCGCGCTTGATGCAGAAAGATCACCTTTCGCGGCGACAACTCGATGACAACATTTCACGACGTGCGTTCGATATGTTCACTCGCGCACTGGACCCGATGAAGGTTTATTTCACACAATCCGACGTCGATCAATTCAGTTCTTTTGAAGACAAGATTGATGATTTGATGAAGCGAGGCGATTACAGCATCGCGTTTACTATTTTCAATCGGTTCCTGGAACGGGTTGATCAGCGAGTAGAAACGGCAATGGAATTGATCGATCGCGATTTCAATTACGATATCGATGAAGAAATCGTGACTGACCGCGATATGATCGAGTACGCCAAAAACGAATCCGAAGCCGTGGATCGATGGCGAAAACGAATCAAATACAACTTGATGGTTTTGAATACCGAGAAAAAATCAACCGAAGATTCAGAAACAGAGAAGGCCGATAAACCTGAGGATGATCCGAAAGAACGTCTGCGAAAGCGATACAAGTCTTATTCTCGCCGGATGCATCAGACCGATGCCAATGACATCGTTGAGATGTTTATTTCTTCGATCACGACCAGTTTTGATCCGCACACAACCTACATGTCCAATGAGACGTTCGAAAATTTCATGATTTCGATGCGATTGCAATTGGAAGGAATTGGAGCAACGCTGCAGGCATCTGAAGACGATGGTTACACCGTCATTAAGCGTATTGTTCCCGGTGGAGCTGCTGACAAACAGGGCGAACTGGAAGTCGAAGACAAAATTGTTGCCGTAGGGCAGGGCACGCAAGGTGAAATGGTTGACGTGACCGGTATGAAGTTGGACGACGTCGTCAAGCAAATTCGCGGTAAGGCTGGAACTACCGTTCGTCTGGCATTGCTATCCGAAAACGCAGACATCCGAACCATCGCCATCATTCGCGAGAAAATCAAACTCGAAGACAGTGCCGCTCGTGGCGTTGTTTTTGAAGAAGGCAAGAAGCAGGACGGCTCGCCATTCAAAGTTGGCGTTATCGACTTACCAAGTTTTTATGCCGACCTTGAAAGTGCCGGAAGCTCTTCGGATTACAAAAGCACGACCCGCGACGTCGACCGAATCCTGAACGGTTTTCGCGAGCAAAACGTGGATTCAGTCGTTCTTGATCTTCGACGCAACGGCGGTGGAAGTCTTCGCGAAGCGATCGATTGCACCGGACTGTTCATCAACTCGGGGCCCGTTGTTCAGGTCAAAGATGCCTATGGTCAGATTCAAAAATACAAAGATGAACAGCCTGGCATGAGCTGGGAAGGACCTTTGGTTGTGTTGACCAGTAAGTTCAGTGCCAGTGCCAGTGAAATTCTCGCCGGTGCCGTTCAAGATTACGGACGCGGAATCGTGGTTGGTGATACAACTTCGCACGGTAAAGGTACCGTTCAAAGTCTTGTTAACCTGAACCAATTGGTATTCGGCACCGAAGATCCACCAAGCCTGTTTGGCGCATTGAAAATCACGATGCAACAGTTCTATCGCCCCAACGGCGACAGTACTCAGAAGCGTGGCGTATTGGCCGACATCGTGTTGCCGTCGATCAGCGATCACATGGACGTCGGCGAATCGGATCTGGATTACCCAGTCGAATTCGATCGAATCCCTGCGGCCAGTTTCCGTCGTATGCAATTGGCCAACGCAGATTTACTTGGACAAATTCGAAACTCATCGATGGGCCGCATCGGCCAATCCGAAGAATTCGCAAAGAACCAGGAAAAGATCGACGCGTACCTGGAACAAAAAGAACGCAAAGCGGTCACTTTGAACAAGGAAAAGTATCTGGCCCGGCGGAAGAAGTTTGATTCCGAGAAAGAAGAAAAAGAATCTCTTGAGGAGCAAATCAATCCTTCCAAGATAGAAATCGAACGCGATTACTACATGAACGAAGTTCTGCAAATCGCAGTTGATTACACGAAGGCTTTGAAAAACGGAGCCAAAAACAACTAGTTTAACTAGTCTGGATATTAGTCCGTCAAAGTTCATTAAAAGCCTCGGTAATAAAATACCGGGGCTTTTTTTGCATTTGCACCGCTCCGCCGCATTAAAAAGTTCCATTCAAAGCTGACAGAGATGCAATACGGTGCCCGCTGCAGCTTCAAATTGCAGCTCATCTACGCTCGGCTATAATTCCAGAATGCGTTTCAAGATCAAATCACTGTTGCTGTTAACTTTGTTGCTGGCGATCTTGATTGCGTTCTTTGTTAAGCCGTACACGGCTGCGGTTGCTGAACGAAATGCCATTAAGGCTCTGGAGAAACATTGGCAAATACTGGTCGATGGTAATGCGGCGCTGGGGAAAGCCAGTTGGAGCCCAAAACCCATTGATGATGGCGATCAGGGTGCTTGGTATCACTGGCCAGCGACGTTGATTGCCGGAGAAGAATCGCTCAAGAGACTGCAGTATCTTCGACTTGTGAAACCGCTTGGCAAAGAGCTATCGCTGAAGCCACTTTCCACAATGGATAAAGTTTCGCATTTGACCTTCAATCTAAGCAGACATCAATTGAGCGATTCGGATTGTCGATGTATTGGCAGAATGAGCAGCCTGGTCTCTCTTGAAATTAGCTGTCAAGCATCCGGTGGCTTTGAAAGTTGGCAACGCTTACCACTAAAGCGCTTGGTCATTCGCGGACCGGATTGGGAGCAGGAAGATTTTGATGCGATAGGCAACATTGCAGCATTGCAATTTCTACAGCTGGATACAACCAAGATCACTCGCGAAAATCTCGGCTCGCTTTCCAAACTGAAACATTTGAAAACGATGTGTTTGGTCTCATCCCGAAAAAAGGAGGGCATAGCGGGCTTGGACCAGCTACAAAGCATGCCCAATTTGAAATCGCTGACATTGATTGGGGATGTTGCTGCAAATGAAATCGATGCGCTGAGCACCAATAACAACCTTGATTCCATCTCGTTTTATGGAGGTAGTCCCAATGACAGGATAGTGCGAAAATTGATCAACAACAAAAATCTCAAACACGCCACTTTTGATCATATGCAAATTTCAGTTGAAACTTATGACACATTGGTCAACGCTGGGATCGAAGTTGAACATTATGGGTTAACGGGGGACGAGCTTACAGAAAACTTCTTCCAATACAATCAAATCTACTTTCCAGTCGACTTTGAAAAGAGTGCACTCATCGCTCATGTCAAACCAGATTCAAAATCAGTGACTTGGACGATCGATTTGTCAGCTGCCAAAAAACCACGGCACAGCGCTTTATATCCGCCGAATCTAGACCACTACGGATTCAGCTTTGCCAGCGACTGGCGAAAGCTGGTCGGCTTCAAGTCCGTCATGAAAACCGAAGACTGGTACGACGAATCGGGGAACTTTTATGATGGCATTCACATGCGGACTAACGACCATGTCGTAGAATTTGTCTCGCGAGATGCCAATCGATTTAGAATGAAATGGAACTGCAGGGTTGGTGACACGCCTGACGATGCGATCGATTGTTCAATCGATACCCAGATTAGATTCAAACAGGTAATCGTTCAGAACTACGACAAAAGTATAACGCTTGAGGCAGCTAAATCAGCCGTCGCGAAATTCTTTGATTTGAATGATTTTTCCGAGCCTGTTTTCGCCGGGCGAAATAATGTCCTCATACTTTTTAAAGTCAAGCAAACCATCAACTAGTCCGTACAACGCTGCATCGGACGAGAACTGAAACAAAATTGGCTTTCCTGGTTTAGTTTGCTCGCAAGTCGTCGGCGTTTTGTTTTTCCCGTCCGTTTATACTCATCCAAATCTTAAGGACGTCTTCATCGACCGAGTCATTAATGAAGCGACACGATCCGTCAGCCAATGCAAACTGGGCTCCCGATGGATGATTACTGTTGATGGGAGATGTATTCACGCCCGAAAAAACTGGAGCAGGGTGATCGCTGGTACTGACTTGGTTGATGCGAAACTGGAACGACTTTCCAGAATAAGTTCGTTCAAGAATTGGCTCGGCAATGGTGCCCGAATATTGCGCGCCAAATGCCCAACCGACATTGATAGGATTGTCGCCGTTGACTGCTTGAAAACTTCTGGAACCTTCAGCAAACGCCAGTGTATTTGACATCCCATCCTGAATGTCATCCAAGTCTATTGCAAAACGGCTTGAATACGTGCCCATTCGGTTGGGGGCGAAGACACCTTCCAGAGAAATGCGTCCACCTTCAGGTAGCGATGCATCGCTACCATGCGTCAATTCCGAATACTCACTTTCTTGTGACGGATAGACCTCGGCCGGTTGATTTGTTGATCTTCCTTGTCCCAATGGCCCCGAAATTCCATAGTAATGACTGGTATATTCACCGGTATACGAACGAGCTCCAGAATCAACCGTGGTATTGGTTAGCCAAAAATTTTCATCGCTTGCGGCACAATAAAACCCTTCTATGAGAGTGTTTGACAGTGCTTGAAGGCGATCACCCACGGTTTCTCCATCATTCAATTCCTCAGCCAACTCTTCATAAAGAGGAGTTTGGCTAAGGTAGGGTAACAGACTTGTCAGCACACTTCCCGCAACGGGCTCTTCATACGCAGCTGACGCAGAATCAATATCACGCCAATGAAATTCCGCTCCGGTAGTCGGTAAATGTTGGTTCGTCGCTTCAAAATTCTGGGTGGCAATCATTATCTGCCTCAAATTGTTCAGGCATGAGTGACGCCTGGCCGCACTACGCACCGCTTGAACTGCAGGAAACAGGATCGACATCAAAATTCCGATGATTGCCACAACGGTTAACAGCTCAACAAGGGTAAAAGCTGCACGGGCAGCGCTACCTGAAAAGCGAACATTCATTTTCAGCATCCATAAAACTGCGTTGAATTGTTAGAAAACAAAGGCACCCGCAACTACCAGTGCCTCTTTGGAACGACAGTATCAAAAAAAGATGAGAACGAATTGAGAGGTTATTGTTAATTACATGTAAAGCAAACAGCTTCATTTTTTTGCACACACCTGTAACTATTTCAATACTGAGTTCAATGTCGGTCTGTGCGAATCGAAAATGAATCTTGCGTTAAGTTTTCAAGAATGCGTTTCGCGTTCATTACTTTTTAACATTGAGACGATAACCTCTGCCGCATTGAATGACTTCAAAGGTAACACCACCTCTCATTCAATTTCAAACATGGTAAACAGTGACATTCTCATGGAGAAAAAGTTGATGTCTCTTAGAAAAGGTTTTACTTTAATCGAATTGCTGGTCGTAATTTCGATCATCGGAATTCTTGTATCATTATTGTTTCCGGCATTCGTTTCAGTCAGAAACGCAGCTCGGTCAGCGCAATGTCAAAGCAATCTCCGCCAATTCGGTGTGTTGATGATCGCAAGGTCGACAACCTCGCCTGATGGCAGATTCATGACAGGGGCATTTGATTCCAAGCGTGATGGCACTCTCGAAAAATTTTCGTGGGTTGCCGATTGCGTAGCTCAAGGAACACAGCCTGGCACTATGCTATGCCCGAGCAATTCCAACAGAGGCTCGGAAAAACTCAACGATTTATTGGGAGGGACTACTTCCGTAGGCGACACGCCCCCCGGCCGCTTAACTGGTTTGTATCTGGAAGCAACCATGTCTGGCCCTACCGGGATTGGTGGCGTGCGTGTTGGAGAATTGCTTGAACAAGGAGTCAATACTAACTACGCAAATGGCTGGTTGGCAGTGCGCGGTCGTCCTGTTTTTGGCAACATTTCAAGTGGATCACTAACAACCCTTGGCGACTTGAAGCAATGGTACAGCGGATCCACCCAAATCTGTCAGGGACCATTGACGATTGCCCAACTGGACAATGGAGCGGTACCATCTTCCGCCATTCCATTGCTTGGCGACTCTGCTCGCGGTGATGCCCTTGATGCTTCAACCGGTGGCGCAGCCAGCTCTGCAGACGGCATTTTACGGGAGTCGATCCCCGGATTCATGAATGCCGGCGACTCGCTGTGCGAGAGCTTTAACGACGGGCCTTCTCGTGTAGAAGGCAATCAAGTTCGATTCATCGGTGCTCTAAACGAAATGTTGACGCGAGATCAACTACTGAACGTCGGTACCGACGGCGTACCTATTCCCTTTCCCGTCGTTGGAGAAACGGCTCCATCTGACTTCTATATGCAGGACACTCGCGACTTCTTTGCCGTCCATGGCAAAGGGGGCAACGTCTTGTTTGCCGATGGAAGCGTTCGTGTGCTTGAAGACGTTAACGGCGACGGATACTTCAACCCGGGATTCAACGTGCCAACTACGGCAACATCTGAAGAAACGGGGTATCTGGACGGATTCTGTGAAGTTAACCCTTGGGACATGTATCCCGGTACATTTCTGGATATTGAAAATCCATTGAAAGATTTTGACCGAGACTAACGTGTCGTGTCGCGTAAAAACAAAATCGGTTAAGCCTTGGGCAATAGCGCCCAAGGCTCTTTTTGTGATTAGGAACTTAGTTCCCTTGTTTGGTAGATCTGAGGCTGGAAATTGCGAAGCCTTGCTTGTTGTTGCATGAACTGCGAACAGGTTTTCCACAGGCATGTATCGCTCGCCAATATCGGTTTACATCATCTTGGTGACATTGGACATCAGCTGATCGAAAACGTCCGAAGGCACTTGCAAATTGTCGGCCAGGCTTCGCAGCACGTTTTGTTCAACGTCGGACATGACGCCATCGGACATTGCGACTTCCAAAACGGTCGCCAGGCAACCTTTCGGATTTTCTTTCAGAATCTTGAATTGCTCTTTGTGGAAATTTTCGTCTTTCATCGAACGTTCGAGCATGGCCGCCAAACTGGCTTGCCCGACACCCACTTCCTTTGCCAATTTTTTCACCAATCCAAGTTCTTGATCGGTCAAGTTACCGTCGCTGCCAGCAACACAGCAAGCGGCTCGAAGTACATCTACTTTTTGCATGGGGGTCATGATTTGGGTCCTTTCGATTGTAGGGCAGGATGATGTTGTGTTGTTGTTTACGTCAATGGAAATTTCAAACCGTCGTAACTTAATTCAATGCGTTCGGGCAATTGTTGGTTCACCGATTCGTAATCGACTTTGCAGGAACAATGTGTGAAGTAGGTTTGCTTCGGGTTCAACTGTTGAGCGACTTCGACAGCCTGCTCAATGCTCATATGAGTAATATGGCCTTCGGGCCGCAAAGCATCCAAGACCAATGTGTCGAGATTCTTCAACAGTTCCATGGATTGGTCCGGAATTTTGCTGACGTCGGTACAGTACGCTATGTTGCCGACGCGAAAACCAAGTACATCGAAATTGGGGCCGTGTTTCATTGGAATCGGAATCACGGTACTGCCGAGCACCTCAAATGGTTGAGTATCGATCGATCGAATTTCAACTTTGGGTGTCGCGCCTGCATGCGTACCTTCCTCGTCGACAAACGCGTAACCGAAAGCAGTCCGCAATCGATCTTCGACCACTTCATTGCAGTACAGCGGTACCGAGTGGCCCAGGTAAAATTGAAACAGACGCAGATCATCAAATCCGAACAAATGATCGGTGTGCTCGTGGGTATAGGCGACTGCATGCACAATTCCGATACCTTCACGCAATAGCTGCGTCCGCAAATCTGGCGAAGTATCAATCAGCAAATTGCCTTCGGGCAAACCAAGAATCGCGCTGCATCGAGTTCGTTTGTTGCGGGGATGGTCACTGGTACAAACGTCGCAGCCACACCCGATCGCTGGTACTCCCACGCTGGTACCCGTCCCCAACAGAATCATTTGGCCGGAAATGTCAGTCGTCCGAGGTTGTTTTTTCAAATTCGATCCAAATTTTCTGATAGCTAAAACGAAGATTTACGAGTCTATCGTCGGGTCCGGCCTGGATTAAGAGGCAATCACCAAGTCGTTTGCGGCACAGGGTTTGCTTAACAAAGACTGCTTAATCGTACGGATGCATGACGCAGAGAGCCAATCCGAATCCACAAAACGGCTGAAAATTCAGGGTTCGGTGCCGCTTTCGATCTCAGTTGACCCTGTTGGCAGAGGATTATAATCTTTTACTAGATAGGCACTTACGACCAAATCAATATACCAGCTGTCAGGCTTGGCAATCTTTAGCGATAGCCACGCTCCGCTGAGCGTACCGGAGCACTGCCGGCCTGACAAAATTGCGGATAACATAGTAAATCATGGAAAATATGGAACGTTATTGGGACGCGGTCTCCGATTTTTTTGGCGGACTGATTCGCGGATTCGAACGAACGATCACAAATTTGTTCGGTTCGTCCAATGCCCGATACATCAAAAAGCTGCAGAACCGAGTCGAAGCGATCAACTCGCTGGAGTCCCGCTACGAATCGATGTCCGAAGAGCAGCTGCGTCAAGAAACCGAGAAATTCAAAGAGCGACTACGTAACGGCGAAACCACTGAGGATATCTTGATAGAAGCTTTCGCGGTCTGTCGCGAAGGTGGTAAACGGTTCCTTGATATGCGTCACTACGATGTGCAGATGATCGGCGGGATGGTGCTGCACAGCGGATCGGTTGCGGAAATGGTGACCGGTGAAGGTAAAACGCTTGTGGCAACGTTGCCGACGTATCTAAATGCGCTCGAAGAAAAAGGCGTTCACGTGGTTACGGTGAACGATTATCTGGCCCGTCGTGATATGGAATGGATGGGACCGCTGTACATGGGACTCGGTCTGACCGTTTCCGCTATTCAAAGCAACATGAAAGCCAGCGAACGTCAAACGGCCTACGCTTGCGACATCACTTACGGAACCAACAACGAATTTGGCTTTGATTATCTGCGTGACAATATGCGTCCAGCGGCGCGCGACGACGATCGATTTCCAAAACGTTTTCAACAAGCGCAAGGTAAACTGGCTTTTGCGATTATCGACGAAGTTGACAACATTCTGATCGACGAAGCACGAACCCCGCTAATTATTTCCGGTCCGGCTCACAGCGATATCAGCAAATACGCCGAGGTCGATAAAATCGCGCGAGCCTTGAAGAAGGACTTGCACTACACGGTCAACGAAAAAGATCACAACGTAACATTGACCGACGACGGTGTTCGCCAGGCGGAAAAGCTGGCCGGTGTCGAGAGTTTTTATACGGCCGGCAATATGGATTGGCCGCACATGATCGACAACGCGCTCAAAGCCCACAATCTTTACAAGCTTGACGTCAATTATGTGATCAAAGACGGCGCGATCGTGATCGTTGACGAGTTCACCGGACGTTTGATGGACGGGCGTCAATGGAGTGACGGTTTGCATCAGGCGGTGGAAGCCAAAGAAGGCGTTAAGATCAAGGAAGAAACGCAAACGCTGGCTACAATCACGCTTCAGAATTATTTCAAGCTGTACGACAAGATTTGCGGTATGACGGGTACAGCGATGACGGAAGCTTCCGAGTTTTGGAAGATTTACGAACTCGATGTGATCGCCATTCCAACGAACAAAGTAATGTTACGTAAAGAGTTTCCTGACATCATTTTCAGTTCGGAAAACTTCAAATGGAAGGCGATCGCTGAAGAGGTTGAAAACACGCACAAATTCGACACCGTCTTTTTGAAGAACGGTGATTCATACGTCGGCAAAATCAAAGACAAAACAGACACATCTGTTTCAATCGCCTCGAAATTGGACGGTGCCGTCGAAACCTTCAAAATGGGCGCCGTGGATCGCATTCAACACGCCGGGCGGCCGGTTCTGGTTGGTACAACGACGATTGAAAAAAGTGAATTGCTTTCCAACATGCTTGCCCGCCGAGGAATCACTCACGAAGTACTCAATGCAAAGAATCACAAACGTGAAGCAGAAATTGTTGCGCAAGCTGGTCGGCGCGGTGCGGTAACGATTGCGACTAACATGGCCGGTCGTGGTACCGATATTGTCCTTGGTGGAAATCCGGAAACGATGGCATGGGCCAGGCTTCAGGATACGTACCCAACACGCTTGGATGTGCCTGCCGAAGAATGGGATGTTCTGGTTCAGGAAATCGATGACGATCACGACATGTCAGCCGAAGGTGAGCGAGTAAAAGATCTCGGCGGCCTGCACGTGCTTGGTACCGAGCGCCATGACGCTCGCCGAATTGATTTGCAGCTTCGTGGTCGCTGTGGTCGACAAGGCGATCCGGGCAGCAGTCGATTTTTCTTGAGTCTGGACGATGACTTGATGCGGATCTTTGCCGGTCCCTATGTTCGTCGTGTGCTGGAATTCGGTGGATTCAAAGACGACATTCCAATCGAAAACAAAATGGTTTCGCGTCGACTTGATGGTGCTCAGAAGAAGCGCGAAGAATACAACTTCGAAATTCGTAAGAGCTTGCTCGAATACGACGAAGTGATGGATGAACAGCGGAAACGGGTCTATAAGTTCCGTCAAAACGTCCTGGACGGAGCCAGTTGTCGCGAATTGGTACTGGACATGATTGGCGAACAAGTCGAAGCCAATTTGTCGACTATTCTGGAACCGGATTTCGGAATCGAAACCTTCGCCAATTATGCTGCCGGACAATTGTCGATGTCGACTTTGGATCCTCGCTTGTTCAAAAATGTCTTGCCAGACGAAGCGACCAGAATCGCCAAAGACGAAGCCGAACGTATGGCAGAAACAGAAGTGCTGGGCAGCATCGAAGAGAATTTGCCGCTGACCGAAGATGAAGCGGAATGGAACTGGGAAGCGGTCGCCAAATTCGGCAACATACGCTGGGATCTGAATCTGCGAGATCGCGAACTGAAGAAAATCGGTCGTGATCGAGTTGATGAACACATTATCGGAAAAGCTCGCGCTGCCATTCAGAAAATCGAGCTATCAGAAGCTGGTCAGATTCTTGATACGGACTTCGGTTTGACCACCGCACTCAAATGGGTGAAGGCCAAATTCGGTATCGATATCGATCTGGAAAAAGTAAAGCAGATGCATACCAATGACGAGATCAAGGATCTGGTCACCGAAAGTGCAACCCAGAAATACGACGAAAAAGAAGCTGAGTATCCGGTAATGGCTGGCTTGTACCAGTTCGTCCAACAACAGGGCGGTGGTGCCCGAATCGATCGAGAAGGCCTGGTTCAATGGGCCAGCCGTCGTTTTGAAAATGAAGGGCTGACACTTGAGGATCTGAAAAACAAACAACGTGATGAGATTCGGGAATTTCTGGTCGTCCAAAGTAAGGACCACCAGAAGAAAGCTCAATCGACCATTTCAAATCTGCAATCCAAAGTTGAAACGCTTAGCGAACGAGGTGCTGTGCCGCTTCGTAACGGCAATGGTGAAGCGAAGTCGCTGACGGAGTGGTTCAAGCAGGAACTGGATTACGATTTGCCACTTCAAGATGTCGAGCGTCTGGAAAAAGATGATCTCGAGCAGCGGCTCGAAGCGATCGTTGAAGATCATTACCATCCGGAAATGCGGCGCATGGAACGTACGGTTTTGTTGGAAATCGTAGATTCGGCGTGGAAGGATCACTTGTTGGCGATGGACTATTTGCGATCAGCGGTTGGCCAGCGCGGCATGGCACAACTGGATCCAAAGGTCGAATACAAGCGTGAAGGCATGAGAATGTTCACCGATCTGTGGCGCAGCATCGGCGAACGCGTCACCGATTTGGTTTTCCGCATGGAACAAATGAACGAGCAATTCGTCAGCAACACCCTGACCGAAACCAGCGCTCGACATGATGCTCCGCCAGAAATGTCGCCGGGAGAATACGCCGAAGAACAAGCCGATATCGCCGATCGCCAACAAGGCCAATCGAAAATCGAAACGATTCGCAATCGTGAAATCAAAGTTGGACGTAACGAACCATGCCCATGCGGAAGCGGAAAAAAATTCAAATCGTGCTGCATGCGTAAACGCGAACGCGATTAATACTGTCGGGCAAACCGGAAAGGATTCCTGACTCTTGAAGTACTTGCTCAACGCAATCTATTTACTCATCCTGATCGCGGCCATTCCCTGGGTCGTCTGGAGAATTTGCGTTCAAAAGAAGAATCGCCGTGGCTGGATGCAGAAACTCTTTGGCCTGGTTCCACGACGCGAAAATGCACAGCCATGCATTTGGATTCATGCCGTCAGCGTCGGAGAAGTCAATTTATTAACCCCGTTGATCAAGAAGTTGCGAAACGAGAATCCGCAACATGAGATTTGTATCTCGACCACAACGGAAACCGGTTTTGATTTGGCCAACAAGAAATTTGCCAGCCACCAAATCTTCTTTTGTCCATCCGATTTTTCCTGGGCCGTCAATAATGCGATTGGTCGCATTAACCCGAGCCTGTTGGTTTTGACAGAGCTTGAATTGTGGCCCAACCTGATTGCGACTTTCAAATCCCGGGCGGTACCAGTCGCCTTGATCAATGGCCGTATCAGCGAAAAAAGTTTTCGTGGCTATGCACGGTTTCGTTTTCTGACCAAACCCATTTTTGCTGCACTGGATGTCGCTTGTGTTCAAACAGACCAATACGCCGATCGGTTGATTCAGCTAGGCACTCCGACCGACCGGGTTCATGTTTGTGGGAATATCAAATTCGATGGCAATGAAAATATCACCGATGCTGCCGGTCTTGATAGCGATATCCCCACAGCCGCTGGCATTGAGAAAGACGATTTTGTGATCGTCGCTGGTAGCACACAGGAAGAAGAAGATCTAATGGCGATCGATGTTTATCGACAACTGAAAGCTTCGTATGACAAATTGAAACTGGTACTGGTTCCCAGACATCCCGAACGAAGTCATCGAATCATTGCTCATCTTCGACAGCAAAATTTGCCGGTCTTTGTGCGTTCGAAAAACGAGTCATTGGGCGATGCGAAAAACGACAATGTGATTCTTGTAGATGTAATCGGCGAACTAAAACTGTGGTGGAACATTGCCAGCGTCGCGTACGTGGGCGGTAGCATGGGATCTCGCGGCGGACAAAATATGATCGAACCAGCCGCGCTGGGGGTGCCAGTCTGCTTTGGTCCCAACACAGTCAATTTCAAAGACGTTGTTGATATGCTGTTGGAAAAAGATGCTGCGAAGGTTGTCCACAATGCCAAAGAACTGAGTGAATTCATTTTGTTTGCGTTAGGCAATCCCGAGACTACACACAAAATGGGGCAACGAGCATTAGAGATCACAGCAACACAAAAAGGGGCTACCAATCGGACAGTCGCGTTAATTCGTCCCTTGCTTTCAAATCATGCAAAAATCCCTGATAAACAAGCTGCCTGAATTTGTCTCTACGGCATTTTATTCCTTGCGCAGTATCGCTTTCACTGGTAAACTAGGCGGTTTGTAAATCCGCCACCGTTATCCGAAAACCCGCCAAGGTGGCGGTTCAATCGCATAGACGAAACTAAGGAGCACCCCTGTGTCTTCAGGAAAATATTTGTTTACAAGTGAATCGGTCAGTATGGGCCATCCCGATAAATTGGCTGACCAAATCTCGGATGCAATTCTAGATGCAATGTTAGCCGCAGATGAGAAGAGCCGCGTGGCATGCGAGACGATGGTCTCGACCGAACTTGTCGTTATCGCTGGTGAAATTACTTCGGGATTTATGACTGGCAAAGACGAAGCCACCGTCAAAAGCGAAGTTGAAACGATCGTTCGAAACGTTATCCGGGAAGTAGGCTACACATCCGCTGACGTTGGCATCGGCGCCGATTCTTGTGAAGTCATTGTTCGTATCGACCCACAAAGCCCGGACATCGCGATGGGTGTGGACTCCGACGAGTCGGCCGGCAAAGACGTTGGCGCTGGTGATCAAGGATTGATGTTTGGATTCGCGTGTGACGATACTGAAGAATTAATGCCGTTACCGATCGCGTTGTCGCACAAGATTCTTGAATCATTGAACGCTGCCCGTTTCGAAGGCAAAGTTGATTGGTTGCGTCCCGACAGCAAGAGTCAGGTTACCGTTGAATACGATGGTTTTACTCCGACTCGCATTGATACGGTTGTGGTTTCGACTCAACATGCACCGGACGTTGATCACGCTACGATTGAAAAATTTGTGCGTACGGAAGTTGTTGAACCCGTGTTGGGCAATAAACTTCCAACCAATGACATCAAGTACCACATCAACCCAACGGGCAATTTTGTGATCGGTGGTCCTCACGGCGACTGCGGTTTGACAGGTCGTAAGATCATTGTCGATACCTATGGTGGCTGGGGTCGTCATGGTGGTGGCGCATTCAGTGGAAAAGACTCAACGAAAGTAGATCGCAGTGCGGCCTATATGGCTCGCCACGTTGCGAAAAATATCGTTGCTTCTGGCTTAGCCAAACGTTGCGAAGTTCAACTGGCTTATGCAATCGGTGTTAGTGATCCGGTCAGCGTCCACGTTGACACTCAGGGCACTGGCAAAATCGACGATGCTGAAATTTGCGATATCGTCAAACAAGTATTCCCGCTTTCACCTGCTGGCATTATCAACTATCTGAAACTACGTCGTCCGATCTTCCGCAAAACTGCGGCGGGCGGACATTTCGGTCGCAACGATTCCGATTTCACGTGGGAGAACACCGATGCAGCCAAGAAAATTGCTGAATTGGCCTCAACGTCATCTTCGGCTACGGCCTGATCGAAACTGACATTTTTCAGTCTTCGAAAATCAACTATTCTGAGCGAGCAACGCATATGACATTGCTCGCCTTTTTATTGATTGCTTTGGAGTGGAGCCACCATCGAAATTACTGACTCAATCGACATCGATCAGGAAATTGAACAACTGATTTCCGATGGCATCGTTCAGAAAATTACACGTTCCGTCGATGACGGTACCGACCGGCTGGTTGGAATCTTCCGCTGTGATCTGGAAACAGGCCAGACCAGATACGTTCTGAACGTACCGATACATCCGCCGATGCCGGGTGTTCCTGAAGTTGAAACCATGATTATCCGGGGTTCGGCTCGGACGCGAATTACAAATAGTGAAAAGTTTGGCGTACGAATTGAAATCGTGGCCAACGATACTTACGATCAACCCTTCAGCCTGTTTTTAGAAACGGTCATCTATTCTTTTAACCAGTAGCTTTTTATGGCCAGTACCTCAAACGCCCCCACTTCATTGTCTGAAAAATTAAAGTCAGCAGGACAAAGTCATCTGCTCAATTTTTGGGGAGAATTGGATTCCGATCAGCAACAGCAACTAGCTGACCAAATTGAAGCTCTTGATTTTCAGCTGATTCAAAAGCTCTATGCCGGCGATGACAAACAACAGGATTGGGGAGAATTGGCTTCGAAGGCTCAATTGCCTCCCGCGATAACTCTCGATCAATTAAACGGCGAAGAATATGAAGCTGCGGTTTCCGCCGGTGAGGCTGCCATTGGAAACGGTGAAGTCGCGATGATTTTGGTCGCTGGAGGGCAGGGAAGTCGACTTGGATTCGATCACCCAAAAGGAATGTTTCCGATTGGTCCGATCAGCAACAGCACACTGTACGAAATCATTTTGCAGAAAACGCTCGCACGGGCCAATCAATTTAATTCGATCATACCGCTGTACATCATGACCAGCCCACCGACACACGATGAATCAAATCAGTTTCTGACTGAGAATGATTTCTTTGGCTACGGTGCTGACAACGTTCAATTGTTTTGTCAGGGCGTGATGCCGGCGGTCGATCAGAACGGCAAGCTGTTGTTGGCTGAAAAACACAGCATCTTTGTCAGCCCCGATGGACATGGCGGGACGTTGGCCGCACTGGATCGCTGTGGATGTCTGAACGACATGAAGCAGCGCGGCATCAAACATGTGTTCTATGGTCAAGTCGACAACCCGTTGATTCAAGTATGTGATCCGGCACTAATCGGCTACCACATCCTTCGCCAGTCGGAGATGACTTCACAAGTGGTCCGCAAAAATGATCCCATACAAAAAGTTGGCAACGTCGTTGAAATCGATGGTCAGGTTCAAATCATTGAATACAGTGATTTGCCTGAAGAATACGCTCGGCAAACTAATGACGATGGTGAATTGAAACTGTGGGCTGGCAGCATCGCTGTTCATATATTCGATGTCGCATTTTTGAACCGGTCCAACGCCAACGCGGACTCTTTGCCGTTTCATCGAGCCAGCAAAAAAGTGCCATTTGTCGATGCTGATGGCAATTCCGTTGAACCCGATTCGCCAAACGCTACCAAGTTTGAAAAGTTCATCTTCGATTTGTTACCTTCGGCAAAGAACGCAATCATTTGCGAAGTCGCTGCGGCTGACGGCTTTTGTGCGGTTAAAAACGCACCTCCCGCTACTTCGGAAACACCCGAACATGTTCGCCAGGCGATCAGCGATTTACATTCTCGTTGGCTAAAGTCCAATGGAGTTTCTGTTGCCGATGGCGTCACCGTTGAGATTAACGCTTTGTTCGCCGTCGACGCCAAACAACTGGCGCAGCAGAAAATTGAATTGAAAGAAGTTACCAAGGACACGTACTTCGCTTAGGAAACAATCAAGCTATGAGTTATCCACAAGACCTGGAAGACACGTTGAGCGACACATCCAAACAAACCAGGAATTCGGTTTACGCAACCATCATGGCAGGTGGAGCAGGCACCCGATTTTGGCCAGCCAGCCGTCAATTAAACCCGAAACAGCTGCTCAAGCTGACCGGTGATCGCAGCATGTTGCAATCAACCGTCGATCGCCTGGCAGGGTTTTGTCCGGCTGACAAACTATTGATTTTGACCAACAAGATTCTGGTCGATCCAATCTCGGAACAATTGCCAGAGGTCCCAAAAGAGAATGTTGTTGGCGAACCAGCAAAACGTGACACGGCGGCGTGCATTGCTTTGTCCGCTGCCTTGATTGCCGCCAAAGATCCAGAAGCCATTATGATCGTGATGCCTTCCGATCATGTGATCTCGCCCGATGACGTTTTCCAGCAATCATTGCGCAGCGCCGCAGAATTGGTCGAAAAAGATCCTACGCGAATTATCACTTTCGGAATCAAGCCGACGTATCCTGCTGAAGTTTTTGGGTATATCGAACGCAGAGGCGATTCGATCGATGGAGCCGAGTTTCCGTCCTTTGCCGTCGAACGATTTCGTGAAAAGCCAGATGCGAAAACGGCTGAAGAATTTCTTGCCGCCGGAACGTTCTACTGGAACGCGGGAATCTTTGTCTGGAAAGCCAGTACGATTTTGAAGGCCATCGGTGAATTCGCACCAGAAATATATTCGCGCATCAAAAAGATCGCAGACGCCATCGGCACCGACCAATACGAAGACATTCTGGAACAGGAATTTTGCGCCATCGAAGGAAAATCGATCGATTACGCCGTGATGGAACGCTACGAAAATGTATGCGTGGTTGAAGCACCTTTTAAATGGGACGATCTCGGCAATTGGACAGCGCTGCCGTCGGTTCGCGGTGCCGATGATAACGGCAATACAATCGACGCCAAACATCTGAACATCGGCTCTAAAGACTGTATCGTCTATTCAGAGTCCGATCACTTGATTGTTACCGTCGGCATGGAAGAATGTATTGTGGTCAATACCGGTGACGCAACGCTGGTCGCCAATCGCAAGGATGAAGCCGCGATTAAGCAAATAGTCACCGAACTGAAGAATCGAGAATGGAAAGAATTCCTGTAGTAATCATTCTGGTGATTTGTTCATTCGTCAGCCTGGCGCTTTCAAGTGGCAGACTGACTCATTCAGCAATAGCACAAGATCTTGAAAATCAAAGCGGACAACCTGTCGTGTCGGCGGATTCGATGAGCTACAAATTAAAGACCCTTGGTGGTAAACAGTTCTGGACTGACCAGATTAACTACGGCGGATGGCGTATTCAGATTAACGCGATCAGCGAACACTACCGATTGCTGGACCCAACCAATCGGCGGCATCATTCTGGAACAAAAGACGAATGCCTGGCCGCGCTCGACCAATTGAAAGAAGATGGCAAGGCAAAACAGTGTACTGGTCAGGTAGTAATCGTTTTGCACGGCTTGATTCGTACCACCCATTCCATGCGGAAGCTGGGACGCTATTTACAGGACAACAGCGAAATCACCGCCGTTGATTTTGAATACGCAAGTACGCGAAAACCGGTCGCGTATCATGCTCAAGCACTGGCAGACGTGATCGATTCGCTGGGTGATGAAGTTACCAAAATCCACTTCGTTGCACACAGCATGGGTAACATCGTTGTTCGACATTATCTGGCCGATCTAAAGCGTGCCGGAAAATCAGAGGAACGATTTGGTCGAATGGTAATGATTGGACCGCCTAATCAGGGCTCCAAAATGGCGCGTGTGATGCGTTGGAGTTTTCTGTTTAACGTGGTCGCTGGCGCAGCTGGCTACGAACTTGGAAAAGGTTGGGACGAACTGGAGCCGAATCTGGCGACACCCGATTTTGAATTTGGGATCATTGCCGGCGGACAATCCGACGACAGTGTTTTCAGCAATTTCATTCTGGTTGGCAAAGATGACTTTACCGTCAGCGTGGAAGAGGCCAGTTTGCCGGGCGCAACGGATTTTCTGATCAAGCCGCTGACACACGCTACCATGATGCGAAAACCTCTTACCCTTGAAGCTACGCTTCGGTTTCTGAATCACGGATACTTTATTGCTGCTGACCAGAAGAACCCGATCATTCAATCGAGTGAACCGTGAACGACTCCTTTCCGGGAATCGGACGACTTCTGGGCATCGATTTTGGCACCGTCCGGATTGGCATAGCCATTTGTGACGAAAATCAATCGATCGCCAGTCCGCTGGAAGTTTACACTCGGCGTAACGAGAAACTGGATGCTGAATTCTTCATCAAACTTGTTAACGAAACTGGTGCTTCAGGATGGGTAATTGGGCTGCCGATTCATATGAGCGGTGACGAAAGCGAAAAATCATCCGAAGCTCGAGAATTCGGTCAATGGCTCCAGTCCGTCACTGAATTGCCGGTCACCTGGATCGATGAACGATATTCTACTGCAATGGCTAGAGAGATATTGAACGCGGGAAATCTATCCGCCAAACAGCGAAAGGCCCGGTTGGACAAAATCGCAGCACAAGCCATTCTTGCCAGCTACCTTGAATCAGATCGCGACACGGAATCGACTGATTCGATCGACGATTGAATCGTAATTCAAAAGCGGTGATCTTCACCAATGCCGCTCGCTTCATCATTACACGAGAGTAAACGCGTCAAACGAAAAAAACGGGCGGCGATGTAGACCGCGCGCCTGTTTGGATTCGAAAAATTAGCGGCGACGACGGCGTACCAAAGCACACAGGCCGATGCTCAAAACCAAAGCGCTGTTTGGCTCAGGAATCGAAGCTAGTCCTGGGTTCCCCGCCAAACGAACTTGGTCGATGGCCGATCCTAGGTTGTCGTTAAAAAACGGATTCGACAAACCGCTTGCCGTCGAAGATGAAAATGCGCCATCTCCGATCGTGTACTGAACGGTAGCGTATACGTCTGTACCATCGCCTTCAGTTTCCAAAAAGAAATCCGTTAGACTATCAGAATAAGAAACTGAATCGATGATGTTGGCGGCTGGATCTGTGCTGTCAAACAAAAAGATATCGTCGCTACCTCCTAATCCGCCGCCATCAATTGCGCCGACGTTTCCAAAAGCACCCCAAATTTGTTCAAAATTGCTGATCTCGGTGGCTTCATCTCCTGCTCCAACGCTAACCAGAATAACCGCCGATTCGCCTGGTGCCAAATTGAACACGGGCAACTGCTGAGCGATCGTTGGATCTGCAGAACTATCCTCATAGAACAATGTTGAAGTATCACCTGTCACAGTCCCGAAATTAGTTACTTCGATCCAGTCCGCTGTCCCGTCTTCACCACTCAAGCCGGAATAGCTTTCAGTAATTTGAAACGACACATCGGCAAATAGAAGATTGCCAGGTGCAATTGTGCTACCCAACAATGCAAATACGAATGCAAATGCAAAAAATTGTTGTTTTTTCATAGTTGATCTCTCTAGTAAAACGATGCAAGCTGCTGTTGTTAACCTTATCCCGTCAACAAATCTACGAATGGGGAAACGTCCAACAAATCAACGGCGCCATCAGAATTGATATCTGCCTTTGTATTGAATTCCCCTGATGTAACGGCATCTACAAAAGGACCAACGTCCAATAGATCCACACTACCGTCGCAATTTACGTCCCCAACAAGTACGCCTTTACCAAAACCCTTGAAGATTCCTGGCGAACCGATCAGGATCACTGGCTCCCCGTCATCACCGACGATTACCGTGCCCATCTCATCGGTGAATTCCTGGGCTTCAAACGCTCCGTTTTCACCGAGTTCTGACAGTCGAATATCAGTGCTTCCTTCGCCTATCCGCTCAAGGGTTCGATCTCCAAGCTCGTCTTCCGCGTAAGTAAAGGTGTCCAGCACTCCGCCCGTTGCTACTTCAAGCAGGTTCGCCGAATCGCCACCTCCACCGAGCCCGCCATCGGCCTGAGTCCCGATCAACAGGGCATCAAATGGATCCCAAACCGCAAGGAATTCCGCACCAGCGTTGGCGAATGTTGTGTTGTCTGCGTCGATATCAATCAACAAGACCAAAGACTCACCAGGCATCAAAATTTCGTTCGGAAACACGGACGCTACCGAGATATCCGCGCTGACGTCATCGTATGCCACATCGCTCATCTGAACCGGGGTGTCGCCAGTGTTGGTTACTTCTACCCAATCTCGTGTGCCATCGGGGCCGGGACGACCCACCCACAATTCTGTGATTACCAGATCATTGATATCTGCAAAAGCGCTTGTCGCGAGCATCGCAATGAACAAGACCATTGCCAGCCAATTCGTTTTCATCTTTTACCTTTCATAGAGGGAGTTATCTCGAAGTAAGTATCTTCTTGTCTTTGCTTGCGCTGCTTGTCCGTCGATTGCCAACGGCAAAGCAATAAATTTTCGTTGGGTTCTCTGTTATGAAGTCGTTGTCGGATGCGACCAGCAACTGCTTTCGCCCATCTTCAAGTGTTGGACCAAAGGTTAGGCTCTCGATCTTTTCCGGCATGTCGCTGCCAGCCAATCCAAATTCCGGATCCAGCAAATCGATAAAGACCTCTTTTTTTATTGCGTTGATGCCGGGCGGCAGCTTTTCTGGCGGAAGTTTTTCCAGTTGGTCGATCTTTGTCGCGCCCGCCAGGTCGATCTTCATGATCTTTTTGAAGCTTGCGTTCGATCCAATCTCTCCATCGCGCTCGATCACCAGAAATTGTTCGTTGCCGATGGATAGAATTTCGTTCAGCTTATTTTTATGGTTATCCAGCCGGTATAAATACTCAGAAGTTGCTCCGGTTTCGATCTCCATTTTCAAAAGGCGGCAATTCATACCGATCGGTTTGCCTTTCTTATTGCGCCGGCAATCCTGCAGCAACGGGCTTTGCATCAAACCAAACAGAAACTTGCCATCAGCGGAAATCGCCAGGCCTTCCATACCCTTGTTTCCAGCCCGGCCAGAATCGTTATTCGCGTTTTCGGTTTTCTTATCAGGGCCAGGATTTTCGATCTTGAACCGGGCAGGGACCTCAAAATGCTTCTGCAGTTTTCCACCGGAAGAAAACTGTAAAAGATGGGGGCCGTATTCCTCGGAAACCCACATGTCTCCTTGGCCATCGATGCGAATGCCTTCGGGATCCAGGCGTGAATATTCAGACTTTGTTTGTTGGTAGATCGTGGAAAGGCCTGTGAAGCGCCGTCCCTCTGGACCTGAAAACAAAGTTGTTTTTTCAATCGAGTACCGCTTCTGAGGTGAAGCATTAAGAACATCAATTTGAAGGACGTGAAAACGACATGTCCAATCAACGGCACCGTCCTTGGGGCCTCGATCCGGCAACGCAAAATATAGATTGTCTTTGCCGGTGTATTCCAGCGCGGATATCCCACCGAACACATCGTGCTGGATACCGGGCTCGACTTCCTGATCCAAGCCTGAACGATCAATCTGATTGCCAGGAATGTTAATGGTTTTCAGTAGTTCAACTTCATCGTTGGCGGCTGAATAACCGCAATGCCAAACCAAGAGAACCAAGGCTAATAGAATTTTCATTGTTCTGGAAATAAAACGCTGGGTGTTGCTCAAGCTTTCAGGCTTAATAGTCGCCAGTAATCAGTTCGCTACCTGCTCGGGTCGACAATTGAACGAACGTCAATGTGTCAACCGATTCGGCCAAAAAGCGAGTCGATCCGTCTCCCAGATTGAAATTAGCCCCACCACTATGAAAGGCATAAACTTCGCTGGCATTGATGGCATTGATGACCTTGGGTCCCGGTTTGGATAGTCCGTCGTTTTGGGCGCCATTTACTTTGAAACTGCCATTGGGATCCGCCCAGCCCGTTCCATCGTTCAACACAAATTGGCCCTGAAAATTGGTAACCTTGTCGTCCTCATAGGCAGCGAAATCCTGGGCGTTCATTTTTCCGCGCCCGATCCAACATTCCGGCTGACCAGCTGCTTCGGCGACGAACAGAGTATTGCTGAGACCATCAATGCAGTCGCGGATCCTGTTTCCTTTGAATCTCGCCAGCAGTCCCTCTCGTTGGTCTTCGTTTGGAAGATTGGCTTCGGTGAAGCCTGTCAACACATCAAGGTACAGATCGTCATCGACCTCGCTGATAGTTCCATAGTCTCCAGCGGCCGCGCCAACGACATGGTACGGATCGGTACGGCTATTTTGGCCAACCGAAGGGCATTGAAAAATCGCAAGTTGATTTTGAATTAGTTCGTAGTTGTCCGATGAAGTATTGTCAAACCAGGCTTCATCACAATTGAATTGATTTCCGATCGCCGCCTGTTCGATATAAGGCAACATTTTCGTTGTCCAGCTTTGGAAAAACGATGATGCGCCGAATTGTTGGGACAACGAAGAGCTGACCGAAAACACAGGTCCTACTCGCGATGGTGGAAATTCACCAAGGCTTGATTCGTAGTTATGCAGCGCGAGTCCCAGTTGCCTAAGGTTATTCGAACATGCCGAACGTCGAGCAGCTTCCCGAACCGATTGAACAGCCGGTAAAAGCATTCCGATCAATATGCCAATGATCGCGATGACCACAAGCAATTCCACCAGAGTAAATGCGTTTTGTGAACGCGCAAATCGAAAATTTGTGGAAGTCATCCAGGGACCATCCATGAGATTTAGGAAAGAAATAAACGTCGTCGAACGCTTAAAATACGAGAATGACCGAGCTTTGGAACGGCCAGTTAAGAAAACTTAATTCGGTTGTTAAGGTTCCTTAAACATGCGCATGAATATGCGCAATATTCATGATGGTTCAGTTCTTCAATATTAAGAAATGGTTAACGCTGGGTTAACGCCCGGCAATGAATAATCATTGCGGGTCAATCGCGAGGCTATTCAACGCCCGTTCTTAATTTTTTGAGCTTGCTTTTGAGCGGCTTTAATTCACCCTGCAATCGGCTTTGTCGGCTTTTCAAAGCAGACAGGGATTTGCCGATCTCGCTATTGAGTTCCTTTTTCTTTTCCAAGCGAGCCTGAAGTTCTTTCAATCGCTTCTTGGCATCTTCGATTTGCCGCTGCAATTCATCTGCGACAGCTGATCCGGCGCTGAACTCCAGTTCCTTGTCCATCTTATCGCCCGGCAATTCCTTTAAATCCAGTTCGATTTGGGCCAATTCTTTTTCTGCGACCACGATTTCCTTCTTATTCACAACCTGCGGCAACATATTTCCGGAGCGCAATTTGGCAATGACTGGAATGACTATTTCATTAGGCAGAGCCAACGATGAAACCCGACCGTCACGCGCAATATTGATTCCAACAATCCGACCTGAAATATCGACGATCGGACCTCCACAATCGTTCGCATTAAGAGCAGAATCGTGTTGTAGCGCCAATGGAAAATCGCTGCGACGTTTACTTAGCGTACTGCCCATGCTGTTTTGCTGCGTGCTTCGATCCTGCATCATGGGATTGACTCGGCGTTTGCCCAGCGTCACATGGAAATCGGATTCTTCATCGTCTCGCAAAATCTGCAAAACGATTTCGTCGCCGGGATGGTACTGCGACAGTTTCTCCATCAGCTGTTCGCGATCCTCGATCGTTTCTCCATCGATTGCCGTAATGATATCGTTTACGAGCAAACCAGCTTCTTCCGCCGGCGAGTCATTAAACACGAAATTGATGCGAACTCCATTTCCGTCAATTCGATTTTCTGGTTGAATGCCGACGATGGCAGAATTTGGTAAACGACTTTTTATCAGACGTGGATCATGGCTGACAATTCCGACAGCCAGCGGAACGCTCTTTTGGTTAACGGTTGCCAACCAGGAACCAACCTCCGGGGCGACGTTTTCCTCAAACACCACCTCGCTGGTACCTTCTTTTTCTACCTTCAATAAAACGAGATCCGTAACCGGATCGACACCAAAGACGGTAGGCTTGACCTTGCTGCCGTCGCTGAATTCGCAAGTCAAGTCGCCTCTTAGCTCACTCGCTTTGGTCAGTATCAATCCTTCCGCCGCGTCGATGACAGTGCCCAGTGCAATTCGTTTTTTTCCATCGGTGATTTCTACGACCGATGCACTGACAGAACCAACGACCGGTGAAAAGGCAGCCAGCAGCGATCGACTTCGCTTGGTGTAGCTGCGCCGAGCTCGGCGAGTAACTTTCGTGCCTTTTTCGACAGGCATTTCAGCAGGTACAGCTTCGGATTCCTGCACAGCTTCTTCAACTTGATCCGATTCCTTTTGTTCGGTCTGGGGTTCTTCCAGCAAAGCAGCTTGTGCAAATGAATATTCCGGGCTGATGAGAATCATCAATGAAAATATCGTCAGCGATAAAAGTAATATGCGATTTTTCATTATCTCCGTCTCCTCTCGTTACCATATCCCATGGTTACCTCGAATTCTAATTCTTCATCGCCGCGTTTGACGGTGATGGTGGCAACATCACGAGGTTTAAGTTTGTTCATCGCGCGTCGGAATTGAACGTGATTGCCGGTTTCCTTGTCGTTAATCTTGATAATGATGTCGCCCACTTTCATGCCCGCAGCAGCTGCGGCTTCGTTTTCGTTCATCGAGTCAATTTTATTCTCACTTCGTTCAGCAAACGAAATTCCCAGATACGCTCTGGTGCTGCCCACAATGACAGCGTCTGCCAATTGATCCCACTCCAGAGAAAAAGCATCGATTGGAACGTGGAAGTTCTCTGACAAACTCATCCCGATTCGGCTGTGAATACCGATGACATATCCTTCCAGATCGACCAATGGTCCACCGGAATCTCCGCCAACCAGGGTACAGTCAGTCGTCATGGTTCCCAGGTCGTTGGATAATATTCTTCCAGTTCGATACACAAGACCTCGGCCCTTGGTTAATCCGCCAGGATGACCAATGGCCATAACCCACTGGCCGCGTTCCAAGTGAGACGATTCGCCAATATCCAAAAACGGCCATTTGCCTTTTTCTGTAATTTTCAGCATGCCCGAATCGAGTCTTTCATTGACGCCAAGTGTTATCGCTTTTGCTTTGCGACCATCGGCAAACGTAATGGTTGCTTCCAGATTCGGCCGCGATATGACGTGAGCTGCAGTCAATATGAATCCGTCACGACTGACGACTACTCCGCTTCCCTGGGCTTCAGCCACCGCGACATTAACCGTCGCCGGCCCTACGACCTCGGCCAGATCAGCAAACACTTTCTGCATGGCTTCCAATTGCTCGAGGCTGGTCGGCGTGCCGCCAGAACTCAAGAACTCCAGACCAGCATTGGCTGGGGCCGTGATCAGGTCCAATTCGAAATTGTCCTCATCTTCTTGCTGAGCAATAAGTGCGCTACTATTGATAAACATTACAAACAGAAGCCAACAGAAGATTCTGCTTCGCAAAATTGCCATTTAACGGATCCTTTGAATTTACGGAACTTGCGGGATATGCTTGTCACAACCGCAGGCCAGACTTTCTATTTTACCACCCTACGATTTTCGTGAGTAGCAAGTTTGGTTTCTTGCCGTCGGTATTTGATAAAATGACTCGGGTTTTTACGATTTTTTGGCCGCATGGTTCAATCTGACACATGAAGCGGTCTTGGACGCTTGCTGCTTATCAAGGCTGAAGTAACCAAACATTTTCCCCTGGAATTCAATAAACATGAGCGTTCTTGTTATTGGCTGCGGCTATCTTGGAAAACAGGCCGCTCAATTGTGGACCGAGCGTTCGCGCGAAACGTATTGTCTCACTCGCAGCGCCGATCGATCCAACCAGTTTATGAACGCCGGATTCAAGCCAATTGTGGCCGACATCACACAAAGTGATTCATTGGCGAATCTTCCAGATATTGACACCGTTTTGTTTGCTGTGGGATTCGATCGTACCAGATACGAAAACATCCGCGATGTTTACGTTGACGGGCTACAAAACGTATTGAACCATTTACCAAGATCTATTTCTCAGTTCATCTACATCAGTTCGACCGGCGTGTTCGGAAATTGTGGTGGCGATTGGGTCGACGAAAATTCACCAACCGATCCACAACGACCCGGTGGCAAGGCGTGCCTGGAAGCGGAAAATTTGATCCGTGAAAGTTGGTTGGCAAATCGAGCGGTCATCTTACGATTGGCGGGCATCTATGGTCCGGATCGAATTCCGCGCATCGATGCCATCAAGAATCGAGATTGGACTTCGCTGGCTGCTTCAGGCCACATCAATTTGATCCACGTTGCCGACGCCGCAAAAATTATTCTGGCCGTAGAGAGCCATCAGTTAGCCAATGAATTGTTACTGGTATCCGACGGCAATCCGCCGCATCGAAAAGATTTCTATCAATTCATTGCAGACCAATTAAACGTCGGTCAGATCGATTGGTCGGCGAACGTGGATCCTGAATCCGGTCGCCGTGCAAGCGCCGACAAAAAGGTCTCCAATCGCAAGTTGATCGATCGAATCGAATATAAATTCTCGTTCCCCAGCTATCATCGCGGTATTCTTGACGCAATGGATGGGTTGAAATAGCGTTTTGGTTGTTGCTGACGGGCAGGATGAGTCGTAAAATTGGCTTCCTTAGCCCAGTCTTGTTCCACCGCTAAATTATGCTTCAGCGCAAACCAATTTTCCCCAACATAATCGAGATCAATCATCAACTCGGACATGTTCTTGGTTGCAATGTTTATCTGATCTACGATCAGGACGAGTGGGTCATGATCGACATCGGTTATGAAGACGTAGTCGATGAGATTATCGAAGCGATTCGGGAATTGGATTTTCCGTTTTCACAATGCAAGACGTTAATCGCAACGCACGCAGACGTCGATCATATCCAGGGCCTTTCCAAAGCCAAACAAATTTTGCGAACCAGTGTTTCAGCGCACAAGTTGGCGGCCGATCCTTTGCAATCTGGTGATCGCATCAAAACGTTTGCGCTTATCGAAGCTCAAGACATCGACATGGCCATGCCTCCGGTCGAAGTAGAAAATTTGATCGACGATGGCGATATTATCAAAGTGGGTGGGTTGGATTTGGAGGTCTGGTTGACGCCGGGTCACACGGACAGCCAACTTTCTTTTCGTTTAGGCGACTATCTGTTCAGCGGTGACAATATCTATCAGGACGGTTGCATCGGAGCTATTGATGCACATCATGGCAGTGACCTGCAGGCTTTTATTGCGTCGCTGAAACGAATCCGGGCGTGCGATGCAAAGTGGTTGTTGCCAAGCCATGGCCCCATGTTCCGCAAAGACGATTCACTTTTGGACGCCGCTATCCAACGGGTTGAAGGCTACTTACACATGGCCGACTTCGGTACTTGCGCCATCGACTGGCCCATGATGAACCAATACGAAAAAGATATCGCCGCCGGCAAAATGCCTGGGTAGTTCGATTGTTCTTCAGCTTGGCTTCAATTTTTCTTGTGTTTCAAAAACCACTCAATCAATTCAGGGTTGGCGTAAGTGGTTGACCAGCTGTTGTGGCCGACACCTTCGTAGACGGTCATTTTTGCTTTGGTGCCGCCTTTGGCTTTGATCGCTTCCACGATATCGATGGTTCCCGAAACGGGGACCACTTTGTCGTCTTCGCCATGGAACGCCCAAATCGGTACGTCCAAAAGAAGCTCAGCTGTTTCCGGATCACCGACACCACAAATTGGCGCGATCGCAGCAAATTTCTCTGGATGCAAAGCGGTCAATGCCCATGTCCCAAATCCACCCATACTCAGACCCGTCAGATAAATTCGCTTTTCATCGACGCGATTGTTTTTGATTACGGACTCTATCAATTGGTCCAAATGTTTCAGGTTCCAATACGAATTCTCAGGGCATTGCGGCGAGACGACAATCAAAGGCAAGTCCTTGCCCTGAGCTATCATTTTTGGCGGACCCCATTTCTTGACCAAATTAAGATCGGTACCGCGCTCTCCAGCACCATGCAGGAAAATCAACAACGGCCATTTCTTATCGGTATCTTTGTCGTAGCCTTCAGGAAAATACGACAAGAAATGCATCTTGGCGGTCACGTCTACTGATTGAGCTTGTTGACGAGAATCCTGGGCGGTCACGCTGGATGCCAGGACGACGCATAACAAAATCAATCTGAGCACAGAAAGAACGTTCGATTTGGGCATGACAATCTCCGTTTCTTGAAATTGCCCCATTGTAAAGGAGTTGAAACTCCAAATCGATGGCTGGAGATTATTCCGAGTGAGCGTTTTTCCCGCTCATATTTCTTGCTTGGTGGTTCACCATCGAATGTTGGGCAATCGACTGACCGTAATTCTGATCCGCAACCTGGTTTTGATAATTTTCTTTGGCCGCATCGGAGAAAAGCTTCAATCCGACTACACCCATGATGATCATCGTGATGCATAGAAATTTCATCATCGAGACATGTTCGCCAAATGCTGCAACACCAATGATTGCAATCAGCGCTGTTCCTACGCCTGACCAGATCGCGTACCCGACTCCCATTTCAATATTGTTCTTCAGTGCCAGAGTCAGCATAAAAAAGCTGATGGCATAAAAGAGCAACATCAACATGCCCGCCGAAGTGAAAAAGTTTCCTTCAGTGCGCTTCAATTGAGTCGTTCCGATTACCTCGAAAACTATCGCGATAGATAGGTACAGCCAGCCCATGGAAAATGACGGTTATTGGTAGGGATAATGGGAAATAATACGTCACGGTTCATACAAACGAAACGCAGCTCCGATTTTTCCGCCGCTTGAAGCATTTTGCAACCGCAAGCCCAGCGAATAAATCGATCTTGTCGATTGCACGGATTTTGGATTGGTTTAATCGTCCTGCTGCACAATCCATAAACTAGGCAGCAGTCTTAGTTTCAAAATTCAACGGTGCTTTGACGTGAATATCCTGTTGAGGGAACGCGATTTCGATGCCTTCATCGCGGAACGCAGCATCCACGGCCATATTCAATTCGTGAATCACCTTGTAGTAAACTTCTCTCGTCGAAATCATCACTCGCAATTCAAAATCGAGTGTGCTTTCACCAAAGGACGAGAAAACTACTTCGGGTCGAGGTATGTTTTTGACCAGTGGATTCTTGCGGGCGACTTCGGTAAGCACTTGCTGAACTTTGGCTGTGTCACTGCCGTAAGCAAGCCCAACTCGGATGATCACGCGGGTGCTACGATCGCTCAATGTCCAATTCATCACATCTTCGGTGATAAATTTCTTATTGGGAACAATCAGCTCGCGATGATCCAGATCTTTAATGGTCGTCGCCCGCAGCTGCATTCGAACAACATGACCATCTACGCCGTTGACGGTTACGAAATCTCCTACCCGAACCGGACGTTCAATCAAAATGATCAATCCGGAAATCAAGTTGGCGAATATTTCCTGAAGTCCAAAACCGAGGCCAACAGTCAAACCGGCCGCTAGCCATTGCACACCGGACCATGAAAAACCAAGCCACCGGAACGTCAACATGATTCCTGTTATTGCGACAACGTAACGGAATACAAACGAAATCGCGTAACGCCCGCCTCGATCCAGCGGCAATCGATCCAACAGAACGATCTCCAAAATACCCGGCAGATTTCGGCTAAGTACGAGCGTAATCGCCAGGATCCCGACCGACAACAAGAGGTCTCGCAATGTTACCCATTGCTGAGTTCCATCGGTGGCGAAACGTGGCCATAAATGAATGCTGTCCAGATAACCGATCGCGGGCAGCACTTCCGACCACAATTGCCAACCAATAATGATCACCGCCACCAACGCAAATACTCTGAGCAATCGATTGACTTGCAAAGTGACTTCGGAAATGTCCAGGCTGTTTTCATCCGCGTCTTGTAACGCTAAATCATGGGATTGTTGAAGCTTCATTCGAAACTGAGTGATCAACAACATCCGACTGACAAAACTCATCAGCAGTGCGATGCCGGAAATAATGGCCAACGTCCAATACAATCGCCAACTTAATTGGATCGCGGTAAAGTGATAACCGGCGGCCGAGAGCAGCGTCAATGCTATCGGGCCCAAATTAAGTGCCGACAACATGAACCGTGTCCAGAACCCCAGACCTTTTTCTGTTTGATCTTCGTTGCAGCTGTTGCAATACTTGCGAATCCGCAGATCGGTTTGCCGCAAGCCAATTGCAAAAACCAGCATCGCTGCGATGAACGCTATTCTGCCCAACGAATCGTTAAATTGACCACCGTTGTACGATTCCAGTGCTGTATAAAACCAAAGCAATGGCAAGCAGCAATAGACCAGCTTATTGGTTGTTTTCAAAACCGCCTGACAAACGTTCGGCGACCAGCGCAAGAATCTTTCAGCCAGAGAATTGGGTTGCAGGCCTTTGCTGATAATCAACACGACGAACAACAACGGGATCGTCGCGGACATCAAACTGAATCCCGCAGCACCCGCCAGCGTTTGCTTGTCAAACGGCGGATCCTGAAGCCACGCGACCAACAGCAAAATCAACGGCGTTACAGCCGCGCTGGTAATAGTCAGCAGCATCGCCCACATTGTCGGGCCGTATTTGCCGAACGCATGATTCCCATCAAGTAAGTTTGGGTTAAGCCGTTCTGGAGCCCTATTCATCTTTCGACTCCGAACGTTCGATGCTGTTTTTGACGCGCCGATTGAAAATCACCAACGCGACCAGAAAAAATAAAGCCGTGGTTGCTTCGTATGGTCTTTCTGTCACCAGTATTTGCGAACCGGCAGCAATATTGGTCCACGATTCTGTATCGAAAAATTGATCGATGCCATCGCCAGCTTCCGTCACATACTTAAAACTCAATGGTTCGGCACTTCTGACCCACAAAGCGTTGACGTCGATGTAGTTTAAAGTTGAATTGATTTCGTCGATCAGTTTCTTGCGTGCCTGAGAAACTTCACTGACCTTGCGACCATACGATTGGTAATCCTCTATCAATTGATAAAGGTATTCGCGTTTGGTTTGAATAAATTGCAGGGCTCTTTGAACGAGTGGTGCTGAAGTGTCATTTGAATTCACCAGCTTTTCGACCGCTCCAAGTGGGTCGTCCAGTTCGTCACGTTCCTGGATCAAACTGATTTTACTCAGATTGACTTTACGCAATTCCGTTTGCAATTGGCGAATCCGAATATGACATTCACCAGTTGAATCAAGAGTCCGTCGCAAATCGACCAGCAACATACCATTGGTCGCCGTCAAACCGGCAGCCGCAATCTTGTTCGTGATATCGGAGCGACGTTCTACAATGGATTCGGTCTGCTGCACGATTTTCTGGTGTTCGGTACGTAAAAGCTGCAATTCTTCGACGATTTTTTTGCGTTCGCTTACCAGAGCTTCATTGCGCTCGGCAAGCGGCTTGATGCTCCAGTGAGCGGTCTCTGTCGCTTGGCTGGCAAGCTGCTGTTCTTGAAAAACTTCTTTTTTTCGCAGCTTTTTGATTTCGCGTTCCCAGCTTTGAATTTCTGTTTCCAAACGTTTCACATTGCGTGAAGCACTATCTCGTTCCAGTGGGTCAATACGAGCGCTCAATTCCTGACGATCAATCTCAACGTCAAGCTTCTTCAATTCCTCTTCTGCAGCTCGATAGCGCAGTTCCTGTAAAATTTGAGCGATCTTGTTATCTGCTGATTCGGAATCGGCGATCAATCGAGCCGTTGCTGTACGGGCATCTTCTAACGCCTTATTGGCTTCAGCGCGTTCTGCTGGAATCTTGGTTACGCGTTCTGTGTGGAACTGAATATCTTTTTCCAGCCGGTCCAACTTCTGCTTGAACAATTCCAGATTCGCCCGCTTTTCTTCGATCTGATCAATCAATGTTTGGGAAAACGTGCTCTCGTAGACAACGGGCTCTTCCGGCTCAACAACGTTATTCAATCCAGTACGTAAGCGTTGTTCATTGTCGATGAGCTGTTCGATTTCTGATTTGAATGTGGTTCTTTGGCCTTTGTATTCATTGATTTTTAAAATGGCCTCATTTGCGGATGCCAATAATTGAAGTCGAGAGGACTTGATCGCATCACCCAGTTGTTCATCGCTGCTAACAATTTCTTTTTGCCGACTCAATTCGTCCTGGAGCTGCGGCAGTTCCATCGATGAATAGATCGTTGCGCCGATAACAAAAGGCATAAAGCCTGGAATGTCCGATTCGTTTTCGTCGTTTGATGGTTCTTTGTTTTCGTCGATGGCTTCCTGAAAGCTGACATGCTTTACCGTGTTTTGACTGGTGAACGAATGGCGGGAATTGGATGTTGTCAACTTTCGCAATTCCTCGATCGTCATCAAAGAATCCAATGTCGATTCACGCAATAGAAACGTTTGTTCCCCAATTTCCCAATGATGAGGAAAGCTATTGTTGTGGACCCAATCTGGCCCAGAAAGATCCTGGGCAACGCAAAAACTGGTGAGCCCGCCTGAAAGTAACAGGCAAACTACCAAGCGTCGTAGGTACACTGATTGACTCATTGGGGACATCGCGTCGAACCCGCTCGGTTGAGCAAGTATGGAATTCTGGGTAAAAATTGCTACGGAAGAATAGTTACGCTCCTGCCGTGGAAGCAATAGCAATGATCCACGGTCAACTGCTTTCACTTTCCCAACCCCAAACCCTTATGGCCTTGACGTATATGAGTATCGAAATTCAGCCAGCATCATCTGCGGATGTTGCCAAAATTGCCCATTTTCAAATCTGCATGGCCGATGAAACGGAAGGAAAGCAACTCGACCCGCAAATCGTCGATTCCGGGGTAACCCAAGTATTGAATGATGCATCAAAAGGCTTCTATCTGGTCGCCAAATGCGAAGATGAAACCGTTGGTAGCTTGTTGGTTACCTATGAATGGTCCGACTGGCGAAATTCGAGCATGTGGTACATCCAATCGGTTTACGTTTTGCCAGAATATCGCGGGCGCAAGATTTTCTCAAAGATGTTCGAACAAGTAAAACAAATGGCAACTCAACAGGGCGCGCTTTACGTTCGCCTGTATGTAGAAACTGACAACGTCCACGCTCAAAACGTTTATCAGAAATTGGGAATGAGTCGTATGCCGTACTATATGTACGACATCAAATTGTAGGCTAATGGGCGATCGATCGTCGAAAATGAATCCAATCAATGGGCCACCAAAACGAGCAGTTGTCATCGTGTTGCAACCTTTGCGTCCCATGTCGCCACCACAAATTCATGCGGCAGACGAATTCTTCAAGCGATTGGCTCGCAATTTCGAAGCAAACCGTGCGAGTTTTAGTTAAAATTTCTATTTCGCTTTTTCTGCGTGTCATCCAGGGTGGACGAATCTCGCACCACTTGTACTGCAATAATTGAATAGACTCGAATGAAAATTCTGGTTACCGGTGCCGCCGGATTTATCGGGTACAACCTGATTGAACATATGATAGGCCAAGGCGTCGATCGCGTGGTTGGAATCGACAAGCTTGGCTACGCTTCTAATGTTCAAGCCGCAGAAATTCTAAAGCAGCATCCCGGCAGCTCGTTTTACCAAGTCAATATTTGCCAAAAGGATGCTATCCGAAAAATATTCGCCGAAGAGCAACCAGATTTCGTGATTCATTTAGCCGCCGAATCTCATGTTGATCGCTCGATCGACGACCCTGAAGAATTTATTCAAACCAACATCGTCGGGACCTATCGATTGTTGGATGAAGCCAGACACTACTTTGCCAGCCTGGAAGCCGATCGGGCGAAGCGATTTCGATTTCTGCATGTATCGACTGACGAAGTTTTCGGATCACTTGGCGTTGATGGTCCAGCCTTTACCGAACAATCTCGTTACCAACCCAAAAGCCCCTATTCAGCCAGTAAAGCCGCAGCGGATCATCTGGCTCGAGCATGGTTTGAAACTTATGCGCTGCCCGTGATCGTCAGCAACGGCTCAAACAACTATGGACCGTGGCAATTCCCTGACAAACTAATTCCGCTGACGATTTTGAAAGCGATCCACTTTTCGCCGATCCCAGTCTACGGTGACGGTTCGAATGTGCGAGATTGGATTCATGTTGGCGATCATGCTGAAGCGCTTTTGCTGGTTTTGAAAAACGCCGATCCAGGAACGACCTACAACATTGGCGGCAATTGCGAATCTGCCAATATCGATCTCGTCAAAACCATTTGTGAGATCTTGGATCGTTTGCTACCGATTTCCACCAACCCGGCAGCCGAAAAAACCAATCACTCCTATCAAAGCTATGCTGAATTGATTGTATTTGTTCCTGATCGACCAGGTCACGATTTTCGATACGCGATCAATAACGGTAAAATCTCGACTGAAATTGGCTGGTCGCCCAAACGCGATTTAAAACAGGGGCTCGAAGCTACGGTGCAGTGGTATTTGGACAATGAATCATGGCGCGACGCAGTTTTGAAAGATAATTACCGGTTGCAAAGATTGGGGCTGAATCGATGAAAGGTATCCTTTTGGCTGGCGGTTCAGGCACTCGATTGCACCCAATCACGCTTGCAGTATCGAAGCAATTGCTGCCCGTTTATGACAAACCGATGATCTATTACCCGTTGTCCGTTTTAATGCTCGCGGGCATCCAGGAAATTTTGATCATTACGACGCCGCATGATCAAGCTATTTTTCAAAAGTTGCTAGGTGACGGATCCGACCTTGGGTGTTCGTTCAGCTACGCCGTTCAAGCAGAACCGCGTGGACATGCAGAAGCCTTTGAAATTGGCGAAAAATTTATTGGTTTGGATAAGGTCGCATTGGCATTTGGCGACAATATTTTTTACGGATCGGGATTCGGTGAACGGCTCAGAAGTTTGACTGACCCCGATGGAGCCACAATCTTCGCCAGCTACGTAACCAACCCGCAGCGCTACGGTGTAGTGGAATTAAACACTGCATATCAACCGATATCTATCGACGAAAAACCAGCCTCGCCAAAATCCAATTACGCGGTTCCAGGACTTTACCTATACGACAACGACGTTATCGAAATTGCAAAAAGCGTCGAACCATCGGTTCGTGGCGAACGGGAAATCTCATCGGTAAATCAAATCTATCTGGATGCAGGCAAGCTGAATGTTGCTATTTTGAATCGCGGTGTCGCCTGGCTGGATGCCGGAACGATCGGCGCGCTCGAAGAAGCGTCGACGTTTGTACGTGTAATCGAGGAAAGGCAGGGGACAAAGATCGGCTGTATTGAGGAAGTCGCATATTACATGGGATTCATCGGCAAGCAGCAGTTGCTGAAACTCGCCGATCAATTAACTGGCAGCGACTATGGTAATTATCTAAAGCGGGTTTCTGATTGGCCGACAAGAACGACGCTCGAAAGTAGTTCTGACTCCCAGTTCGAGGGTTAGTTGGAAAGCGCCGCTTTCGTCTCCCGACAAGCATTGCAAGTTGAACGCTCTTTATACGCCCAAGTGTCAAGTAACAGTCCTCTAATTACTATCGTCGGCTTGTAGTGTATTGGTTGGCCAAAACCAAATTCGATCGGCGGTGATTTCATTGTTTACCGATTCAAATCCGGTAACTCGAACTGAAGTATTCTGTGCCGTAAGTTCGCTCAAAGAAAAACCATGCCATTGACCGTGTTTTGCCAGAAGTATTTCGAACTTTTCTTTGTCCGTTTCGATCGTCTGTTTTCGGACGGACGGACCTGGCATCAATTTACCGTCCAGAAATATCTGCCGTTTGCCAGATGATTTTTCAAACGGTTGTTTTGAAATTTCAAAATTGCCGATGCGTTTTTCGGCACTGTCAATAAATCTCTGATACTGTTTCTTGTGAGCGAATGCTGCTCGGACAAAAAGTGGCGCACTAAAATTGTAGCTGCGATGCTTTCGGTTCGATCCTTTCTCAAAGATCGTCAAAATTGATTTTTCGAAATCTATTTTTGGGCTCGCACAAACCAGAATGACTTGAGTGCGCTTTTCGACCTTTATATTCTTCTTTTCCCCGTCTACATCTATGTCGATAGAGTACTTGTTTTGGCTCGATACTACGCCTTCGACTTCTATCTTTTGAGAATGTGGCGACCGATCCAACTTCAAACGCTCATTTGTTTGTGCGTATGTGGTGCTAACCGCCAGAACCAGGGCCAAAGCCAGTAGCGCTGGTCTTAAGAATGTGAACAGATTTGGGGGCATAACTTAAGCCGCCAATAAAAAGGAGTCGGTGATTTACCAACTCTTATTAAAATTCAAGTCTGCGGCCGTTCAAGCAGAATTACGGCCGGCTGCCTTTTTCTATCGACCCGTACAGGAATTTTGGCATTCGGATCGATTAAACGTCCAAATTCTTTACTTCCAATGCGTGCTTTTCGATAAATTCGCGGCGTGGTTCCACTTTGTCGCCCATCAGAATTCGGAACATATTGTCAGCGTCGGCAGCGTTGCTCATTTTGACCTGGATCAACGTTCGGTTATCTGGATCAAGTGTTGTTTCTCGCAATTCTTCGGCGTTCATTTCACCCAGTCCTTTAAATCGCGTGACCGACATTCCTTTTTCACCGGCTGCTCGAATAGTAGCTGGCAGGCTGCGCAGATCTTCGATCGGCAATTCATGATCACCGCGACGAACTACGTATCTTGGTTCCTGCATACCAGTTCGTTCCTTTGGCAACAAAGAATCGACATCGAATCCCATCTCGCCAAGTGTTTGAAGTCCCGCATTGATCGTTTTGACTTCATGAAATTCTACGATTTGCAGAACCGGTTTGGCTGAACCATTTTCTTCATTTTCAACTTCGTCGCTGGTGTCGACGGTCAACTCGTCGCCCATTTCCTTTTCTTGAGTCTTCAAGTATTCATCCAGTTCTTTTCTGTTGGTGAACCATTGTTCCTGAATACCAAGAAGAACATGAAATACTGGCAAGCGACCGGTTTCCAAATTTCGTCGCTCGGCATGGATGCGTAAACTGATGCCGCGACGCTCGAGCGCAGTGATTGCTTCTTCCATTCCACTAAGTGTTCGACAAAGCTTCTCCATATCTTTGCCTTCTACTTTTTTCCCTTGTTCTGTCTCCAGGGTTGCCCCATCAAGTCCACGATCGATCAATTGACGTTTCATTTCTTCGTCTGATTGAACGTAGTACGTTTTCTTTTTCAGCTTCACTCGGAACAAGGGTGGTTGAGCGACATAAATCTTTCCCGCATCGATCAATTGATACATTTGGCGATAGAAGAAGCATAAAAGCAACGTGCGAATATGCGATCCATCAACATCCGCATCGGTCATGATGATGATTTTGTCGTAGCGGCGTTTAGAAAGATCCTGGTCTTCACCAATACCAACCCGAATCGCGTTGATAATACTTTGAACCTCTTCATTGGCCAGCACTTTGTCTTCTCGTGCTTTATAGGCGTTAATGATCTTACCTCGCAGCGGCAAGATCGCCTGGAATTCCTTTAATCGTCCCCCTTCGGCACTGCCGCCGGCTGAATCACCTTCCACCAGGTACAATTCACATTTCTCGACATCGCTACTCAGACAGTCTCTTAATTTTCCTGGTAAGCCGCCGCCGCCAAGTACCGATTTTCGGCGTACCTGTTCGCGAGCTTTCTTTGCCGCTTCGCGAGCTTCTGCCGCCTGAACACCTTTTCTGACAATAATCTTGGCGACTTTGGGGTTTTCTTCCAGAAAGGTTTTCAGAAATTCACCCAGATTGGAACTGATAATTCCTTCTACTTCATTGTTGCCCAGTTTTGTTTTAGTTTGTCCTTCGAACTGAGGCTCCGGTACCTTCAGTGAAATAATACTGGTGATTCCTTCGCGAAAATCTTCTCCAGTGACTGATATCTTGCCGAATAAATTATTCTTCTTGCCGTAACTATTAAGCGCTCGTGTCAGCGCCGTTCGGAAACCCGAAACGTGCGTGCCGCCTTCGTGTGTGTGAATATTGTTTACGTATGAATGTACGTTTTCTGTAATGTCGGTTGAATACTGCATCGCAATTTCAAAACCTACACCGTCTTGTTCACCATTGGTGTAAATCACTTCAGAGTGCAGCGGGTCACTCGACCGATTGATATGTTCCACATATTCAATAATGCCACGCTCGTAATGAAATTCATCTCCTTCACCATTACGCTCGTCTTTGTAAATAATCCGTACGCCGCTGTTTAGAAACGCCAGCTCTTGAAGTCGCTTATGCAAGATGCTGTATTCATACTTGGTCGTTTGAAAGATTTGCGCATCAGGCTTGAAAATCGTTTTCGTACCGACCTGGTCTGTCTTACCAACTCGATTTACTGGTCCGGTTGGTACGCCTCGCTCGTAACTTTGCTGGTGAATATGACCGTTTCGAGATACTTCGACTTCACACCATTCAGATAGAAAATTAACGACCGTTACACCAACACCGTGCAAACCGCCGGAAGTCTGATAAGCACCTTTCTCGAACTTTCCGCCAAACTTCAAGAAAGTCATCACGCCTTCGAGCGTTGTAATTTCCCGGTCTTCTTGTTGAGTCAATTGCTCGTGAATATCTACGGGAATCCCTCGACCGTCATCTAATGTGGTGATGGATCCATCATTGTTGATCGTCACATGAATCTTTGAAGCAAAGCCAGCCATCGCTTCATCGATCGAGTTATCGACGACTTCATAGACCAGGTGATGCAAACCTCGCGACGTTGTGTCGCCGATATACATACTTGGTCGTTCTCGAACATGTTCCAGATCTGACAATCGCTGGAGATCTTCGCCCTGGTATTCTGCTTTGGGTTTTTTAGCCATGAATTCCTAATTAACACTTCCGATGCGAAACCGAATATCTTTGATGGTTTGATTTTGCATCTGTTGATTGAGTTGTTCTAAATAGTCAGCTTTACCGAATCCCAGATTCTGCAAGAGCGTGGAATTACTGACCGTAATTTCCAGTATTCCTCGTCTCACTGTGCCGACTTTTGTCTGATTGGCGATAGTTACCGATACCATCGATTGCCACAGACTGTTGAGTTGGTTGTTTGATTTTTCTGCCGCGATCCCTCGCCTTGAAATAATTTGACTGATCAGATTGTCAGCTGTTTTTGGCTTCCTGCGATAAATCCTTCTTTTGCCGTTTGTGTAAACGGCATTCTGAAAATCTGTCTCGGCGTATGGGTCATCTTCGCTAAGGTTGGATGATTCATTTTCTACGGTCATTTATCGTCGATCTTTCGAAAGCGGCATGATCACGTATCCATAATTGTCATCCGTCTGGCAATACGCCGCCTGGTCACCATTTTCGACATCCAAAGTGAAAGTTTTGTCTGGCTGCAACACTTTCAAGAAATCTGCTACGTAGCGGTGATCAAGGGTGATCGTAAATTCTTCTCTGTCAAAAGGTACAGGCATTTCGATTCGCGACTGACCGACTTCAGCGGTACTATTGGTCATTACCAGGGTGCCGTTGTTAAAAGTAAAATCTATCCCCCGGCTTTCGTCGCTGGCGACAATAGCAGCTTGACGCAAAGCTGAATACATCGGACCAACTGGTATATCGATTCGGTTAGTTTCCTGTCGTTTGGGTAAAACGTCTCGCCACTTTGGGAAACGACCTTCTACTAATCGAGTAATGAACACACTGCTGGATTCTCTAACCAGCAGGTCATTGGCCCGAGGAGCGATATGAACAACGCTATCAGAATCGGGTATCAATCTTTCGATCAATTGCATAGCTCGCGAAGGCACGATCGTTGTTGTCGTGCCGGAAACTGGTTTTCCTATCCGCTTCATCGAACCCTGCATCGTCGCCAATCGCCGACCATCGGTCCCTACGGCGATAATATTGTCTTCTTCAACCTCCAATAAAACGCCGCCTAACGCATACCGACTACTTTCAGCATCGGTGGCGAACAGCGTTCGTTTAATCATTTCCTTAAGCACAGCCGCACTGACTTCAAAGTAATCCTTTTCGTTAAATTCTGCGACTTCCGGGAACTCGTCAGGATTATGAGCTGTTAATTCAAACCGACTGTGCTGCCCGGTGACCAAGGTCTTTTCAGAATCCGCTTCCAGCGTCAAAGAATCATCGTTTGATTCTCGCAAGATCATATTCAATCGAGTAACCGGGATAACGGCGCTACCTTCTTTTTCTACCTCTACATCCGGTACGCTCAACCGAACGCCTACTTCCATATCGGTGGCGGTCAGGACGGTTTCTGACTTGGTCACATCCAATTTGATGTTTTGCAGAATCAGTTTAGGGCTGCGAGCGGGAGCAACCGCTGACGCTATTTGGAATACTCGTTGAAACGAATCACGATTTACTTTGATTTTCACGGAACGATCCTGTCCTAAGATTAATGTCTTATCTTATTTTTAGCAGTAGTATTTATATGCCAGTTTTTTTGTTCACAACTTACAAATTGAATTCATATAACCCGATAAATTCAAATCAAAATCAGCTTTCAAGGGTGTGGAAAAACGGTTGAACTATCCGTCAAAAACACGTTATTGATTTCAGCGTTTCGACATAAGTTGGAATGAATTTTCTTCTAATGTTTGTTTATTGAATCCTGAAGTATTTGATAGACAACGAAGTAACAGTTTTTCAACTGCCGATATCCAGTATTCCTTTCTCCTGAATCGAACGTTGGATACGATCAACTTTCTCTATCAGTTCAGTCGATTGGTTTTTGATTAACTTGGAGATTTTGTTTTCAGCGTGGATGATTGTGGAATGATCTCTGCCGCCAAAAACCTCTCCGATCCTGGAAAAACTTATACATAAAGTGTTTCTAAGGAAATAAATAGCGATTCCGCGAGCCATCACAATCGATTGTTTTCGAGAGCTGCTTTTGATTTCAGCTGGTTTTAATTTAAATGAGTCAGCTACTTCTTGAATAATGAAGTCGATAACTTTGAAATTGGATTGTTTTCGAGTATCCAGATATTCGGCTATCAAGACTTTTTCGACTGGCCCGCCCTGGTAATTGCTAACATCACTTTGGAGCCAGTTCGATAAGTTGGCCAGAATGGATCGAATTTTCGGATACGTCAGCTTTAATTCATCGGCCAGAAATAATTTAGCCTCGTCGCTCAATTCAAGGCTGCACCGTTGACTGAAATCGCTGACGATTTTTTCGCGAGCTGAACTGCCTGGCGGATGAACATTGACACAAAGACCGCCAGATAAACGAGACACAAGGCGGTGACTCAAACAATCTGGATCCAGAAATTTCTCGTTAACGGTGAACAACACAGGTTTTTCTTGCTCGGCAAATCGGTCCAACACAGCGGTCAACTGATTCTGGACAGTATCGAATCCGGATAATAAATGCAGATTATCGATAAACAAGAGACTGGCTGATGCCAGCGAATCATGAAACTGGTCACATGAATTAGTGTCTACCGCTGTAGCAAATCGACGACGGAAACCACTGGCACTAAAAATGGCAGCAGGATTTTCCTGATTTTGAATGACCCGAGAGGCAATCGACAAAGCCAATGCAGTCTTACCCGTTCCGCTGGCTCCGGCCAAAACGACTGGCCACGGTACATTTTCTCGTTGCTCGATATTCAGGAAGAATTTCAGTGCGGTATTGGCCGGATCACCAACAAATTTCTCACTGCCGATAAAGCCCACTCCCACGTCACTTTCACCCGTAACTTGATCAGCGCGAAGCGTGGTCAGGGGTATCGAGAATACGGTATCTGGAGCGGCGGAAAGCATCAAAATCGGTTACCAGGAACAAGCTGAAACGAACCCGTAAATATAACGTTTTTAGGCGAATTTAGCGAGGTCCATGGCCTTCGATTCACAGACTTTTTCAGCGTCGTAAGTTGTTAACCAGATTGACGATACAATCACTGGCCCGAATCATCTCTACGGGCGTAGATCGAGCCGAAAAACTGATGCGAATTGAGCCTTCTACGACGTCACTTCCAAGACCCATGGCCAAAAGGACCGGCGAAGGATCGCTCGAACCGCTGGCACATGCTGAGCCAGTAGATACCGCCAAACCGTTCATATCAGCCGCCAGCAAAAATTCCTGACGGTTGATGCCCGAGAATGAAAGGTTAAGCGTATGAGGGGTGCGATCGGCGTCGCCGCCATTTACCGTAACCCCAGTACATTTTTCGCAAAGTTCCTTCTGCAATCGGTCTCGCAAAGTTCGCATGTGCCGGGCTCGTTTTTTAAGATCAGACACTGCCAATTCAACGGCTTTCGAGAATCCACGTGCCAGACAAACGTCCTCGGTGCCGGGCCGAATTCCCTGTTGTTGAAATCCGCCGAAGAAAGCAGGGAAGGGCGTCAACCCATTTCGCAAAACCAAGGCACCAATTCCTCGGGGGCCATGCAGTTTATGAGCGGTGATCGTCATGGCGTCACAGCCGACATCGTAAAAGTCTAGCGGGATTTTCCCTAATGCCTGAACAGCATCGCAGTGAAATAAAGCCTTTGCCTTTTGACAACGCTCGGCAATCTGAGCGACGGGCTGAATGACTCCAGTTTCATTGTTGGCGGCCATCACGCTTACCAGACGAGCTGGTTGATCCAACAATTCGTCCAGATGATCAAGATATATGACCCCGTCGGAATCGACACGGATTCGCTCAACCGTCCAACCTTGTTGTTGCAAGAGATCGGCAGCGACGGAAATGCTGGGATGTTCGATGGAAGAAACCAGAACCCGACGGCATTCAGGCAGCGATCCATCGGGCTGGTGCGATAAACCGAGCAATCCAAGGTTATTACTTTCGGTCCCACCACTGGTAAAGATCAACTGATCCGCTTCCATCGACGTGGGAGTTGCACCAATGAGCTGAAGAATGGCTGTACGCGAATCCTCCAGTGCCCGACGAGCGGCCTGTCCCATCTGGTGTTGACTGGCTGGGTTCACAAAACCTGCGGCCAGGCATTCGGCCATTGTTTCAGCGACGGCAGGGTCGATTGTGGTCGTCGAATTGTTATCCAGATAGATTTGTTGCATGAATCAGGCTGATACGAGCTAGAGAAAATCCACAGCTCTAAAAGGTTCTAATTATCGAATTTCTGAGCGGCAAGTTCATCAGTTTCACTTTTTGTTTTATCACCAAGATTGCGATAACTTTTCGCCCGGCCCAGAAAAGCACGTTTTGAAGGCTGGATTTCGATCGACCGAGAAAAAATATCAGCCGCTTCCTGAAAGTTAGATTGGTTGAAATTTTCATCCGCCAATTCATTGAGCGCATTAGAGCCGGACTCTTCAACAAAGGCCATGAATTGGTCACTGTCGTCTTTTTCTAAACCGACACCCTTAAGCATGATTTCAGACAATTCGATATACAGCCCGCGTCGAGCCATATCGGCGGCAATCGGCCAGAGTTCCTTTGCCAAATCAGGATGATCCTGGTTCCAGTTTATCCAGATCGATTCGTTATTTTCGTCCTTAATATCAAGAACGCCACATAAAAGCCCAGCATCAAAATCTGGCGACGGGGCGGATGAAGTGAACCAGTAATCCAGGCTGAATTGGTAATCGGAAATCAAATCCCATTTTTTGATGGGCCGAGCTTTACCAATTAAATCTTCGTCCAGACTTTGTTCAAAAACGGGCGTAGAATCACTATATCGAACGCTTCGCAGAGTAATTCCAAATAGCGGCATAACGTTATAAGAAAATCTTCGCCGAGAAAAATCATCTGGTGAAAACTCCTCTCCAGTAACCCATCCGCCAAAGCCGAAGAATAACAGCAGCGGAATGCTGGCCAGTGCTATTGTCAGGATTAACCACCATCGGTTATAGGATTTCTTGTTGGCCATCAGCTTTTCACGTTTACCCGGAATCGACTATTAGATTTTGTACCAACGTGGCCGTTGGGCAAGCATTGAATAAACTTATTTGCAAAAATGCGGAACACTCGACAATAATTCATGTTTGGCAACGTGACGAATCTCGTTTGCCAGCAGGAAACCAGCCCGATAGCATTCAGAGACACGTGAACGAGCCGCAGCAAATCGATGAATACCAGGAGCCAGTTTGGGACCCCGATCCCGCTGCCTGCAAGCGACGTTTACAGGCCGTTCTGTTTTTGGCCCGACAGCCACTATCTTCACGAAAAATCAGCCAGCTGGCGGGTCTGGAAGACGGAACGCAAGCTCGCACAATGATCGCGGAATTGAACAAAAGCTTCGATGAATTTGGCCGGGCGTATCAGATCAAGCGACTTGCCAGTGGCTACCAGATGATGACGCGACCGCAATTCTCCAAATGGCTCAGGCAATTGGAGCACATTCCCCGAGCCAGGAAATTGAGTCGACCGGCGATGGAGACCTTGGCCGTCGTTGCGTACCGCCAACCGGTTATTAAGGCCGATATCGAGGCGATTCGAGGAGTTGCCAGCGGGGAAATGCTGCGGCAATTGTTGGAAATCGGCATGGTCCGGATTTTTGGCCGCAGCGAGGAGCTTGGGCGTCCTTTCCTGTACGCTACTACTAGCGATTTTTTGCGAGATTTTGGTCTGCGAAATCAGGACGATTTACCACTTAGTGCCGAGTTGGCAGGCCAAGGGTTGCCGAATTGGAATAATTCCGATCCAATTTCAGACCATCAAAATTTGGAACAGGAAACTCGATCCGGGTCCTCCGACCCAACATCTGATCAAGACGCGTAGCACGACTCAGGAGAATTTCGTGACCCAACTTCTTCAGCAGCTCACCGTTAATCTACAGGAAGACGAACTTGAATTGTCTTCACGTTTAATGACGATTGCGCCCGCTCCCTTGCTAGCCGAAATCCAGGCATCTGACGACGAAGAATTCGAAGATGAAGAGTACGAGGAAGAAGAGCTCGAAGACGATGAAGAATATGAAGAAGAAGACGGGGAAGAGCTCGGCGACGATGAAGAGTATGAAGACGACGACGCCGAGGAGCTCGAGGACGACGAAGAATATGAAGATGACGACGAGGAATATGAAGGTGACGACGGAGAGGAACTAGAGGACGACGAAGAGTATGAGTACGAATACGAAGAGGATGAAGAGGGAGACGAGGAATATGAAGAGGGCGACGAAGAAGATGAAGGATTTGAGGACGACGACTGGGAAGAAGTAGGTGAAGACGAAACCGAACTAGAAGAAGACAGCGAAGTAGAGGACGACGACTGGGAAGATGACGACGACTGGGGCGAAGAAGAAGACGATGAAGAATTTGATGACGACGACTGGGAAGAGGACGACGACGACGATGACGACGACTGGGATTAATCCAGCTTGAATAATTGCTTGATCGCCTCAAACAAATGTTGGTTCCCCGAATCTTCGGATTCCTCTCTTAACGACGCCAACGGTGGGTGTAGCAATTTGTTGGTCAGTCGATGAAAAGCGACTTCGATTTCCCCACGCTGATGGTCCGAGATATTTCCCAGCTTGTTCATCAAACGCTGCAACTCAGCATCTTTAACTTGTGCGGCCTGGTTCTTTAAACGAGCAATCGTTGGACCCTTTGAACGATGAACCATTTCTTTGGTAAACAAATCGGTTTCCTGATCGATGATAGTTTTTGCTTGCGGCCAATAACTTTGACGTGATTTTCGATTGTACTCGCATTGAGCCTGTAAATCGTCAATGGAATACAGGTAAACATTCGAATGCTTGCCAATCGCGGGATCAAAATCTCTGGGAATGGCCAAATCCAACACGAACAAAGGTCGTCCGCCTCTGGCGTCAATAATATCCCGATACAGATCATCGGTGACGATCGGTTGGGAAGCACCCGTAGCGCTAATCACCATGTCAGCAGCCGTCAATTGATTGGGCAAATCCATCCAATCGACCACAAAGCCGCCACATCGATTAGAGAGGTCTTCGGCAGTTTCACGAGTTCGGTTGATGATCGCGATATCAGTACCGCCGTAATACGAAACGTAATTCATCGTCTCTTCGGCCATTTCGCCAGCGCCGATTACCAGAATCCGTTTATTGTCGAGACGTTCAAAAACCTGTCTGGCGAAATCACCAATCGCGATACTGGGAATGCTGACCCGATTACTGTGAATATCAGTTTCGTTGGCCACACGTTTGGCAACTTTGATAGCCGCTTGAAAAATTTGATGCGTTAACGGGATCTTTTCATTTTGATTGGAAGCCAGTGTATAGGCTTTCTTTACCTGCGCCAGAATTTGAGATTCGCCAACGACCATACTGTCCAAACTGGCCGCGACTGAAAACAAATGCCGAATCGCTTCAGTATCGGAGTGATCAAAAAGATAGGGGTCAATTTCGTTGTAGCTCAAACCGCACGCGTTTGCCAAAAGCGTTTTCATTTCGTCAAACGAAGGATTGGTTTCAGGGACGTTGGAAGCGGCATAAAACTCTGTGCGATTGCATGTCGACAACAGCACCGCCTCTGATTTAGGAAATGCCGAATAGAATTTTCGCAGGAATGCTGCAGCTCGCTCATCATTAAAAGCGAGTCGTTCACGGACATCGATGCTGCTCTGGTGGTGGCTGCAACCAACAATTTGAAGAATCATCGCAGCACCTCATGGACTGTCGTTTGACGATCCTGTTGGGCCACTGCCTGGCTGCGATTCACATGACCTGAAACCCAGACGATTCCGATTTCAATTAATAGAAAAACGAAACAAAACATGACCAGATAGGATACTTTTCGCCCCTCTCGGTCTTTGCGAAACAACAAATTTGTCACCAATGCGATCAGCAGCCAGGTCAGCAGAATCGCAGACGACCAAACTACAGGATCGTGCCAGGCAATCAGGCCATTGCCGCCCAATCGATTAACGAGATTGATGGCGAATCCGGAAATCAAACCAACGGTCAAAAGCACAGCGGAAACCAAGAGCGATTTCTCGGCGGATTTCTGCAACCATTCAAGCGAAGGCAAACGGACCAGCAGAATTTGATTTCGTTTTAATCGTCTGGATTGAACCAAATACATAAATCCAAACAAAAAACCTAATCCGATGATTGCTGTGCTGAGCAACAACGAAATGCCATGGATCGCATTCCAAACCGTTTTGGTGTCGCTTACTGAAAATGAATTTGAATTGCCTGGCCAACTACCGACCGCAACCGACACCAATACCAACGGCAAAATAAACAACCCCAGGACGCTGTCGCCCTGCCGAAAGAGCGCCCACAAATACGCTACCATCAACAACAAAGCAGATCCAAGAAACCAGCCGGTCCAGCCGCCTACAAAAACACCGCTGCTACCAATGACCAGTTCCTGATGGATTAGATAGACCGCGTGAGCAAAGATGCCGGCCAACGATGCCGTGATCGCTGACCATTTCCACCAGGCCGCGCGAAAAACCGTACGTGAAATTTCCAGTCCGAGCACTACCAGATAACTGGCTGCAAAACAGGTAATCGAAATTCTTTCTAGCCAGTCCATTTAAACCACAAATGCGGTATGCGGGAAATTAGTCTTTGTCATTATTACCCGCAGCGTCAGGGGTGGCTTTTCCGTTTTGTTTTTCCAGTCCGTATTCCTTCATCTTTTTGTACAACGTGTTGCGATTCATACCTAAACGAGTCGCTGCTTTAGTTTGCGTTTGGTTGCAGGCATCCAAAATCTGTTTCAGCAATTCTTTTTCGACCGGCTCGACAATTCGCTTGTGCAAGTCGCCGTCGCTTTCTTTGGATTGCTGGATTCCGTTGTAAACGAATTCCTGGATCAACGACTCATCGTCCATCGCGCGAAAAATGGATTCATCCGCCTTCGGCGCGTCTCCCAGCACACATCGCGGTAACAAATCGGGAGTCAAAATCGCTTCATTGGCTAAAACAACACTTCGCTCAATATAGTTTTGTAGCTCTCGGACATTACCCGGCCAGCGATAATGGATCATCGCGTTCATGGCTTCTGGATGAATCTGGTCTACGCTGCGTTTGTTTATCTCGCTGTAAACCTTCAGAAAATGTTCCGCCAACATCGGGATATCATCGGGCCGGCGACGCAAAGGCGGTAAGTGAATCGGCAACACATTCAGCCGCCAGAACAAATCTTCGCGGAATCGACCTTCTACGATCTCTTTGCTTAGATCGCGATTGCTGGCGGCAATGACTCGGACATCGACGTCTACGGTCCGGGTGTCACCAACTCGCTCGAATTCTTTTTCCTGAAGTACCCGCAATAATTTCACTTGCAAGGTCGACGACGTTGAATTGATTTCGTCCAGAAAAATCGTGCCACCGTGTGCTGCCTCAAATCGACCCGTTCGATCACGCACCGCATCGGTGAACGAACCTTTGACGTGCCCAAATAATTCGCTTTCCAACAGGCTTTCCGTCAGAGCGCCACAATTGACACGAACAAATGGACCACTGGATCGATGACTGAACTTGTGCAATGCCGTAGCAATTAACTCTTTGCCGGTCCCAGTTTCTCCCAGCAACAAGACAGAGGCATTGCTACCAGCTGCTCGCTTGGTCATTTCGAATACGTCCAGCATTGCCTGGGAACGGCCGAGAATACCTGGGATCATCGGATTATTGGGATCGAGCAACATCGTAGTTGGATTTGGGTGGAAACCATCATTATCCACACACACCTGTTCTACTACAGGGATAAAGATACCGAGCCTTCACTAAAATTAGCGATAAATGCCGCGCTCTGATTGAATTTGCGTGCAATTGGCAAGTGCGAAAACAACACGGATTACGATTGGGAAGCCGAAACAGCGAATTCACCGCCGCCCAATCTTAATAATCAGCTGCTTCTTAGCCAGCAATTCCAGAGATCTGAACTTTGACGTATTTTTGGCGATGGCCAGTGCGACGCTTGCTATTTTTTCGGCGTCGGAATTTCTGGACAAAAATCTTCTCGCCCAAGCTGTCACCAATGACTTTTGCGGAAACTGAGGCTCCGCTTACCGTTGGGCTGCCCAATTTGAAATTATCCCCATCTGAAACAGCCAGCACGCGATCAAATGTGAATTCAGATCCGGCTTCCAATTCTCGGAAGTCGATTTCCAGAGTTTGGCCTTCTTCGACTTTGTATTGGCGTCCACCGTCGGCAACTATCGCGTACATTTTAAACTTCCGTCAACTACAACGACTAAGATTCAGAATTTAGGTAATCGGCGATTGTATCTGTCTCCAACCAGATAGTCGAGAGGAAAAGAGCGGGTTTTCTTGGGAGTTTCCCAATTTCTGACCTCTCCGGCATATTCTTCCAAAACGATAAAGTTTAAGCAATCTGGAAGAATTCTTAGTTTCCATACGGACAAGATCCGATTTAGAATAAATTCCATGCGTACGAGTCGTTGCAATAACATACGATGGCTCGATACATCCTGAAGCCTCGTTTCGTCTCCACTTCCAGGCTAAAAATTTGAAATCGCATCTGAAACTATTCATTTGCCAACCGTCTCAATCCAGAAAACAGTTTGAGGTCGGCGAAGACCAGATATTTGTGGTTGGCCGTGGTTCGCAAAGCCACACTCGATTGACAGACCCCGAAATGTCACGCCGCCATTTTGCGCTTAAGTGTGGTGACGGTCAGATTCAACTTACAGATTTGAGTAGTGCATCTGGTACCTATTGCAATGGCCAACGTGTCAGCGGCATCGTAGAAGCTAATGTAGGAGACGAGATCGTCGCCGGAAAGACAAGGGTCTTTCTGGTATCTGCCAACGGAAACGGCACAACAGACCTGGATACCAAAGACATAATCCTGGAGGAATTAGGTGGTCTTGTGGGTACCTGGCTGAGCAACTTTTTTATCAGAAAGATCATCGGCATTGGAAAGACAGGTTTGGTTTTTTTAGCTTTTGACGAAGCAAAAAATCGAACGGTTGCCCTGAAGATATACTCTCGTAAATATACCGACGACGATGAACGCAGAAAGCAATTCGTCAATGGCATCAATGCTCTCAAGAAGGTTCAGCACCCGAATTTGATTCGAATTCTTCAGGCGGGAAAAAACAACCACGACTATTACTACGTTGCCATGCAATTGGTGCGAGGCGAAAGCCTGGATCAAGCCATTAAGAATATTGGCATCGATGACATGTTGGATTGGAAGGAGGCCTGGAATTGCTGCTACCAGATAGGAACGGTTTTGGCCGTCATCTATGAAAACAATGTCGTGCACCGCAATGTTTTACCAAGGAACATTATCCGGCGAGAAAAAGACGGTGACTACTTACTGGGAGATAATAGTCGCGCATGCAAAATCGATCCGGCTCAGATCAGTGGCTGGAAAGGAAGGGAATTCATCAGCGATTTGCAGTATTTACCGCCTGAACGCATTCAAGACGAAACGGGCAGGATTCAAGATAGCATGGGCAACTATCCGATTTCTGGTACCACTGACATACGTAGCGACATATTCGGTCTTGGCGCTTGTTGCTATGCGATGTTGACCGGAAAGCCGCCGTCGGAAGGCGTTGGGCTGTCAGAGCTTTTCGAAGACATTCGAAGTGGCGAACCAGCTTTGCCGCAACTGGCACATTTGGCCGTCAATGAGCAATTTCAGGCGATCGTCATGAGGATGATTTCCAAGAACGCAAATAATCGCTACCAGACTCCCAAAGAACTGCTCAAGGAACTTGGCCAAGTTGGACGTTTGAGCGGTTTGGATTTTTGAATAAAAAAACGGCGTGGTTTTACCCACGCCGTCGTTTGATTTTCATACGGCATTTGCAATGCTACTGGACCGTTTCTTAGCCAGTCAGCAAGTCAATAAAGCCATCAACGTCGAGCAAATTCACAACGCCATCCTGGTTGATGTCTGCTTCAAACACAAAGTTTCCGCTTGATATGGCAAGAACAAACGGCGCGACATCCAACAGATTGATACTGCCATCGCAATTGATGTCGCCGATCAAGCCCATGTTACCGTCTACTAGTTTGAATACTTCGCCACCGAAAAGCTCGGTGACATACATGTTTCCGTCAAGGTCTTCGCCGAAGCTGACGATCGATGAAAGCGCACCGACATCGAAAGTGATGTCGCCATTCCAGCGAGTAACGGGCGAAGTGTTAGTCCCGTTGAAAGTTGCTGGCGGCGAGCCATCGTAACGGAACGACCAGAAGTTGTTGGAATTAAAATCCGCAAAGAAATACGTGCCATTGAAACACTGAATTGGACCACGATAAACAATGCCACCGGTTACCGATGAACCGCCGAAATTACCAAAGCGGGGATAATCATAAATCGGATTCAGGCCGTCGGCTGGCTGAGGACCGCCAACGCCCGGGGTTTGGATGGTGCCTTCTCGAAGTCGCCAACCCATGTTGCGGTTGGCCAAGCCATCGGCTGGATACAAGCTGATTTCTTCACGTTGTCCTTGCCCAACGTCACCGATGTAAAGATCGCCGGTAGCGCGATCGAAGCTACAGCGGAATGGATTGCGAAGACCGTACAACCAAATTTCATCGTCGCCAGTAACACCCACGAACGTATTGTCAGAAGGAATGGCATAATTTCGATTGTTGTCGGCTGGGAAATCGTCACCATCGACATCGAGTCGCAACATGGACCCCAATAAATTGTTCGTGATGTCCTGACTGTTACCGATATTGGCGGTGTGGCCAGCTCCAGTGTCATTGGCGCCGCCACCGTCGCCAAGTGCGACGTACAGAAAATTGTCATTCGGGCTGAATCCGATCCAGCCTGCATTGTGGTTCTGTTGAGGCTGGGTGACTTCGATGACCACCTGCTGCGTATTGGAATTTGCGGAAGTAGGACTGGTTGCAGTGAATCGGGCAATTCTTGTGCGAAACGGACCGCCCGCGCTGGTAGTGAAATTCACATAGAAGAAGCCATTGTTTTGGAAATCCGGATGAAACGCCAATCCCAATAGCCCACCTTCAAAACTTGTGTTGACACTTGGCACAGTCATAAACGTCGTTGGTGCCGAGCCGGGATTTGAAAGATCCAGAATTCGTATCGCGCCAGCCCGTTGAGCGATATACAATCGATCGGGATCACCTGGTGCGTGTGCGATAAAGATTGGGTTGTTAAGCCCAGATGCAATTCTTTCAAATACCAATTCTTGTGCGTTAAGCAAGGCCGGCAGCAAACAAATAGCGGCGGCCAGAAATACATTTCTGATCCAATTTGACTTCATCAATAGCTCCTGAACTTGTGCGTGAAAATGTGCTGCCCGGCGAGTTGTGTCTGGAAGACCGGGGCATTTCGTGTGGGATACTCCTAGTTTACTAGGAATTGAAAGGATTAGCTTTGCCTAAAGAGCTGTCCACGAAAGATTTTATGGAATCCGCAAAGGATGCCAGCGGTTAGCAGAAAAAGCCGCAGTTGGTTGGATGCATTGCCTTATTATCCAAAGAAAAAGCCACGATACACGGGTATCGTGGCACATTTTCAAATTGAATTGAAGTTGGTTAGCTAACCATTCGATCCACAATGCGTTTGGCAGCGTCGCGTCCGCCCCAGCCAAAGGCGATAGCGGCAGCCAACCCCAATCCACCAAGCAAAGACCCAAAAGCAACATTGACGATCGATGCCGAAAGACCCATTTGTTGCAGGCCAAATCCAGCCGTGAAAACCAGGACCGCAATGCGAGCGACCAATGCCAACTTGCCACTGTTTTGCACGCCAGAACTCCTGATCAAATCCGCAACGAAATTGGCGATGTACATGCCGACGCCAAGAATCGCTGCGCCCAACAAAACTTGAGTCGCAAAGCCAACAAACGTCTGTAGATGACCAGCCAGTTGTTCAAGACCCATCATCGGTAATGCCTGCATGGCTGACAACAAAACGATCGCGATCAATGTTACCCGACCTGCCAGACGAGAAGGCGCAAATGATTCGGCTGAATTCGAAAGGTTCAAACCCAATTTCGCCGGCATCGAATCAAAACCGACACCCGAAAGCAAATCTTCGACGATATCCGCGACAATCTTGCCGACAAAATACGCGATTCCCAACACAACCGCCGCACCCATGAATCCAGGAATCAACGACGTCAATTTGGCCAGTATATCTCCAGCTGGCTTGGTGATCGCTTCGATATCCAAAGTGTTCAAAGCAGCCACGACGACCGGCAACAGGATCATCGCATAAACGACGGCACCAAGAATATCTGATAATTTTCGATTGCTTAACGCATCACCGATTCCAATTCGATTGGCCAATTGATTAACACCCAGCGATGCACCCAGATTGCTGGCGACCTGCTTGACGATTTTGGCGATGAAAAAACCAATCAACAGAATCACTCCTGCACCAATGATGTTGGGCAGATAGTCAAACATTTTGGTAAACATTTCCTGGATCGGCTCAAGCAACCCCGGCATCTGCAAAGCACCCAAAATGGCTGGCAAAAACAATGCAATGATGACCCAGTAAACCGCCTCAGGCAGTGTGCTGCTCAATTTGACTTCATCGCCAGTTGTTTCCACTACCTCCATTACTTCGTCATCCATCGACAAATCGATTTCATCGTCAGTCAGCTTGGATACCGATCGCAGTGCTGCTTGACCGTCAGAACCGATGTTGGAGATCTTTGAATCGATATCCATCGCTTCCAGGCCTTTTGCCGAAAACTGCTTTGCCAATCGAGCCAAAACAAACGCGACGATGCCCAAAATAGCCGCACTGAAGATTCTTGGTGCGTACTCAAATATCTGATTCAAAAACCCGTTCAAAGGTTCGGAAACGAAGGGCAGATTCAACACATTGAAAAACGCGATCAAGACAAAAAGCATGATCAAGTAGAAAACGATCTTGCTGATGATACCGGAAGAATCTACTCCATCTCCCATCGAAACCAGCGAATTCAACTTGTGCCCCAGGCCGGATTTGGTGAGCGCCATTTTGACACCACGGGCTATTAAATGCGCGACAATCCAACCGATAACCAACACGCCAATCGCACTGGCAATACCTGGCAGATACGCACCTATTTGCTGAGAAACGTTTTGCAGCAATTCTTCTAACATTTTAAAAGTCCTTTAAAAGGAATAATTGGAAAGGAAGTGGGAAGTCTTGATCGGCTACTTGTTCATAGACTCGATCAATTTCAAATCTTCAGGAAGCAAATGATCCGGCGCGACCGCGTACACTACATCGTCAATGCCAACAAAAATCAAAAGCCCGGATTCGTTTTTACGGACGAAGGCCATTTCTTTTACTCGGCCATTGCGCCCTTTCCAGGTTCTGAAAGACGGGCGAACCAGTAGCGATCCTTGAGCAGGTTCTTTTTTGGTTGGAGCTAAAGAGTCCATCTGGGTCAGTTTGACAGTCATACGTTCGACCATCTCGATCTTTTCGGCAACTTGCAATTGCAGTTGTTCACTGCGAAGCTTTTCTTCCGACAGCTGATTCTCTAATGCGACTATGGCCTGCTGATGTCGTTGAGAATCATCGACCTGTTGAGCGGTCAAGTCTTCGAGTTGTTGTCTCAGACCGTCGGCGTTTTGTTTGTCGCCAGTCATCGATTTCAACTTTTCCTGTTCCGCTTGAGCTTGTTCTTTGTAGTTGTCAAAATTCGCCTGCATGACGGAAAGATGTTTTTTCAATTCAACAAGTTTCATTTCCGATTCGTCGCGCTGCTTTTCCAACAGTGCGAATTCACGTTCGTATTTGGCTTTATCCAGCACGTTGCGTTGGTCCACTTGCTCGCGGTCATTGTTTAACGTATGGACAAGCGTTGATGGCGGGGTTTGACTTTGCGATGGGTCATCACCTGACTGACCTGACTCGCCAGGCTGATTTTGCTCTGCGCTCTCATCGGGCGACGAAAGTTTCGTTTCCGCAGCACCAACATCATCTCCGCCAATCGAACCGGCGCTTTGGGGGCAGAACGCCAGAAAGGCGTGTCCGGCGAGCCAAAAAAACATGGCGGCCACAACGAGGACCAAAACCAACATGTCAATAGCTGCAGCTCTGCGCATTGCATGGCGCGATAGACTGCGATTTGAGTCGCTAGGGCGGAATTTCATTTTGGGTAGCCGAGTTGGCGAAAAGAGGGCAAGGCTAAGCGAATCTAATCGCGCAGTATGTGAAAACGCGGATTATAACAATACGCATTTCACAAAACACCCTAATAAAAATGTAATTCCAGCCCGTTAACAGCGCCGAACCGTAAAATGGGATGCTTAAACCGACTGCGAATGCTGCTGGACCGAATCTTGCGACGAATCGCTGTTATTCAGTTTTGGTTTTGTGGGCGACGCAACTTCCGCTGCTTGCTTTTCGGCACGATTGGGTTTCAGGGCATTGAATCCGACTCGCACCAATTCGATGTTTTTGAATTCAGCGTTGGTTTCGAAGTCTTTGAAGATGTCGAGCACGTCCTGGTCAACATAAATAGAATCGGAAGCATCGATGATCACTTTGCTGTCCGATTCAACATTTGCCAGTTGGTTTTGAATGCTGCCTTTGTTCATAAAAAACACTCGCTCTGCCAACAACAACGTGTAAATCTTTTTGTTATCCTGTTCGATTGAACTTATCCACGCTGACTGTACATAGTTGTTTTTTAGGACGAAAAAGATCGAAGCGATCAATCCAATTCCAATTCCGATCAAAAGATCAGTCAACAGGATCGCTGAAACGGTGATGATGAAAGGAAGAAATTGCGTCCAACCTAGCTTGAACATGGCAACAAATTTTTGTGGGTGAGCCAGTTTGTAACCGACAACAAGTAAAATCGCAGCCAAACTGGCCAAGGGGATTTTGTTCAACAAAAACGGTATCGTCGCCACACAACCGAGCAACAAAACGCCATGGAAGAACGCTGCCAATCGGGACTGTCCACCAGACTGAATGTTGGTTGAACTGCGAACGATTACCTGTGTGACTGGAAGCCCGCCTACCAGACCCGAAGCTACGTTGCCCACGCCTTGAGCAACCAGCTCGCGGTTAAGATCGGTCTGTCGACGCTGAGGATCCAGTTTATCCGTTGCCTCAGCACAAAGCAGCGACTCGATACTGGCGACCACCGCCAGAGTAAATGCCGTGAAGTAGATTTTCGGATCAGCAATTTTTTCCAGGCTTGGGTAGGTGAATTGCTCAAAGAAGTTACCCGTCGGTAATTCGACGAAATGGTCCGCACTGATACTGAGCGCCGTTTGGCCAAACGCTATGGCCAGGCCGACGCCGGCAAGAACCGCTACCAGGGGACCCTGAATGATTTTGCTGAATGCAAACTTTTTGATGTAGCCAGTTTCCCAAAGAATCAAAATGCCAAGGCAGATCAACGTGATCAAAAGTGGACCCATGGAGAACGACTGAAACGACGGGAACAATTCAGAGAATGTGTTGTGCCCATCTTGTTGCTTGAAAGCGAGGTCGCCTTCGTAATCTTTGTCGTTACCCAGCGCATGGGGGATCTGTTTAAGAATAATGATCAACCCAATCGCGACCAACATCCCCTTAATCACCGCTGTGGGAAAGTAGTAACCAATGGTTCCCGCTTTCAGAAGGCCCAACACGATTTGAATCACACCTGCTAATACGACGGCCAGCAGAAAGTTTTCAAAACCAAGGTCACTAATGGCAACGACAACAATCGCGACCAGGCCCGCTGCCGGACCACTAACACCCAACGACGAATTGCTGAACAAAGTTACGATCAATCCGCCAGCAATTCCAGCGATGATGCCCGATAGCGCTGGAGCTCCTGATGCCAGAGCGATTCCCAGACACAATGGAATTGCTACAAGAAAAACGACCAAACCGGATGGAAGATCTGATTTCCAGTATTTCAATTCAAGCATAATTCATTCCATTTCCAAGTGATTCTTGTCTCAAGTGTTTTTTTGTGCAATGCCGTCTAAAGCGGTTCATTGGACATAAAATAAAGATATCGATTACAGCTTCTGTGTCGTCGCGCGGAAGTAAATGCACTTTGCGCGCGGGATAGCGCAATCAGATACGCAGATAACTGCCGCAGCCATTGAGATGCTGCCGTTGGTGATTTGGGAACAGGCACGCGGTACCTGAAAGCAATTGATTGGCGGAATCGCTTTGAAGGCTGACAGGGTAAGCGAAATCGTCACCATTGCGTCGGTTGACTCTTTGACGCCGAACTTGAATCAGTTCCTTGCACTCTTCCAATTCGATCTGTTCGCTGGTCTCAACCAGCTTCTGGGTGCTGCCGCCGATAACAACAAATGCAGACAGCATGGTGATCAAACAGAACACTGCCGTAATCCATCGATAATTAGAGATTGCACGTCGCATCATTGTCTCGAAACCCATTTGCCGAACCGTCTTTACCGTACCGGTATCTGGTCTATAACAGAATTTTATTTACATCTGCAAGCTTTGCTTGGTGATTTTGTTAAATTTCACGTCCAAAGCCAAAAAATATCGCTGACGCTTCAGCAAATCAGCCTGCTATCACGTCAACTGCAATATATCGTTCATCGATTGTATAAAAATTAACGGGCGACCACTTTTCCAGGATTCAACAACTGCGAATTCAGCACTGGATCCAGCCTACCAATCAGCACCGATTGCAGCGCGTATTTTTCGCTCGATCCGGTTGGAATCACCCATGCAGCAGCAGGCTGTAATTCCTGCCATGACTCATTATTCAATACCGATCGGATGCGAAGGGCCATGTTTTCGCATTCACCGATATACAGTTTTTGACGTCCTGCGGACAACATGTAGACGCCCGGACATTCGAATTCCTTACTCAGAAAGCTCTCCAGTTTTTTCGAGCGCGGCAATCGTTCGCGATACCACTTGGCAAAATTCTCGCAGCCCTTGCGCCTTGCGCTGCCGGATCGTTTTCGTATGGCCAATGCAGCCCATCGATAATCAAACGGTTTGTATCCAGGTGCAAATTCTTCAGCAATCCGATCGAATTCTTTGGCGTAGTCGCTGCAACACAAAATATTTTCAATCGTCAATCCAAAATCGATCGACAACAATCGCATGGATATCTCACTGGCAAAACTGTAGTCGTCCATTTCCTTGAAAGAAACACGTTTCCGATGAACGGTCGCGCCTGGCAATTTCTTGGACTTGCGCAATTTCAACAAAGTTGATTTCCAAATGACTTCGTTGCCATCGACACCAGAACTTTTGATGGCATTGGTGAATTCACGGCTCATAGCTGGATCACACAACAGATGATCGACACTATGCCCCGCAGAAACGGTCTCAAACGATTTCGCAATCTGGGATTCAATTTCTGAATCGGACGACTTGTTTTTTCTGCGCTTTCCCTTGCCTGTGCTCGGTGCGCTTTTAAGAGGATCTTCGGGACCATTGAGAGGATCATTGATTTTCGTGGCAGCCATTTTCTTTTTGATTTGGCCCACGTAATCGTCTGACAATTCGAAGCCCAGCCAGCGGCGGCCAAGTTTCTTTGCAACTCGCAACGTTGTTCCGCTTCCGGCAAACGGATCCAAAACCACATCGCCAGGATTGCTGCACGAGCGAATGATTCTGCCAAGCAATTGTTCCGGCATTTGGCAGCCATGAAACCCTTCGCGCTCTTTGAAGGTTCCGGCAACACGAGCGAAATACCATGTATCGTGATCAGGTCGAAAACTTTCCGGTGCATCTTGAGGGCGCATGATCCATGTATTGTCCGGCAAGCGACCTTGTGGGTTGGCACGGTTATCGCCATAGACAAGCTGTCTGGCTGATGGAACGCGGACCTGAGGATTCACGGCGTTGAATGTGAATTTTTTTGGATCAACAATAAAGTGAAATAGATGCGTGTGTGATCGACTGAACCCTTTCGAACAATTCACGCCAAAGGTGTAATACCAAATCACCCAGCTGCGACAAATGAATCCAATTTTCTGGGCCTCGATCTTCAATTCCGCGGCATACTCGTCGCCTATCGCCAGCCAAAACGTACCGTCTGGTTTCAAGCACCGCTTAACTCCACTCATCCATTTCGAACACCAATCCAGATACTCATCCGACTGACGAGCGTCCTGGTAGACATCGTACTTGTAACCAATGTTGAACGGAGGGTCTGCAAAAACAAGATCGACACTTTCAGCATCCATTTTGTTAAGGAGTTCGACGCAATCGCCTTGGCAAATTTCGTTCAAAGCTAATGACATAGGTCCTGAAACAGCTGAAGGCAGTTGTCGGTAAAGATGTTTTCATCAAACAGGGCATGATACCGCACATCTTTTTTCTCGACAATTCACCGGGGAAACAGCAAACGATGGGTCGATCTGACTTGCTCTACCGTGGATCGCGCGAAGTAGCGGGATGGCATTCAACACCCAAGCCATCGCCGAGGATTCCATTTGCATGTGGTCGAAAGAACCGGATTGAATTTGGGTACGTGTTTGCACGTGATTTGGAATTCAATGATGAACTTACCAGCGTTTCACTGGACGTTTCATTGGTGTTCCGACTGGGCACCGACTATTAGCACCGATGGAATGTCGAAGGTTTGCCGGTCGAAGCGAAACACTGGCCACTGGAATCCGGTTTTGTAACGCCGTCGGCAAAACTCAAGTAAGACGATGGTACAGAACAACAACATGATTCAGACAGCAAAGAGAAAAAGGAAAGAGAGCGAGCGGCCCTAGACGGCGGGGAGAAAAGATGGGGAAGGGCACATTTGCTCGCTCTGCAATAGTCTATCGCAAGCTACGTGCCAAACGTAATCAATCCCAAAAACCCTGCAAATTTTACCATTTAACTCACAGCGGCTGGCTAAATTCATCTCGTTTTGAGAATTTACCGTCTCTTTGCGACATTTCCCAGTCATATCCAGCGGATTCCCGTTGGGTGGATTCCCGTTTATTCCTCTTCGTCGCTTCCTTCGCTCATATCCAGTTGCCGCATTTTGCGGTACAGATTGCTGCGGTGCAGGCCAAGTTTGGAAGCGGCTTCGGTCATGTTACCGCCACTTCGTTCGATGTGCCGCCGAATGTAATCGCACTGAAATTCCTTGGTCGCGTCGGCCAGCGACATTTCCAGTGAGAACATTGGATCATTGCCACGCGGAGAATCTACAAACGCCAAATCAGACGGTTCGACGGTATCGCCGGCAGAAAGATAAGCCAATCTCTCCATCATGTTTCGCAATTCGCGAACGTTTCCAGGCCAGGCGTGCTGCAGCAATTTTTTACGCGTTTCGGTGGATAGTTCTAAAACATCGCGCCGCGCCTTTTTGCAAAATTCCTTCAAGAAATGTTCTGCAAGTAGCAAGATATCGTCGCCACGATCTCGCAGCGCAGGCACCTGGATCGTGACTACGTTCAACCGAAAGAATAGATCTTCGCGAAACTTCTTGTCCTGGACCAGTTTGGAAAGGTCTTGATTGGTAGCCGCAACGATCCGCGCGGACGTCGAAATGTTTGCCGAACCTCCAACACGAACGACGATCTTTTCTTCCAGCACTCGCAATAATTTTGCCTGACCGCCGAGGCTCATGTCGCCTATTTCGTCCAGAAACAAAGTTCCCTGGTTGGCCAATTCGAATTTTCCAGCGCGGGCCTGATGGGCGTCGGTAAACGCGCCTTTCTCGTGGCCGAATAATTCGCTTTCCAAAAGCGATTCTGTAATCGCAGCACAATTCACAGCAACCAGAACCTTATCACGCCGGTCACTCAAATAGTGAATCAGCTGAGCCACAACCTCTTTACCCGTTCCGTTTTCGCCGGTGATCAAGATCGCAAGGTCCGTGTTGGCAACTCGTTCAATGGTCTTTTTCAATTCCTCGAGCTGCCCGCAATTGCCGATCAGTTGGACGTGATCTGCAGCTTCATCAGCGATCGCTTTCGTGGTGGTTTCAAGCTGTTCAACATGCTTGGTGTTTTCGATGGCAACGGCTGCGTGCGAAGCCAATTCGGTCAGTGCGGTTTGATCTTCATCGTTGAAATTGCCCTGGATTTTATTGATCAGCTCAAATGCACCGATCGTCTTTCCGTCGGAATTAATGATCGGAACACACAACAACGTTCGCGTTTCGAAATTCAAATCCTCATCAACTTCGCGATTGATCTGTTTTTGTTCGTCGGCGATATCGGCATCGACGCGTTGCGGTTGGCCCGATTGCATGACGGCACCGACCACACCAACATCACTTGGAATTTGAATCTCGCCGGATTCGACTCCCAACGCGGGTCGACCGATCAGCATTTTCCCACTCGAATCCGGTAGAAAAATCGTCGCCCGTTCCGATCCCAACAAGCGAGTGGATGCTTCCGCTATTTCAATCAGCAACTGATCCGTTTCTCGAGACTGATTCCAACGCGCCGTCATTTCCAGGATAGCGTTCAATCTTTCCGCTCGACGAGCCGGCCGCAATCGATTGCGAGCAACGTTGTCAGCAATCGACAATGCGGCAGCGATGGCGGTTATATTCGGCGGGGCAGGGGAGCTACCAAATTCCTGAGCCAACAAGCGACCAGATTTATTGGGCATTTCAAGCGGTACCGCAATCCAACCTTCTTTGTCGAGACAACGATCCTGGTCAAGCGAATCAGCAAACAAGTCAAACGGCAGCGAGCCGGATTGACCCGATTCATGCAGTTTTCGCCAAGTACCTTTCACTCCCCGTACCAAAACGGTTGACGTGCAATCTTTAGATTCTGAATGAATCGCAGCGATAGCGTCGGCCAGGAAGCCGCGCTGATTTTCCGCAACCAGCGCAGCGGCAACCAGTTTAGGTAAGAGCTTCAAACCCAGTTGCTGTTCGGCCAGTCGTTCAATTTGATTTTGAATTGACATCGAATAGAGCGTAGTCGTTTTGACTGCGCTCAACAATCCTTAATCTCAGCTTCAGCCTGTTACCCAGCCGATGATTAAACCGCTCAAGGGATTGTTGACTGCAACGATGAGACTAACAGCTAGTCACTTTGCCCCGAACTCGAAACTGCTCACATTCTTGTTGGATGCGTTTCTTCTCACCTGTCACCCGGAGGACGAAATTTGTAAGGCAGTTTGACATTCTTTTCGAAAACGGCAGAACGGGATTCATAAGATGTCTATATTTTGCGAACACTAGCCCATCAATTCGCTCTTCAACACAAACCTCCAGAATCATCCGGTCTTGGAGTGTTTGTTTTGATTCATCAGACAGGTCGATGGCACTTGAATTGGCAATTGTTTGAATGATCGCTCTGAATTCAGACTCCAAGAATTCCAAATCCATGCCAACGCAACTTTCCCAGTCGACGGAGCTATAGAATTGATGCCGAACTAATGTTTCCATGAGTGGGTTCGAATCGTTGATCGCCATAATTCCTCCTACGCGGGTGTTCATGAAAAGCATAGCTTTTTTTGCGCGTGTTTGGCTTGGAACCGCACGCTCGCTATAATCCCTATCACTGTTGGTAGGTTGGTAAGAATAAAATACGAGCTGTTTGAAACTTGTTGACCATCGTAAAAAATAACGTTCAAAAACGGCCCTCTGGAACTGCGAGCAGTTAATGATCAATTGGACAAGGTTGCGATAATGTGATGCCACAACAAGAAAACTTGTTGGACAACAGACAACACAAAGCTTAATCTGGTAAAACTGCAAACAGCTTTACCCAAGACATGCAATGTTTAAATCGATGCTGAAATTCTCGTTTCGAATAGTGTTTAGCATCTTCGTTGTTGCATTAATTTTTTCGTTGGCCTACGGCGTCTACCTGATTTGGCACCCGGAAGAATTTACGGAAAACGCGGGACGCACAATCGCGACTGCTGTTATCGTTGTATTTGCAGCCTTTTTTTACACTGCGTTGTGCGATGCATGGTTTCGAATTTCGTCAGACGACAAATGACGATTTGCGGCTGAAATTCGGAAATCGCCAAGATTCTTCACCGTCCAACGAACAGCTGCCAGATTGAAAACCTGGGAAACGAAGTGAAGGAAAGAAAAACACAGAGGAATTGTTTGTAGTCTCCTCTGTGATCACTGTGCCTCTGTGTTTTAATTCTGTTGCCTGCATTCCTCTGACAAAATGAACTAAACCAATAAATCCATTTGAGGCAAAACATGGTACTGCTGAAAATCAACGTTCTTATCGGGCTACGCTAATTGGAAAACACAAACGTACGAATTACTGCCGTCAATTTGACACGTGCTGGCCTCATTATCTGTGGAGTACTTGGTATTGTCTTGACTGCATTCGCCTTGCTTCCCGCTTTTGGGCAATACGTTACTCATGCCGCCATAAATTATCAGCGTGGGATTTTGGCGCCGCTAATTGCCTCCGCCTTCGCTCCTGCAATCACCCTCGGAATCTGCTGGTATCTAATAACGGGATCCGACTCGATCGCACAACGGCTGTTTCCCGATGAAATTCCTGATTCGACTCAAACTGAACGAGCCATCTATCGTGTCGCACTTACCTCAATCGGAATACTGATACTTGTCTGGACGTTTCCGTCATTTATCCATGCGATTGGTAACACTTTCATCGAACATGCAGAATCAAATCTGTGGCGTGATGATTTCTATCATCAATTTACGTTTTACAATCTACCCTACATCGTAGCGTTCATCGTGCAATTTGGGCTGGCTATCTACTTGATCGTTGGTGCGCCGCGACTAATCAAATGGCAAACGTCTCGCAATTCAGACGCGTGATAACATTTCGAATCACATGCAAACACGCCCATACCGTGGGCTGCCTATCGAAGCGTTTGGCAACGATAGAAGGCAGCGATAGAAGGCAGCGACAGAAGCAGAGATATACGAAATGGCTGCGCAATTGTTTCGTTT
>CAYONX010000004.1:55563-57324 GCA_964405425.1 uncultured Pirellulaceae bacterium | reverse complement strand
AGAAGGCAGCGACAGAAGCAGAGATATACGAAATGGCTGCGCAATTGTTTCGTTTGTTTCTCGTTTTTAGTTGATTGGCGCGACCGATGCAGTCGGTCAGAACTTAGCAATAAAACGGCCGGAACCCCGTAAAAACGATGATTGGGAATTGTCGGTGGCTGGCAATATTGGTATCAAGCATCTCGGGCACGCAGCGCATTTGAGCGACATATTCGATTCAACAGCTCGACTGCGACGAGTGCCAAAAACCAGATTTGTAATTCAAATGTCACTTTAAAGACAGAAAACATAGAGGAATCATCGTGGGATTGTTTGACGGAAAAAAAGGACTGATTTTTGGGGTCGCGAACGATCGTTCTATTGCCTGGTCGATTGCCCATAACATTATGGCCGAAGGCGGGCAGTGTGGATTTTCGCATTTGCCCGATCGCGAAGACGATGCGAAGAAAAAAAATCGTATGCGAGTACAAAAGTGCCTGGACAAATGTGAACATGCAGACAACGCAAAGTTTGTTGAACCAGTCGATGTTCAAAACGATGACCACATCGCGGCATTCATGGAAAAAGCAAAGTCGGAATTTGGCACGATCGACTTTTTGCTTCACAGCGTCGCGTTTGCTGATCGCGATGATTTGCAACGGGACACCGTCGAAACCAGTCGCAATGGATTCAAGATGGCGATGGATATCAGCGTCTTCAGTTTGATAGCGATGTGCAACGCCGCCAGACCAATCTTTGCCGAAAATGCTTCGGTTGCCTGCATGAGTTATTTCGGTGGTGAAAAATGCGTACCAGGCTACAACGTCATGGGCATCTGCAAATCTGCTCTGGAATCGGCAACGCGGTACCTCGCTTACGATCTTGGTCCCAGCGGTGTTCGAGTCAACGCGATCAGTGCCGGGCCTCTGAAGACACTCGCCGGTAGCGCAGCGGGTGTTGGAGAGATGTTGAAAATGTATGAACACGTCGCGCCGCTTGGTCGCAACATCAACCACGAGGAAGTCGGCAAAACCGGATTGTTTATGTTGTCCGATATGTCTGATGGCATCACGGGCGAAGTCCTACACATCGACGGCGGGTACAACGCAATGGGTTCACCAGGACGTTTGGTGGAACAGATGCAGCAAACTTAAGCAATCATCACATCGACATACTGCTTAACTTCTAGTGGCGCATTGGCTGCGCATGTCGATTATTTGGCAATCTGATTCACAATTCCGGGCTACCCTTGTCCAGCTTGTGATAGTGGCTGCGCATTTACCCTGAAGTGAGCTTTTACGCGAGCATTGCGCGCTTGTGCAAACAATAATGATTCCACTTTGATTTATTCAATCTGAAACAGCCACCTATGAGACGAAAGAGGGACAACATGTTGAGAGTAACTTTATTAGCGATTGTTTTTTGTTTGACTGGAATGATCGGCCAAGTCGACGCGCAATGTTCAGGCACTTATTCCAGCTACTCCCCATCGAGTAACATTTACGATTCCACTTCCAGCTGTTCGGCTTTCTACCCGACTCGTCAAAGCAGCTCCTACAACTCATCTTTCTTACAACCGACTTTAAATAGCTACGCGCCATCGCAAAACTATGCTTCTACTTCGACGGCAGCCAGGTTACCAACGCCTGCTTATTTAAATTCCTACACTCCGCAAAATGCTATCACGAGTTACCCAACTCCAAGCTATGCGGCGCCTGTGGTTTCCAACATCCAACCCAGTATCCAACCCTCGTTTCCAGTATCCATACCAGCTGCAGCGCC
>CAYONX010000004.1:43537-55463 GCA_964405425.1 uncultured Pirellulaceae bacterium | reverse complement strand
TTTCCAGTATCCATACCAGCTGCAGCGCCACCCGTTAGTTTCCAATCTGGTTTTGGAAATTTGAATTTCGCTCAGCCAAGCTGTGCCAACGGAAATTGTCCGTATCGTTAATGGGCTGCGATGTTCGCGGATTAAAGATTGAATTGATAAATGCCGGTATCACTTACTGGCATTTTTTTTCTTGCTATTGAACCAATTTTTCCAGCCTGTCGAATTTTCTTTGCGATGGCCGGTCAATTGTTCCAACTGTGACGCGATAGCGACTGACTGTTGTTCATTGGATCCGTCAAACAGATTTACCAGATATTCCGTCGATTCCAGCAATTGGTTTTCGTCGATGATAGTGTCAATTTCGCTCTTTACATTATTGCCACGCAAAAGCGCCAGTAAGCGATAGCGGACTTCGGCCGAACGAGGGTTCTGAAGCTCCGTTTCGATTTGCGGAAGCCACTTTTCCAGTTCGTTTCTCAATTGCCTGGTAGCTTTTTCACGTTGACTGAATTCGTCCGAATCCAGCATGGAAATCACCGCCTGGAATTCGTGATGGGATTGTTGTTGAAGGCGAATCAGTCGCATTCGAACGGCATCTTTCACCAGATGGTTGTCGGACGTGAGCGGCAACCCAATGCCCAAATGCTCAAAGACCGGCAATAGCGTTTTTCGCACAATATCCGAATGTTTTGATATCAAAAGATCGTAGCTATTGGATTCATAGAGTTCGGAATTCCCATTCCTACTGACGGTGAAACGAACCTTCCCATCGGGAAATTGATTCAAAATAAAGTCAAACTCGTCCCCCGAATATTGAAACAAAAACTGTTTGTTCTGCCGCAAGACGAACTTTCTTTTTGGCGCGTTAACTTCCTGAACGAAAAGCTCAAACGTCGACTCGCTAGATAGCAAACGGGCTTTGAGGCTGAGCGTCGCGAATTCAGCGCTAATCTGTCTTGACGAAACGCTGCTGCGCGAGGACATTTTCGGTGCAGTCCCCGAAATTCGGTTGAACAATGCCGAGAGAGGATTGGATCCTTTGTTACGCTGAACGCGGCGAATCAATTGTTCGGCTCTCGCCGCATTCATGCCTTGCTTGATAAGATTTTGAATCTTCGCCGCCGTTTCATCCTGGTTCTCGGTGAACGATTGATTCTTCCAATCTCTGCGCACCGTTATCTTGCCATTCTGAATGGTCAAGCGGACCAAATCGTTAACCGCAGAGCGATTCTCGCTGATCGGGCCATCGAAAAACACTTCGTCATTCGCCTGGCCGTTTTCCGCGATGCAAGACAACAACAGCGCAAGCATAACCACGACAAGATTGAATCGACGGGAATTCGATTCGGAAAGTGCTAACTCGGTATTGTCAATCAACCAGAACATACGTTGCATGATACGGCATCAGCTGATCCGAGCAACATGAATCGTTGCTTAACGAGCGACTCGAAGTGTTTTGCTCTTAGACAGATTAACACGCCGCTGGAGGTAAGTGGCGGCGAATTCAGCGTTAGGATCAAACACTCTTGCTTCCAGACCTTCATCATCCGGATGTACCGGTAGATCGTATGGCGGCAAAAAAGCAGCGTCTTTGTGCGCCGCCAGCGCGCCACGGGAGCGACTTTGCACAAAAGCCATCCATTTGCGATCCGGAGCAAAGCCAAACAGATTGGCTTTAGGAGACGAAACAAACTGGTCCGTTGGCAAAGGTGAAACATGCATTGTAAAAAAAGCAAAAAAGCAAAACGCCAGCCCCAGCCAGATCGACAGCACAGAGCGCGTCGCATACTCAGCCCAGATATTCATACGCAACTGGTACTTAGTCAAAAAATCCGTTGCCGTGCGCAACGCACCACATGTCAAAACAAACAACAACCAGATTGCAATAAAGTCGACCATATAGGTATAGGTCGGATTGAAGGATTCCAGTTTGTCCGCCAGCGGTTCGAAAAAGTTACTGGCAACCAGCGCCGCTATGAAAAAATTGGTCAAGTTCAACATGATATTCCAGGAACCGAGCCACCAGTTGAGCCCGACCACGATCGCGAATATCAGGAAAAAATACAGTATCGACATAGCTATTTCTTTAAAACCCGTTGCAATTCTTCAAGAGAGGTCACGCCACTGGCAACCGCCAACACACCCATATCACGCATCGAAATGTTTCCATCCGCTTTGGCAACCGCCGCCAATTGCTCTACATGTGGAGTCTGAATCATGGCTTTGCGAAATGAATCAGAAACCTTTAGTACTTCGAAAATACCAGTCCGCTCGCGATAGCCAATTCCGGAGCAGTATTCACATGGTTCGATTTCACGCTCGTTTTCGTCCAGCATGCCCGGCTCGTATTCAAACGGCTTGTAAAATTGTCGAACACGCCCTGGAGGTATTCCCAGCTGAGCCAGTAATTTTGGATGAGGGACGTATGCGATGCGGCATTCTTCACATAGCTTGCGAATGATTCTCATGGCGACGATGCACTGCAAATGTTTGGCCAACAATTTGACGTTTGGCTTCAATACCATCAAACGCAACAAAGCATCCACACAATGTTTGCCGTGAATTCTGGTCATCACCTGAAAATCTTTTTCCGTCAAGTCAAGCATCTTGTCGACGGTTTCACCGTTTACAGTTTCAGTAAACGCCAACACGTTGGGTTCAAGTAACAACAGGTTGGACATTTGCGTAAACGCATCTTCACCCTTGGATTCGTCATACGTTTTCGACTGAATGTTAATGACTTCCGGTTCAACGCGGTCTTTAGGTTCGAGAACATAGAAATCCCGCATCAATCGGTCACACGCATCAAGTGTCGCTCGCCAGGTTGCGGTGTACCCTTCGCCCGGCATGGCAGAGGTCAGGACCATGCCTTTGTCGAGATTAAGCGATTCCATCAAATTGGCTTTGATAGCAGGATTGATACCCATTTGCTCCAGCGTATCAATCTTAGGTTGCGGAATGTTGATATACAAAGCGATCCGCTCACCGGTTTTTACACCTTGGGATAGAACTCGACATTTGTATTTCTGCTTCATTAACATCGCGCCGAATTTACCTTCCTGGCGGGCACGACGTTCGCGATAATTCATTCCGGCAAGCTGTTTCAGCGTCGCCATCATGAAGTCGCCGGTTTCGCGATCCATTTGTGGCATGCTGTGCCAAATGCCGTCGATGCGGTACCGAATGTTCACGAATTGTTGCGTGAAATCAAAAACGGTCGTATCGGATCGCTTTTCAATCGCGTCACAAATCAAATGAACACACGTCGGGAATCCAGGCGACGGTGAAATGCTCTTCAAATTTGCCTTTTGTTCTTTTTCGGATCCACCAGCGGCGGTTAGCTGGATCGGAGGCAGATCCTTATGTTTGTTTCTTGCCATCGCTAATCCTTCATGATCCGTTGAACTTCTGAAATGGTCGTGATCCCCATCAATACCAGTCGATATCCTTGTCGTAACATCGGCAAATCTCCTGTTTCATTTGCCAATTTACGAATCGTATCGAGTTTAGGTTGCTTGACCAACGCTTCACGAATCTGCGGAGTAATGTTGATCATCTCATACATCGCAATGCGGCCGAGATAGCCGATGCCGCCGCAATGTTTACAAGGCAACATTTCAATCGGCTTGCCGTTCTCGTCGACTCGTTGTTCAACCGGCGGCAATTTGTAGGCGTTGTAAATCCTGTTGGTTTTCTTGGGATCACCACCAAGTTTTTGGATCATTTGCGGCTTAACCTGTACCGGCACTTTACACTCGTCACAAAGTCTTCGGACCAACCGTTGGCCAACCACGCAATGAACCGTTTGAGCAAATAATCGCTTGTCGCCAGCCAATACCAACATTCGCAATAGAGATTCGGCGGCCGATTTCGCGAGATTGCGAGTCATGATCGTGCGGTCCTGCCGGTTGCCTTGTTCAACCATCTTGTCCAATAATTCAGCATCGGTAATGTCAGGCACTACCAAAGCATCGGGTTGGGAAAGCAACAATTTTTTGATCAGCGCATCTGGATTTTGGCCGTTCTTGTCATATTTGTGCACTGCGATGTTTTCAACTTCGGTTTCAAAATCCGAGTTGTCGACAATGGCGATCCAGTCACGAGTGATTCGATCGGTAGACGCCAGCATCGCGCGCCATGACGTCGTCAATCCGTCTCTTGGGGCAGCGGAAACCAGGACCAGACCTGCCCGCGAAGTGTGTTCGTACAGCTTTTCGATCATCTCTGGCCACATGCCAAGTTGCGGCAGCGTTAAATCATGCTTGCGTTTCTCGATAAGTTTGATCTGTACCCGCTCGCCACGTTTCGTCCCAACTGACATCAGTTCAAGCTTTAGTTTCTTTTCAGCGATCACAGCATTGAAAATCCCGACTTGCCGGTTGCGTCGGTCAGCTGGATTGAGTCCGGCCATATGTTTCAACGAAGTTAGAACCGAGTCGCCCGTCTCGCGGTTCATCGCTTTCATCGGATGCCACGCACCATCGATCAGCAATCGCCCGGCGACCTGGTCGCGGGTAAAGTCCAGCATGATGGAATCGGCACGCTTTTTTGTACCGTCATGAAGAAGCGATTTCATTTCGCCATAAAATTCGGCGCGACGGGCCTTGATAAGATTCTTTTGTTTGTCACCGTCGGTTGTACCTGCAGCAGTGAACTTGATCGCGATCCCATCATCCTGAGGCAGCGCGGCCGCAATGTTGGGGTCGCTGGAAAGTCGGTTTTTCAGCGAAGGAGTCTCGATGATTTTTGCTCGGCGAATGAAAAAATACAACGCAAATGGCAAAAACCCAAGTAGCAACATCAACGGAAAACCGACCAGAAAAATGGGTACCGACAACGCCGCCCAAAATCCCAAGATGAATCCCGCCAGAGAAAGCAGATTCCATAACTCAGGCGGCAACCCGATATCCTTGCCAATCAGTTGACCGTCTCGATTCACCCAATCGGTTGCACGAACCCAAACCAGATATGAAATAGCAATCAGCAGCAACTTGACCCACGATAGATACCCGCCGGGCCCACGATCGATGTCGTGCTGGGCCACCAGCGTCCACGTCGACGATTCTGCGAAACAGTCAGTGCACACCGACATCATTGATGCTGTAAGCAAAATCAGCAAAATTCGGCGATGCATTAAATGATTCCAGGTTGAGAAACTTTGATGCCCTTAAGTCGCATTTTCAGTTCCTCCTTGTTAGGAGCGACCTGGAATGCAGTTGGACGATCAATGAGTTCTTGATCCACAAGATCCTTCAGGCTCTTGGTAAAGTCTTGCATCCCTTCTTCTTCTCCAATTCTAATCGCATCGGATAACTTGTGGTCTCCCTCTTCCAAAACAAGCTTCTTGATCATTGGGTTGAAGGTCATTACTTCACAAGTAGGCACTCGGCCAACGCCCGGTTTGATCGATTTTAGCAGCTTCTGAGCAACGATGGCTTTCATGTTCATCGCAATCGCACTTCGAATCGCTCCGTGCATGTCTTCGGGGAACAGGTCAAGAATACGACCGATCGTGGAAGGTGACGTCGACGCGTGAATCGTACCAAAAACAAGGTGGCCCGTTTCAGCGGCGTTAATGGCCGTCAAAAATGTCTCTTCATCACGAAGCTCACCGACCAGAATAATATCAGGATCTTCACGAACGGCGTGTTTCATTCCAACGCTGAAATCGACCACATCGATACCAACTTCACGTTGATTGATCAGGCATTTTTCATCTTTGAACACAAATTCAATGGGATCTTCGAGCGTCAAAATATGTTTTAGATAATTTCGGTTGATAAAGTTCAACATCGACGCGATGGTTGTACTTTTTCCCGAACCCGTGACACCCGCCAACAAGATCATGCCTTGTTCGTAATGGCACAAGCTTTCCATAACCGGTGGCAAATTCAGGCCTTCAAAATCCGGAATGAAATTGTTTACACGACGCGCGACCAATCCCATCTTTCCAAGCTGCTGCAACATGTTCACACGAAAACGCCAGCTCGTCCCGTCGACATCAACGGTGTAAGCAAAGTCACACCCGCCTTCTTCCTGGAAAATCCCGTAGGAACGTTCGGTTAACATGGGTGCCAGCAAGCGTGTCATTTCTTCCGATTCGAGCGGATCGCGATTGAGTGGACGCAGCGTTCCGTGCACGCGAATGATCGGTGGCTGGCCAACCTTCATGTGCAAGTCACTTCCCTCGAGTTTTACAAGCGCTCGAAAGTATTTATCGACCGGCAATTCTTCCTTGACCTTGGTGTACTTGGACACCATTTGTTCGACCATCTGTTCGACATCAATGCCTCCGTCGCCATTGGTTGATCCATTGGATGCCGGTTCAGCTTTTTCCGCCTTTTTGACTTTCATCTATTACTCCGTTCCCCTGAAATTGTCAGACGAGGAACCTGGTTTTTGTTGGTTGAAGACAACGACAAAGAGCTCTGCTCTGTCAAACAGAAGAGTCTAATATATAGGTCGAAGCCTGAAAGGTTGGCCGGTTGGAAGAAGACCGAGCCAACTTCCATTGTATACAGACTGCCCAGAAAAATACGCTGTCAGCCGGAGGTCAGATGAGCACTTTTTTCAGTAAACGCTCAAAATCTGCCCAAAACTCGTCTGCGTGACGCCAGCAATTCACAGCCAATGAGCTAATCGCCCACAAAATGGCAGCTCGTTGCTCCCCGCTATTCCCGCTGTAGGGTTTTTTTCGTAGAAATCGGTCAATTACTTAACGAACAAATCAGGCCAACTTGGCGAAAAGAGAATACTTTTGGATTCCGAACTTATTGACCGATCAAAGCAGATTCAACAGCGCTTGAACCAACTCAAGGACAGTCTTTGACCACGATGGCAAATGCGATCAAGTCACTCAGATCGAATCCAAAATGGCTGCGCCAGGATTTTGGGACAACCAGGAAACGGCACAGGAAGTCGTTGGTGAGCTGAAATCTTTGAAATCCGTCGTTACTCCGATGGCGGAAATGATAGATGCGGTTAACGATTTGTCGGCTCTGATAGAGATGGCAGAAGAAGATTCGTCGGTTGAAGCTGAAGTCGCAAATGAAATCGGCAACCTGGAAAAACAACTCGACGAATTGGAGCTGAAGTCTTTACTCAACGGGCCTCACGACGCTACGGCAGCTATTTTGACGATTAATGCCAGAGACGGAGGCACCGACGCCAACGACTGGGCCGAAATGTTGCTACGCATGTATTCACAATGGGCCGCCAAATACGAATACCAGGTTGTGTTGCTCGATCGCAGCGACAACGATGAAGCTGGAATCAACAGTGCAACCATCAGCATCCGCGGCCCAATGGCTTACGGGTATCTAAAGGGCGAATCCGGCATGCATCGCCTGGTGCGCATTAGCCCCTTTAACGCAGACGGAAAACGCCAAACCAGTTTTGCTGCGGTCGATGTTTCTCCTGAAATTTCAGATTCCGTCGACATCGAAATCGCTGAAAAAGATGTCAAGACAGACACGTACCGGGCCAGTGGAGCTGGTGGTCAACACGTGAATAAAACCGACAGCGCGGTCCGATTGACGCACTTACCAACCGGGATTGCAGTGCAATGCCAAAGCCAGCGCAGCCAACACAAAAACCGTGCCCAGGCTTGGAAAATGTTGCGTGCTCAATTGGCTCGACTGGAAGAAGAAAAACGCGAGGCTGAGGATGCGGCCAAATATCAAACCAAAGCGAGAGTCGGCTTCGGATCGCAAATCCGCAATTATTTCATGCACCCCGATCAACGGGTAAAAGATGCACGTACGGGCCACTTAATGGGCGATTTTAATAAGGTTCTCGACGGTGAAATCCAAGGGTTTCTTGACGCATTCTTGAAATGGCGGGTAAAAACAGAAGCCTGAACCCCTACGATGTATTAACCAAATCCTGCTATTGGCGCATTAGTCTCGAAGGAATCAGAATTCAAAAGTAGACTATTTCAAAACCATGTAAATCCATCAGATTGGCTTTTCCGTTGATTCGAATTCCAAACCTTATATTTTTCATCTGTTGCTGGGTGCCGTTTATTCGTACCGCGTTTATTCGTTCGGATTTCGAATTGGTTCACACGGAAACCCATGTAGAAGTTCCGGCGACTCGTTTAGCGGAAGCATTTTTTCGAGTCGTTATCGTCGTCGCTGTCGTTGCCGCTGGTTGGTACTTTGTCCATGACAAATTGATGCCACCAGAAAAAAGGATCGTGACACGAGAAGAATTATTACAATCGTTTGATGCCGACGATGAAGAAACTTTCGAGGAAACCATCAAGCATACCGAAACGGAATTATTGATCGAACTGGTTGGACAGCCCGACGAATTTGATCCGAATACGCCAGCCCATAATCGCACCCGGTCGATCAAGTACAAGATTCTTGCCGTACAGCGGATTGCGAAATCCAGAATGCTCAGTCGCAAAATCGACGGACTCACCAAAGAGTTGGGGCTTCGTAGCCAACTGGCGCTCATAAATCTGGAAAACAATATCGTAGATCCAGAGGCTAACAAGGAATTGTTGGACCTGGCCCGACTTTATAAAACGATTCAGTTCGAAGAAGATTCCGAACAGTTGAATCAACAGGCAAAGATTGGCGAGATCATCGGCAACATGGTTGAGTTTGTTGATGCTGGAAGCGACAAAAGCGAAGCTTCGAAGATTAACGAGATCCTAAACAATCTGGATGAAATTGGTGGCCAGTTTTTGAAAAACAGTCCGCTTGGCCAGAAGCTAACCAGGCTGTCCGAACTGGTTCGCCAGAATCTGAGCGACAAAGATCGCTCGTACGAAGTTTCCAATGAGCTTGAACAGCGGTTGGATGAAATTCACAATCAAAGCAAGGTTTTCCGTGTTTCCGCGTTGAACAACATGGACTGTTCCAATTTCGGCGCAACGAATATGGATTCGTTAGAAAACGCTTTTGATGACCCATTTACCGTTAAATTTCGTGATGCCCTGGAGCGCGTTTTGGAGATTAGCGAACTGGGTTCCGACGAATATCAAATCGTTCTGGAAAAACTGGAAATGGTTTCTCGTTCCGGTTGGAACAATGCAGCCCAGCAGATGTTGTTGAGGACGAATCGGGAATTTAAACTCGGGCAACTGGACGAAGAAATACTGGCTCGTTCGCAGCGGTTTCAGGCACGACTCGCCCAAATGGGTGAGGCCTTACCAATCGATGCATTTACGACTTTGACTGGCAGTGAGGCGCGCTTGAAAAGTGACCGAGCGCTTTTAAACGCTATTCTGTTTATTTCTTTTGAACAAAAAGCTGCTTCTGATGCTCGCACGAGCCAGCTGCTGAAAATCTGCGCTGATTCGGGCGTTCCTGCGCTCTATTTGAACGTAGCCATCGTGCTTGTTCATGATGACGACAAAATGAATGGCAAGCCAGGGCTTGAGACTCAATCCCAAAAATTGCGATCATTCAGCTGGTGGCAACTGAATCAGAACTCGCGTGGCTATCAAGAATTCAAGGATGTTGTTTCGACTGATTCGAGTCCATATGTGCTGGTCTTGGACAAGAACAAGAAAGTTGTCTCAGTCGACCCAGGACCGGTCGAATTTCAAGACCTGATCAAGAAAATGATCCCGCGTAATCGGCCGAAACAATAGATGTCCAATTCGAATGCTACTGAGAGGATAAGAATTCAAAGTTCGCAGAATTCCAACGCGATACTTCTGGAATGTTGGAAACATGCGGATCGATATCGCCATCAGATCGGTTGCCTGATTGACGGTGAGCAACACATCATTTTGGAAAGTATCGAGGGCACGAACAACGAAATCTGGCCCGCTTCGCCACCCCTGCAACAAGTCTATCAACAACAAATCGAAAACGACCCCGTCATTCTGGCTGTTGGTATGGCCGGTAAAAATCACTATTCGATGTCGGCCAGAATCTGTGAATATCAATCGGGGTCTTTTCTGAAATTGGAAATGGCATGTTTGTTGAAACAGAACGATCCGAATCGATTTCTGGGCACAACCTATCGACTGAATCCAGCCTTTTGCTGCAAGGCAGAAGATGACAGCATCCAGTGGTTTCATGCTGACAAAATCAAAAAATTTGCCACCCTGGAAGTCGAGAACTGTGCGCGAATCAAGCAAAATTCAAATCCGCCCAACGACGAAATTGCTTTTGTTCCAAGCGCGATTTTAGAAGACAAACCCACCCAATGGAGCTATCTGGTTCGTATTGTCAATCCTTGAAACACGATTGTCCAGCTTGGAATCAGGCGACAAAAAGCGGATTCGGCTTGCTGGATAAACTAGAAAATGAAACCATTCCCCGATGAATCTCACCTACTTAGTTGTACAACTCATAGCCTAATGCCGTTTGGAGACTCTTTTCATGTTTGGTTTTGATCCGATGTACATGTTATTCGTTGTGATCCCCGGTGGGCTATTGTCCATGTGGGCGCAATGGATGGTTAAATCAAAGTTCGCGCAATATTCAAAAGTTGCGACTCAAAAAGGAATTCGTGGTCACGAAGCTGCACAAATGTTGCTTGACCGCGCCGGAATTTCAGATGTCAAAGTGGTTCGAGTCGATGGATATTTGTCAGACCACTACAATCCGCGAACGAAACATCTTGCACTCTCTCCGCCAGTATTCGACAGCGCCAGCGTAGCAGCAATCGGTGTGGCGACTCATGAAGCTGGACATGCGATTCAACATGCGACCGGATATTCGTGGTTGGCCTACCGCAGTTTAATTGTGCCAGCCGTTCAATACGGTAGCCCCATCGGCAATTACGCAATGATGGGTGGATTGGCACTGATGGCGATGGGCGGAGCGATGGGTAGCTTGGGTGTCTATGTATTTATTTTTGGAGCGTTGGCGTTTGGGACGTTGCTGTTGTTCCAATTAGTCACCCTGCCTGTCGAATTTAACGCCAGCAATCGAGCCAGGGCACTGGTCGTCGAAGCCGGCATTGTCAATCAACAGGAAGTAGCCGGTGTCGGCAAAGTGCTCAATGCTGCTGCAATGACTTATGTGGCTGCATTTGTGCAGACACTTTTGACGATGCTCTATTTTCTTCACCGGTCAGGATTGCTAGGCGGCAAACGCAATCAAAGACGGTGATTCGACAGGATTTTTTGCCACGGTGCGCGTGTGTGCATTGACCGCGCATTTCCGTGGCATTGGCTATCCGGACGACAAATTGAATTGAATTCAGTCCACAGAATCTTGCGACAAAACTTTTATCGCACTGATGACGGGGTTTCGTTCATTTCATGTAACGCGGACAGATATAGTAACTCATTACGTTGATGAGGCACTTTGTTGATCATATTTGAAGCTGCCTTGATAACGTCGCGTCGACTAACTTGTCCAATCAACTTGCCTTGCTCGGTCACCACGGGCAACCGTCGACGTGTGGTCAACAGAAACACCTGAGCCATAACCAGCAGTTCGGTTTGGTCGGAAATGGTATGTGGGTCGTCATCCATAAAGGCACCAACCTGGTTGGTGGGCAACCCTTCATAGGCAGCGTCGATCAAAACCTGCATACAACCCTTTTCGGAGAAAACGCCCAATAGCTTGTTTTCCTGATCGACCACTGGTGCACCAGAAATTTTGTTTTTCACCAGGATCTTGATCGCTTGAAACACATCGACTTCGGGGTCCAATGTAACCAGTCGCTTGGCCATGATATCGCTGGCGACGATGGATTGAGTGGCTTTTGATTTTGCCATTACATTTCCTCCAAAAAACAAGAAAAGTGTTGAACCAATTCAATAGTAGCTCATTGGGACATCGCTCCCAAACAAATACTCCATGCCAATATCGGTAAGAAATGGCAGGTAAATGGGCCTGTGAAAAAATTCACAAGCTTTGTTCGAGCTTGCGGGCGGATCAAGCAGAAAAAAAATCTTGAAAGCGATTTAGAAATTTTGCGAACGCAAGCAGCACTAAGAAGCCAAAGCAATCGGCTC
>CAYONX010000004.1:0-43437 GCA_964405425.1 uncultured Pirellulaceae bacterium | reverse complement strand
AAGCCAAAGCAATCGGCTCAAGGCAATCATGTCGCTCAAGGCAATCATGTCGATCTAGGCAATCATGTCGAGACTGGCAACAAAATCCGGGTCTTCACGAATCGCATCGAAATCAGCCTCGGCTTGTACGTATTCCCGATAGTCAGGATTCAAGTCGAAAGCGTTGGATAAATACAGGACCGCCATTTTGACTTGTCGTACCAGTGCGAAATAGCAAGCCAGGTTGTAGTGAGCGATAGCGCTTTCGCCATCGATCTGAATGGCAGTCTCCATTGCTTCGATTGCCAAATCTGTCCGGTTGATTCGTTTGTGGCACCAGCCGAGTGCCAGATAAGTATGAATGTTGTCCGGATCAAGTTGGGCTGATTGTTGAAAGTAGTTTATCGCCTTTTCGTATTCATGAATCGCGCGACAGGCCTGGCCTTTGAGAAACAAGATGTGTGGCTTGTGGCCCAGTGGCCGTTCGACTTTGTCTAACGCATCGAGAGCGCGTTGAGCGAGAGTTATCTGTAACTCGGGTTCGAGTTGCCAGCTTTCTTCAAACGCCATGATCAACTCAAGATACCCTTCGGCTTCTCGAATAAATTGCTTTCGTTGAATTCGCTGAACTTTATTGATCACTGACGGATTCTTTCTGGCGGCTGGTTGAAAAAAAATTGGTGAAGTCCCCTGTAATGTAATTCTACTCGGCAAACAGAAGCGGGGCGGAACCAGAGATCTTTTTTGTCTGTAAACCCTTGTATTGCCGAGTGGAAATCTGAAAATCGAGTTGGGGAATTTTAGGGGTTGTCGGACATGGGGTTAGTGTAGCGGATGAAATAGTGTTGGATTTTCGAATCATTTGAAGACAACATTTGGTGGCAATGTTGCCTTTTTGCATCGAAGGAAATCGCGTTCTTTACGATTGTATTGGTGAATCAATGAAACGGAAGCTTGGTAAGCGTTAAGAATCCATCTGGCATTTGTTTTGCTCAAATGAAGTGATACATCTCACTGGCCTCCATCAAAATCTTGTCAAATTTTAATTCTCACCAGCGTCGTTTATCTGTATGGATGTTGATCGCATTATTTGTGGTTAGCATGTTTGCAACACGTTATGCATTGCATTCGACCAGCAATCTGTTGATGAACCTGGCGGCTCAAGAAAACATCGAGTCACGCTGGAAAAAAACCAGATTCGGCTGGATGGATTCATCACGCTGGGATCGACCGAATCCGGCCCCCACCGAACACCGAATCGAATTGATTCATCCGGTACTGTTCAGCGCTTTCATGATTCTGGTGACAACCGGATTCTTGATTTGGACCACCGAAGAGCGGCAATGGGCAGAAGTGATCCAAACGCGTTGGACTGGTAAAGGTACGAAAGGAAAACGGAAACGTTCGTCACCGAAACCAAAAATCCCTGCCAAAAATTAGTGCTCCCAGCCTTTGAGCCGGTCAACAACCTGGCGTAAGTCGTTCTTTCGTTTCTCAAACAACCCGAAGATGACAAGAATGGTTACGCCCATCGTGATTCCAAACACCCACCATGGCCAAACATGATCCAGCCGCTGGTGCGCATGGGAGACCATTGTGACCATCGCCATCAACAAAAAGACTGCACCCAAGTATAAGTACGCCCGTACCTGCATCATGATCCCGGCGAAAATTCCTGCCACCGCAAGAACGGCCAAAACCATTGGCGGCCATAATTTTGCTCCCAGCCCGTTGATAAAGATCTCGCTGGTTGAGCTCAGATAGATCGTGGTGGCACAAACGTAGCGGATCAGCGCTAACTGAGAACTGGTTAGCTTGTTTCTGCTGATTTGTGCGGCGATCAAAACGGATATTGCTGGAGGAATCAACCATAGCTGTGGGTGATCCAGAAAACGGAACCCTTCAAATTTTTCGTAGAACAACCACAAGGCCAGATTGCCAAACAGAATCGCCGCCGCACTACAGCGGATCGATCGATGAGTGTAGCCAATCATTAAATAGGCCATACCAACGGTCAATGTAACCAGCGCGTGATCGGCCTTGGAATCGATTATCCAGATTGCACATGCGACCAGCACCGGCAAGATGACTGCCGAATTAAAAATCGGTTGGCTGATTACCTTCAGCTCCCGTTGCTCGAGCCACTTGGAAACACCCACGCCGGCAAAACAACCGATCATTACGATATACGGCCAATATTCCTTGATGCCGAAGCGAAACAAAAATGGCATCGTAAAAAACAAATGCAACACAAGCAGCACGCTGACTATTTGAGCTGCATACACGTACCCCATCCGCGCTTGCAAAGGTAAAGCAAACGGGTCATTTTCTTTGCGGACGGCAATCACCAACAAGCCAAATGTCATTGCAATTACCGCTACTGCCACGGCAACGGCTTCGAAAATCGGCATCCCACATCCGATGTCCGGCACAAATCTATCGAACTCCATCGTGACAACGACAACCAGCAACGTCAGCGCCATGCCACAAGTAATCAATGCCATTTCACGCAAGGATTTTAGCCATGGATCTCCATGCCGCACGAAGCGACTGACCACTCCTCCAAAAATAAACATGGCCATTGCCAGGACCAAAACTGCATGTACGACCAGTCTCATCGGATCGAGTCGAATTTCTTCCGGCTTCAAATCTGCCCAAGCCAGAAAGATCGCACCCAGCGTAAGCAGCAACAGACTGAATATCTGCACCCAGCGCCGCCGTGCTGAATCGGACCAGCAACCGAACCCAATCGCCAAACCAAATGAACCGAACGCCATCAAATACCGATACAGGCGTTCCTCCAAATAGAAACTGGCAAAGAATGTCGATGCTAGAACCACCAATGCGATCACCAACCCAAAAATCGGCAGCTGCGTATAAAGCGACGACTCAAACTTTTCCAGGTTGGGTGCCTGTAGACGCTGAAGTATTGGTATCCAGCGATGGCGATATTTCCAAAACAGCCCCAATAGCGCCACCGACCCACCCAGGCAAGTGATGACCGTGACATTGTGTAATTCTGTTGAACCTTCAACCAATGTTACCGCCAAAAAGATGGTCAAACCAATCCACCAAAGGCAACCAGCAACGACCAGTCCCTTTCGATCACGATTGCCAAGTTGCACCATTGCCAGCAATGCCGTTGTTAAAAACAACAAGACGCCCCAGCTGTTTTTCAAGCAACTGACGTCACTTGCGTTGCTGGCATCCATCATCCACTGAACCACCGCACCCAACAACAACCACAGCGCCGCGGTAATCAGAACCACATTGGGCATCCAAACGAAACTGGATTTCATTGGCTGATTGCGACTCACCGTTTGCCAGGCATAAAACACACAATAGATCAGCGCCAATAAAGTCAATACAACGCCCACAACATTCACTGCATACGGTTGTGAAAGCGTGAACCAGTTTTGCGGATCGTTCTGCACAAGTAACAATGTCGAACAAACAGCGATGCCCGCGGATACAAAACCGGCCAAGCTGCTGCGCTGCAAAAATCCTGCGATCGTCAGAACTACGATCACGCCGGCACTGGCCCAGAATGAGATCCAGAAATTTGCTGCGAACTGCATGCCACGCACTGAAAAGACAAACGCCAACAGACCCGTGAACAATAGCGGCAAAAACAACTTGTTCTCTTGTAGGATTCCACGGTGTTTTCGTAGCGCTAATTCAACATCGTCGGCAACAGGATCAGTGGTTTCAAGCTCGCCGTTGGATTTGAGAAATCCTGCGACAACCTGCAAGCCGATCTGGATCATGCCCACCGCAATGCAGCCCAACATGATTAGATTGAACGTCATCCAAGGCAGGTAAACTTCGCCCGAAGCAACATGTCGGTCCAACACAGCGGCCAACATGCCCAACAAAACCAACCCGCACCAACCTGCTACCCATGTCCAAGTCGGAAACCGGTTGGATGTTTTCAAACTTTGTTGCCAGACCAAATAGGCCAGTACAACGAACATGGCCCAAGCACCAACGCCAAGCGGACCGCCGACTGAGTTAATCCAGTCGCCGGAAACCTGTGGGAATCTGAAGAATCGAGTCATCACCAGTACGGCCAGACTGGTTATCAATACTCCATTGATCCATGAGTGAATCTCGAGTTGGCTTTTTTTGTGGTGCCGCTCGCGCGTGGCCGTTGCCGGCGCTACAACAATCTGGTTCGCTTCAATTCGACCTCTGAAATACCACCAAACATATCCATAGCCCGTCATGCCTACTGACACAGCTTGCAAAATATTGATGAACCAACTGGACGCCAATTTTGGGTGCGGCGATACGAACAACAATACAACCGACAACAACACACAATATTGAAAAACCGCGCTGCCGGCGGTTGCCAACCATTTTCGTCGTTCGGAAACCGCGTATAGCAAAAATGTGTTGACGATAATCGCGACGGGCAACCCATACGAAACATCCTTTTTCATATCGCCGAAAAGAGTTCCTTTGACCGGCCCGCCCAAAGCCTCAACGCCGCCGAACATCATGACTTGAACAATAGCGATCGTTGACAAACTCATCACGACGATGGCAACCAGTGCCAATGATAAATTTATCAGTTGCTGAGTTTGAGCTTTTGGCCAAACGCTGCGTCCACGCAATCCAATCCGATTTCGGGCAACGCTCCACATTGCAACTGAGGGTCCGCGAACTGCAACCATGGCGGCGCCGACCGCACCTCCGACAGGAAGCAGCCAGCGCATTGCGGTCGCTACCGCTTTTTGGTCAACAAAATAAAGTGAGCCTATCGCCCAGCACGTCGACCAGACAGTGATGATCGCAATGCCCAAAAATTTCGAAGGCTCTTTGAACGTTGCCACCAAAAGTGAAATCCCCAATACTGACAGCGTCGCAAATGCCCAGGTTTTATCGTTGGCTATCGAATACGGTGGCTGGGAAGCATCGATGAATAATTCGACCTTCGATTCAAAGGCTAACGCCAGGCCGACCAACAGCACAAGCGCCGCTACCAAACCAGTACCAATCACCAGCGTCAACGTGCGTGGCACTTGCACAAATTCAAATCGCTGCGATTTGTTCAAAACCCAGCTCACAATCAACCAGACCGTAAACCAAGTAGAAAGCACACCGATTTGGACCATCCAGTGCCGAGGGTGATCGATCCCCGGACACCAATCCAGCTTGGTCAATACCTCAACGGTAAACACACTAACGACCAGCGCCATCATCATTGAAACCGCGACGGTCCAGTAGTTTGTATTACTCGTACTTTGTCGAACCCAGGCAAACAACCAGCTGCCGGCTGCCATCAACGCCAGGATGGAAGTCGCCAATCCGGTGTGATGACGAATCAACATCAGGCAACCAAAGAGCGCAACAACACCGGTGATAATCGCGGCATTGGAAAACAGCACGGTTAAATTTGAAGAAAGCGGTGATGTCAAACATAACTCGCCGTGATCAACCTGGCCCGTTGATTTGTTTCGCCAAAAAATAGTGGCCGATAGAATACTCAACAAGATTGCGTGAGCGGCAAAGATGATCGTCCAGTTTGCGTTGATGGAAAATGTAATTCGATCAAGCCAGCCAGAGAGCGTCAAATTCCAGCCAAACGCGTGAGCCAGTGCCGCCAGTAACGCAATCGCCACCGTGAATACAATGAATGCTGAACGTGACGGCGAAAGTTTTACAGCAGGATTGGAAACGCTTTTACTTGCCAGACTCACACAACCGCCCATTGCCGCCGATGCTATTGCTCCGAGCAAACTGGTTGCCGCCATGTTATCGAACCAGTTGTCTGGATTGGCGAAACTGGCCGCGATGGTTAAACCAAGTCCGGTGGCCGCCAGCATTCCACCGCCGATCAACCCAACCTGCTTGAATGGTTTGAAGTCGAAACCACGCGACGAGCCGAGTGAGTGGATTTGCATGATCGCAGCACCCAACAACGTTATGCTGATTCCGCTGCGCCCGCTTAACGCCGCTGCTCCGATCTGGTCAAAACTGGCCCACGAATTCCAGGGTAATGCGCCGGCCAGTAAGTTGACGCCACAAAACACAAACGAGCCAAAAATTGCCCAACCCGCAATCAACAAACCTGGTTCGCGGCGATGATAGGCAAACAAACCAAATCCAATCGACAACAAACTGGCCGTGATCAACAACACCATCGGATTAGCGAACGAAATGATCCAGGCAACGGCAATGACGGACAGCCCAAATATATGCATGGACAAACCCGTCAGGCTTAGCGTTCGAGCTTCCTTACCAATCGCCCCTTTCCAAATCATGTGCCCGAACCACGATCCGATCAACGCGACTAGAGAAAACGACGGGGCTAATGTGACCCAGGTGGGAGGATTGTGTTCGGCGCGGATAACCAACATCGCCGCACCGGCCAGGAATGCAAAAAACGAAAGACCCAAAAAGTTGAATATTCGATATGTCGATCGGCTTGGCCAGCGGTCGCGCGTCCATTGCTGTTTAAATACCAGCGTCGTACCGACCAGAAAACAAACGGTTAGCGGAAGCGTCAAAATCAATCGAACCAACGTCGATTCGTCAATGCCTTGGGCTCGATTAATGATCAACGTACCAATAGCGCAGCCCATGATGGCAATCATCAACGGCCAATGACCTTTGCGCAACAGAGATTGGCCGGAAAACCAGGTCATCGTTCCAAAGGAAATCAGCCCAACCAGAATTGCGGTCCACAACAACGGATCATTTAGCTCGCGATACTGAGTTTCTTCATGGGAAAGAATACATGCAGCCAGAAAATTTAATGGAATGAGCAACAAACCAATTAGCAGCGCACCACGACTGGTGTTGCGCAATTTCCATTTCTTCAGCGTGTAGATTCCTGCGCCGTGAATCGCTGCGGTGATCAACAAGAACATCAGCGCTGAAAAATAGGGAATCGTGTCCTGCAGTTCATTTCTCAGACTAATAACCAATCCAACGGCACTGCCAACAATTAGAATGCCGCTGGCCAATTCACCCCAGCGAATGTTTTTGTCCAGCATAAAACCTGACAACATTTCCTGCATGCTGCGTCGAGGTTCGGCGGGCGGTGGATCGGGAATATCCCATGGCGCGGTCGACGATTTACGCTCACGCGTTTTCGAGGCATCATTATCCGCGACGACTTCAACAGACTCATCCGTAGCCAACGGATCTGGTGTTGCGGCATCGATCGATTCGGCGCCGACCGTTTTCCCGATCGAACTGGTTTCAGTATTGGGATCGAGTCTTTCGCACAACTCAGATCCATCAGCAGTTTGCTCAAGCAAAGCACGTGCCCGGCGATAGGTTTTCGCATCGATCTTTTCGTCGAGGAGCAGAAAATTCAGATAACGACTCGCACCGGCGGCGTCATCGGAAGCCGATTCTGAAAGTTTTGATTCTGGTGGCCGGAACTGGTTTTGTTTGAAATCGTTGCTGTCCCCAAAAAGGCGGACCAAACACGCTATGAATCCATAGAAAGCGAAACCAATAAAGGCGCAGATAAACAGCAGTCCTAGTATTAATTCTGGCATGTCTATTTAATTGCAAGCAACTGTCGGACAACGAACTCTTATTTATACGGTCTTTGCAACCGATGGTGTTCACAAGCCTTCCAATGGAAGAAATTCGCAAAGAAACGGTAATTTGAGGATATGTGGCGATCGACACACTGATTTTGAGCATGCTCCACACATCCGTTTGCCAAAGTCCAGCAGTCTCATAGAATTCACCGCTTCGTGATCGTCAGTCCAACCCTTTATCAACACCAACGAAACTGTCTTGCCAAAAATTCTGCTTGACTCAGAAACGGACTACAGCGCTTCCAAACCCGTGCCGGCGTGGTTGATGTCGTTTGTGCTGCATGGCTGTCTGTTTGGATGCATGTTGTTGCTGATGATTCGCTATTCCAGCGGCGCCGGCGAGGTTGAAAATCGGACCGGCGGAATTGTGTTGATCGACAAATCAAGCCAGACCACCGAATATCTGGACGAAGGAGACGTTCGTCAGTCCTCCGCATCCAACCAATCACAAACTTCACCACCTCCGACTTCGATTACCAACGAGTTGCCTCCCGAATTACCTGGATTTGCCACTGGCCAATCAACACTGACAGGCGTCGGTGATGACCTCACCCAATCAAACAGCGGGGCCGAATCGATGACGTTTGGCGATAGTTCCAACCAGCCGTTCGGCGGAAAAGTCACCACAGAAGTGTTCGGTGTCAAAGGAACTGGTTCGCGTTTCGTGTATGTGTTTGATCGTTCGGCAAGCATGGAAGACATGGGCGGCAAGCCTTTACGAGCCGCAAAGCGTCAATTGCTTGAATCGATGAATTCTCTGGGCGAGATACAGCAGTTCCAAATTATCTTTTACAATAACGATACGAAGATGTTTCGAGGAGATCGTGGGGCGGCCAGTCTGGCATTCGCCACAGAGGAAAATAAATCGCGAGCTATCCGATTTGTGTCTTCGATTGGCGGTGAAGGTGGAACCGATCATGTCAGCGCACTCAAATTGGCGTTATCCTTAGGTCCAGATGTGGTTTTTTTGTTGACCGACGCCGAAGGTGGGTTTACGACCGGCGATTTGTTTGCCATCAGTGGCTGGAATAAGAGCGGAGCCGTTATCAACGCGATTGAGTTTGGCGTTGGTGCTCGACGTGGAAATGCAGACAACTCGCTGCGTGCCCTTGCCCGAGAAAGTCGCGGCCAGTATGTCTACAAAGATCTGCGATCATTTCGAGATCGCTAAGTCATTGAAAGTCCCAGGCTTTCAATTTCTTGTTCTTGGCGATTTACAGCACGATCTGTTAAGCCGTATTGCAGTAGAAAAGGACTTGGATAGCCGTGCTACTTTCAATCACTTTCCTATTCCGCGCGCAACGTCTAGAATTCATGTTGCAAGGCATTAATTCTTGGTAGCGCATGGAAGCCGCGTGGTTCGCACCTTCAATGAATTCAATTCGCGTCAGTTCGATTCTTATTTACTGTATCCTGGCGATGCTTGTTGCCGCTGGGTCTCTGGGTGCTCAAGATGTTATTGTTATCAAGATTGACGGCGGCAAAGTAACCAAGCGAACCGGCGCTATCGTTGATTGGCAGGGATCGAAGATTACGTTGGAAAATGGTGGTCGATCGCGAACTATTGATTCGTCGGCAGTCCAACAGATTAAAACACAATGGCCGCCGGAACTTGCAACTGCACGCAAGCTGGTTAAACAAAAAGATTTCGCAGCGGCGATCGAGTCATTCGAAAAAGCAAAGTCAAGCGAGTCGCGGTCATGGGTGAAATCGATCATCGCAGCGGAATCGATCCAAGCTTTCGATTCCATCGAGAATCACGCTCGTTCGGTTCGCGAATTTCTGCGGATCTACGTCGCCGACCCGCAGACAAGATTCTTTCGACGAATTCCACTGGCTTGGTCAGTCGGTGAGCGGAACGTTCCAGCTCGCGCCGATTTGCAAAAATGGCTGACCAACGACAATCCTGCTTTGCGATTGATCGCGTCGAGTTGGTTGTTGGGCCGTGGAAACGACAGCGATGCGATTGCGGCACTGGAACAATTGACTGCCCAGAAAGACAAGCGAATTGCTCAACTTGCTTTGGCACAATTATGGCGACCTCGATTGGTTTCAGCGACGCAAACCGATGTGGATCGTTGGCAGCGCCAGATCGAAAAGATAGAGCCCGATCTGCTTGCCGGGCCATTGGTTGTTCTGGCCCAGGCTCAACATCGCGTCGGAAAAAAAGAACTGGCTCAAATCAATTTGATGAAAGTCAGGATTTTGCACAACGATAAGAAAACGCTTGCCGCTTACGCGCTGTACCAATGTGGCAACATGATGAGCGAATCGCAGCAACCCGATCGTGCTGCTGCCATGTGGCGGGAATTGGTCAACGATTTTCCTTCCAGTCAATTTGCGGCGCTTGCCGGAAACAAAATGTAACCCTTGGAATTTACATGCAAATGCAATTGAAAATATTTTGGATGGTATCATGTTTTATTGCGCTTTCCGCAGGCCAGGCACAGGGACAGGGTGAAGACGCTCCTGCTCAATCGTCAGCTGGTTTAATTGATATCATTTTTTCAGGTGGGATCGTTGGCGTAACCATGATTCTGGTGCTGTTGGCTCTTTCGTTGACAGCGGCATATTTGATTTTCGATCATATGATGACAATTCGTCGAAAGGACTTGATGCCAGAAGGGCTGGGAGACCATGTTCGTCAGGCGCTCATGAAAGGGGATGTCACGGGGGCGCAAGCCGCCTGCAATGCCCAACCGAGCATGTTGTCGTTTGTGTTGCTACATGGGATTTCGGAATTGGAATTTGGCTGGAACAGCGTCGAAAAGTCGCTTGAAGACGCACTCGCAGAACAATCAGCTCGACTGTTTCGCAAGATCGAATATTTAAGTGTGATTGGGAATATCGCGCCGATGGTCGGTCTGTTGGGAACGGTGATCGGAATGATTTTTGCCTTTCAGCAAGTCGCCGCAACTCAGGGATTGGCCAGTGCGCCGCAGCTAGCCCAAGGTATTTATCAGGCGCTGGTGACGACCGTGGGCGGGTTGTTGGTAGCGATTCCTTCGATTGGAGCGTTCGCAATTTTTCGCAATCGAATCGATCAGTTTGTCGCCGAAGCGGCTTATAGCGCTCAGCATGTTTTCACACCATTAAGACGAAAAGGCAAAAAGAGCTAGTGCACGCCCCACAGTACAAACCGATTCGTCGCTACGGATTCAATATGACTCCGATGATCGACGTCGTGTTTTTACTGATCATTTTTTTCCTGGTGTCCAGCCATCTGTCAAAGCAGGAAAACCAGCTGGAATTGAACTTGCCGGTCGCATCCAGCAGCAACGACGACACCAATCAGGACATTCCTCGAGTTACCGTCAATGTAAAACAGGACGGCAGCCTCTGGGTCCGCGGTCGTGAGATTGCTCAAAACAAACTGAAATCCATTTTTAAATCCGCCGTAGAAAACGAGGATGGAAAAGCGATTGAGGTTCGAATCCGAGGCAGTCGCGCTGCACCTTATTCGTCCGTCGAGCCGATCATGATCGCTTGTACGGAATCAGGTATCTGGAATGTGACCTATGCGGTTTACCGGGATGAAAAGAGATAAGGCTAAATAACGCAATGAAAAGACCAAGTCCGATGATCGAAACTCGTGGCAGCGGCACCGACCTTGATTCGGCCATGACGCCCATGATCGATGTCGTATTTTTGCTGCTGGTCTTTTTTGTCTGGACTGCCAGTTTTCAGATCATTGAACAAATATTGCCAAGTGAAATGTCATCGCAACTGGGAAGCGATCCGGTTGATCTGGCCCAACCGCCACCAGAAGCCGATTTCGATGACATCGTTGTCCAAATCGGCTGGGACGGCACCAATCCGAATTGGACATTGAATGGACAGATGGTGGCAACGATCGGCGCATTGCGAGATCGATTGTCGATATTGGCCGATATAAAAAGCGATGCCCCAGTGATTCTTGATCCAGCGAGCGCTGTGCCACTTGGCTATGTCATCGAAGTTTACGACGCATCGAAAATGGCGGGCTTGGTCAAAGTTTCTTTTGCCGTCAATCCAGAGCAGAACTGATGGCGAAATTATTTCTGGTAGTCCTGTTTTTGGGTCTCTGTGGTGCCAACGCTGCCGCGATTTCAACATCCACTCAAGATGAAGCTTCGGTTGCACTTCGCGATTCGATCAAAGTGATACAAGGACTTCGTGATCGAAGGTTGTTTGATTTGGCGGAAATATACACGCAACAGCAACTTTCGTCGGCGTCGTTGGATGTGGTTGATAAGGCGTCCATCGTGATGGAGCAAATTCAAACCAGTGTAGCCAAGGCAATTGTCGCTACGGGTGACGATCGAAAATCGGCATGGAACGAAGCGCATGCTGCGGCCAGCTATTTCGCAACCGAATACCCGGAACATCCTCAAGCAATGCTGGTGCAAGTTCAGGATGCACTGGTCTATTTCTCCAACGGCAATTTGATTCAACAGGAAATCGCAGCCGAAATTGCGCCGCCGGGCACCAGCGGAGCGGCTTTGGCGCAGTTTCGCCAAGCGACTTCGGCATTCAATTCGATCGAGCGTGAAATCGAAAAGCAATTGCCGGATGTTCGTAACCGGACTCCGGTTGCCGGCGAATTGACTGCCGAAGAATTGTTCAATCTAAAAAGCAATATTCGCTACCGGCTGGCAACCATCAACCTGGCCAAAGCACAGTTGTACGATGCTTCGGATCGCTTGAATCAGTTGGATGCATTGAACCAGGTTCTGTCACGATTGGACCAGGTGATCACGCAGTCCAATGCCGAGGTGCCGCTGTGGTGGAAAGCGCAGATTGCCCGCGCGACCTGTATTCGATTGAAGAAGGATCCGGTTGCATTTAAGCGTTTGATTTCGACTTTGCCACGCAACGAAATTTCGGCGGACCTGCAAAACGATTTCTTGGTCCAGCGAATTCTGGCCGCTATCGATTTCCAACAAAACGATCAATTCGCTGAACTGTTGCAGGCCTTTGCTCAAGCAGAAAACCCGTCGGCTCAATTACAGTTGGCTGGGCTGCAAATGATTATGTTTCAGGCAGCGCAATTACCGGACGCTCAAAAGAAGCGAAAGCAGGCGGATGCCACTAATTTGGTAAATGTTATCGAATCGACTCACGGTCCCTATTGGGGCCGACGCGCGGAAGTATTGCTTGTTGGCAGCGTTAGTGCGACAGGCAATGTCGGGGAAGCGACGGCTTCCAGCGATCTTGAAATTCTGGTTCGGCAAGGCGAATCGGCTTTTCGTAAAAAGAATTTCTCTGATGCGGCCAAGGCGTTCGACAAAGCACTTCGTTTTGCTGCTGGCGGAAGCGATGGGGAGATGGCTCTGCAGTTAGCGGTCCGACTGGCTGGTTGTTTCGAGTCCTTGAATCAGCACCAACAAGCGGCCGGTCATTTGTTGTCCGTTTCAAATCAGTTTCGCCAGTCACCATCAGCCGACGCGGTTCATTTGCGAGGCTGTTGGAATTTGGCGCAAGGCGGGGAAACTCACGAAAGTGAATTGGTCGATGCGCTACAAGCGCATGCTTCGATTTGGCCAGATTCGACCAGTACCCATCAAGCTCTTTTGTGGCTGGGAAGCGCCTATCAAAAGGATAAGCGGTGGTCGCAAGCGATTGCGGCCTACAATTCCATTCCATTTTCCAGTCAGCATGTCGTGGCCGCGATTGGGCAGATGGAACCGTGCGCCACACAGTTAATGAATCAGGCCAAACAGACGGGTGAGGATCCTGCAAACGTTGCCCGGAATCTGGTGTCACTGTTTCAAGATCGTTTACAGCAACCCAAATCGAAAAAGAATTGGAATGGTGTTCAACGACAACTGCTTGCGTCGATGATCGCAATTGGATGGTCGGCTCGAGTGATTCGCGCGGACGAGGCGCTCGCCTGGCTGGAATCTGCTCAGCAGGGTGAAGCCGTTTCTCAGATGTGGCGCATCGAATCCAAAATAATTCGTTTGATTGCCAGTTGTATGAAGCCGGGCGCCAGCGATCCAAACGAAGTCGTTAAATCTTTGCCCAACGATGCGACGGTGATGAGCCAATGTTATGGCCGGCTGCATCAAACGCTTGATGAACAGCAATTCGACCAGATCAGCGATACTCGCATCATTATTTGTGACAAAGCGCTGGCCGACGAAAATGCTCCAGACAAGGAGTTTTGGCAAATTGAAAAACTGGTGGCCCAGGTTGCTGGTGCGGACGCAAGTGACTCATTGAGCGAATTGAAATCGTTCGCTGACAAATACCCAAAATCATTAAAAATCCAATTAGCCTATTCACGTGAGCTAACCAAAAGCTCCAATAGTCCACAAGAAGTGTTGAAGCAATGGCGGCGCTTGGCAGCCAAAGTTCCCAAGGAAAGCGAATCGTGGTATGAAGCCAAATTGAATGTTGTGATTCAAATGATCAAGAACGACCAGCGCGCCGAAGCCCAAAAATTGGTCAAGTATCTGGAAGTTTCAACGCCTTCCTGGCAACAATCCGAGTGGAAGGTTCGATTCGAAAACGCGGTTAAATGACGCTATGATTCTGCACATTGATATGGATGCGTTTTATGCAGCGATCGAACTTCGCGATCAACCGCATTTGCGCGGATTGCCGGTTGTCGTTGGCGGCTCGCCGCAGGGCAGGGGAGTCATCTCGGCGGCCAGTTACGAAGCAAGGAAATTTGGAATTCACAGCGCCATGTCGTCGGCACAAGCGCTGCGGTTGTGCCAGGATCTTGTTTTTGTCAAACCGCGGATGGATCACTACGCCACCGTTTCGAAACAGATCCGCGATATCTTCTTTCAGTACACTTCGCTTGTCGAACCCATCGCATTTGATGAAGCGTTTTTGGACGTCAGTGGTTGTGAGCGTTTGTTCGGCGATCCAGTTTCAATTGCCAAAAAAATCAAACAACAGATCAACGATGAAACTGGCCTGGTGGCATCTGCCGGCGTTGCACCGAACAAATTTTTGGCCAAGGTCGCCAGCGATTGGGAAAAGCCAGACGGTTTAACGGTGGTCGATCCGCAGCGCGTTCAAGAGTTTCTGGACCCGTTGCCGATCGATCGCATTTGGGGTGTCGGCAAAGTGACGGCTGGAAAATTCAATGCACTGGGAGTGAGGTTGATTTCCGATTTGCGTCGTCTAACGGTCGACGATATGAAAAACCAATTCGGAATCAACAGTCAGCATTTTTGGAACCTTTGCCGTGGGATCGATTCGCGGGCTGTGGTTCCTGATCGACATGCCAAATCCATTTCGCACGAAACGACATTTGGCACTGACATTGTGGACGTTGAAGTATTGAAAACCTGGATCATTGAATTATCGGACCAAGTTGCGCGGCGCCTGCGGCGTTACGATATCGTCGGCAAGACAGTCAACGTGAAAATTCGGTTTAGCGATTTTAAAACGATTTCACGGGCGTCGACGTTGGCACAGCCTTCAAATTGTTCAACCGAATTGGCGAACATCGCAGCGGACGTATTGATGTCCGCGATTGCCTCCGATGGGAACAAGAAATTGAATCACGGCATTCGATTGCTGGGCATGGGTGTTTCCAATTTGCGTCATCCAACAGCAAAGAATCAATTATTGCTATTTGGTCAGGACGACAAGGAGAAACAACAGCGAATGGATCGCGCCAGTGACGAAATCAAAGACAAGTTCGGTGTTCATGCTGTTCGTCGTGCATCCAGTGTGCAGCACAAAATCAAGCATCGAAACGGTCCGCTACTGGATGAATAACCTGTCCCGCAGGAACAGGTAGAAGATGTTCAAATCCCTTTCCTTGTTTGGGCAGTATGATGTAAACCTGACGACTAAGCGACAATCTTCGATTCTTGAATTTGAACCGCGAATGGACGCCAATAAACGCGAATACGAATTTAGTTTTTCATTAGCGTCCATAGCAGGTCGTTCTTGGACGGAAATAAAAAAAGCGGCAACCCATTCATTGGATGCCGCTTTTGTCAGGTCGGTAGACCGATATTGAATTAATAAGGCTTCCGCCTGATAGCGAAAATCTTTTCCGTGAGCGCCTTAGCGATTAGCGCTCACTGGATTGTGCTTTAGCCGCCACCCAACAAAGTAACAAAGGGTTGAATGTCCAGTAAGTTAACTTGACCATCCATGTTGAAATCAGCTTCTGCCTGGAAAGCACTGGATGACAACAACGCGATAAAAGGTTCAACGTCCAGAAGATTAACCACTCCATCACGATTGATGTCTCCAAGCAAAAACAATTGGTCGACCAATACGCCCAAATCGTCATCGGCAACCACAACATGTGTACTTGTTGCGGCAACACCTAGTGGCGATCCGTTTCCAGGAAGAACTACCGTTTCAACGACTGGTGAACTCAGGTTTGATATATCAATCGTGGTTAGCGTGGACGACGGTGAGTTGCCGACCACATATAGCGTGTCGTCAAACACATCGATATTGACCGGGTTTGTAGACAACGGAATCTGGGTGATGGTTTGTACCGAAGCGGGATTGCTTACATCAATTACGGAGACTCCGTTACCTGCAGCAACAAAAAGCACATCGCCTTGAAGCGCCGATTCGATGGGAAAATTCGCCGGACCAGACGTCCCCGGCGAAAATCCAGCCCCTGGTATTCCAATTTGATCGAGAACGGTCGTCGGTATGCCTGATATGTCAATGACTGTAATTCCAAACGATTGTCCGTTTACCAAACCAGCAAAGTCTGTTGATACATAAGCTGTGCTTCCATCGTCGGACACAAGTACATCGGGTTGTCCGATCCCTAAATCGATCGAAGAAACGGCACCAAACAAATTGCCATCGTCATCATAGCTGCGAACGCTCAACAAGCTTGTCCCTCCAGAAACCACAACACGACCGTTGGACGCTGAGACTCCTGCAAATGGTCCCACCGCTGCCCCGACTGGGCCCGAAACAAGTGTTGGCTCAGCTGGATTTGCGATGGAGAAAACTGACAACGCTCCTGCTCCTGCTCCATCCAGAGTGAACAGCAAACCACCGTCTAAACAGAGATCGTCGATCGTGCCAGTTCCAGCAGGAGGAGAAACAACGTTGGCAATTGTAAGGGTTGCCAAGTCGACGACGACTATGCCTTGTGAGCCAGCAGCCGCAAATGCAAACTGTTCCGTTGCGACAATGTTGTTGGTCGCGAACGTATTTAGAATTTCTACCTCACTGGCCGTCGATTGTCGCGAGAAAGCAGGAACGGTAACAAATGCGACCAGAGCCAGGAACATTAGTGCGTGTCTGGCTATAAAATTGCGGGAACGGTTGGACATCAAATTTTCCTTGACTGCGAGTATGTGCAAAACCATCAGGTATCCATCAACATAGTCGGGCTGTGCTCGTTGGCAATGACTAGCGTATCCCAAGGTGCTTTACACAGTGGTTATATGCTCAATGACGCAGCTTATTGTGAAGTAGCCGACAACTTTCGACGGGCAAATACAGTTGATTACGAGTAGCTTCGTCGTGCTCAAACCGGCCAGCTCCACGCGCGGTTTCTCGAAATCCAACCTTCGAAGATCGATGGCTCAACAAAAAAAGCGGCATCCAAAAGGATGCCGCTTTGTGATATTCAATCCGTCAAATTCGTCTAGCGAATGTGTGACCAGGGTGCACGAACGGCATAAACGCCCAATTGATCGGTGCTGGATGGCCAGTAGGGAGCTTGTGAAAACTGCTGGCTGATGCCGCCAGCGCCGCCCGGATTGTTGGCTCCGAATTGGTGGTTGATTGGAACGCTTTTGGTTCCGCCAACGCCCCATGAGTATACGCTTTGGAAAGCAGCCGTTGGTGGAACTACCAAGGCGGTTGGTGCGTTATAGCGCCAATAATTGTAGCCGCCGTGCCATGAAGTCTGCTGAGCCCGAATGCGGTTCCATTGATCGATGCGTGCAGCGTCGATACCGGTCTTGCCGTATGTGTACAACGGATACGGAGTGAATTTGTCTTGAGACAGTGCCCACCCACGTGCAATGTACTTGTTGTAAGCGTGATTCGGTAACGTAGGACAGGGTGCGTTCCAGTTACCGTTAGTAAATTCGCAGTTTCCTCTGCATGGCCACTTGTCGCGATCGGTGCATGTTCCGATTCCTGTTTCGTCGGCGTTGTCAGGAATTCCAGTTCCACCACCAGCGAATCCGCCGCCTTCACAACTGGCAATGTCGTATCCACCGCCACCACCGCAGCTTGAGCATTGAGCGTTGACATTGGCCGCGAGGATTGAAACGCACCCCGCGATTGCCAAAGAGTAAATTAATTTCTTCATATCGTAATCCTTTACGCTTGTATTCTTTTTTCGTTATCTGTACCGGTTCTGCATGGCCTGGGCTGTACGAGCGGCGGCAGACTGACTTGCTTTACGCCAATCGTTGGCAATGCAATCACTGCATCCAGCGCCCGTGTCATATCCGCCTTCGTAACCAAAGTTGCCGCCGAAGCCAGCGTCACCTTCGAAACCACTTCTGCGATTGCAGATTCCACATCCTCTGCCACCACATCTAGCACATCCAACACCGTTCAAGCCAATCTTGCCGTCTAAATTGAGTCCGCCAAAGCACGTTCTGATGCTGCGAGGAACGGATTGCTTGCTGCGCCAGAGTTTTTGCCATTGAGTGAAAGGCAACAATGTACTTGTAAGCGGGGCGACACTATTGCATCCACTTTGCCAGCGAACCGTTGTTTTGGTGTAACCGTAACCGGGATCGTAACGTTCGCCAGGCCCACGACAGGTTTCACAGTAAAACGATTCGGGCGATGCATAGTAGTTGTAATAATCTCGACGATGAGCGTACATCATTTCGTGTGGCATCAACGGTTGGTAAGTGCCATACGCAGCACCAACATGACTTGGCACTGGATGCGGGGCTGGATACATCGCAGCATGGGCACTGGCGTTGCCTTGAGTGTAATATTGTGAGAACAGATTGTTTGGCCCTTGAGCCATCGATTGTTCTGCGACAAAACCTAGGATTGCCATACAGACAATCGCGACAAATAAGTTCCGGATCTGCATCGACCTGGCTCCTGAATTAAGACTGGGTTGGTCCGTCCAGCGACTGGGCAGCCACGTTAGCTACGATCGTGGTGATTGAAACACGCGGATTCACTGGATTCAGTTGATTTTTTCGGCGAGATGACAAAACTGCTTCCAGCCAAATGTTCCGTTCTTTCGCGCAATTCGAATCCTGCTGCGGAACAACCGGCAAAACCGTCTGTAACCGTAACCTCCCGATTGGTACAATCCCCCCAGACCGCCGCGTTTGCCAGTGAGCCAATGGAGAATCGCTCACCGAGCTGCCCAGGATCACTCATCGGCTGATTTGATGCTGTGATTTCGGGTGAACTGAAGAGGTTTTAACGCGATTGCCGGTATTAGAGTGCCGAAGGTGGCAAAACGGAGTCGAAAATCAAAGCTCGATCCATCGCAATTTTATAAAGCGATCGCTGACAACTAAGCAGCGGGGCACGATTTGACAGTCAACGATGACAACGATCAAAAGGACCAATTGACGTGGCAAAACGCCGGCCAGCAAAACGATCCAGCAAGGCAAGTAAAAAAAAGTCTGCCAGGAAATCGAGTTCAAAAAAGTCGAACGCGCGCAGCGGCAAATCCAACGGAAAATCAAACTCCGCTCAAGGTGATTTGTTCGATCAAAGTGAAGAGCAGGGCTTGGAAAATGTACCTTTGCGACTTGCGGCACAAACGCGATATCTAAATTATTCACTTTCGGTGATTACATCGCGGGCGCTCCCGGATGTTCGCGATGGTATGAAACCGGTTCAGCGCCGAATTCTTTATACGACCCGGCAGCTGAGCCTGGATCACAACGCTAAACATCGCAAGAGCGCCAAAGTGGTTGGTGACGCGATGGCGAATTATCATCCTCACGGCGACGGTTCAATTTACGACGCGCTTGTCAGGATGGCTCAGCCGTTTTCGCTTCGTATGCCACTGATGGACGGCAGCGGAAACTTTGGTTCCATCGACGGCGACAACGCGGCTGCGATGAGATATACCGAATGTCGGCGAACGCGAATTGCCGGCGAATTATTGACGGATCTTTCGACCGTTACCGTTGCCTTTCGACCCAACTACGACGGCAGCCGCGAAGAACCAGTCGTGTTGCCTAGTCGAGTTCCGAATCTGTTGCTCAACGGAGCGACTGGAATCGCGGTTGGCATGGCAACCAACATTCCACCTCACAACCTCAAGGAACTTTGTAACGCTTTGCTGAAACTATTGAAGGATCCAGAAATCAAAGCGTACCAATTGGTTGCCCAGGATGCCGTGCAAGGTCCTGACTTTCCTCTCGGCGGACAAGTCATCAATTCCAAAGACGAACTACGCGAAATCTATCGCAGTGGACAAGGGGCGATCACAACGCGAGGCCAAAGCAAAGTCATTGGCGGGAACAAGAAAACGGGCCGCGTTCTACAAATCACTTCGATTCCGTACGCGGTCAATAAAGCGAATTTGGTCGAACGCATCTCCGATCTTGTCTATTCCAGCAAATTACCGCTGGTCACCGAAGTCCGAGATCTTTCAACCGACGACATTCGAATTGATTTGGTGCTGAAGAAAGACGCCGATCCGGACAAGGTTCTGGCGTACTTGTACAAGAACACCCAACTTCAAACCAATTTCAATGTCAATTTGACCTGTTTGGTCCCGACTGAAAATCCGGAAGTTGGTCGTCCGGAGCGATTGGGATTGAAGGAAGCCCTTTGGTATTTTCTGCAATTCCGCTTGGACGTGATCACGCGGCGATTGGAAAACGAGTTGGCTGCGCTGGCGAAACGAATTCATATTCTTAATGGATTTGTAACCATATTTGATTGTCTGGACGAAGTCATTCGAATAATTCGGCGCAGTGACGGAAAAGCGGACGCGGCTGTTAAAATCATGAAGCGTTTTCCGATTAAAGAGGGGCGTGGTAAACAGACTGGTTTGGACGCCGAACAAACCGATGCAATTCTTGAGTTGAAGTTGTATCGTTTGGCCAAACTGGAAATCAACCTGGTCCAGGAAGAGCTGAAGAAGAAAGAAAAACGCGCTCGCGAGATTCGTAAGCTTTTGAAGGAAGACACTGCCGACACGAATGCTTCAGGTCGCTGGGCGATTGTACGATCTGAAATTCAGGAATTGATCACGACGTATTGCAAATTACCCGAGGCGAAACGGCGAACAAAAATCGAAGCCGTTGGCGAAGAGATCGAGATCAGCGCCGAAGATTTTATCGTGGCCGAAGATTGTCATATCTTGATTACCAGAGATGGTTGGGTCAAACGTCAGCGCAACATTCCCGATCCGGCAAAAAGTCGCTTGCGCCAGGGCGATACGGTGCTGGCATGTGTTGGCGGCTCGACACGCAATACGGTTGGCTTCTTTTCTTCGACCGGCGTTTGCTACACGACTCGAATGGCCGATATACCGGCGTCTACGGGTTTTGGTGATCCCATTCAAAAATTGTTTCGTTTGAAAGATGGCGAGCGAATTGTCGCAATGATTTCGTTTGATCCTCGCGTGATCGGCGACGTGTTTGCGGATCCGAAAGCCCCCGAATACTTGCCGGACGTTCATGGACTTGCTGCATCGAGCAATGGTTTTGCGCTGCGGTTTGGATTGGAGACGTTTGTCGAACCTTCCACTCGCAGCGGACGACGATATGCTCGTGCGGCGACGGGAGCAGAATTGATCGGCGTGTATCCAATTGACAGCAGCGAAACCATTCTCGCAATCTCACAAGAATGCCGGGCCATGGTTTGCGCGACCGAAGATGTCAATTATTTGTCGGGAGCCGGCAAAGGCGTGACACTGATCAAGTTGGCCAAAACAGACAAGCTGGTCGGATTCAAACCGTCGTCTGGCGACCGTGACTTGCTGCTCGTTGAAACCAATCGCGGTGCACAGAAAACGATTTCCACGGCCAAATACCGCACGACTTCGCGTGGTGGCAAAGGAAATGAAATTCAAAAGAACGGCAAGATTTCCAAAATAGTTTGGCCGCCCGTAGAATCGCCCGGTGAATTGAAACCGGAAAAGTCATCGAGTTAGAAAGTTGGTGCTTGTGTGAAACCGAAGTTATAAACCGCGGCCTAACGCCCGCCGACTGATTCAAAACCTTTAACCTGCAATACATCATGGCTTCTGCAACTAAATCGAAATCCGCAAAATCGAAAACGAAAGCTTACAAGAGCGAAAGCATAACCGTTCTCGAAGGCTTAGAACCGGTTCGCAAGCGTCCCGGTATGTACATCGGCGGTGTTCAGTCCGCTGGTTTGCATCACTTGATCTGGGAGATCATGGATAACTCGATCGACGAGGCCATGAACGGTCACGCAACCGAGATCACGTTGCAATTGCACAAGGATGGCGAAACGATCACCGTTTCGGATAACGGACGTGGCATCCCAATCGACAAACACTCCAAAACGAAAAAGAGTGCTCTGGAAACGGTGCTGACCGTTTTACACGCGGGCGGAAAATTCGACGGTAACAATTACAAGACAGCAGGAGGTTTGCACGGTGTCGGTGCGTCTGTCGTTAATGCACTTTCGAAGAAGCTGGTCGCGATCGTAAAACGTGGCGGCTCGCAGTACAAAATGGAATTCTCCAAAGGGCATCCGAAGACCAAATTGCAAAAACTCAAAGGCAGTGTGCGTGGCACAGGTACATCGATTTCGTTTTCACCGGACCCGACGATCTTTCCACGTACTCAATTCAACCCCGACACGATTCGGCAGCGATTGGAGATTTCGAGCTTTCTGCATCGCGGCATCAAAGTAAATTTCATCGACGACGTGAACGGTAAGAAAGAGTCGTTCTTTCATGAAGACGGCATCGTCGATTATCTGGCCAAAATCAGCAAAGATCGCGAAGCCAAACCCATTCATGAGACGCCGTTTACATTGAGTATATCTGAACCCGATCGCATCGAAATTGCTTTGCAATGGACTGAATCAACGGACGAGCATGTTCGATCGTATGTCAATGGAATTCCAACCGGCAGCGGTGGTACTCACGAAAACGGTTTTCGATCGGGCTTGAACAAGGCTGTGCGAAACTATTTTGACATGCACAACTTGATTCCTCGAGGCGTAAAAATTTTGCCTGATGATATCCGGGAAGGAATGATCGCGATTGTTTCGATCTTTATTGCCGAGCCGTCTTTCCAGGGTCAAACCAAAGACCGATTGAACAATGCGGAAGTACAGAGCGTGATTGATGGAGCGGTTCGTCCGGCCCTTGAGCAATGGATGAACAACAACCGTACCACAGCCGACGGCATTATCGCTCGAATTATCGCAGCGGCACGTGCCCGAGCTGCCTCCCGCGCGGCATCGGCTGCGGTTTCTCGAAAGACCGGTGGCAAGCGCTCGATGCTGCCTGGAAAATTGAGCGATTGTTTAAATTCGGGGCGAGGCGATTCAGAGCTGTTCATTGTCGAAGGCGATTCAGCCGGTGGTTCAGCAAAACAGGGTCGCAATCGAAACAACCAGGCGATTCTGCCGTTGCGCGGAAAGGTGTTGAACACAGAAAATGCGTCGATGAAGAAGATCCTGGAAAACAAAGAGATCCAGGATCTTGTCACCGCGATCGGGTGCGGGATAGGGCCCAAGATGAATCTTGCCGGCTTACGTTATGAACGAATCATTCTGTTGGCAGATGCCGATTCCGATGGGCATCACATTACGACTTTGTTGCTGACTTTCTTTTATCGTCACATGCCTGGGTTGATCGCCGATGGACGATTGTTTATTGCCGTGCCTCCATTGTTTCGAATTGATATCGGAAAGCAGACGTATTGGGCGGCCGACGAAGAAGACCGAGTGAGAATATTGGAAGAGCACGGCGACGATCGCGCGAATCCCGATATCACTCGATTCAAGGGCTTGGGCGAAATGATGCCCAAAGTGTTATGGGAAACCACCTTGAATCCTGACACCCGACGATTGTTGAAAGTTGAAATTGACGACCAGCTTGAAACCGATCGAGTGATCAGTGATTTGATGGGCAAGGATGCATCGGCTCGATTCCATTTCATTATGGATCGCGCCGAAGACGCCAGCGAGATCGATGTTTGAGCGATGGTTCGAATGGTCCAATGGAAGGGCGTAAATTCACCAGAGCGTTAGCGATTAAGTCTCCCAAGACCTCTTGAGTAAATCCGTCACGAGGATGGACGAGATTGGTGTGCGTGCTATCTTGGTAAAGTCGATCTAAATAATTGTGGAGCAAAACATGATTGAAAAGATAATAAGCATTTGCATATTTCTGACTTTGGTTTCGATCGCTGCCCCAGCGATGGCTCAATCTTCCGCCAAGACGGAATCAGATATGAGTGCAAAAGAGTTGTTCAGCAAAATGGCAGGCAATTGGGAAGGCAATTGCAAGACCTGGTTCCAGCCGGGCAAACTGGCCGACGAATCCAAAGTAACGGGCCAGATCGAAGTGGTGATGGGCAATTTTTTGCGGCATACGTACACCGGCTCGATGAAATCGAAGCCTCGAAAAGGCGAAGAGCTGATCGGTTATGACGAAATCGTCAGCAAGTTCAGAGTTTCCTGGATTGACGGTTTCCACATGAGTAAAGCAATCATGTTTTCTGAAGGCAAAGCAATTGAAAATGGTTTTAGCGTTCAGGGAAAATATGAAGTCGGCAAAGATCAACCTGCCTGGAGTTGGCGAACGGAATATCAATTGGTTGACGAAGATCAATTGACGATCACTGCGTTCAATATTCTGCCCAATGGAACCGAAGGCAAAGCAGTTGAAACCATCTACAAACGAAAAAAATAGCTTGCGAGCATTCCAGGTAGATGGATTTTTTGCGTCGTGTCTGGCTGACAGAAATTATTGTCCGACGGCCAATGCAATTCACGCACCGTAGCTTTCCAACAACTTTCGAATTTCATCAAACTCATTTTCTCGGGCGATCGCGATCGGATTAACTTCGTCAGAATCCGATTGGCGCAAATCTGCGCCTTTTTCCAAAAGCCATCGAATGTACGTAGTGATTCCAGGGTGTTTTCCTCGAGCAACTGCCTTGGAAAGCGGCGAATGATTTGAATTGGGATCGCGTTGTTCGATATTGTCGAATCCCCATGAAACAAACAATTCAGCCAGATCTATGTAGCATTCAGGTTTGGCGATTTCGGCGCGGTAGCCGTAGTTGTTGTGCCATGTAAAGTCCGATGCGATATGGTACAGCGGCCGGAAGTTCGGGTCTTGTTGCGCTTTTTCCAGATCGCCGCGCGACTTCAGCTCTTCAAGTTGCATCAAAATGATTTCACGATAATCGGCGTAGCCCCCATCGCGATTGTGGCTGCTGATGGCGATACCGATGGTACCGATGGTGTCTTCATAGCTGTATCGATAGCTTTGATGATCCATCAAACGCCGAAACAGTTCAGGGTATCCGTACCAACGTGCGGCCCCGGTAATGTTGTCTAGTACATTGGAATTCGGATGGTCGTGCGGCGTTCCATCTTTGTCGTGACTGTGTTCAACGATTTCAATGGCCAGATCATGGTATCCCTCCCGCACCAGAGTGACAAAAGGCAACGTGCCACCCAAGTCAGCCATTCGTGAAAAAAGCCGAACCGATTCAGCCGCATCCGTACCGACCAGATCAGCAACGGACTGCGTTTCCAAAGTTGCCTGGTCTGGAAGATAACTTGCAAACGCACGGCGTACGACCGCACTGGGCAAACCGGCTTCGCGTGCCTGATAAAAAACTCTTGAAATGGTAGCTTGGTCGCAATACGGATAGCTGTTTGGTGAACATCCGTGATCAAGTAAAAAGTGTGCGAAGCGATAATTTTTATGATCCGCTACCGTGAAATATAGAGGCATTCCGATTTCGCGATGTTCACCAATTTCGTCGAGCTCCCGTTTAGCGTCCGGGTCGGCGCCGTGATCCAGCAGCAATTGCGCAATTTCCCAGTGACCTTTTTGACAGGCCCGATGCAATGGTAATCCATCGGTGCAGTAGACAGTTCGGTTATGGGTCGGAAACCGCTTCGATGCTAGAGACGATTCTTCGCCCAGGCAAGACTTGACCACTTCAAATTCACCTTCTCCAATCGCATTCCAAAACTTTGACTCGAGTTCCGAGACCTCAATATTGTTTTCGATATGGTAGATGAGGCGTTTCTCGACGTGATGGTTACTCTTTGCACTTTCAAGCGGAGTGTATCCTCGCGACACCTGGTTTACATCGGCGCCGGCTTCGACCAGAAGATCCACGATTGCCGCGCCGTTACTACTTTGAACTTGAGCAACGTGTCGCAACGGAGTGACGCCCCAATCATCGCCGCCGTTGGGATCGGAGCCGTGACGAAGTAACAATTTTACAACTTCGACTTGCCCACCTTGTGTTGCCCAGATCAACAAAGGCTGTTTATCGAATCGTCTTGTAGCTGTTTCCGGATCATCACGGAGCAACGCCTTGATTTGATCGACTCGGCCCATTGCGGCAGCCGCCGGAGTCGAAACTTTTGCGCCATGCTTGGCCAATATCTCTGCCATCTCGACTTGGCCGACCTTCAAAGCTTGTTCCAGTGGTGTGCAATTGTATCGGCTGTGATTGCAGTCGATTGAGTCCGGGGCAGTTTCAATCAATCGTTTTAGCTCGGTTGCATCACCCGCCATGGCGGCGGTATAAATGTCGTGCACAGCACCATGTTCGAGCAAGAGTTCAGCTTTTTCGAGGGACAGATGAACCAGTGCCGTACTCAAGGCAGGCATGAGTTCCAATTTTGTGCCGGTGGTTTTTGCTGCCTGAAGGATTACCTGAAGTGTTTCCTTGTTTCCTTGCCAGGCAGCAATCGTAACCGGTAAGCTTTTACCTCCCATGTTTTCACCGAGGTTGGCAAACGCACTTATGTCGGCACCTAAGTCGATCAGCACCTGAGCCAATTCGCTTAGTCCGTGGAATGATGCGAAATGCAATGCTCCCGCATGTTCGGGCGAGTGCTCTGAAACGTCAACCTTCTTCCCGTCTCGCCAGACTTTACCAGTCAAGTCAATACTTCCACGCACGTGAGCGCATACCAGCGATTTATCATGTTCGATAAATTCTTTGATTCGCGGCAAGTCAACTTCGCGAATGGCGACGATGAAGGGATCATCGGGCGGCAGAAAATTCATTTTAGCTGTCTCGTTTTCAGGCTTCTCCGACTTTGGGTTCCCAGTGTGATCGGTACTGCGAACGTCGTTCAAATTGTCGGCTTCGGGTTTGCTACTCGCTTTTGTCGAGCTACTTAACAAGTCTATGATTGATTTATCGCGCATGTACCAACTGGCCCAACTAAGTGGTGAGTCGCCATTGGCGTCGCGAATCGCTGGGTCGGCTCCTGCTTCGAGTAGTGTCTTGATGGATTGTATGCTTCCCCAGGCAGCATTTCGATGAAGTGGAGTCTCACCGCGGCAACGAACGTCGCGCCACATAGCATAGGTTCGCATGCCGGGAATCGTTTGCGCGTTTGGGTCGGCACCGGCTTCAAGCAACATCTTAATCGCGTCAACGTCTGATCCAATGTGATGCAAAACCGTTTCGCCGTTATGATCACTGGCTCGATTTACATCAGCGCCGGCTTCCAGCATCAGTCGCACACATTCGAGATTACTGCAGACACCAGAGATTACGGGCAGGATGTTTTCGTTACGTTGTATGTTCGGGTCAGCGCCCTTTGAAAGAAGATATTCAGTGACTTCCGGGTGAAAGTTCAAGAGCGGTCCCATGCCATTGGCGTCGACGCTGTTTGGATCAGCTCCACCTTCAATTAATTCCTTTACCATTTCAAGGTTGCCATTGAGTGCGGCGGCGACGAGTTCATCGTTCCGAGGCATGTCATCGTCGGCGAGCGCCGTGCCGTTAACCGATTTTCCATCGGCAGGTGGATAATCAGGTCCGACTCCGGATCCTTCATAGGCCAACATATCGATGATCGACTTGTCTCGATGATGCCAACTTGCCCAACTGAGCGGTGTATCTTTGTTGGCGTCCTGAATCGTTGGATCGGCACCTTTATCTAAAAGCAATTGGATGACTTCCGGAGTTCCGTAGGCAGCTGCGCGATGCAGTGGAGTCTCACCTCGAACCCGAGCGTCGCGCCACAACATGTAGGTCATCTTTCCCGCCAACGTTCGTTTGTTTGGATCGGCACCAGCATCGAGCAAGGCCATAACCTGTTCAAGATTGTCACCGCAAACGGAGTGATGCAGTGCTGTTTCGCCATTATGATGGCCTGCGATGTCAGGGTCGGCGCCTCCGTCGAGCAGCACTTTCAGGCATTCAGTATTGAATCCAGCGATACCGACGAGCACTGGCAATATGTTTTCGTTGCGTTGGATGTCGGGATTGGCACCTTTCTCAAGCAAGTACCTGGTGACTTCCGGATGGAAATTTAAAAGGGTTCCGCTACCGTTTGCGTCAACTGCGTTAGGATCAGCTCCGGATTCGATAAGTTGTTTGACTGTTTCCAGGTCTCCAGCATGAGCAGCATTCCAAAGCTGTGGGTTGCTTCGCGGGTTGCCATCGAAATTCAACAGGGTGACCACGTCACTTGGAGCGAGGTAACGAATAGCCCAATCGAAAGGTGTATCGCCCAGGTCGTTTTTCAGAGTCTTGTCAGCGCCCGCGTCTAACAATTGCTGAATCAATACGATGTCGTGAGAAGCGGCGGCTATATGAAGCGGTGTTTCGCGGTTCTTCCGCCACGGTTTTGCCCCACCCCATTTTTCGTCTCCACCAAGGGTCCGCTCATTGACGTCCGCACCTGCTTCAATCAACACTCGCACCGTTTCTCTATACTGAAGTGGCCAAAGATTGCTGTCGCTATCGACTCGCGCGGCAAAGTGCCTCATCGACGGTCTGCCGCAACATGCATCATGAAGCATTTGCATCTCGGGTTTGTACCCTCGGTCAAACCAAAACTGCATCGCCTCCCATTTGCCCAGGTACGCCATCAGCCCAATATCAGGTTCAGGACGATCACAATGTTCCAAGAGAAATTCAGCAACGTTGGATTCGGCGATCATCAACGCGCCGCAGATTCGGTCTTTATTCGCTCCGGCTTCTACTAACAGTTTTGCGATTTCAAGGTGACCGGTTCGCGCGACTTGTTCGAGTGCCTCTTGATGGTGATCTTCGGTATTCAGCTGCCCGTCCCGTTTGCGATCCATGATCTGCATATTCGCGTACTCAGGATGTTGCTTGAGCAGGCGTGCTACTTCGTCAGCGTCCCGCATTTCAATTGCCTTCTGCCACTGATTAATTGGATCACTTAGATCCACATTGGCGTAGCTGTATGTTTTTGGGTAGCCGTCGCGCCAGGGTCGTTCCATTGTGTTCGGTTCGGTTTTACTTTTGTTGGTAGTTTCGCTTTTTGAAGGAACAGCAGGTTGCGAACGTTTGGAGTTGTCGGAGTAACGGGGCATCGTTTTGCTTTCAAGTTCTGTTTCAGGTGAATGATGTGCAGCGAGTAAAAAGGTTGCAGTAAAGAGGAGTGGTAAGGCAATAAGTACGAGTGGAATGCGGGCCCAGCGCATCAGCGAGTGTGTTTGTCGTTGATTGAATGCATTCGTTTGCGATTCATGTTTGTGACTAAATGATGATTGGGCATCTAACTGGACAATGCGTTGAACTCGCAGCAACAGTGAACCATCGGTTGCCGCCAGTGCCGGGCTGGTTTTATTCGCAGGATCGCTGCGATAGCGTTCCAATTGCAACAATGCTTGAACGTAAGTGGCTCGATCTCGACTCATTCGCACGACTTGTTCATCAGCTGCAAACTCGCGCTCGACTCGAATCTGTCGCGACAGCCACCAAACGCAGGGGTGGTAAAACAGCAAAGACTCAATCACAGTTTGAATTACGTTGATCAAGTAGTCATGCCGTCTAATGTGAATCAGCTCGTGCAGGAGAATGAGCTCTAATTCGCGAGCACTCAATCCGCTTACCATTGCTGGCGGAAGCAAAATGACCGGTTTCAGCCATCCGATCAGAGTGGGGACTTCAATCAATCTCGACAACCGAATATCAATTTTTTGGCAAATACCCAGACTGGCGATAAGTGATTTGCAATTTGTAACAATGGGCTCCGGTGCGGCGGATGTATTGGATTTTGACAAACGACAAGCACCCAGAAATTGTGCCAGTGAATGGACCAGCATTCCAAATGCTCCTATCATCCAAACCCAGGCCAGACCAACGATCCAGTAATTATGTTGAAAAGAATCCTTGGAAGAATTTTGTAACTGTGGTGTAGCAGGAAGCAAAGGTCTTGCTCGTAGAATGTCCGCTGGCACGAAACCACGAAACTCGGTACCTCGCAATAAAGTGGAATCCGAGCACCGAGCAGAATCAATGCCGGGCGCGTGTTTCCTTGCCATATGTCTTACGGATCGATAATGAGCTACAGGTTTTTCGATTACGAAAAAGGTGGCTATCGGAACGGCAACCATCAACAACAACCCACAACATTGGATCGTGTATCGGCAGTTCGCAGATTGGAAAAACCGCTGCGCGCTGCCGACATAACAGGCGAACATTACCGCAAATGCAATAAGCGTTATTTGCCAAAGTGAATGCACAATGGCCATTCCCATCTGCTGGATGACGGGATCGCTCAGGAAATCAGAAACCGTATTTATGACTTTCCTCCTTTCTGTAGTTGATCAAGCATTTTCCTGATTTCGTCAAGTTCTTCCGGGGATGCTTTCCTGGACGAAAGTGCCTGAATTACCATGCGACCAGGTGTGCCTCCGTAAACACGATCCATCAAGTCGCGCATCATTCCTTTTTGAGTTGTCTCTTGCTTTTTGACCGTGCGATAGATGTGTGGTCGCACAGATTCGTCTCGTCTTACCAGTGCTTTGTCCAGCATCACCGACAACATTTTCACGGTTGTTGAGTAGTTCGTCTCTTTGTTTCTGGAGACCGCTTCGTGAATGACACGAACTGGCGATGGCCCGTTTTCCCAGAGCACTCGCAAAATTTGAAGTTCTGCGTCGGTTGGTTGTGATGAACTTTGCCAAGGCATATTTTTCTCTTTGATCGTAACGTGTGTGCACAATCAATTTAGCGAAGTTCTTCGCTAATGCAAGGATCAAAAGCGAAAAACTTCGCTATAGTTAAGAGGTGTGTTGCTCGCCAGACAGTAACGTCAGCTGTGGTTGCGCACAGATTTAAGAAAAACCTTGCGTTAATGCGTTGCATAGCCGCTAAGGAAAAGAGAGAGTGCCTTAAGCTCGGCGTTGGCAGTAGCTGTTGAGTTTAGCTTTTGCTATTTAATCGAAAGCAGTTTTCGTAGAGCAATTCGCAGCTGTTTCATTTTTAGCGGCGAAGGCAGGGCCAATTTGTTATCACCCATTTTGACCGAGGCCATCAATCGCGTCAGTTCCGGCTTTACAAGAATGATCGACGGGAACGAGGCGAAATCGCCCTTTGAAAAATAATCGAACGCTTCCACTGCAGTACGCCCCAGGCCCGCACTGCCAAAAATCACAACGTCGGCCGGAGCATCTTCGCCTGAGATCAGTCCGTCGAAGCGTTGGATAGCTCGCTGCGGGCTGCTGATGATTAAGACACGATAGCCCAGCGCTTTCAGTTTTTCGCGAAGTAAATCCTGGACCTTGATACTGGACTCGATCAACATGATCGTTTTGCCTTCACCTTCGGTGATCTTTTTGGTTCGCTTCTCGAAGTCTTCGGCAATCTGCGTCGTCAGCGATTCGTCATATTTTTCGATTTGGCCCGATTCAACAGCTTCAATCACGGCATCAATATCCTTTAACGCCAAACCAGGCGTCTGAAGCCTTTTGTCTGCGTTAAGATCCATCAGTTTGTAAACCAGGACAACGACCCGGTGAGGCAAACTGGGTTCGTGGTTTGTGATCGGGACAACTTCCTTAAAACGATGCGCCGAAATGCGGACGCTTCGGTCTTTGTCTTCCGAAAGCGGTGAATGGCCAGTAAGCATGTGATACAACATGCAACCCAGAAAATAGATGTCGCTGCGTTTGTCGTCGCGTTTAACGCCTGTGTTTTTTTCAAGACCGGCATAGTCGATACTGCGTTTGTTGAAAGAGTCTTCCGTGCTGTCGTCGTCGGTTTGAACCGCTGCCAATCCAAAGTCAACAATTTTCGCTTGCCCTTTGGTCGACAACAGAACATTTGATAATTTCAGGTCGCGATGGCAGATGCCTTGTTCAAACGCATAATCCAAACCGGCGGTTAGATCGCGGATGATGCTTAATGCTTGTTTGACTTTTAGTTTTTTGTGAGCCCGAACATAATCGCGCAGATTCTGGCCTTCGATGAAGTCCATAACCATGTAAATCCGGCCTTTGTCTTCATCAACCTCATAGATTGGGACGATGTTGGGATGGCGAAGCTTCATCACCATTTTGCCTTCACGCAGAAAGCTGTCTTGTACTTCAGCTTCTTCAGCGTAGCGGCTGCGCAGGACTTTGATGGCTTTGATGTCGGCGGTTTTAGTATGACAGCCACGATATACACGGGCGAATGTTCCCGCACCAACCAAATACAGAACCTTCCAATTGTTGTAAAAGTAGCCTTGCCGTTGTCCTTCAATCAATCGAGTGATTTGCCAGTTTGTCAGTAATTCCTGCTGAAGAAGAACCTTTTGCAATTCTTCATAGCTAACATCGCGACCACCGGCGGTGGAAACAGCCTTGGCGATAGTTCGCGCGTCAAGCAAACGACATTCGAGAATACGTTGAGCGAGTTGGTCAGCGGTAAGGTCAGACATAAACGTTGAAAATCTAGCGTCGTATTAAATGTTGATGGTCACGGTCGGGCGAACGGAAGATCGTAACACGCCGGACGGAGCGTCCTTGGAGGAGATATCGGGGGTTGGATCCAGCCTTGGTTGCATTTCTCCCAGTGTATTTAATATTTGTACTTTGGGCAAATTGCCCGTCATTTTGACCGCATATTAAACAAAACCGGCCCGAGATAACCCGGACCGGAATCGGAGAGAACAGATGCTTCGTTTAGTGTTCTGGACTAAAATTCGCCGTCGAGCGAGTTTTTGTATTCGTCTCGTTCACGACGAGTCGATTCCAAGTCGAACATCAGATATTTCATATCCAGTCGTAACTGGCTGAGTGCTTCCTGGATCAGGTTCAAAATTCGGCGTCGACGCCGAGTGTATTCGATAACGCGATCGAGTGAAGGCTTGAGTTGATTTTGATAGTCTTCTGGCAAGTCACCAACTTTTGCGATTAGTTCATTCAAATCGATTGGCAATTGGTCAGACTTTGATTTTGACATTCTGTTCATGTGATCCTCTCAGGAATTCGTCATCTGGTGTGGCGTCAATTGTGATTTCGTTGAGTCGGGATAAATGCAGAAACGATGCCATTGCTTGCAGCTAAGCCAAAATATTTGCTTTAAGTCTTTATCAAACATGGTTTTACGTGAATTTGACGCGTTTGGCCGCTGGCACGATGATGTTGCGTTAAGTCAACACACTGATCTGGTTTGGATGCATAAACACTGATACAAGTTCGACTTACGACGTTTGATTCGCGAAAACACGCGAACGTTGCATTTACAAGTCGTTCCAAAGCACTCGTTCAAACGAGGCATCAAATGTGTTGTTTAAAGTCAACAATTTTCATCTGGCTCTGCATTGTTGAATGCGTTTGCGCTCAACAGCAACCACAACCGCCTGCTGCTTCCGAATCTCAAACTACCAGTGTGACGGTCGATGGCAGTGTGTTACTTGTTAACGGCCAGCCGTACTTTCCACGCATCGTTCAACATAACGGTGAATCATTCGAGTTCCTGAAATCGCTTGGCTTCAACACGATCCAATTACGTTCGCCGGCAACTCAGGAGCAATTGAAAGAAGCCCGCCAAAGTGGGGTCTGGATTATCAGTCTGCCGCCTTCGTTCCTGGGCACGCGTTCAATATCTCGTGAATATCAACCGGTATTGGCGTGGTCCTTAGGCAACCAACTTTCAGCCAATCAGATTCAATTGACGCGCGAGCAAATTACGGACATTCGCGATGCAGATCCGCTAAAACGGCCGGTATTCGCCCAGGCAAAATCACATTGGGAATCCTATGGTCGACTGGCGGATATTCTGGGGGTTGGCAAACAGATCATTGGCTCCAATCACAAATTGCGAGATTACGGCCGCTGGGTTTCGGGCATTAGTGCGGGACAGATTCAACCGATTTGGACGGATATTCAAACTCAATTGCCCGATGCGCTGGGCGAGCAAATCCAGGCATTTACTGGCTCGCGTCCGCCCACTCCGCTGCAGCATCAGCAGCTACAGTTTCAAATGTACGAAGCGATTGCAGGTGGAAGTCGTGGTTTGAGATTTCTTTCGCGAAGTCGACTTGATGCTGACGACCCGGAAACGAAATTACGAACCACGTCCTTGTCGTGGTTGCTGGGCCATGCCGAACAAATGGAACCATGGCTGGCCGGTGGATTGGTTCGCCGAAAGAGCAGTTTGTCGACGGGCTCCCGGTCGGTTGTTTCAGTCGATTTACCAGGTTCACAATTGTTGCTGATTCAACGTTCGACAGGATATGAGCAATGGGCTTGCGGCGACATTCCGCGAAAGACGATTGATCTGGCCAGCATTTCAAAAAGCTCCAGTGACCGCGTCTATCGACTGGATGAATTGGGTGCGACGTTGTTGCAAGACCGCAGTACGTTGCCGGGCACTCGAATCAAGATTCCGAACGCTTCCTGTTCCACAGCCGTCGTGATTACATCCGACCCGGCAATCGTAGCTCGAATTAATTCTCAACTTTCCGGCACACCAATCGGATTACAACAAAAACTGGAACTGGTTGAACAATCGCTGGCGTATGTTCAGTTTGTCGAACAGGCTTTGGCGACGACTGGAATTGGTTTTCCGGTCGTTGGCGGAGCTCGACAAACGGCGACCAAAGACCTTAACAATGCCCGCCAAATGTCCGTTCAAGGTAACTATCAAGTTGCGGCCCAATATCTGGCAAACGCGGACACAAGCATCGCTTCGGTTGGCAGAACATTGATCGATTCACAACTTAGAAATCGCAACGGTATATTTTCAACCCCGTTGCTCAAGCATGTTGGATTGATTCCAAGCCATTTGCAATCGTCATTGAAGTTTGCCGATTCGCCATGGAATCCAAATGCATTGACCGGCGGCGATTTTGAAAATTTATCGCAAATGACCAATGCCGGTTGGAAGAATCGACGCAACCATCAGAACGGATTCACAACTCAGGTAGAGCTGGATACAGACGCTGCGGTCCAAGGCAGTTATGGATTGAAATTGAGCGTCGAAAATTCCTCGTATGTTACCGCCAACCTCGAAACGGCACCGTTGTGGATTGAATCATCTCCAGTCGCCGTGAAAGAGGGCCAGTTGATCCGAATTCATGGTTTCGTCAACGTATCTCAATTGTCGTCATCGAACCGAGGTTTTGAGATTGCTGATTCGATCGCAGGCAGTGAGCTGGCAGTACCATTTGCATCGAATGCTGGCTGGCAGGAATTCACAATCTACCGCGCAGCCCAACGCGACACGAATATTAAGTTGACTTTTTCGGTCAACGGTGTTGGCACGGCGATGATCGATGAAGTGACTGTGCGAACTCTCGATTCAGCGCAAGTGCAACAACAAGCCAGTAGCAGCGATTCACCCAAACGCTAGTCCAGGTGGGCTGTTGTAGCATTTACGCGATGGATCGGGGCGTCGTCCTTCTTAAATCTATGGATTGGTCAGCTTGGCGACGAACGGATCCACGTCCAACAGATCAACCATTCCGTTTCCATCGACATCACATTCAGGGACAAATTCTCCGTTTAAGATTCCGTTGTTGGCAATGCATTGAACGAAATCAGCGACGTCAAGTAAGTCCACAACGCCATCTCGATTGGCATCTCCGCACAATACGAAATCTGTTCATTTTGAGTAGTTGATTGAAACGATTGTCGGCGCATAAAAAAAGCCCGGCGAAAGCCGAGCTCTTGATTTGTTGAAATGGATACTACTTTGCGTAGGCCGCTTTGGGCGGAGATACAGTTCCCAGTGATTCGCCGCTGCAACGCGCGAAACGTTCCTTCGAACCGTCTTTCAGAAAACGGAATCCGACGCGAGTTGTCTTGTTTGTTTTCGGACACAAGACCATCACGCTGCATGCCTGGATTGGCATTTCTTTATGCAAGCGGCCACCCTGTGGGTTCTTCTGGCTGGGCCGAACGTGTTTGAAAACCCGATTGACTCCTTCGACGGTTATAAAGTTAGTATCGTGATCTACTGCGATCACTTTTCCGCTGACACCTTTATCTTTGCCGCGGATAACTTGAACCGTATCGCCTTCATGTATCTTCATTTTTTGACTCTCTAATCGTTTTTGCGAGCCTCGGATCTTCGGCCATTTACCCCAAATTGTCAAGGCAAAACGTGGGAATTGTTGACATGGCGTGCTCCGCAAAATCATCGGGGCGGCAAGGCATCAATGATTAGCAAAAGCATCGAATTCGTTGTTTTTTTACAACCTGTTGTTCTCAAGGACGGCAAAAACCCTTGATTTTGGATTACTTGGCCTTTGGCATCTGGTTCGCAACCACTTTCAGCCCACACACAAGGCACACCAACAAGGGATCATCGGCTCATGAATTCAACCAGTTTTATTCATGTTATTTGCTGGCTTGTACAAAACAGCCAAAAGCCAATGGATACAGACAATCTGTATCAACAAATCACCAGCCAGCTATGGCCGGACACGAAAATTCGGATGCAGCGATGGAAAGCAACCTTGGGTGAACTTGAATCAAACATGCGGACCGATTTGCATAAACAAACGGATATTCGCGACCCGCAATGGCAATGCTTCTTTTCACTGGCCCATGAAATATTGCTATCTGAATCTTTGACTCGCGTTTTGTTTGCGGTCATTGCTACAAAAACGAAATGTCCTGATGTTCGCGATATTGCTGCCGACGTTGTTACCGACAACCTTCAGATTCGAAAGCGAGTTTTGACTATTCTCGAAACCGCTCCGGTCGTGCTGAAGAGGGACTATGAAAAAGTACTTGAGCTAAAAGTTCTTAACGAGCACATCACTGATTTGATGTTGAGCCAATTGCCTGACCGCATCGTTGGTCGAAAATTTGCGATCAACGAAACTGGCTTTGATGAGTTCGTCAAATGTGCCGGTGCCTATCAGAAAGACGTAATTCGCCAAGCGAACGTAGCTTTGAATCTCGCCTTCTCAAACGGCATTCAGGATTTGGCGAATCCGATCTATTTCAATGAAGATATCAATCTAAAAATAGTCAATGGTATTGCCAGTTTGTTTATTGGCGATACGGCTGACTTCCCATTCCCGTCCAGCGTTCCAATGGCCACAGCGGTTTGAATGATTCAGCCGAATCGACACGACAACAACAAATCTACTTGTCGTTCGCCGGGCTACAGTAGGAAAGCGCAAGCAGAGCGTAGCTGGTCACCAGGTTCGGGTCGCTTTCGTACCATCGATCCGCTTCATTGATCCAGGACCCGTCCGGTTTTTGTTTGCTTGCCAGTTCCATCGTTAAATCAGCTCGCCAATTGTGCTGCTTGTCTTTTTTGTCAACGATGAAACGTTCGCCATTGGCGTCGAGTGCTTTGGCAAACACATGGTAGTAATAAAACAGACCCTGTTTTCCCATGCCCGGATTGGTGGTCAGGTCGTAGTGTCGCTTAATCCAATCCATGGCTGCTTGAACGCGAATGTCATCTTTTTTGAGGCCAGCGTACAGAAAACTCTTTAGCCCTGCATAAGTCATGGACGCGTAGCTTCGCAGGCCACCTTCAGGAGTATCACCAGCTTTGCTTTCGCCTTTGCCGGCAGGCGTGTAAATGAATCCGCCCGCGTCATCTGCCGTCGCTTTGGAAGCGAACTCCATACCGTTGTGTTCGGAAACCAGGTTTTGTGTTCGTGAAATGAACTGCATCGCTTTCTTCATCGAATCACTATCCTTGTCTTCCGATGCAGCTGCTTTAAGTGCATCAATAAAGAAAGAAGTATTCGACATGTCCGGACGTTTGTGTTTTCCATAGCCTTGTCCGCCGTAAAAAGTACTCGCTTGATCGTGGCCTTCACCGTCGTCCCACTGAATGTTTCTTTGAAAGCCAATCGCTTCCTGAATAATCTTGTCGTACTTGTCATCTTTATTGGCGGCCGCAAAACACATTACGGCAACGCTGGTTTCGTAGTTTCTGAGGTTGCTGTTAGGAGCGTAGATGCCGCCGTCGGATTGAACAAACGATTCCAGCGTCTGCAGCGATTTTTGAATTTGTGGGTGATCAAGCGGAACGCCGTTTTTCAGCAGTGCCGTTGTGCACATTGATGTGACCGCCGGCCCGAATTTCTTGCTATATGTTCCGTCGCTTCGATCCTGACCCTTGTTCAGCAGATATTCAATCGCTGCTTTGACAGTTTTCTTGTGCAGTGCGGGATCGACTTGTGACGGATTGTCGGTCGCTTCGCTTTTGGTTTCCGCGTTCGTTGGATCGGTGGCGGGTTGTTCGGTGGTGGTGGTTTGTCCGCTGGCGAACTGGCAAGCGCAAACGGCGATCAAAAGGATCAACGTCAGGCCTTGTCGATATCGATATTGCATTTTGGTTCCGTTGGTTCCGTATATATAAATCGCTGGTTCCGTGTAATTTACTGGAGTTGGCATTCCATTGTATGTCTGCAGGCGTGTCAGAGAACAGTAGGATTTGAGAATACGCGAAAAGAGCGAGGATTGTTTTGTGGTTTGTTGTTGTTTGCGAGCAATTCAACAGGCAGTGGCCAATTCGACTGTTTAAAATATGGGATGACATCAAGAGATTTAAAGTGGTAGGGCAATGCGTAAAACGATTCTATTTTTGGTTGTCTCATTAGTTTGTGCGGGTATTCACGCTCAGGATTCAGATAACGAATTGGTCGACAACGGACCTTGGAAGACTGAGAATTTTTCCGGTTTGAAGTTTCGCAGCATCGGTCCGGCTTTTATGTCGGGACGCATCGCGGACATCGCGATTGTTCCTGACGATGACAATGTCTGGTACATCGGTGTTGGCAGCGGCGGCGTTTGGAAAACGGTTAACGCAGGCGTAACTTGGCAGCCAATTTTTGACGACCAGCAATCCTATTCGATCGGTTGTGTCGCACTTGACCCAAATAACCCCAGCACCGTCTGGGTTGGGACGGGCGAAAATGTTGGCGGTCGCCACGTTGGCTTTGGCGATGGAATTTATCGCAGCCGAGATGCAGGTGCGAACTGGGAAAACCTTGGCTTGAGCAAAAGCGAACACATTTCTGAAATCATTGTTCATCCAAAAAACTCCGATGTTGTTTACGTTGCTGCACAAGGTCCGTTGTGGACGTCGGGTGGTGAACGTGGTTTCTACAAGACGATTGATGGTGGCAAAAGCTGGAAGCGCACGCTGGGTGATGAAAAATGGACGGGTGTAACGGATATCGAGATCGATCCACGAGATCCAAATCGAATTTATGCTGCTACCTGGGACCGGCACCGAACGGTAGCGGCCTACATGGGCGGTGGGCCGGGTACAGGGCTGCATCGCAGCGATGACGGTGGTGAGACGTGGATTGAATTGAGCAAAGGATTACCGAAATCCAATATGGGCAAAATTGGTCTAGCTGTTTCGCCTCATCAACCCGAAACGATTTATGCAGCCATTGAATTGGATCGACGGAAAGGTGGTTTGTACCGCAGCGATGATCGCGGTAACACCTGGTCCAAACAATCGGATACCGTTTCCGGTGGAACGGGCCCGCACTACTATCAAGAACTTTACGCTTGTCCGCACAATCTGCATCGAATTTACTTGATGGATGTGCGAATGCAGGTCAGCGATGATGGTGGCAAGACATTCCGGCGCGTTACCGAACAACATAAACACAGCGACAATCATGCGCTGGCTTTTCGAGCCGATGATCCAGATTATTTACTGTGCGGGACCGATGGAGGCCTGTACGAGAGTTTTGACTTGGCTGCGAATTGGCGGTTTATTGACAACTTGCCGGTCACTCAGTTCTACAAGATCGCACTCGACGACACCGAGCCGTTTTACAACATTTACGGCGGGACACAGGATAACGCCACTGAAGGCGGACCATCGCGCACCGATAATGCACAAGGGATCCAGAATTCAGATTGGCGGCTGGTTTTGGATTGGGATGGTCATCAACCGGCGACTGAACCCGGCAATCCGAATATTGTTTACGCTGAACGACAAGAAGGGTATTTGTCGCGAATTGATATGGCGACTGGTGAGATCGTTGATATTCAACCACAGGCCGACGATGGCGATCCGTTTGAGCGATTCAATTGGGATGCACCGATCCTGGTTTCGCCTCATAACCCAACGCGCTTGTACGTCGCGTCACAGCGAATTTGGAAAAGTGACAATCGCGGTGACCAGTGGGTGGCCATTTCGGACGATTTGACTCGAGACCAGAATCGAATCGAATTGCCGATTATGGGCGGCGCTCAAAGCTGGGACAATCCATGGGATTTTCTGGCGATGAGTACTTACAACACGATTACGTCGCTGGCGGAATCACCGTTGCAAGAAGGATTGTTGTATGCGGGAACCGACGATGGACTTGTTCACGTCAGCGAAGATGGTGGCGAAAATTGGACGAAGATCGAAGTTGGCAGCATGCCCGGCGTTCCCAAGACAGCTTTTGTAAACGACATTCGTGCCGACTTGCATGATGCTGATACTGTTTATCTCGCCATGGACAATCACAAGTTTGGTGACTTCAAGCCGTATCTTTTGAAAAGCACCAATCGAGGTAAATCATGGCAGCCAATAACTGGCAATTTGCCCGAACGATTGCTGGTCTGGCGAATGGTTCAAGACCATGTGAAGCCAGAGTTGATGTTTTTGGCGACTGAGTTTGGTATTTATTTTACCCACAACGCTGGTGCGAATTGGACTCAGTTGAAAGGTGGTTTGCCAACGATTTCTTTCCGCGACATTCACATTCATCGCCGCGAAAACGATTTGGTTTGTGCTTCGTTTGGTCGAAGCATTTACATTCTTGACGACCTGGCGCCGCTGCGTGAAGTGACCAATGATACTTTTGAAAACGACGGATCGTTGTTTGCAACTCGAGACGCCTGGTGGTATTTCCCTCGACCGCATCTCAGTTTCTCAGGCAAAAAGGGCGATCAAGGTGCAGGACATTTTGTGGCGGATAATCCTGAATTTGGCGCCGTGTTTACTTACCACCTGAAAGATGATTTGAGGTCCAAGGGTGAGCAGCGTAAGGAAGCTGAAAAGGCAGCAAGGAAAGACAAGAAACCCACACCGTTTGGCGGTTGGGATGCGGCCGAAGCGGAACGAAGGGATGCGGGGCCGTCAATTTGGCTGACGATCAAAGATGAACAGGGAAATGTCATCCGGCGAATCGCTGGCGAAACGAAGAAAGGATTTCATAGAACTGCCTGGGATTTGCGATACCCTGAACCCGATGCGATCAAGCTAGTACCTGATCCGCCGCCGATGTGGCCGGAATCGCCCAGCGGTCAAATGTGTGCACCTGGAAAGTACTCGGTTACATTGTCGACGATGGTTGATGGAAATGTTACTGAGCTTGGTGAGCAATCGTTTGAAGTCAAGCCGTTGCGATCAGGCAGTCTGGAAAGTGCAGAACCGGCAAAGGTCGCTGCATTCTGGCGTGATTATGAAAACGCGGTTCGTCAGCACACGATGATCAAAATTGCTTTGACATCTGCAATTAAAAAGGGGAAACGGATGAAAGTTGCTTTGGGAAACACGCCCGCAGCCGTTGGCGAATTGGATGAACAATTGGCTCAATTGCAAAATGATCTGGAAGATCTGAACAATGAACTTAATGGCGATCAGGCCAGACAAATGGTCGGCGAAAAATTCACACCGATCATCAATGACCGATTATTCAGTGTTGCTCGTGGCGTCGATCGCAGCACGTACGGCCCGACTGCGACTCATCAACGCATGCTTGACATCGCCAACGAACAAATCGAATCGCTATCGGAAAAGATTCAAACAGCGACCAAAGATTTGTCGAGCGTGGCAAAAGCATTGATGGAGCAGGGTGGGCCTTGGGTTGAAGGTGAAGCGATCGATTAGCGTGAAACGTCGAAGTCGCAAGGGAAATCCTTGGAATACCATGGTTTATCATCGCTACCCAAAACTCGGAGTTGTCAACGATGTGACGAACCATTTTATCCTGGCGTTTGAAGCAGGCCGGGGACCCAAGCCCGACGTCAAACGCGTGTCGATCGCGGTGATTGTTGCCGACGCTGGCTATGACAGCGAGTCCAACCATTGCTATGCACGCGAAGAACTGTCAATCCGTTCTATCATTCGGTGACCGCGTGATCGAACAAGGTTTTCTACAGAGCATGTCAGGTAGCTTTTTGGCCTGCATCGTGCCCCTTTGTTCATCCTCGAAGTTAACAGAACACCACAAGAAAATCAAACTAAAAGGGGCAAGGGCAAATCAAAGAGACCTGACCCTTTATTCACTTTCACAAAGCGCTTACGAATATTGGGGCTTCATTGGCGCTAACGCTTGCAACTGCACCTTATGAAATATACATTCATGACCTTCAGGAAACTGGACGTAAAGGGGCAGAAAGGAATGGAGTCTGTGCCAATCTCCAAATCTTTGTGGAAGAAGTTGCTGGGCGAAACGGGAGCCGTGGTCCAACTGGAACGAAGCTCCCATCGGAATTCGGATATCAAATTGGCAAAACTCTTTATCGTGTGAACGTAGTTGAGAGGGGATCGAATCGCCAATTGTTTATTTTTGCCAGAAATGCAATGACAGGTGATTTTGTTGTTCCTGATGATGGTAAGGCGTGCCCATCAAGTGCGAACAAACTAAACATTGAAGGTTTGAGGCGTAGATAGTTTATGAATATCGATAATGTTCCAGATTCAGTCTCTTGGATGATACCTGTAATTCTGGAGATGCGAGCACTAGCAGACATTAGCGATTTGCCACTTCATCACCGACAGCTAGTCAGCAGGGAAATGACTAGCGACATGTACACGATAATAATGGATTGGATCGATTCGACGGATTCTCCTGAGTCGCGTAGTTTTTATATGTCAATGATTGATTTAGGTTCGCTTGAATTATTTGAGGAACCTACATCGGAAGAATCCTACACTAAAGTTTTCGACGACTTGGATTTTCTTTCGTCCGGTAGAAGGCGAAATGCATTGTTAAGCATAGGTTGTGATTGGCTGGAAAACCTAAATATTAAAGAACTCACCCTTTTAAAGAGAAGACTGGAGTCGCTGTCCAAAGACGAGCATGATCGTGCGGTTAGGCTTCAATGTTATTGGTTGATGCATATGGTGGCTCCTGGGGAATACGATTTCCGCGATAGCATAAGAGGTATTGCCGATGCTGCATTATTAGATAGCGACACACTCAATTTAATGTGGGCATTAGAACTGCTTTTGCGAATTGCACCAATCAAAAAAACCGATTTGGACCGAGCTGTAGAATTGCTGGCGATTCCAGAATTCACTGGTAATGTCGTCGGCCCCTTATTGTTCAGCCCACATCTATCTTCTTCGCAGAAACAGACTCTTGCACAAAAGGCACTCTCGATCCATAAAGTTGATGCATCAGAAGTTATTGAAGAGTGGAACGAAATAAAAGAAAATCTTTTTGAGTTTGGGCCTTTTTTTGGTAAAGCTTTCCAAGCTCGAGGGACAGAAGCGGGGACTAACGGATTCAACAATGGCAACTAGCCGTTATTTATATATGGCCAAGCAGCCAGCCGCTGAAAGATAAAAAGAAAGATAAAAAGGGGTCAGGTCTCTTTTCACGTGAAACGTACGTATCCCGTTAT
>CAYONX010000003.1:126337-235836 GCA_964405425.1 uncultured Pirellulaceae bacterium | reverse complement strand
CTTAAGCAGGCCGCATGACCTAAGTCACTGCGCCTCAGTCGGCAGTGACATTCGCGCCTGAATCCTTTTCTTGTTCGGCTACAACTCGGAGGTTAGACGCTCCATTGAAGAGCTCGATCGCAGGGACTGCGTTAGCTTTGCTCGCGTCTATTCGTACTCGAACTTGGCCCGGAATCCTGGCGAGTGTTGAGCGGTTTGACAACACTCCGCTAATTGTCTTCTCTAGCCGACGACGTCGCTTGGGTCGCCGACGGCGAGCAGTTGTGATGTATACATCTGGCTGCTTCTCCAGCAGTCGCGCGATATCCTCCGGGCTGGGCAACGGCTTCCGACCTTTTGTGAAGCGTGTTAGGATCGCGACTCCATCGTCATCCACAAGTTTTTCCCAAACCTTGGGAAAACAAGCGTTCTCTGATCCGTGATGAGAAATCTTAAAGCACTGGCTCTCAAGTCCGCCATGAAAGTCCGATAGCATCACGCCCCGCCAGCCGCTGTGGTCGTTGCCGCCAACTAATAGATCACCGCCAAAAAGCAAGGTTTGACCGCCGATTCTTGCCTGAATCACAACGGAGGTGTCATTGGGATGGTTTTGGTGAAACCTCCTAAATGTTTCGCCCGCATTGGGCATCATCTCGCTAAGCCTACCAACGGCACTGGTCACAACATGTGCGGATGGCGATAATGCTCGTAATTGAATCGAATTCTCCCCTGCTCCGTACTCGAATAAGAGCATTCCACTTTGAGCCCAAATGTCCGGACCAGTCATTCTCCGAAGTGTTTTGGTCCTCTTTATTTCTTCAAAGACAGCTTTGAGTTCGCTTGTGCCAGACTCAGCTCTGACAAGATTGATCTTGCTGCTGGCTTCGAGCATTGCCAAGAATTCTTTTTTCTGAAGTGCCGCAGACATTGCAAATTTAGCTGAGCTGGCTGCACTAAACAGGGTTGCAATTCCCTGCACGTGGTCGTCATGCCAATGAGTAGCCACTACGAGCTTTACGTCCTTAGCAACATCAACACCTAGGCCGGACAAATAGTCAATTGCGATCGGGTTGCCCGTTTGTTGGTTGACACAGGAATCAATTACGATCCATTGGCTGTAGCCCAAGTGACAGACAATACACTCACCAAAGCCGGGGCCAAAGAGCGAAACCTCTACTTCACTAGCTGTGGGGGCGTCAGTCGGGATCAACGCCGAATTCATTTGCCAACTCCGTTGAGCTTCTTTCGAGTTCCATTTTTAAGCGTCTTGTCAACTTTGGCATTCGCTTAAGACGAATTTCAGACACCCTACGGTAAGTTCCCCCCCGCTTTTCGTATCCTACTGCCCAATACAAAACACTGCCGAGTTTAATATTTTCACGTTCGGAAGGAGGAATTTCGAGAATCGAAAATTCTCCATTTTCAACAGGACGTGTTTCGTCTTTTAAGTCGTACAGATCAACTGCAACAGTATCGCCTTCATCGTATATGTCGTTAACTATGCATTCCCATTGATGAATGACGTCAATCGACCGAGGGGTGTCGTAAGTTTCAAAACGCCGAACTAGCGGACCTCGAGCCACCCGTTTTTCTACAGGGATAGATGAGTCATCAAAAGGGTTGCTCGCAAAAGCGTATCCTCCCACATCGGCTCGTTTTGGAACCGATACAATGTATGATGGATTCAACGGCTCGGACCCAATGTTTTGAGTTTCATCAATAGATGGGTTTGTGGACAGGTCGGTCTCAAAGCGTACAGCGCGGCGATTGACGCTTTCTTCACTGTCATCGAGTTGGCTATTGGGGTGCGCTAAAACGTTAGTCATTTTTTGCTATTAGCTCGTTGGCTTTCTTGAGGACGTGTGAAACAACGCTTTCTGATTCCTTTAAAAATTCTTTCCAGCTATCAGCCAGTGTCTCCAATAACACACTAGTGCCATCTGTTGCGGCACTTTGAGGAGGATTCTCACTTAGGTTTTCGGTAGCCAAACTTTCGGTCGGTTTGGCTTCTATATTGTAATGGCGATTTAGTTCAAAGAAAACACCATCCTTTAGTTTGGTAGAAGGCTCAAAACGAGCTTGTAATCGAGTTTGGGTACTTCCAACGACGCTACGCTCCCCCCAAATACTCACGGATCGAGTCCCCGGTGAATCAATGACTTCTTCCCAAACTGTCTTAGGTGCTAGGAGGTGTCCTAGCGCATGCCATTTCTCATTCGAATCAAGTTGAACATGAAAGTGCCGATTCAGTCCAAAAGCTTTGATAGGGCAATGCTCAAGCATTGCAAAAGTTCCTGCAACAAGATCTTGAAGTGGAATGATCTTCGCAGAGTCAGTCGTTTCAACACAAAATCTATCCGCAAACACTTGAACCCGACACCATGGAAGTGTGAATGAGGTGAAGTCATCCGTAACAATGACTTCTTTCGCGACTTCAGCTTCTTCGGCGGCAATAAGCTGGCAATTATCAAACCAGAGTGGATGAAATATTGCAGGATTAAAGTTCCCAATCACGACGATGGAGGCACCCTCCCGTTCGTATACGACATTCATTTTTAAGCCGAGGTAGGTCGTCAGATGTTTGGTGGACAGTTTTACGATTAATGTCCTAGAACATATTATTTTCGGATCTATTCATATATCAAGAGAGCAGATTCATTTTTGTGCCGCCGCTTTGGATTATCCGGGTTAGTCCAAATTTAGAGACACTTTCGAATATCTCGTACTTTAGGGCTGTGGTGCAAAAAAAGAGAGCAGCTATATGTGTAATGTAGCCCAATCTAAAGCCGCGACCTGCATCTACGAGAGTCCGAGTCAACGAAATTTGGCCGGCCGGTTTTATTTACAGCGCAGAGGTGTTTAGGAAATGCTCGTATACTCCCCGCCTATACGGTTCCATCTCATCGAGTACTTGATTTTGAGTACCGAAGAGTTCAAAACAGTTGAGACAGCTCTTCTACAAATCAGCGAATAAAAACCCCGTTACAGTTCTGGCAAGTCCTGCAACGGGATTCTATCAATATAGTAGGGCATAAAAGGGGACGCAGCGCTGCGTCCCCTTTTATTGTCCGATTTGCTTCTCATGGCATTAACTCATAACATCATGGTGATCGCGTGACCGAACATGGTTTTCTACAGAGCAGGACAGGTCCAGTTATTGACGATAAGATCAGAAAACTCTCCGACTATGCAATAACATAATTCTGAATTCCAACGCCGCAGATTTTCCCCACGCATCCAATCACCAACGAGACAAACGTTTTTGCCATGCGATTTTCAATCCGTACACTGTTGTTTGTGATTCTATTGACCGCGCTCGGTTGCGTGTACTACGTCTACATCCAACCGCTGCGCATTCCCATCGCCGGGGAAATGAAACTCGAACCCGGCCACAAGGTGCCCCCATACGCTCTCTGTTACCGAGGCCGTTGGCAAGTATACAAAGCGCTGTCGCAGTGGGATGATGTTTCTTGGCGAGAGGATCGCAAGGATCCGGGGTTCAACGAGCGTTATCGAATTTTGAAACAGAATCTAAACAGGTTTCAAGAGAACTGGGATTTTCGCGAAACTGATAACGCCGTCGTGGAGACCCACAAAGACGTCTTCGTCAAACTGGCGCTGGCAAGACTCGACGATGCGCGTCCATTGGAGGATGTGTCTGCGGCCTACCGTGTTCTCTGCCAGCTTGGACATTCCCATGAAGCGATCCGCTATCTCACCGGCCGCTACCTCAAACACTCTTTTGGCGATTCAACCAACCTATCGGATTGGCCGTTCGCTGAAACGGCTGTCAGCGCCGAAGACGGCAAACACTTCGCGCAAAACAATGAATTCATTGCGGAACTCGTATCACTTGCGGAATCCAGTGACACCAATGATCAAGGGAATGCGTTACCTTGGCGCTATTTTCAACTGTTGGCAAAAGCGGGGCGGCCAGACCTTGGAATGAACCGGCACACAGCGCTATGCAAAGCAAACACGGGCCGCTGTTACACGGCGGGCGTCATGCGTTGGGCGAAAGAAAACAACGCGCTTCTTTCTGATCATATAGTGGAACTCGCGCTAAAGGAGTGTGAGGATGTAAATCTGGAACCGTCGCAGAGATTGAGACTTGCCAGGTCGTTGGGCGAACTGCTGACGGTTTCACACCCTGATCGAACAGGAGAATTAAAAAGCATTATTCTGAAGATTCGTAAGTCGTTGCCACCGGGAGACCCGTCGGCACTAGAGGCAATACCTGCCGAACCAGCCAATGCCGACTACTTTCGTAGTCAGCTGTCAGAATCGAAGTGGCCAAAAGAGAAATGGGTCGCCATCAAGAAGTTGAAAACGCTCGGATACGATACCGAAGTCGCGCCGGCAGTCGTGCAGCTTGTCGAATCACGTGAACTGGACGACAAGCTCTATGAAGAGTACGCAGAAATTCTCGGAGACGACGCCGTTCCATTTTTCAAAACACGTATAAGTGAACTGATCGAAGAGCAAGAAACAGAGTTTGATCTACTAACGATTTCCTCGGCAATTGGCCTGCTGGGGAAGCTCAAGCGTGGGACGAAAGATCCTGACACGATAGACTTCCTGCGAGATGCGTTCGAGAGAATCATTCACCCGGACGGACGCCCAGTGTATTCGGTGTATTCGCGAGCGCTTTTCACGGTCGACGCGCTGGACGAGATCGGTGACCAGACCGATGATCTATGGAATCGTTTGCCCGACGCCGACAATGAGGTTGATGCGATGGCGCTACATTGGATACTCAATCCGGACCTCGCTATTGAAGACCTTGTCGCCCAATTAAACACAGGCTTCAACCTTCACCGGCCGTTGAAGGCCGAGGATTTCTCAGAAGAACGGTACCACTATTGGCACTTGTTCGGACTTCTCGAAAAGACCGGTGGCACGAAACTTCTGGACATCTTCGACTATTCGCTCCAAAGCACATCACTGATGGTCTACGACATTTGTCAACTTGCAAAAGATGATCTGAAATTTCAAGCCGTCGTGCAAAACGGGCTCGAACTAAACATCGTCCTCAACAACCGACTCTATGTCGTCCAACTCACAGATCATGGGGGTCCGCTGGAGAGCAACGCGATGGTTGACGTCTTAAACGCGATCATCGCCAACGAAGGAGAGACCAAAAGGTTTTTCGTCTACAGCTCTGGTGATTCAGCGTCCCTGAGCTATATCGTCTTTGTTGCACCGGTAGTGGTCGAAAATCTTGAAACGAAGTTCGGTATCAAAGCCGTGCACGGTTACGAGTACTACTTGAAGCACTAGAGCGAGAATAAGGAGAATAAGGGGTCAGGCTGGCTCTGTAGAAAAGTTTGCATTGGTAAGAGAATCATGATGTTGTGAGTGAGCGCCATCAAGTGCAGTTCGCGACATCTGCTCCAGTATGTTTTACCTTTGCAAAACGATCCCTGCGGTCGTTTGATCATCGACATGACGGTTTCAACTTGTGCTCGCGAGGAGAAAAGGGGGCGCAGCTCAATACTGACGCTGACGAATGAAAACTATGAGTTGCGTCCCCTTTCTTTTTCCGAGAGTTCTTTCGAGACAACTATGGATTAGTTGGAGCAGAATTTGAGAAACTATTGTGTTTGTTGCACAGTAGCGCTTCCAATTCAACCGGAGAGACACTCAAAGCTAAGCTCGCCGGCGACGCTTTCCGGTATGTAGATCCGCCATAGACGGCCGTACTTCCAGTCCTCGGCACGCTTGACTAGGTTAGCCTGCAACGCATTTCGCTCAACATAGCGAAGCACCGATATTTACTGGAAAGAAGATCTAATTCCAACGTTTTGACGGGATTGGCTGAGCAATTCAAAATGATCAGTTGTCTGGACGAATGCAAAGTTGCATGGCAGCTTCTGCTCGGTCTATCACAGACAATTGTAGTTCCAGGTGATTGAAGTTTTTCAGCCGGTTTCGAATGTCCTCGGATTCAAACTGTGCTTTGCCAGTTGCGGACCAGGATAACGGGTCATCGTTCAAGGTTGCCATGATTTCGGGTGCAAAATTTTCGGCGGCAAGCACGACTTTGCAATTCGAATCCAATTGAGTCGGAACATTGAATTTTCGAACCAGCCGCATCGGCAGCTCAAGTTGTTGTATGCCAGAAAGATCAATTCGCTGACGGCCAGATTTATGATCAAGCACGATTTCCCATTGTCGCGACAAATTGATTCGGTGTTCGGAATGCGTATTCATAAAAAAAGCGATGCAGCAAGTGGCATCGCTTGATTCTGTTTTCGAAAAGTTGTTACTGAAACAGGAAGTTTTGAACGACTGTCGATTGCCGGATTTGCTTGGAATTTTTCTCGATGATGCGGAATTTGATTTCCAGGCCGCGAATTGGATAGGGGTACGGAGGAGCGGTTTCTTGTTCGCCGTCGTCATCGACCCCGTTGATTCCATCATTGTCAAGACCATCCGTTCCTTGGTCTTCCAAGCCTGACCCATCTTGATCAATTCCATCAGTTTCGTAATGCGGTGACCAAGTGCAATATGCAATATCCATTCCGCCGCCCAACCAGTCGGTCGGGTTACCTGAAGCATCGAGCTCAGCTGGAAATCCTTCATTTTCATAGGCAAGCCCTGAAGGCTCAGTTGGAAGTCGCCAGAAATGTGGAGCGTCGATCGTTTGATCGAATTCATACACTCCCCCTCCGTTGAGCGTATCGAAGATAAAGTCGATATCCGCAAAAGTGATCCTGTTTAGACCATCGGTGTTATCCAATTCGTAATCTGAGTAATGAGGGAAGTCCAGTTTTACCAATGCCCCCAAGTCAATAAAATCACCGCTTGCTGTCGATTCTGCACTGCCACCGTAACCAACATCAGAAGCACTAACGAAAGTTTCTGCGCCAGCGACTCCGTCGATGTCAATTTGATCGACTAAGGCTGTCGGTGAATAAGCCTTAACATCGAAAGCTGCCACATCGGTCAGCAGAATGTCGTCACCATTGAAATCGAACGCCAGAGCGCCATCAGCATCGTCACGTAAACGCGAAACTGGGTCGACGAGTTGAGCCACTCCCGCTTTTGTTTCACTGACGCCAATTTGAATTCGATTAAGATTAATTCGATCAAGACCAACTCGGTCAAGCGTATGTGGAAAAAATCTGCTATTTCTGCAAAAACGATTCTCTCGACGGGCAAGATCTTCAAGGCTATTTGCGACAATTTGATCTCGACTGCCGTCGCCATTGGAATCAATCCAACGAGCTGAAATATCATTGTTAATGAAAAAACGTACTACGCGATTCAAGACTCTTTCTCTATCGGAGCTTGTCTCTTCGCCCGTAAAATACGGCAAATAAGGAACGCCGCTGGGTGCTGTTAACGAGTTGTTTAAATTTGGGCGGATCAACAGGACGCGGCGATACAACGTAATCGTATCCGAGAAATTAACGTTTTCGCTGGCATCATTAATGCTTGGGTCGTTATCATTGATTATATCTGAATCAAAATTCAAATCAGTCGGTTCGGTATACCAAATAATTTCGGCAAACGATGATTGAATGATGTCCCTGGCGTCATTGGCTGGTGTGTCCGGGTTGGCAGGGTCGAGTAAGTTAAGACGGCCGCGAAATTCACCTTCGAGATTTCTCGCTGTAAAAGCAAGAACATCATCGACGTCGCCGAGATAAGCATCCGATGTACCGGCGGTCGAACTATCCATGGAAGGTCCATCGATGTATTCAAAATATCCTTGTGGAGTGTTTTCGGTATGCGGACGAATGTCGACAGTGACACCGGCAAGATCCGTGCGGATCAATTGCTGGACATTGCGCAATCGGTTGGACATTTCCAGAATCGCGCGACCGTTTGAGATCTCGCGGCTGACAAAGCTGAATGCTTGAGCCATCGCGCCTAACACGACCAAGGTCATCGTTAACGCGATCATGATTTCGACCAAAGTTAAACCAGATCGAGAACCCTTGGTAATGGCTACTGGAAAACGCTTGGAATTGAGACTGTGGCAGTGCGTTTGGCGACCTTTAAATGTCGACATAGATCCAATACTCCAACACAAAGTTGATTGATTGATGAGGAATGATTATTGGCCGATCGGTCTTGCCACCTGAAATTGGAGTCGGTGACAAATCGTAAAAGGTAAGGTTCGAAATCGGCCTGGAGTGCATCTTCCTGTTCCGGGACCACACACACCCATCGAATCTTACTCCTGGCGTGGTAAATGTACACATTTATTGTAAATATCGGTTCGCGAAAAGGTTGAAAACAGGCTGTTTTCTCGCGGTTTTCAGGCAAATTCTCACTTACGTCGCCAAATGGCGGAATTTAAACAGCTGGACACATGGAAAGACCCGACGTGGCGAATTCGCCGATGCGTCGGATTGCCTGCAAATCAAAGGCAAGCTGGTAGCCTACCCGACTCTCAATATCGAAATTTTCGGCAAACTGGAGGTTTTCGCAAATTTCCCCCCAACTTTGCGAATTCGCCTCCAATTTGAACACTCACTTTCGCAAATTCGCTTCACTCTGCCATTGAGCCGGATAAACTGACTGCTGGTACTTCGAACATCTTCTGATTGTTCCACGTAACGTTTTTCGAAATGCGCGGAGCAAACAAAAAGAAGTTTTGCGATTAAGTCGGTTCAAGGGCGTTGACCAAATAACGAAGAATCTTGTCCTGTTCCGAAACCAAATTGCAACACTGAAGTAAAACCAACGAACACTAGTTCAAAACCCAAATCAATAGAGAGATTGAAAGAGAATTTGCCGGGATTTTTCAAACTCGGCGACACCTGCCTACGGATTGGCTATTTAATAAGCGATGGGATCGCGACGTTCTAATTCAAATCGCTTTTTTAAATCAGCTAAACAAAACGTAGTCCAGGAAATTTCCTATGCAGAAGCTTGCCAAACTTGGCCTGTTGTTGCTTTTTGTTTTTTGTTCGCAATCCCTGGTGTCACCAGTTTGTGCGGATGATCCACCCGAGGTCAATCAAATCGCTCAAACGGCGATCGCGGCTCAGAACGCGAATGACTTCGAGATCGCGGCCGAGCAATGGCAGCGAATTGTTTCCGAGTATCCGAACTCGTCTCAGATTGGTGTGGCGTTGTATCAGGCTGGATACTGCTACAGTAAGACTGGCAACTATGCCAAGGCTGCGGATCTGTTGCAGCAATCGATTTCCAAACTCGATCCGAGCAAATCGGTTTCCATCGCCCAAGCCTATCTGTTCCTTGGTCACAGCCAGGCACAACTTGGCCGCGAGTTGAAAGACGAAAACAAAGCCGAAGCCAACAAGTTGCTGACAACGGCAACCGAATCATTTGCAGCCTTGTTGAAACGCTTTCCCAAATTCGAGGATGCGGATCAGGCTCTCTATCTGCAAGGCGAAGCCTACGAGGCGCTTGGCCGTTTGGATGACGCAACGGGTAGCTACTCTCGCATGCTTGAGCTCGACGATCCAGAATTCAAACTCGACGCATTGTACGGGCTGGGTTTTATCTACGGTAAGCAAGGCAAATACGCCGATGCGTTGGAGATGTATTCGAAATTTGAGGTCGAAGGAAAAACGCATCAGAATTTCAATGAGGTTCGGTATCACAGCGCTCTGGCGATGACCGAATTGGCGAAGGCAGCTCAAAATATTGATGATGCCCCACGCGCTAAGGAGCTGTTAACTCAAGCGGCCGAAAAATTCGAAAGCGTTTATCTGTCTCGCGACCCCAATTGGGCGGCCCAAGCCAGATTCGAGCAAGGCATTGCTTTGAGCAGACTTGGTCGCTACGCCGAATCGGCTCCTGTTTTTGAGTCGGTGGTTCAGATACCGGGTTCGAAACTGGTTGATCAAGCTCGTGTTTACGCTGGTCGCGACTTCATGCGAAGCGGCAACGGGAATTCAGCTGCACAGTTACTTGAGAAATCTGTCGCTGTTCCATCCAAATTCGCGCCGCTGGGTGCACACTGGTTAGCACAATTTTACCTGAAGTCGAACCAGGCCGAGCAGGCGTATGCGACAGCTTCTGAGTGGATTGAAAAAACCGAAAACGAAAATTTGCGTTTGCCGTTGATGTTGGACAAGGCGGATGCAGCTTATGAGACCAAGAAGCGCATCGCAGAATCCAAAGATCTGTATCTGCAAATTGCCAACCAATACCCAGAACACGAATTGGCACCGTCGGCACTTTACAATGCGTCATATGCTGCAATGAAGTCAGGCAATTTGACCGATGCCCTGGCACTCACCAAAAAATTTCGTGATGCGTATTCCGGTTCAGACTATTTGCTCGACGTTCTCGAAGTAGAAACCGATAGTTATTTGATGAGCGATGAACCTGCGCTGGCACAACAGTCTTCCCAGTTACTTGTCGATTCGTTTGCCGGCCATCCAAAAAATGGGCAGTGGAAATTGAATGTTGGTCTGGCATTGTATATGCAGAAAAAGTATCAGGATTCGATTGCTCAACTCGAGCCGGTCGTCGACCGACTTGAGCTGCGCGATAAGAAGGCTGAAGCTTTACATTGGATCGGATGCAGCCATCACAAACTTGGCGATGCAAAGAACGCAATTGCACATCTGAGCCGTTCGTTTGAGACCAGTGATTCGTGGCGACTTGCCGATGAAACACTGTTGAGATTGTCGCAATCTTATTTTGCTAACTCTCAGCCGCAATTGGCGCAACAAACAACTCAGCAGCTCGTCGATTCGTTTCCTGGATCAAAACGGATTGCCGAAGCCAGTTATCGGCTCGGCGAATTCGAATATGAGGCAGGAAACTACGATGCATCGTTAACCAATTACGCGGCCGTGATTGACAAGTTTGAAGAATCGGAATTTGCACCATACGCACTTTTCGGTATCGGTTGGTCGTATCTGCAGAAAGGCGACTTCAATTTCGCCGTCGAATCGTTTGGGAAATTGGCCGAAATGTTTCCCAAACATCCGTTGGCAAGCCAGATGTTAATCGGGCGTGCGTCGGCAAACCGTCAGCAAGGCAAGATCGACGATGCCATCGCCGACGTGAAGCAATTTCTGGCAACCGATCCAGTGGATTCAAAACACCAGGAAGCGTTGTACGAGATGGGGTTGGCCCAAATTGCCAAACAGGATTGGCCGGAAGTTATCGGTGCTTTTGAAAAGTTGTTGGAATTGGCACCTGAATCCAATCTTGCTGATCGATTCCATTACGAATTGGCATGGGCCAACAAATCGAACAAGAATTTAGATGCGGCGTTAACGCATTTTCAAACCATCGCGCAGAAATTTCCGGAAAGTTCGTTGGCGGCTGAATCCAATGTCCATGTGGGCCAAAGTGCCAACGATCAGGGCAATTTCCAGAAAGCGATTGAACATTTTGATACCGCTGCGAAAAAGAGCACCGATGCCAGCATCACTGAAAAAGCTCTCTATGGATTGGCGTGGTCGAATTACAAGTTGAAAGATTTTGATGCGGCCCTGGCTGCCTTTCAAAAGCAACTAGAGCAATTTCCCGATGGAATGTTTAAAGCCGATGCCATGTTTATGGTTTCCGAATCGTTGTATGAAAACAAAAACTATGGTGAAGCGTTAAAGAAGTATCGGGTTGCAAAACCAGTCATCGAAACTTCCAAGACCGTTAAGCCCAGCTTGAAAATACTGACAAATTTACACGGTGCCCAAAGCGCTAATCTGGCCGGCGAACATCAATTGGCGATCGAGTTTGCCGAATCATTGTTAGTGGACGATGTTAATAAGCAAGTTCAGCAAGACGCCCAAATGGAAATCGGTGATGCCTATCGTGCGTTGAACGATCCGAATAAAGCTCTGGAAGCTTATATGGCCGCCTCAACGCATCTTGGCACAACGGGCGCACGTTCGATGTGCATGATTGGTGAAATCTTCTTTGATCAAAAACAGTTTGCCGATGCAATCAATCGATTTAAACTGGTGCGGTACGGCTTCGGCGGCAACCAGGCGGTGGACGAGATCAAACAATGGCAGGCCTTTGCATGTTACGAGGCAGGACGTTGCAACATGGTTCAAATTTCGTTGCCCGATAATAGCGAAGCAGTGAAAAGAAAGTTTGTTGAAGAATCCAGAAAGCATTTTCAGTATCTTGTTGAAAATTTCCCCAACGACAAATTGGCGCCCGAAGCAAATCGCCAGTTGAAAAAACTTGAGGCCGTAGAACTTTAAATTGCGGAAGTCCGCAAATCACCAATAGATAAAGCTTCGTTTTGCTCGAGCTGTATCGATATTCGTTGGAGCGTTGTATGACTGATCGTCGCCTGAAAATGATTCGCCTGTCAGTTTATCTGCTGACTGCCGTATTGTTTGCAATTTCATTCGCGTCGCCATTGATGGCGGTTCAAGAAACTGGCAGCGAAAGCGTCGTAGCGGCGCAAGCTGTCGATCCGGCGGCTCAAGGAATCAACATCATGTCGCTGCTGACTCGCGGTGGCTGGTTTATGATCCCGCTGCTTGTATTGTCGCTGGTCGTAGTTGCTTTGGCGTTCGAACGGGCTGTCTCGTTGCGTCGAAGCCGCATTTTTCCGGATCGATTTGTGCGGCAACTTTCACGTCTGGCAAGCTCGCCTGGTGGTTTGGAGCCGCGGGCTGCGTACGAAGTCTGTCAAAAAAATCCTTCAGCGGCGGCCGACGTGTTCAAGTCGTTGTTGGTGAAAGTTGGTCGACCGCAGTTGGAACTTGAAAATGCTGTTTCTGAATCGAGCCAACGACAAGCGACACGGATGATGCAACTGGTTTCATGGTTAAGCCTGGCCGCCGCGATTGCACCGTTGATTGGTCTGCTGGGCACGGTTTGGGGAATCACGCAAGCTTTTTACGATACAACTCAATTGATTGCTGGCCAGAATCGAGCCGAAGCTCTGGCTGAAGGTATTTATACCGCGCTGGTAACAACGATGTTCGGATTGATCATCGCCATCCCGGCGTCAGTGCTGGCGCACTACTTCGAGAATCGCGTGGTCTCGATGATGAATCAGATTGAAGAGATGATTTTTAATTTGTTGCCTCAACTTGAACGCTACGAAGGCAAGATTCGGTTTTCGGACGTGCGGACTGAAACGGAGAGCTCTGGTGCGGATGATTTGGAAATTGGCACCGGTGAGTTTGAAGCAGACGGCGAATCAAAACGGCGCGGCCGACGCACGCAAGCAAGGACGACTAAATAATGGCTGTAAGAATTCGCAAGAATGCGGCTATCGGGTCGCTGACGATTACGCCGTTGATCGACGTCGTGTTTTTGTTGTTGATCTTTTTTCTGGTGGCTTCGCGGTTTTCAGAAGAAGAACGGCAGCTTGATCTGAACTTGCCATCTGTCAGCGAAGCTGTATCGATGACCGCGCCGATCAACGAAATCGTAATCAATATCGACCCTGAAGGAAAATTCTTTATTGACGGCCAGTTTCGACAGATCGAACAAGTTGAACAAATCCTTACTCGTGCACGAACAAACAACCCTTTGTCGCAATCGGTGGTGATCCGCGCCGACAAAAAAACGGATTGGGATTTTGTGGCTACTGCGATGAATTTATGCAAGAAAGTTGGGATCGAAGAATTCACAGCCACAACGGATGCCCCGAGCGGATAATCATTTAACAAGCTAAGGCAAATCAGCATTGAAACGTTACCGCCATTGCGTTGAACGCATCCAATCGGACGCTCCGCCAGCTTTCGACCAGCAGTTTTGGCCGGTCTTGATGGCGATTGTGGTGTTGGCCGGTATCGCTGCCGGTGCGATCGTAACGTTGATCAACGGGCCTTGGATGTGGGGAAGTTTGCTGATCTTGCCAGTGGTTGCAGCGGTGGCAATCGCGGTTCTGTACTCGCTGGATGATTCGACTTTAAGGCGTACATTGCAGCTTGCGATCCTGGTCAGTTTCGCCCTGCATCTGATGGTTTTGATTTCCACATCGCTGATTTATGTTTTCGGTAGCCAGGAAATCAGCGATCCAGTAGTCATGAAGCGCAAGCCAGAACGCACGATCACCATCAACAATCGGAATCGTCAACTGGTTTTTCAGCAACCACAAAAACACGTCGTTCCTGATGTAGAAGTTGAGGTTGAGAAAAAAGTTGCCACGATAAAAACGAAACCGCAGCCAGTCCCCGTCGTGCCGGAAAAACAAAATTTAAAACAGCAAATGACGAAGCGACGTCAAACCCGTTCGACGGTGGCAAAACTTTCCGATGAGCAATCCAAATTGAGTCGCAGTCGCAGCAATGCTCAACCAAAAAGTTCGCGATCGCCGACGATAACTTCACAATCACAACCGAGGGCCGTCCAGGAGTCGACCGTAGCGGCCCAGCCTTCAGCCATTGAGATGCAGAAGAGTTCTGCCAGTTCAGTCGTTCTTGCGGCAAAGCAAAAATCTGAAACTTTGCCGAAATCTAAAACACTCAAACCAGAACCATCGGTGACTCGTCGAAAATCAGAGTCTTCGAAAATGGCTGTTGCGCGAGAACGACCAACGGCTCGCCTTAGAGAAAGCGTTGCCAAGATTCCAGCCGTAGCCGCAAAGACGCCCGCTATTAGTCAGACTAAACCATCAGCGCCCAAATCGATCACCAGCAGCGAGTCGTCCAAAGCGGAAGTCAATCGCAAGAAGTTCAGCTCTACGGTAGCGCGGAAAACGAATGATTCACCAACTCCGAAATTTTCCAGCTCCGCTGCAAACGCCCAGCGACGGCAAACCAAACGAACCAATCAGGCGATTAAAACGCGATCGAGCACTCAGGAATCAAAAAGGCAAATTGCCGCCAAATCACCAACGGTCAACAACCGAATCAAAGCAACAGCTCCTGCCGCATCAGCAAAACAATTGCGTAACGTCCCACAGCCGCAATCGATAGCACTGACCCGCAGCACGTCTGGGGTCGCCGGCACCAATCGCTCTAAGAACCTGGACCGAGTTCGCGGTGGCGAAGTGAGCCCCGTCAATATCGCTTCGGATTCCTCCAGCAAGCGGACCTCCAATAGGGCGAGTGATAATATCGCCATGTCGTCGTTCCAGAAATCCAATTTGCGCGAGCGTGGCCAAAGCGAAAATGCAAAGCGTACGCTGCGCAGTCAAAATGTTCAGTGGGCGACAAAATCTGGCTCTCAGTCCCCTGCCCGGCTGACTGCTCAAAGTGCAGCGGCGAATATCGAATCGGCGACGGCTCAATCTGATGACTCGATGGCGGCTGAAAAAGGAGCTTCAATGATGGATATCGGTGCGACAAAAGTCGTCACCGAAGTCGCGACCGAGCGGCGGGGCGGCGGCGGTTCGCCAGACTTAAATTTCTCAATCGCCCAATCGCCCAAAGCGGCCGGCAGCCGACAATCCAATTCGTCGCCGTCGGTAAGCAATGTGCAGACTGCTGATGAAATCGGACCAGTCAATGCCGCCGAGGCTTTGTCAGTGGATTCGGCCGAACAGCAGGCAGCTGCACAAATTGCTCGCAGTGGTGAATCTTCGGGTTCGATTTCAAGCAAGGAATCGAAAATGTTTGAATCCGAATCAGCTAATAGCGGTGTTACTGGTGCTGTTGCAATGTCTACTCGCCGCCGAGCTTCCGATCCGTCAAGCGAAGGCGAATTTTCTGGCGGTGAGGGTGTAGCCAGGTCCGATCCGGGAACCAGCCGAATTCGAATCGCCCAGGCTCCCAACGTCGAACGCAACTTGAGTTTCGGATCCGAAGGCGAAGCCCACAATCACCAAAGCAACCCCGTCCAAACTGGCGATAACATGGCCACAATGGAAATGGCCCGACGCCCAACCGATACGCTTTCCGGCGGATCGGTTTTGGGAACTGCAGCCAATGTAATGGCCGCTTCAATGTCAAGCTTGCCGTTGCTGGCCGAAGGGTCCGGAAACGGTAGACGGCGTGAACGGAGCGATGCCAACATCAACGACGTCGTCGATGCGCGAGGCCAGCGCAAGCGTGGAGCTTCGGGCGCGAAGCCAACAGAATCCACGAACGAAAATTTGGCTGTTGATGTCGAATCAAAATCCTGGGGTGAACTTCAAGTTGAAGATTCAGACTTAGGAACGATCAAGCGGCAGGTAGCAATTACCAATAGCGGTCCGGCTGGAGTGGAACTTGAATTGGACGCCGATCTTGGGTCTGGCGGGTTTGCGGATACCGTTAGCCGCGATATTGGCAAGCGAAACGATGCTGCAATCGAAAGCGACATCTTATCGCCAAATTCCGAAGTCAGGTTCCGGCGCAAGAATTCTGGAGGCGTGCCAAACGTTAATCCGAATGCTCAACTGGCCAAAGAGGCTTTTCGAAATCGCAATCCAGCGGCACTGGCTGATTCGGGACCAAAAACGGAAGCGGCGATTGAACGCGGCCTGGAGTTTCTGGCTCGACATCAGTTGGCCGATGGAAGTTGGAGTCTTGGCCAGTTTGATAACCAGGACCCACTGTTTCAAAATCAACTGACCAGCGATACCGCAGCCACTGGATTAGCTTTGCTGGCGTTTCAAGGTGCTGGATATACGCATCGCGAATTCAAATATACCAATGCGGTTTCCCGGGCACTCGATTGGTTGATTGCGAATCAGACGAGCGACGGTTGTTTGTATTTGGAAGCCGATAAAAATTCCAACGATGCTTGTCGCATGTACAGCCATGCGATCGCGGCGCTGGCACTGACCGAGGCCTATGGAATGACTCAGGATCCGGCGCTGCGAAAGCCGACTCAAGACGCGCTTAATTATATTTTCGACACTCAGGATCCTCAGAAAGGCGGCTGGCGATATTTTGCGGAACGTCAAAAGCGATCGACCGATACGTCGGTAACGGGATGGATGATGATGGCGATCAAGAGTGGGAAACTGGCTGGCTTGAAAACTCGCCAATCGTCACTGGATCGAATTGCTGATTGGCTTCGCGTGGCTGAAGATCCTCAGCGGCCGTCGCAATTTCGATATAACCCGTATGCGGTCGATTCACAAGGCAAGAGACGTGCGCATGGCAAAAAAGTTTCGGTGACCATGAATTCGGTTGGCTTGCTGATGAAAATTTATTCAGGCTGGAAGCCGGACGACGAGAAGTTTTTGCGTGGCGTGCAAACGTTGCTTGAACAATTGCCCAGCGATGCCAGTTCACGCGTTCGAGATACGTACTATTGGTATTATGCGTCTCAGGTGATTAAACATGCTGGTGGAAAATATTGGGATCAGTGGAGCGAAGCCCTGCACCCGTTATTGATCGATTCGCAAGAGATGAGTGGCGAATTGCGTGGTAGTTGGCATCCCTACAAACCGGTGCCGGATCGTTGGGGGGCTCACGGTGGACGGCTATATGTGACCACCATGAATTTATTGTCGCTGGAAGTTAAATACCGACTTCTACCATTGTATGAAAGCACTATCGACTAGCTTCTGTTGGTATATACGCTGTCGATAAAGTTCCTGTTTTGCCGGATTCTTCCCCACTTCCGATTAGTTTTCTGGAAGCCGGAATTCGTATGGATACTGGCTGTTAGGAAATGCGCGTTGTTGTGATTTCGCAAATTGTCTAACGTTCTCGTTCTCGAAATTTGAACACCGAAAGCTGGGTACAAAGATGTTTGGATCATCTCGCAACAAACGCAAAGACAGGCCAATTTCATTGAAGGACGATTTGAAAGCCACTCGCAAATCTGCCATTCGTACCGCTTTTTTTGTGATACTGATTTTGTCGGGAATTGTGCCGGCCATGAGCATGATTTTTGGCACCTATCAAACGGACCGGTTTGCAGTTGGCGACCATTGGGGGCCGCTGTGGGATACGGCTTTGCAAACGTATCCTCTAACATTCGCAATTGGTGTGATCACTTATTCAAGAAAAGAGAAATGGTTTCGATGGGGCAAGTGGCTTTTTGCTGCGTCGGTTATTGTGGCCGGGGCATTGCTGAGTAACTCGCTAAGCCATGTGACGGGGCACGGGATCATCGAGCCTTCGAGCACATTTACTGAGTACCGCAATCCGTTATTCGGGATACCGGCTGCTGGAGCGAATTACTTTATTGGATTCTATTATCAGTACGGTGCAGCGACTTTTCTGGCAGCAATCCTGGTCGGCATGTTTGCTGGTTCGACGGCCAGTCGGTTGGGACGACACTTACCTGAGAACGTTCGCGATACAGCGGAAAAATCTATTCGGGAATTCGTCGACAACAAAAAAGCGGCATGATCGTCTTGATTGTGAGCTTCTTATCTAAACCCCATCTTTAAATGGATGCTTGAGGGCGGAGCAGCGTTTTAGGTCTGGCGAGTTTTCTACGTCGACTTCCAAATTTTGCGATCCATATGTTCTGAAAGGAACTTAAAACTCGGCGCAATAACGTCTAAACTACAGACACAATTTCAAACCGAGATACTTATCGCTTTTAGTGGATGCGAGCAAGGATGAATAAGCCCATCAGGTGTTTCCTGATTCTTTTCAATCTCTCAAAGCCAATCAATTTTGGAAACTTGATTCGCACGGCCAATGCGTTTGGAGTGACGCCGATCGCCGTTGGCAAGAAGGACGTTTCGCGCTGTGGAGCCACGGCACGAACGCGCCGTACGAAAGTTCTGCATTATTACACGCTTGAACAAGCCGTTGATTTTGTTCGATCGCAAGGCTGCAGTCTCGTTGGCGTCGAGATCAATCCGACGTCCCAACCGGTCACCAATCAGCCTTTCAACGGTTCGACCGCTTTCCTGATGGGAAATGAAGGCGAAGGATTAATCGCAAAACAGATTGCGATGTGCGATGCTCTGGTTTACATTCCGCAGTATGGCGATGCGGTTTCTCTAAATGTGAACGTCGCTGCGGGGATTGTGCTGCACCAGTTCGCTCATTGGGCTGGATTTCCAGAAGCCAGACGTCAAGATAATAAATACGCTACGGATGACGTGGCTGTCGTCGATTCGTAAAAGCGGCTGATGAGCGAAAAACAAAACAACCCCGATCCCCGAGCACTAACGGAATTACTGAATCGATTTAGTCGTGAATTCGAAACTGGAACTATAAAATCGGTTGCAGAGTTTCTGAAATTGATCGACAACGAACTTTCGATTGAAGATATTGCTGCATTGGTTGACGTAGAAATAGAGATGCGACGAAGCATGGATGAATCTGCGTTTGTCCAGGATTACTTTGACACGTTCCCCGGATTGTCTCAATACGTGGCCCAACGCGCGATGACTTTGGAAGCGCTGCACGAAACAACGGCGGCGAAAACGGAGATAGTTGATGTTGCCGCTGGCTCGATCGAAAAACGCCAACTGATTGGCGTTGGTGACAAGCTGGATGACTTTGAATTGGTGGCCGAACTTGGCAAAGGTTCATTTGCGACGGTGTTTCTGGCGCGGCAGATTTCGATGCAGCGTATGGTCGCTTTGAAGGTGTCCGAAGATCATGGCATGGAAGCTCAAACGCTGGCCCAGCTTGATCACCGCAACATTGTGCGGGTTTACGATCAACGTCGTGAAAACAGCTACAACTTGCATTTGCTCTATATGCAATATTTGGAAGGCGGAACGTTGCTGGACGTCTTGCGCGCCGTATTGAATTTGCCGGAAGATCAACTAAACGGCAAGCAGTTCGTCAAATGTGTCGATGAAGCGATCATCGAACGAGGTGATTCTCCCAACTACGAATCAGTAACACGTAACCAGTTTCTTTCGTCTGATTGGGAGCAAACGATATGCCGCATCGGTTATCACCTGGCCCGGGCTCTGGAATACGCTCATGAAAAAGGCGTTTTGCACCGCGACATTAAGCCAGCCAACGTTCTCATTGGCAGGGACTGTAACGTAATGCTCGCGGATTTTAATATCAGCTCAGCCACATCCGTCGTCGGCGAATCGAAATTTGGCGGCAGTCTGGCTTACATGTCGCCCGAACAGATTAGAGCGTTCAACCGGGATGACGAATTTGATTCCGAGCAACTGGATGAATCTTGTGATCTGTATTCGCTGGGAGTGATGTTGTATCACTTGTTGATGCGCGAGTTGCCGTTTTACGCACTGACCAAATCGCGCAGCAGCGACGGCCTGGGAACGATGGTTGCCGAACGGGAGAATTCGATTGAACGTCTCGTTGCCGCTTTGCAATCTAAATCGCCTTTGATGCGCAGCGCACTGATTCGGTGTTTACAGCCTGAAATTAAGGACCGACCTTTGTCGGCTTGCGATCTGGCCAATCAATTAAAGCTTGGGTTGGATCGAGACGCAGAAAAATTCCTTTTTCCGTCGTCTCGCAATTGGACGCTTGTATTTCAGAAGCAGTTCTATTTGGTATGTGTGGTTGTCTGTTTGTTGTTTAATACGTTGGCTGCCGCATTCGTTTATAATTTCAACCTTGACGAATCGGTTCCCGAGACGGCCAGTACCACTTTCACTTACATCATGTATTTGGTGAATGGAATCGTTTTCCCGATCGGTATATTTGCGTTTGTGTATCTGACGCGGGCTGTGCCCCAAGCATTGCGATTGTGTACCGAAGGCAAGCACCAAGAGGTTCCGGACATGGGCCTGGCAACCGGTCACACCTTGTCCGCTGGCCATATCCAGGCGGTTATTTGTGGTGCTTTATGGTTGATTGCTGGAGTCATTTATCCCGTAGCGCTTTGGTGTTTTGGCACCGATTTGGATTTGTCGAATGGGATCGATTTTATTGCATCCCATTGGCTGGCGGGAATTTCGATTACGACACTGACGTTTTTCGCGATGGTTTATTTGTCGCTGAAAATCTGGTTGCCGGTTTTGATTCAGAACTGCTATTCGAAGCAGGTTATTTCGACGGTCAACGGATGCCTTGATTCACTGATAAAGAAAATCCCTATTTACCAGTTTCTGGCCGTTTGTGTGCCGTTGTTGGCAGTGGCATTGCTGGTGGTCTTTAGCGATCTGGTGTCACGCAGCAGATTTCCGCTGCAAATTATCAGCGTGTTTGGATTGTTAACTATCCCAATCGTGTTGTTCGGAGGGAATCGGATCCAGGCCATCTGTGAACGACTGCTGTTGGTGTTTCGCAACGACGAAAGTCATTGATATGGAATCGGTCAAGAACTTTCGTCGAGCAGGTGCCGTCGAAGCAATGATGTTTGGAAGTGGACGATTGGAAAAACTGTGATGCTGCGATTAATCGTTGTCGGGGCCGGAGCTATTGGTGGTACCATCGCCGCGGCCGTCGAAAATTCCGGTTTCAGTACCGGGTTGGTTACTCGGCCGAATGACGCGCTTCACTACCGTGAACATGGATTGTCCGTTCAATTTCCTGACCGCCAAATTCATGCCAGGCCAGAAATTTTTGCTGGGATTGGGGACGTTGATTGGAGACAGGGCGATGTTGCGGTGGTCGCAACCAAACTCAATGATGCCCAGCAAACTTTGGACGAATTAAAAAATGCAGCGGGCGGGCAATTGCCGGTGGTTTGTGCGAGCAATGGAATTCAGGGCGAAGCATGGGCGCTTGAGCGATTTGAGGCGGTTTTTGGGTTGATGATATGGATGCCGTCGACACACATGCAGCGCGGCGATTTTCGTGTTTATGGCAAGGGTTGTCCGGGGATTTTGGATGTCGGCACGGTCACCAATGAACAAGCGAACGAGATTCGGCACTCATTGTGCCTTCAAATCGCCAGTACGTTGGCAGGCGCCGGTTTTGATTCGGTTCAGCGCAACGACATCATGCGGTGGAAATATGCAAAGTTGGTCACCAATGTCGGTAATACAGCACAAGCTTTGGTCATCGACGATTGGAAAGCGGTGGCCGCCCTTGCGCGTGAAGAAGCGGAGCGAGTGTTGACGGTAGCCGGTATCGACCGCGTTGAGACCGATGAATTTCTCAAGCGGTGCAAATCAATTGCTTTGGCCCCAATCGACGGTCAGAAGCGCGAAGGCGGTTCGACGTGGCAAAGTCTTCAGCGTGGTAAGCCTTTGGAAACACCATGGATTGAAGGTGCGATCGTCGACATCGCCAAATCGGTTGGCCAGGCGGCAAGCGTAAATCAAAGGTTGAATGAATTGGCCGGTGATGCACAGCGTATGACGGCTGCAGATATTCTTGAAGGTCTTCAATAGGACCAAAATTGATTTGACGATTGACGCTGCTGATCATGTCGAGCATGATTTTAGCTTGTTGGCCAATATTTCTCTGCGAGCAAGCATGCTGTTTGACATTACCGAGGACGATGATTCGGAATTGCATTACGTTCGAATTGAAGAAACCCACGTGGGCAAAGGCGTTTTTGCGACCAGACCTTATCCAACGTCCGTTATCGTTGGCGAAATCAAAGGGAAACTGGTTCATGAGTCAGAAGCAACTTCGGAATACACTTTCGATTTCGAAAACGGCTTGCAATTGGAGCCCTTTGCTCCATTTCGGTTCGTCAATCATAGCTGTGAACCCAATTGCGAATTTACAATCCTCGATCATCCCGTAGCTGATTCTGAGGAAATGCATCGTGGGTTGTTTTTGGTAGCGATTCGAGACATCTTTCCAGGCGACGAACTATCCATCTCCTACAACTGGCCGGCGTCCGCTGCTATCGAGTGCCATTGCGGAAGCGATAATTGCGTTGGCTGGATTGTTTGTGAAACGGAAATCGATCAAGTCATGGATGATGATATGGATGAGCCATTTGAGGCTACGTACGAATTCCATGAGATCGGGTATTTTTTTCCGGATTAGGCAGAAATGCTGGCCGTTCCTCGCGCGACAGTTTTCTTGATTGAGATCGCAGTGGACATTTAAAATATCCAAGAAAAAACCCTTGTCCGCCAATGGTGAACCATGGCGAACAAGGGAGTCAAGTTTTCAAGATTTATTGAGGACTTCGGTGCAGCGATCGATTAGACCGCTGTGCTTCGATCCCCAATTTGCGCCGGCAAGTCATTAGTGACTTCGTAACGCTTTTTCATACCCACTAATTGGTCCAGTTGTTCCTGGTCAATCCACACTCCGCAGCCCGAAGAGCAGCGGTTAATGTAAGACCGATTCAATTTGTTTCGCTTGAGTCGGTTACCACATCGCGGGCACTTAACTTGATTCTTGCCGCAAATCATTTCGACAATTTTCATGATAAAAACCCTATTCACATTCCTGAAGATTGGAGGGCAGAACACTTTGCTCGGCCGTTTCCCCGTTGAACCTTAATGAGCAAACTATGCCATTAGGGTTCACATATATATACGCATCGGCGCGGAAATTATCCCAAATAAAGCCTCATTTTCCCCAAAATTTGCTGCTATTTTTGAGGCGCGGGATAGCGAGAATTATGAAGTCGGTAGTGGTGCTTTATGTTGTCATAAACGGCGTTGGCTGAATCCAGCAATAATGAGGAAATTGCTATCGCTTGCTGCTTTGCCGAATTGGGTTTGCTGTCACAGCGGACAGTCCGCCGAAAGTGTTTGTCTGCACGTTTGGAGAACCTGAAGGGCGGCGGTCACCCGCTGGACCGCTAGGCCAATGGCACTTGCTTTACATTTGTTGTGTTCACAAAAGCGAAAACCCTAACTGAACGATGCTTGTCCTGTTTAACGATTAGCCGGCAGGCGTCGGTGATTGGGCTTGGGTAGGGAAACACGGTCGCCTTCCGGCTTGTCGTTAAACTACTCACCAATCGAGATTCGTGCCTAAAGTAAGTGCCATTGACCGCTAGGCCCACCAGCCGCCATTAATGTGAATTGTCTGGCCGGTGACATAGGACGATAGATCGCTGCACAGGAACAAAACTACATCGCCGATTTCACTTGGCTCGGCGAAGCGGCCTAAGGGCACATTGGTCAGCATTGCCTTGCGGTTCTCTTCTGGAATCGACTTGCCCATTTCCGTGTCCACCACGCCGGGAGCGACTGCATTGACACGAATGTTCTTGCGTGCGAGTTCTCTGCTCAAAACCTTGGTCAGGGTCATGACGCCAGCTTTGGCCGAGGCATAATTTGCTTGTCCAAAGAAGCCGGTCACAGCCGAAAGCGAGGCGACATTGACGATCACCCCGTTTTCCGACAACGACTCTATCGCTGCCTTACAGCCGTTGAAAACACCGGTCAAATTGGTGTCGATTACATCCTGCCATTCGTTTTGGCTCATCTTTTTGAAGCTGCGATCGCGCAGAATGCCCGCGTTATTGACCAAAATGTCCAGAGATCCATATTGTTTAACCGCTGCAGATACCATGGCAGACAACTGATCGGGATTTCGCACATCCGCTTCACCAATCATCGCTCGCTCGCCCAGATCTGTGACCACTTTTTCAGCAATCGCTTTATTGGCGTCGTCGGGAAAGTAATTTATCACCACGTTCGCCCCGGCATTGTGCAGGGACAGCGAGGTTGCCAGGCCAATGCCCTGCCCTCCTCCAGTGACGATGGCTGTTTTTCCAGTAAGGTCAATATTTCTCATTTGGATATTTCCGTTTTAGTATTTGCAATCTTTAAACACTTAGAGCAACCAAGCCCTCAAGTGAAATCGAATTTTCTTTGTTTCAGCGCGACTTTGATTCAGTGCGGGTCAGCCAATCATGGATCGATGGCTCAGGTTCCGGTTTCGGCTGGTTGCCAATTTGGTTTTCGTTTTTCCAGAAACGCAGCTAGTCCTTCCTGGGCATCTTCCGTTTCGCGTGCTCGTGCAGACACACTGACAGACATTTTGATTTGTTCAACAAGATCGGTGTCGATGCTGCTGGCAATGTGTTGTTTGGTAATGGCCAGTGCACTTCGGCTGCCGGTCAAAATTGCCGCGATCAGCGAATCGATTCGTTTCGGGAATTCTTCAGTTGGAACGACGTCATGACACAAATTCATTTGCCCTGCCGCTGCGGCTGGGACACGTTCGCCTGAAAGCAGCATGTAGCTCGCCGGTCCAGCGCCAATCCGGTGAATCAGTAGCGGTGTAACCATTGCGGCTGTGATGCCTCGCATTGGTTCTGGCAACATGAAGAAAGCGTTTTCACTGGCGATCAAAATATCACATGCCAGAATCATCCCCATTCCGCCAGCCAGTGCCGGTCCGGAAACCGCTGCAACGGTGGGCACATCCAGCTGTACGATTTGAGTCAGAACGTCGCAGTAGACTTCCGAGTCCTTTTGCAGTTGGGCGGCTCCATCGTCGGCCCCGGCCCGTGCCTGCATTTCACCCAGATCCATTCCGGCACAAAATACAGATCCGTGGGCAGCCAGGACAAAGCACCGCAAATCCGATCCATGTCCCTTCAATTGCTCGATCCCGGCATGAATCTCGGTGATGAAATCCCGCTTCAGGGCATTTCGCTTGTCTGGACGGTTCAGTGTCAAACGGCCGACACCGTCCGCAAAATCGACTTCGATATATTCGTACATGGTTTTGGTTTCACCAATTGGTTTAAAAGGACGATTTTACGATGATGCGGTAAATCGTAAACACTTAAAGACCGCACGTTTTCCAAACTCGGTTGCTGTTGTACACTGCATCGTTGCACTTTTTCCAGAAAGAACAGATTGATGTCAAAACGTGAAAAAATATTGATTGCAAATGGGCAAGGGTTTTGGGGGGACAGCATCCTTGGCCCCGTCCGATTGGTTAACGAAGGGCCGCTGGATTATCTGACGCTGGATTATCTGGCGGAAGTGACCATGAGCATCATGCAGAAGCTCAAAAGCCGAAATCCGGAAATGGGCTATGCGACCGATTTTGTTCAGATGGTCAAACGCGTATTGCCACAGTGCCGTGAAAAAGGAATCAAGATTGTGGCCAACGCTGGTGGCGTCAACCCAATCGCCTGTCGAAAAGCGGTGGCCAATGTGATTCGTGAGCTGGGAATTTCCGGCGTCAAAGTTGGTATCGTCGAAGGTGACGATATCCTGGCCGATTTGAAATCGTTGATCGATGGCGGCGAAGAATTTAGAAACATGGACAACGGTGAGCCTTTGGCTCCGTACCTGGAACAGGTCCGCACGGCTAACGTTTACATTGGTGCCGAACCGATCGTTGAGGCATTACAGCAGGGCGCAGATATTGTGATCACTGGTCGCGCGACCGATCCTTCGGTTGTGCTGGCTCCGTTGTGCTACGAATTTGGTTGGTCGCTTGACGACATGGACAAGATGGCTGCCGGGACTATCGCCGGTCACATTGTTGAATGTGGTGCTCAGTGTACTGGCGGCAACTACGCGAATTGGCGCGACATCCCGAATATGGCCAAAATCGGTTACCCGGTAATCGAAGCCCATTCAGACGGGTCATTTGCTGTGACCAAACATGAAAACACGGGCGGAAAGGTTTCTGTCGAAACGGTGACTTCGCAACTGGTTTACGAGATGGGCGATCCCGCCAACTACATCACGCCGGATTGCGTCGCAGATTTTACTTCGATACAGCTGCAAGCCGATGGAGAAGATCGAGTCAAGATTTCTGGAATCAAAGGCAAGCCTGCAACCGACACCTACAAAGTCTCAATTGCATTTCACGAAGGCTACAAGATCCTTGGCCAGCTAACCGTTGCCGGTCCAGATGCGGTCGACAAAGCTAAATTGTGTGCCGATATCGTTTTTGATCGAGCGAAAATGGATGGTGCGGAATTTAGTGAAGACGAGCGTTTCATTGAAATCGTGGGTACCAATGCTTGCCATGCGGGTATCCTTGATGCTCCCAGTGAGCCCGCGGAAGTTATTCTAAGGATTGGTGCTCGCGGAAATGACAAGGACAAACTGAATCGATTGGGTATGGAAATCGTGCCATTGGTTACAAGCGGTCCTCCGGGAGTCACTGGTTTTGCCGGTGGACGGCCGAAAGCGACTGATGTGATCAGTTACTGGCCGGCGTTAATCAGTAAGGAAAAAGTTAAAACCAGTGTCAGTGTTGAAACGATTTGACGACGACTTATGGGCAAGCTTCGATTTTCCCTGAGAACATTTCTGTTGTTTTCGTTGATCGCCGGTTTGTCAATTACATACATTGTCAACCGTTACTCCAAGCGTGAATCGAAAGATGTCCCGCAGGATGTACTGAATGAAATTACGCGCCAGTACGGCTATTTCCGTAGAGGCGATACTGCTCAGGCGATCGTCGAAACGGCTAGTCAACGAGCTCTTAACGTTGGCAACGAGCAATTCACGCGGGCGATTCTGTTTCTTTCTGACGGGGATTTGCAGGAGTTGCGCCGGCTGGCGGATATTTTTGAAGACCCACGTGATACGATTTATCGGTGTAACAAGATGGGCTTTAAAACAACTGTCCCTTTTGATCAGCAGTAGATTGATTTGCAAATAAAGGGCCAAGTTGACTGCTGTTGACTAAATCGATACTGTTAACTGCCTGCCGCTGCCGGCATTCTTTTGGCAGCAATTACTTTTTGGAGACGCAAATGAGCAACGACACACAAATAAATGCGCAAGAACTATTAGAACAGTTGATGAATTCGGGCAAGCAACTTGCCGCTCGTGGCCGTGAATTGGCCGAACAAGGAATGGAGTACGCCAAAGGCGGAGTCGAGCAAGCTAAAGACAAAATCGGAGATCAGCTTGAGCAATACGTCGAGTTGCCGCCTCCAGGAGCTGAGCGTGATGAGCTATTCAAAAAGATTGGTGCCACGGCGGCTGTGGGCGGAATTCTTGCTTTATTGGTCGGCACTAAATCGGGCCGAAAAATCCTTTCACCAGTGATCAAGGTCGGAAGCGTCGCAGCATTAGGCGCTGTTGGCTTCAAAGCGTACGAAAAATGGAAAGAGCAAAACGGGATTACCAGCGACGGTCAATCGATCGCCAATCTCGAAGGCGATGAAGCTGCGCAACGAAGTGAAGTGATTTTGCGTGCGATGGTCAGTGCTGCACTGGCCGACGGCTCGATCAGCGGCGACGAACAGGATGCCGTCAACAACCACATCCAGTCCGCTGGCCTGGAAGAACAATCGGCCGGGATTTTGATGAGCGAAATGTCGAACCCGTCTGGCGCAGCTGGAATCGCAGGACTGTCCAATTCAACGGAAATGGGCGTCGATTTGTATCTGGCATCGCTGGCAGTTACGGGAGTTGATAATGCCGCAGATCGAAACTATTTGTCTGAGCTTGCACAAAGCTTAAATCTGGACGGCGGACTCGTTGAACAGATTCACACAGAAGCTGGATTTGCGATGTAGGGCTGATCTTGAGCGATTGCCTGAAGAGAGCAACAAATCAAAATACCCATCATCCGAACAAGCTTTTAAAATAGTTTGGCTTCTTCGTAGCATTCAGCAATTTTTTTGCCGACGAAGTCTGCCATTTCTTGTTCAGACATGTTTTCCAAGTCGCTGTAAGGAATGGGATGGCCGATGTACACACGCACGCGTCCCATTTTTGGCTTGGAAACGCCTCGTGCCCACGCTTCATGGGTCCCATAAATGCCGATGGGAACGATGGGTATTTTGACTCGCTTAACCAATGCCGTGAATCCGGTCATTAGCGGCAATAGATTGCCATCGAAGCTGCGCTCGCCTTCGGGAAACAAAACGACCGACTCACCCTTTTTTAGTCGTTTCAGAGTTGCCTTCATTCCTCCAATTCCAGTCGCTTCGCGATCGATTTGGATGCAATCCAGTCCGTCGAGCCCTCTACCAATCCATTTATTGTTCCAAAGAGCCTTCTTAGCCAGAAAACTTACTCGACGAGGGGCGATGCACCCGACGGCCATCGGATCCAAATGCGAAAAATGGTTCGGACATATCAAAGCGGCGCCCGTTAGAGGCAGTCGATCTGTGTGGCGATACTTGTAATTGAAGAATATTTTAAAGATGCACAGCGTGATCCACTGGACAGAGCGATAAAAAATTCTCTGCCGAAGGGTTCTTGGTGGATCGTTCGTAAATAGTGGCATTTTTATGGAAAGTCCCAAGGTAGCTTTGTGTCCGTGGATTGTAGAACGTTGGTTTGTTGTTTCCAATTGGGGATTGCCAATCTATCGTTTTCCCGGACAAAAGTTTTGAAAATCGAACACGTCGAAATTGAAGACACGTTCGCCGAAGCGTTTACGATGCGGTTTGCACGGTTGATCGTGACCGCGATTGACTCGTATTGGTTGCGTGCGGGTTTAAACGAGTTCTGCGGCTATGGCACAAGCGTCATTGCCTGTGATGCCGAAGTTGGCGTTGAACAGTATTTAGATGAATCGCAAACGATCGACGGACGACCCGGTGCTGCGGTTCTGCTGTTCGCTTTCAATGAAGATGCACTGGGCAAGGCCCTGATCGCCAGATGTGGACAATGCTTGATGACTTGCCCAACGACAGCAGTTTTTAACGGCATGGAATCGGGAATTGAACCGGAAATTGAACCGGAAGCTAAGACGGCAGTTGAAGCAGAAACGTTATCCAGTTTGCCATTGGGTAAGCACTTGCGATTCTTTGGCGACGGATTTCAAAAGAGTAAACGGATTGGTGATCGCAGGTATTGGCGAATTCCAGTCATGGACGGCGAGTTTCTTGTGGAAGAAGCTTGTAGCGTTGCCAAAGGCGTCGCGGGTGGTAACTTCTTGATTCAGTCCGTCGATCAGGAAACGGGCCTTGCGGCGGCGCGACGCGCAATCGAATCGATCGATGCCTTTCCTGGAGTCATCACTCCTTTTCCCGGCGGAGTGGTTCGAAGCGGCAGCAAAGTTGGTTCCAAATATAAAGGAATGGTTGCGTCGACGTTTGACCAATTTTGTCCAACGCTGAAAGGCCGAGTCGAGTCGCGAGTGCATGAGGATGCAAATTGTGTCTACGAAATTGTGATCGATGGAATCGACTCAAAACATGTTTCCGACGCGATGGCTGGCGGTATCAAGGCTTGTGTGGGAGAAGGGGTGGTGGTCGTGAGTGCCGGAAACTATGGTGGAAAATTGGGGAAACATCATTTTCATCTGCGGCAAATTCTTGGAAATCCAAAAAAAGACGACAAGGATTAACATCGGGCCGTTGTTTCTGCAAAAATAGCTGTCGGTGCCAGATGAACCTTCAACTTATAGAACAAACATGAATTGCAAAAAATGCATTGCTTTGATTTTGCTGTCAACCTTTTACATCTTGTCAGCAGGCAATTTTTCTGTCGCCCAAACAGACCAACAAAAACAAGAGCAGCTCAAAGAAGAACAGTCAAACGATTCGTCAATTCTGGTATCGCCCGCTTGGTTGGAACGTAAGCTGAAAAGCGATGAAGATCTGGTGCTGATAGATTTGCCGTTCAGAAAAACCACCTATAAGCTTGGTCATATACCGGGCGCTGTGATGCTGGATTGGCGAACGGATATCATTGATGCCGAGCAAATCAATCTGTATCGTTTGCCGCAACAGGCAGATATGGAAAAGTTGCTTTCAAAGATTGGTGTGAAAAACGATTCAACGATTGTGTTGACCGATGACATGGCCAATCGTGGTTCGGTGCGAATGTACTACACGTTGAAGTACTTTGGTCACAAGAAAGTCCATATTCTTAACGGCGGAACACCCGTCTGGAAATCGACTAAAAGGACGCTGACACCCGACGTTCCAGAAATAGAAACTTCAAATTACGTGATCAAATCGACTCAGGATGGATTTTTCGTGCAGTTGGAAGCCGTGCAAAAAGCAATCGGTGACAACGATTCGCAATTGATTGACGGACGCCCAAATGTGCAGTTCACTGGCGAAAAACCGGGCAAAGTGTTTCATACTAATCAGGCTCATAAACGTCTGGGCCATATTCCGTCCGCTAAAAACGTTCCATGGCAAGAGAACCTTAATAAGAATGGAACCTTTAAATCCATTGACGAGCTGCGCCAGCTGTACGAATCCCATGGCATCGATACCGGCGGGGATGTGGTTGCTTACTGTAACGAAGGGTTGCATGCCGCCATGCCATGGTTCATTTTTCGAGAACTGTTTGGCAATGAAGATATTCGGTTGTACGATGATTCGATGGCTGAATGGGCCAATCGAGACGATACGCCAATGAACAAAGGCGATGGATCTTAGCTGGACACTGCTGCCACTCGCTGCTTTTCGGTTAGACGGCACGTAAGTCTTGCGATCAACTTTGGCATAATGGCAACAAGCTACAACAGATGCTTGGCCTTGATTTCCAGATAGCTGTTAACCAATCGCGCTGTCAGCTGTTCGGGAAAGACATCAACAGCCAGCACACCCTTGTGCTGCAAATCAGTCAAAATCTGGTGCCGCCAATTGGCGATCCTGGCAGCCACGGCGGCGGAATAAAATTCGTCCGAATCCACCGATTTGGGTTGGTCGATAAAGCTGTCGATTGCATTGAACATCTGATGATCGCGCAACAATACGCCCATCGGTAAATGCCGCGTTGTTAAATTGCCAAGGTATTGCTGTACCGATTGTGCGTTTACGTCATCGATGACATTGGTCATCAACACCACCAGCGATCGTTTCATACAATGCTTGCGCAGATAATAAAACGCATGGTCGTATCTTGATTCGACAAATTGCGGTTGTTGATCAAATGAAGCATGCAGCAATCGATTGATGTGTTTGACACCGTTTCGCGGAGGAGTGTAACTGTGAATCGTGTTGCTGAAACAAATCAGCCCCACCGAATCGCCCTGGCTCAGGGCAACATAGCTGAGCATCAACATGGCGTTGAGCGCGTGATCAAACAAAGCAACGCCATCGTTCGATTCGCCCGTCATCATCCGCCCGCAATCGACCATAAAGATAATTCGCTGGCTCTGATTGGACTGGAAATCTTTAACGGTTAAGCGTTGGCGTCGGGCCGTCGTTCGCCAATCAATGCGCTTGTAATTATCGTCCTGGGTGTAATCGCGCAGTCTTTCAAATTCGTTGTCCTGGCCAATTTTTCGGGAACGTCGAACGCCTAACAAACTCAATCGATTGGTGCGCGCCAGCAGCGCGTACTGTGAAATCTGTTTCATATCCGGATAGACAAAGATTTCGTTGTTCATGTCCATCGCATGGTAGGTCACCCAGAGTCCAAGGCGACTTTGCACTTTGATGTAAATCGCGCTCATCTCAAATCTTCCGCGTTCCAACGGCTTGAATCGATAAGAAAATGAGGTTCGGCTCATAGGGGCAAACGTGTGCGAAAACGATTCGGTATCACCTTCAAATTCGTTAGGAAGATCGTCTTTGATTTCTGTCGAGAATTGCCAACGTGATTTGTTGGCAATCGTCAAAGTGCAGTCTTGTTGTTTGCCTAGCGAAGCGATTTTGATTACTTCACGACCAACCAGAAAGTCATTCTTTCTGGCGACGGTCAATAAATCAGCAACCGCAATTGCCGCAATCAAAAGCGTGGCGACAAGAATGACAGGAACAACTTGCGGGATCAAAACGGAGGCAAATGCAAAAATCAATGGAACCAGCGAAGCGACCAACAAACGTCGGCTTGGAAAACAACTTTTCAAAGCCCAGGCGGCAAGCAGCGGTAGCGATAGCACAGCCATCATAACGATGGGTCGGTGGATCAAGAAATCGAAAATCGATTGAAGCAATGCCATCGTTCGTGTTAAACCTTGATGCGAGGAACTTCGATACTGCGAATCAAATCACCCAGCAATTGGTCGACGCTCTGACCTTCGACTTCCGCTTCTGCCGTCAACATCACTCGATGTCGCAATGTTGGTTTGGCGATCGTAACCACATCATCGGGCACCGCGTAATCGCGACCACAAAATGCAGCCAGGGTTCGTGCGCCTTGCATTAAATTGATCCCTGCACGCGGCGAAGCACCCATATGGAATTGCGGCCACTGCCGCGTCAGGCGAACCATCTTGTTGATGTATTCAACCAGCAGCGGGTCTACGCGGACGTTGCTGTTTTCATGAGTCACCGCAACGATGTCTTCAGGCGACGCAATGGTTTGGACTTCCGTTTCGAGCCGGCGATCAAAATCTTTTTGTCCACTGTGCAGTAACAGGATTTCAGATTCCTGTTTTTCATCGGGGTAATCAGCGACCAATTTGAACATGAATCGGTCCAGTTGAGCTTCCGGCAAATTGTAGGTTCCTTCCGATTCGATTGGGTTTTGGGTGGCAAGTACAAGGAAGGGAGGATTGAGTTCGTGAGTCTTGCCGTCGATCGTCACGTTTTTCTCCTGCATGATTTCCAGCAGAGCCGCGTGGGTTTTTGCGGGTGCACGATTGATTTCGTCGGCTAACAGCAATTGCGTAAAGATGGGGCCGGGACGGAAAACGAATTCCTGGGTCTTCATATTGAAGATGGGAGCACCAGTAACATCCGATGGCATCAAGTCGGCGGTAAATTGAATTCGTCCAAATTCGCAGCCCAGAACTCTTCCGAGTGTGCGGACGAATAAAGTCTTGCCCAGCCCGGGGGCACTTTCAATCAATACATGGCCGCCGGAAAACAGCGCCACCAACGTACCCATGACCAGTTCTTCTTGGCCGACGAACAGTTTTGCAACTTCGTCGGTAATGTTTTGATAAAGTCGGCGGCAAGCTGTGTCACGGCCCTGGTGAACAGGAGCTTTTGGCAACGCCTGCGAAGATGGGCTGACGGGGGCTACGACGGCGGAATCAACTTCCTGTACCTCAACTGCCTCAACCTCAACAATCGCAGGTTCGGCCGGCTTGGGTTCAATGGCAGGTGCGGGGTTAATATGATCGCACGTGGGGCACTTTACGCCGGCAGGTCCAACGCTGGACCGCGGAACCTTAAGCTTGGTTTGGCAGCCACCACAATCGAATTGCAAGAACTCAGGTAGAGGATCAGCGTTGTTCATATCGTTTTGTTATCTTGTTTAGTCTTTGTTTCAGGTTGATTGATCGTTGTAGCACGATTTTTGGTCGTACGACGACGGTATTCTTCTATCCATGATCGCGGAATGGTGGACGATTTGGATTTGCCGATAAGTTGTCCCAGCGCGTCGACGTGATCTCGAAAATTGGATGTCGAAGTCTGTTTGATTCTCCTCGGACGGCCGAAAATCGGAAAGTACACGAAGCAGAGCAAAATAAAGCAGATCAGCAGATTGGGCACGATGTAACGCATCGGTTTTCTGGTGATCCAATTCCATTGCGAAGCCTTGTCACGCGAATCCATTTCCGAGATTTGCAGACCCGGGTCGTCGCTCTCGATGAAGAGTACGTTGTCGTCCGGATATTCATTTTCGGAAACGCAATCTATCAGTGAGCTGGCAAGTTTACGGTTAGTTGCATTGACCAGAGGAAGGTTCAGCAAGAACGAAGCGTTGCCAACGACGATGATTTGGCTGCGACCAATTTTTGAGCCAGTCAAACGGTATACGAAAGGATAAGAATCGACACTCATCAGCACTTCAACATCGAAGTCGCCAAAGGTGCCGCTTTGCAAATCGTCACCTGGGAACGGTAAAGATGCGTAACGGACATCCGCATCGGAAGTATCAATATCCTCTACGAGCTTCCCGGAAAGCTGGCTTGCTTTCGTGTACGTATGTTCCTGTATCTCGTACCAGGGAGCCGATTTTTTTTCCAAAATATTGCGTACGTTAAAGTAGTTGCTGGCAGCGTCGATATAAAAACGACTCAATTGGTCGACCTTGTCGGCATCGGTTTCGTTTTCTTTTAGCGATTCCCAATACTGAAGGGTTGCGTCATAGTCGCGACAAACATAGACCAGCGTTCGGTTTGAACGATTGGTTAGCCAGATTTCAATTTTGTCGATGATGTTTTCATCGGGCACCTTAAATGCGTCCGGCATCCAATAGACGGTTTGGTATTTTTCCCACCGAGGCGAAAATTGGGAATAGCGATGTACCTTGCGATTGCCAGCCTCAACCATTTCATGAAAAACGACAGTTCCATTGATGCTGCCAGTATGTTGCAATCCCGTTGCGCGGCCATAACCTTTTTGTAACTTAGGCTGACAGCCGCAGATCAACACTCCAATCAGCGCAGCAGCAAGACAAATCAGCTGGTGCTGTTTGGGAGGTTTCGGAATGTCCATTTGCCAATTCAATATCCACCACGCTTTAAACAGCAACCGATTGTGTACTTTCTTCGACGTTTCGATGGAATTCATCCAGTGCGTTGAAGCAGCTTTCGAAACGTTCCTTGTTGACGGTATGGTCGCCAAAGAAACTATCCTCAAATGGGACCATTACCTGTTCGTAATACTTTGTCAGGTCCGGGTGACGACGAATTTCGTTTAAATACTGTCGATTTGTTTTGCCTTTCCTCAGCCGTATCAGGTCCTTGCGATCGAGCAAAATCAACACATGGCTGAACAACAACATCACTGCCTTGTCATGATCGCCACGATTGGCAGCCCGAACGGCCAGCATATTCAAATCGCCTTTGGTTGTATCGTTAAGTTCAAATGGCAGCTGTTGGATTCGATACTCCAGATCTTCTTCTTCCAATTCAAGCGAGTTTAGAACATTGCCCGAACGCGCTTCCAGTTGTAAAGAAAACCAAACGATGATCGCAAGAATTACCGCAAACAAAACCATCAACATGATCCAGGTGCCGGTGTTGAACATCGGCAACCACCAGTTGCCGAAATTGTAGTTGGGACTTGTTGATTGATCATCAGTACCACCAGCGACGTTGCGGCGGTTTTGGGATTTGGCTCGTTTGAGTTTGAATCGCCACAAGTCTTGTGTGGACTGATTCGATTCTTCGTACCAGTTAAAGCCTTGCCTTTCCAATTCTGCTTTTCCGAAATCCTCAGCGTCTTGTTGTCCAAACCCGGATGCACCGAGTGAGAAAAAACAGAATCCGAAAACAAGTCTCAGAATTAACCGATGGTTCGCGGGGCAGCTAGTCATTCTCATGCGATGGCTCCAGCATTCTTCATGCGCATCGCTTCGGCTCGAAGTCTCAGCTCCACTTCCCAGCCTTCCTGGCGAATTCGGATATCGATGTAGCTCAAGAATCTGACGACAGCCATGATTCCAGCCATCAACCAGCAAGCCAGTGGCCCATATATAACCGCAGGCAAGGTTTCGTAGTCGGTGGTCAGATTCAACGTCGAATCAATCGTCAACAGTGTTCCCAGTATCGTCAAGGTAAGTGGAGCAACAATGAATGACAGTAGGATGAATCCGCGGCCGTGTAATTCACCACTGGCCGCCCGGTGCAAACTGAACGAACGAACGCCATAAGTGATCTGGCCTTCTTTTTTTTGCAAAACGGGAGTCTTTTCAAGACAAAGTATTTCAGACGCAAATGGTCGTATGACTCGAATCAATACTGCAAACCCAACCATGATGCTCAACCAGAGTGTGGCGGCAATTGCGGTGTCATCGCTGGCCTGAGGATTGATTAGCATCGTCAGCAAGATGGCAGGGATGACCATTCTCAAAATTCCGTGGGTCCAAATGATAAACAGATTGGTTTTGATGGTCGCGACAATCGTCTGCCAAACGCCTGGATTCTGTTCGAACATCGACTTGCCCAGAAAAATAGTGATGGGCAATGTGGCGACTTGAGATTGAACAATAACCAGCAAGGATGTCAGGAAAAAATAGAGCGTGATGTTCTCCGTGTCATAGTAGTCAAGACCCAGCCAGCCAATTAAAAAATAGTTGATTAACAGGAATGGCGCAATTCCCACCATCCAAAGGACACTCAGCGGCAAAAAGTATTCTCGAATGACGTGGAAACTTAAATCCACAATCTCTAGAATGCTTCGCCGTCGGATCGCAATGTAGGTGTGATCAAAATTCATCAAATCGCATACTGCTCAATCAAAGTTTCCTTGGGTAGCCAAGAATTACGAAATAGAACATCAACATCAAACTGGTAAAGACCGACACGCAACCTTTTGCCCACCATGGCATCAAATGGTCGGGTGCCGGTGATACCAAACCTTCGACCAATGCAGCCAGGCAAAATAAAATCACACTGCACATGGCGATCGGTAACGCTTCGCGCGCGGTCTTTTGCAAAGAATCGATACGGCTCAATCCGTTGGTTATCAACCAGCTAAGTCCGATTTTCAGCCCAGCACCGGAAGAAAGCACAATCGCTGTCAATTCGAGTGGTCCGTGTGCGGTGACGAAAGTCTTAAAATTAACGCTGGTTTGTCCAAGCTCGGGTCGGAACAAATAACCGATGACCGTGCCCAATTGAATCGCATTGAATGTCAGTCGTTCAAAACCGGGCACCAGGAAAAGCATGGTGACAAAACAAGTCAATCCAATGCCTGCGTTGTTAAGTATGTATCCGCCCACGGCAGTTGGACTGCTTCCGCCGTACCCCTGGGAATGCATTTCTTCAAACGTCTCCAGAGTTTCAGCACCAACGATTTCCTCTGCAAACCCAGGCCAGATCGTGTTGTCGTAAGCCAGATAGGCCGAACAAACAAACAGGCCCCAGAAAATAATGAAACACACATGAACGCATGGTTCGTTGAAAATCGCGCGTGGCGTGTCTTCGAAAATAATCTTGTACCACTTTTTCCATTGGAATTTGGAACTGCGATAAAGCTGATTGTGTGCCAGAGCTACCAGACGATGCAAATATTCAACCGTTTGAGGAGGGAAATTGTATCCTTCGGCGAGTGCAAGATCAGCACATGCGCTGCGATATAGCTCAGAGAATCGAGCCAGTTTTATCGGGTCGTCCTTAAACTTTGCGCTGCCTTCAATGCACATCGTCTCCAAAGTCTTCCATTGCCGCTGGCGTTTTTCAATCAGTTCGGCAACCTTCATGACGCGCCTCCTTGAACCGGTTCATTGGCATTTAAGGCCTCTGATTTGGCCAGTTTTTCAAATGCAGAAAAAGGACTGGTCGATGATGTTTCTTCTTGTTTGCTAACAAAAGTTTTGAAGTATAAGGAACAAAGCAGCAGGTCTGGATCGGTATTGGTTGGCAAATCAAATTGTTCCATTAACGGTCGCGCGAGACTGCCAGCGATTTCGTTAACCCGTTGAAGTGGCAATACACGACGCCGGTCAACGAATTCTGCCAAGGCTCTGGCCATCGTAGCCGGTACGACGAAACTGTCTGGTAACAGTTCGGCCAATTCAGCGACACGAGGATCTGGAAAACTTGCCAGAGCGTGCACCCATTTCTTGTCCTCGGTGACAACAATCGTATCGGCCACGTAATCTCCAATTCGCTGGAATTTTGGACTCAGTGCCATGCTGATCAATCCGAAAGCGAAGATAGGTATGAACGGAATGTATCCGACTTCAGGTCCAAAAATCAAACCCAGGGAAATGACGGGAAAGACATCCATCAGTCGAAAGAAATTGCGAAGTGTTGCCTGGATTCCATCAATGGCACTTCCATTGGTCGAGATGGTCCGGATGTTGGTCAGCATCTTGCCCAACGTTTGTCCGTTGTAGTTGGTTTCCATGTAGGCACCGTAAAACCACAAGGACAAAAACGCCAACAACAAGATGAGCAAACCGGCCATTTCAGCGACTACTTGCCCCATTGCACCCATCGCCGTACCGGTTCCGCTGGACACCAGCACAATAGCCAGTATCAATAAGAAGAACATCGCGATAAACGCGGTCATGGTAATCAAGACGTCGGCTAAATAAGCCACCATACGGCGCGTGGGGCCGGTGATTTCATATTGGAACGCAATATTTTCGGGCGTGGAAACACGAACTTGATTGTCTAGTGTTCGATGTTCAGCAGAACTTTTTAATTGCTGTATGCTCAAGAAAATGGGCCGTCCAAGTCACGTGGTTCAAAGCCACTATATTGTTAACGCCACAATTCAATTTGCAAGTTGCTACATCCCATTAATTTTCAATGGTCCCAGATTGTTCGGAAACCAATTCCTGATTTTGATCATTTTCTCCCGATTGCGATTCTTGAGAATCAATTTCTTTTAATTCAAAGGAATTCTCAATCAGTTGAAATCCTGGTTGAACATTCGAGGAATCGATGGAATCAAAATATTCACTAACCGTAAAACAGCAATCATCACCTGAATAGCAGAACAATCGAACCTGAACTGGCTCACCAAGATACGTGGCAAAAATTTTCAGGCCCGTTCCTTGATAACTTCCCCATTGAACAAAACTCTCTTCGCTGCGGATGTTCAGCAATTTGTCGAAGAAGTCTTTCCAATCGTTGATTTTATCGGACTCAGAAAGTTCGACATTAGCAAATTCAAACGAAAGGTAATTGCCACCCGGTGAATCGATCGAAAAGCAGTATTCCGGATCAAAGTGCTCAGATTTATCATCTATTTTCCAATTGCCTGGGTAGCGGAATGTGAATCGGTTCTGATCGTGATTGATCGTCTTGCTAACTTCAGCCGGTTCTTCAAACGCGACAACTGCCTCAAACATTTCTTTTCCGAAATCGGTCGAGAAAACACCCGAAAGAAAGCCCGCTCCGAATCCGACTGAACCGGCAACGATCGCCGTTGCAATGACGGCTACAACTGATTTGTTCATAAACCACCGATTCCAAGCTTGATTGGAGGTTGAATTGCTACCAATAAATTTTAACAGCAATCATTGGCCGTTGAGGCACTGATTGGGATTCCAAGCCAAATCGAGAGTCGAAAATTGGCAGATTAGTGTCGCAGAACGTCTAAGATTTTTGAGACCAGTCGCGACGTTGCCGAGAACTGGGGATTTGCATTTTCTTGCGATATTTTGTTACTGTGCGTCGGGCAACGGTCAGACCTTTGGACTTCAGCAGTTTAACCAGCTCGTCGTCGCTGAACGGCTTGGCTTTGTCCTCGCCATCGATAATCTTCTGCAATTCAATGCGGATCTTGTTCCACGCCACATCGTCTCCTGCAGCGTTCGTTGTTCCGCCTTGGAAAAAATACTTCAGAGGAAAAATGCCTCGTGGCGATTCGATCCACTTGTCATCGACGGCTCGACTTACCGTCGTAACGTGAACACCAACCTGATCCGCAATTTGTTGCATCTTTAACGGTTCAAGAGCGTCCGGCCCTTCTTCAAAGAATCTTGTTTGATGGTCGACGATTTTTTGGGAAACGCGTTGCAATGTGTTACGACGCTGTTCAATGGATTCAATCAGCCATTGGGCGGCCATGATTTTTCGTTTAATGAATTCTTTTTCTTCAGCGGTCGCGTTACCGTTACTCAATTTGCGTCGATAAAATTCACTGATTCGCAAGCTGCGGCTGGGGCCTTCATCAATGTCGACTGTGTATTTTCCTTCGCTATCAATGATCAATTTAACGTCAGGCGTTACCGTGGGTACAAACCGTGAAGCGAAACGACTGGCTGGTTTTGGGTCGAGCTTCTTAAGCTCTGTCCATGCTTCCTTGATTTCATCGATGTCCATGCCAGTTGCTTTAACGATCAGCGGCAGGCGGTTGTGTTGAAGATCTTCCAGGTGGTCGTTAATCAGCATCCGTACCTGGGTTCGATACTCTTCATCGATTTTGCCCAGTTGCAATTGCAAGCATTCTTTTAAATCTCGTGCGGCGATACCCTGGGGATCCATCTCTTGAACCCACATCAATGCATTTTCCGCTTTCTCAATATCGCCCGGCTGAGATTCCGGTGGCAATAAATCTTGCAAGCTGATTTTCAGGTAACCACCGTCTTCGGCTTTCAATGACGAAATGATTCGTTGACAGATTTTGTAGGTCGTCGAATCCATTCTTGATTTGACATTGGCCAATTGTTCGAGCAAATGATCCTGGAGCGTATCTTGACGATCGACCAGATTCGCCATCATGTCATGTTGGCGATCACCAATTTCCTGGATTCGATTGGAAGAAGGTTTCGGGCCGTCGAAATGGTCCGGCACATCTCGATCCAGATTTAGCAGCCGCTCAAAGTCGTCGGCGCTGTTTTCGCCATCCTGATCGATGACCAGTTCTTTTTGTTCGACATCAACGGTTGGTTCTTCGGTTTGTGTTTCCCGAGTATCCGTCGCCTCGGCCATGGTGTCGGCGCGTTCAAGCGTTTCATTTTCCGCTAATTCCCGTTCTATTCGTTCCTGTAAGTCGGCTTCGGCCATCTGCAATACCTCCATCGACTGGATCATGCGCGGAGCCAGCGTCTGGGATTGCTTTTGTTGAAGTTGTTGACCGAACGATATTTTCATAGGATTCGAAAAATTAGTATTGAACCAACCTATTGTAGGGGTTTGGTCGACGATCGTTCACAAATATTGTGCCAAACATCAAAAATTGTCAGACGGGAACGAATCGACACCTATTCCATATCTAAAACCTACGCCTGGAAATGACCCACAAACGAATAATTCGCTTACACAGTGCGAAATTTGCGGTTGATAAGTTGGTAAGAATTGAGATTGACAGCTCGAAATCAGATAATCGGTACGACCAGTATCGGATAAATTACTGATTAACCGTTTGCGAATTTAAAATTCAAAACGGTTGCCGGCCTGAAATCGCATCGGCCACAATCTCTTTATTAGTGTACTCAAGTATACTTCCTTGAGTAATGCCCCGGGCCAGTTTCGTGATTTTAACGTTCGAATCTGCCAGCATATTTGAAATATACAATGCCGTGCCATCTCCTTCGACGGTCGGATTGGTGGCCATAATCACTTCGGTGAAGTTACCTTTTGCAGCGCGGTCGATCAATTGTTCAATCGTTAATTGTTCGGGTCCAATGTTTTCCAGCGGTGCGATGCGGCCCAGCAGTACATGATACAGCCCATTGTATTGACCTGATTGTTCGATCGAAATCAGATCGCGCGGTTGTTGGACGATGCACAGCAGGGTTTTATCGCGTCGTTCGTTTTGGCAAATGTTGCAAAGTTCGGCTTCAGCCAGATTGAAACATTCATCACAGTACCGAACGTTTTCGCGAACGTTTCGAATCGAATCGGCCAGTGCGAGCGCTTCGGATTTATTGACCCGCAAAATGTGATAAGCCAATCGTTCCGCAGATTTTCGGCCAATCCCGGGTAAGCGGGACAGCTGATCAATCATTTGAACTACGCTATCGGTCAGTTCTGACATGCGCCGAATCTTTGTTTCCGCTCAGTATGTTTACGGGTCGGTTGCAGGATCTTTGGGTGCTTGCCCCAGCATCTGCTTGAGCGAATCACCAAGCCCTTCAGGCAATTCCAGGCCGCCGGTTACTTCCTGCATCGCTTCCACATGCAATGCTTTTGCTTTTTGGATCGCGTCATTGATCGCTGCTGGCAACAAATCGACCAGCATTTCGACATCGCCTTTTTCCTTAAGTATTGGATCGACTTCAATACTCAATATTTGTTCGAGGCCATTGGCATGGACTTTGACCATCGATCCACCGGCTTCTCCAACAACAGTTTTTGATTTCAATTGTTCTGAAACCTCACCCATTTGGCCGCCAATGTTGCGAGCTTGATTCAACAATGAAGCAATGTTTCCAAGGTTCTTAAACACAGGATTCTCCTTTTTTGATTTCGATGTGACTGCCGAATTGTACGAGTTTGCCAATCCAAAAAGAACAGAAGTTTAGTCAGCCTTTTTCCCGAGATTTCTAAAATCGACTACTTCTGCGTCGAATACTTTCATAGCACTTTTGACCAATTCGTTCTGTTCAATCTTACGCATCATCTGAACTCGTGTCAGTTTCGGTTTCTTGATTTCCGATTGAGACTCAGCTTTTTCCTCAAACTGGAATTGCAAGTTAATATCGTCACCGGACAGCTTGGCGAGGGCCGATCTGAGTGACTCCATACGGTCCACTTTGCGACAGTATTCGCAAATATGTTTCTCAGCGAACGTGACAATAACCTGATTATTGTTAAGACGGACCTCGGTGTATTGTCCAGCCATGTCAGCTGTGACATCTCCCAGCGTACTTGCCGCCTGAACCCAGATTTCGGCAACGTTGGCAGCGGTCAATTTGGTTGTTGTATTTGTTGTTGCCGTTTCGGTCTTTGGCGTCGAAGGTTCTGGCTTGGGAGGCTCAGTCGTCGGAGCTTCAGGCTTAGCGGTAGCTGCCAAATTTGCTGCAGAGTTTGTAACTGCCGCTGTAACGGGAGCGTGCGAAGCTACCTTGGTATCGCCGCCGGATTCAGTGGGGCTGGCTAACTTTTTTTTTGTTGGACGTGGTTTGGAAGCAGAATTGGCTTCACCGCTTCCTACCTGGTCGATCAAATCTGACAGGACATCCAAACTTGAAAGGTTACAGATTCGAACCATTGTAACTTCCAGCAACGTTCTTCCGTGCAAGCTTGATTGCATTCGCGTCATGCAATGATCAAGGATCTGCACAATTGCCAGAATGGTTTCCAGCCCCAGAGAGCTTCCTTTCGACTTCAGTTCATCGACGTCAGATTCGTTACACGTTTGCAACGAACTGGAACTTGCCCCAACCTGAATCGCCATGATATCGCGAAAATAGCCAAGTAGCTGGCTTGTTAATTGACCCGCGTCTACGCCAGAGTTGATGGCTTCGGCGACTTGATTGATGCAACCGCCAGAGTCTTTTTCGGTTACCGAATCTGCGATACTGGCGATTCGGCTGACGTCGGCGGTGCCCAACAATTGGTGCACGTCGTCGGTGGTAATTTTTTCGGCGCAAAACGAAAGCAATTGTTCCAGCAGCGACTGGCTGTCACGCATCGAACCTGCAGCTCGACGAGCAAGAACTTGCAACGCTTGCTCTTCGGCCTGGATATTTTCATTTTCACAGATCTCTTTCAGTCGACCAATGATGTCCGGTGTCTGAACGGGTGAAAAATCAAATCGCTGACAGCGCGAAAGGACGGTGATTGGAATTTTCTGTGGGTCGGTGGTACAGAAGATAAACTTCACATGATCAGGCGGTTCTTCCAGTGTTTTCAGCAGTGCATTGAACGCCTGCTGAGTCAGCATGTGCACCTCATCGATGATGTAGATCTTGAATCGGGCGCGGGAAGGACGCACGATGGCATTGGATCGCAGCTGACGAATTTCGTCGATACCGCGATTGCTCGCACCGTCAATTTCCAGTACGTCGATGTCTTCGCCAGCTGAAACACTCACGCACAAATCGCATTCGTTACATGGCTGCGGCGTTGGGCCCTGTTCACAGTTCAAGCACTTGGCAAAAATTCGCGCCGAAGAAGTTTTTCCAACACCACGGGCGCCGGTAAAAAGATACGCGTGCCCAACACGACTTTGTTTGATTGCGTTGGACAAAGCGTGAGCAATGTGGTTCTGCCCAACCATGTCTCCAAAAGATTGGGGCCGGTAGCGGCGAGCGACCACGGTGTATTGAGATTGATCTGAGCCTTTGGATTCCATAACTATCCAAGCTGGGATTCGTTGGCCTGCAGAACAAATTGTCTGGCGGGCGATTTAATGTGAGCCAGAATTTTACTCGAAGAATCGCTTCAAGTATTGGGGGCGAGACGGATGATTTTACAGGCTTTGCAACCACGATTTGCGTTGAAGCGCGATGGTGCCAGGCTCCGCGGGAATCCACGGAAATGACTGACAGCCAGACCGGCGGGCAGAACCGAATGTTTGAGGGGTATGTCGATGAGCGGACTCCGCACAAGAGTACCCCGTTTAGGGCTGCTCCATATTTCAGGCCTGACCCGGTTCACAGCTCCCCCTCGCGGAGCCCACTCATCAACATCCAGAAGAGAAGTTTTATGCGACAACGATCCAGTGGTCAACTGAACCGACGTCCGCCGACGCGTAAGCTATCCATATAATCGAACAAATCGATCCGACCGGCCCGATTTCGGTTCCTGCATTTACCAGCAAAGGGCAATGTCGCACGCACCGCCCGCAAATAGCGTCCTACACTTCAAGGACTTATTCGCTCCAATTGGCCACCAAAATATGCCAGCCAAAAACACCAAGAAAATTCGCGTCCTGAATCTTATTCGCAGCATCGTTTTCGTCATGCTGTTTGTCGAAATTTTTGTGCTGAATATTTGGCTGGTTCCGTTTTACGCCAACGTCATCGTATCGGCAGCGATACTGGCTTTGTTGCCGCTGTTTTATTATCTGCCGAATATTCGAGACGCGATCGAAGACCAGGTGTTTGATCGTATCAATCTGCGCAGACAAGTTGTTGAATACGAGTCCGGGATGTTCGGAGAACAATGGGATCGCCCGTACAATGAATTTCGAATCCATTGTCAGCCATTGAATTTCTGTCTTGTGAAGATCTATCTGATCCGACTGAAACACCGAGTGATCGGCAATTCGATTTTGAAAGCTACGTTTTCTAAATCTGCCGCAGAAAGCGCGATCAAAAATATCGTCAACAACACGCAATTGGGATTTACTCGCGGCCAAGGTCGATAGAGATTCGGTCTGCAAGCGCAAATCAAACTAACACAAACAGCAAAAAACCAGTTATCAGACCGTTGTGAATCGCATGCATGGTCATCGGTGCGATCAATGAGTTTCGCCATTCTCGGGCCATCGCAAAACCCATCGCCAGCAAAGTCAACATTGGGATCGCGACGATTCCCTGGGGGTGAACTGTCGCAAAGATCAATCCACCAAGAAACGCAGACGCAATAACGCTCATCCATCTAGCCGGTAGCTCGCCGGTAGCATCTCGCAAATAGCGGTACAATACTCCGCGAAACATGATCTCTTCAACGATGGGTGCTGCGACACAGGCCGAAATCACAATGAAAACATACATCATCGGCCCACCGGCGGTTATTTCTTCAGTGATCGGATGACCGGCCGGAGCGGTGGATTCAAATTCTCCAGGTGTAGAAGTCAAATTAATCAGACCGCCAAGAATTGCGGTTGCTACCAAACCAAGCAGCAACGGAATCGTCAGCGAGATGTAAGAAATTCCGCCGGCACACATTTCTACAATTGGATTGCGCAACTCCAATCCAATATCAGAGCACACCATCGACCATGATAATCCTCGCATGATTGGCCACATCAACGCCAACAAAGATCCGAAAAACATTAGCGGGCTCAATGGAAGTATCAATGATGGTTTACCTGTCAGAACTGCGAACGTGCTAAAAACGAATTGCAAACCCATGAACAAGATAAGCCAGAGAGCAAACGTTTCAATGTAAACGTGTCCGTGTCTGGTTCGGTCCTGGAACGCAGGTTGTAATTTTCCGCTGCCAGCCAGGGCAACCAAACCGGTAATCGCCAATACGCCCGCAGCCAAAGCAAGAAAGAAAACGATGCCGATAAATATAAACACTCGGGCTACGTATTTGCCTTGGTCCATTATCGATTGGCGCGACTGGATGTCCGGCGATTGGCTGGTTACAAGGGCCAGCTTTCCGACCCATCCCAGTTTTTCTTCTAAAAGTTCACGTTCTTCTTCGGTGATATTCTGTGTATCAAAATTTCCGGCCTGGTAACTGGAAATGATACTCCGGGTAAGCTGTTGAAGCTCCTTTTGTGAGTCGGTCGGGAACGCAGATGTTTCGTCGGCATCCTCAATCGATTTCACTTCGGCCAATACTGCCTGGTCCACAAGATCCAGTTGTTGAGCAGCTTTTTCTGCACCGGACAATTCGTTGATCAAGAATACATGGGCCAGCCGCTGTTCGATCGGTCCCGTTTTTAATGTGTCGATCTGAGTCAACGCGTTATCGCCGCTCAATTGAAATCCGACAAGAGATTTCGCCATCATGTTGATCGACAATAGTTCAGCACCTGAGATCCGCGTCTCGCGGGGCATCATGTATTGGCCGATTGCCACCAGCGCGCCGATACCCATGACTATCAGTAAAATGATGATCCACGAGGCAAGGATCAGAGGTCCGCTGCGACGCGGCGGCTGATAGTACGGTTGGTAAGGTTGGTCAACTTCGATAGACAAGGGGGGCATTCCGATGTGAGGGTACTACGACTCGCAAAGCCGCATTGAGAGACGATCGTCATCGTAAATAGTAAGAGCAAAAAGGACTGTGGCAAATGGAAGTGACACGATAACAGCTGAATTGCCGAATTTATTTGCAAGACAGAAACGGCCGAGTTCGAAATTCTTGATTGACTCGAAGCCGCCAAAAAACCCCTTGCCAGATCATCGGACGTAGATTCATCGAAAACTCTGCTCTTGAGAAACACCTGGAATCGCCTGCTTCGTCAAAAGCGGGGTGATGTACCGTTTGACGAATCCCGGCGTTGTCCATCCAAAATGACCACCCGGATGCCCGGATGAAATCATTTCAGGTGTGTAGTCAATTTGAAAAAAGTTTGGAGTTCCGAGGTTCGTATGGGTGGTGCGGCTGGGATTTCGAAAACCAACGACGGACGCCGAGAGGCTTAATTGACCATTGGCCAGGCCGTGGATCGCTGTTAACGGCATGGAAATGGGGATATCAATCGGCGAACGAAAAGCAAATAATCCAGTTCGACAAGCTTGCGTTGCTGGTCCAATGTCATAATTCGCATCGATGCAAGGAGAAAGCAGCAATGATTTCTCGACTTGAATTTCTTGCGGCAATCTCTCAAGAATGCTGATCGCCATACGGCAACCACCGGAGTGCCCGATTAGAAATAACGGCCGCATCGGTTGATGTTGTTTGAATTTAATGATGCCCTGCGTCAGGTGTTCAACTTTTGCCTCATTGCCACCAATATTGAATCCAGCCATCAACGGACCATGTGTCCAATCATATATCTCGACGTCAACGGCTGCTTGGGAATTTTTGATCCCCTTTCGCAAATTTCGATCCCAAATCTGTTCGCCAAGTATCCCAGGCAGGATCAAAACATAGGGGCGATCAAAGCGACGGAAGCCTGAATCCGAAAACGAATATTGTATACCGCCGTTTTGCCCGGACGCATTTTCACAGCACGCCGCTACGACGATTGGTAAAAGCAACAAGATCTTTAATGAGTGGCGGCAAAATAGCATTCCAGGCAGCAACGTCTCGGCGATGATTAGCGAAGATTGGTGAATCGCATGCACGAAACCTGGCTAACAAAGCGATTTATGCAAAACGATTTATCATTTATCGGGAGCCCAGTACGGCAAAGCGAAATGCGGTTTCTCAAGCAAAATCATTGCAGTAATCAGCACAACCGGATCGCAATTTCAGATCGAAGGTCGCGTTTTTCGGCTCTGATAGCAGCAATGCTAGCTCTGGACCTTGAGGGCAACTCGTACTAACCTTCCCGCCGAAATTGTCGTATGAGGGTCAATGATGTTGAGTAACAGCAGATGGATTGCATTCCCAGCCGTTTTGGTTTGGATCACGCTGCTTTCGGGTCGAATCTGTTGCGGGCAAAACGAGTCTCCACAGCCAGCGTTTCCGGACTTCAAAATTGAATCCCAGGTGTTTATTGACAGAGACCATACACCCGTTTGTATCAATCAAACCATGTTCAATGCAGGTTTGGTGATTGACCTTCAATTCAAAAACGGCGCGAACCATCCGTCTGAGATTTGCATTTACGATTCGCGCAATCGAAAATTCATTCTTTTGAATATCGAAAAACAAATTCGGCTGAATGTTGATCAGTTACAATTGCTCCGAATTGCTGAAGCTATGAAGCAGGAATTGCGCAACAGCGAAACGACTCAAGCTCTCGTTTTTGAAAACTTCGAAGAGGATTTCCAGCAAAAGGGAAATGTCGTTTCGGTTTCCAATGGTGTTGTGTCGTATGTCAGTCGAGGGATTCGTCCGAGCGTGGATTCGATACTGGTGCCCTACTACGAATTTTTGGACCAGTACGCAATGATCGCTGTGACCGACCCTCAACGAATGCCGCCTTTTGCGAGACTGAAATTGAACCAAACCATCAAAAAATACGGCCTCGTTCCAGCTTCGATTGAGTTAACCGTCAAATCGGGAAACTCAAACCGTGCCAACGTCGAAGCTTCCAGCCAACACACGATTTCAATGAGCCTCACTTCACAGGATCTGGATCGCATCAAGTTTGCCAAGAAATCCTGGACTCAGTTTCGACAAGTTGAACTGCCTGAATATCTCAACGCGTCAGTCGCAAGTCGCGATACTCTCAGTCGTAAACGGTAACGGCTGATTAGATCAAACATTCTGGGTAGAATGTCCGGCCGACCAACGGGGGTTAATCTTCCCTTGGAGTCGCCTCTGGTGGCTTTGGTCGCTATTAAGTTTGCGGAATTCTGAATCTTTCGTTAGGATTTGTTGGTACATCTGACCGTAAATCATCTTTTTACCAAGAATTAATCGCCTTTAGCGAAACTAATCGTAAGTCTTGGTATTCAAAGAGATACCGCAAATAGAGCGATCAACAATCTGCTTCGGCAGTTTGACATAAACAACGCAGTCTGCCTGCTTTCAGGCATTGAATCAGCGAAGAGGCACTAGCTGATATAGCGCGTTGAACCAAGACGCGAACATAGACGTACCACGCGTGCTCTTGTTTGGTAAATGGCACGGGGAGACATTGATGGTTGAGATCAAACATCGCCTTACGGGGAAGGTATTGCATAGGCTTGATTCAGATACGCTACGAGGGTGTCTGATTCGAGGGAAAGAGTTGCGTGGTGCGAATTTCAGGAACGCTGATTTATCGGGATGTCACATTGAAGGGTGTAGCCTTTCAGATGCCGACTTGAATTCCGCCAATCTGACTTGCGCGCGGTTTGTGAATTGTGTGATTCAAAGAGCGGATATGACCAACGCGATTTTGGTTAATGCTGATTTTTGCGATGGCGTTCTGGATGTTACTCGATTGACAAGCGCCGCTGGACAGGGCAGTAAGTTTCGGCACGCAAAAATTAACAACGCTGAAATGACCGGGGCCAATTTTTCCGGCAGCGATTTTTTCTTTTGTGAAATGAAAGATACTTCGCTCAACGGCGCCGATTTTTCCGGCACCAATCTTTACGGCGCCGATCTTTCTGGCGCCGATTTTACGCGAGCCGATTTGCGGCGCAGCAACATGACCGATGCGAAAATCCTGGGAGCAAAATTCCAGTTCGCAAAAATGACAGATTGTGTCGGTACCAATGGACGCCCATGGGGCTACACAGCAAAGACAGAGTCGGTCAAAAAGAAGTCGTGGTGGAACATGTTTACAACGCGGGCCGCGCTTTAACAGACAAAACAGACAAAACAGACAAAAAATACAGGCAAAAAACCGAACGGTCTATTCAATGACCTGGAATTGTGCCTGGTCCATCAGCAATTTGGAAACCAGGATTGTTCATATTACAGACTGATTTGAATCCCTCGGGGCCCGGCATTAATGACTCTGGTTGCATCCAGATTTTCTTCTTTTTCCCAACTGTCATGAATGTGGCCGCAAACGACAACTCTCGGACGACATCGCTCGATCGCGCTGCGCACCGCAGAACTGCCTTTATGCTCGCCTCTGGAAGTTACATCGACCAGTCCCTGCGGCGGCGAATGAGAAACCAGAATACATCCGTGGGGGCAATCGGTTAAAAGCCTTTGAGCATCCTCTTCCGTAAAATCCCAGCTCCAACTTCCAAACGGCGTGACTGGTATGCCACCGCCGATGCCGAAAAATTCTACGCCAGCCACCGTCGCTGATTCGCCGTGTAGCACATGAGCCGTTGGCCAATCCGCGCACGCCTCGGTTAATTCTTCAGCCGATTCTCCGTTGCCTGCGACTAATACTGCAGGGCATTGGCAGTGTTTCAGAACTTCGATACAGTCCGTCACGCCCTGGCGGCAAACGGCGAAATCCCCTGCCCCGACTATAACGTCTGCCTGTTTGGACTTCTCAACCAATTCAGCCGCTGCTTCTTTGTCACGGTGCAAATCACTAAACAGAAGAAGCTTCATTCGATGATCCACTGAGTTGAAGTTCAGAAAAATTTGCTCGATTGGCAAGGACAAGAATGATGGCGCCCAAAATCGCCACTGGCAATCCTTCCGCCGCAGTCCAGTACCATGGCATTGGCGCCAACACATCGATAACCAACATCGACAATCCAATCAAAATATGCAGCCAGCCAAAAACCCGCACCAATCGCCAGTGTTGCTCAATGGTCATCGCCACATAAGACATCATCACACCATGCACACCGTATAGAAGTGAAGTAGACCGAGTCAGATAATAAGTAATTTCTGTATCGGGAAATTCTCCCAATCCTAACCATTGGTGCGCCGCCGCCATCGAGGACCTGGGCAAGAACATTGCAGCGAAAGCCGCAATCAGAATCCAACCTGACACCAGCAATAACCATTTCAAAGCGGTTGCGTAAAAATTCATGGACTGCCAAAAATGCCTGTCGGTTTTTCCATCATCACTTGCGAAAATTTCGTTTCCGCGGTTCGGCCTTGGCAGTCAATTGTTTTCGATCGACTACCATTTCGTAACCGTCTTCGCCCAACAATTCTTCCAGCCGGCCGCACAGTTGAGAATTAATATCGACTCGCATCTTATTGGATTTTAAGTGGATTTTCATCCCGTTTTCCAATGCGACGTCGAGCGTCAGTTTGCATTTTCCCGGATATCCGCGAATGATCTCGTAGGTTTTTCGCAACGTATCTTCACCATGCTGGCTCTCATCGATTCGCAATTTGATTTCGCGGGTCAAACTTTGATCCAGATCTTCCAGCGGAATAATACGATCGACGATTAGATTGGCTTCGTCACCACCACGCCGATCGACGGTTCCCTGAATCACGACTACGGCGTCTGCTTGAATCATCTCGCCCTGAACAGCAAATTCGGACGGCCATTGAATACAGCGAAGACTACCTTCCATGTCTTCCAAATCAAACATTACGTACTTGGTCGGCGAGTTCGGGTCGCGTACACGTTTGACATGCGAAAATTTGATTGCCGAAATCATGCCACCGACGGTAACCTTGTCACGATCACCCGTTTCAACGATTCGTGAAGTTGTATGCGAGGTGTAATGATTGAGTTGATCAACAAATGGTGAAAGTGGATGACTGGAAAGATAAAATCCCAGAACTTCTTTTTCAGCAACCAATTTGTCTCGCTCTTCCCATTCCGGAATATCGGGATAGGTAACAGCCACGTCTTCGGCCTCGTCATCGTCGCCACCGAAGAGAGATTTTTGTCCGCTTTTGCGATCGGCATTGGCTGATGCACCGGATTGCATTGCTCGATCTAAAACGGCAGAAATCTGTGCACGATTGCCGCCAAAACCGTCCATGGCTCCCGACTTAATTAACGATTCGATCGAAGCGCGGCTGCAGGCAGAAGAATCGACCCGTTCACAAAAATCAAATAGATCTTTGAACGGACCGTTTTCATTTCTTTCCTCCACGATCGCCTGGGCTGCACTTTTGCCACAGCCTTTGATTGCCGACATCGCGAATTGTATTTTGCCATCGGCGACGTCGAATTTGATATCGGAAGAGTTTACGTTTGGATCTTCAACGCAAACATTCATACGTTCGCAATCTTCCAGGTGCTCAACCAGCGAATCTTTGCGAGTGAAATTTCGATCTGGAATGTCACCGCTCAACAAAGCCGCCATAAATTCAACCGGGTAGTGTGTCTTCAAATACGCAGTTTGATAGGCGACAAAAGCGTAAGCGGTTGAATGGCTTTTGTTAAAACCGTAACCTGCGAATTTCAGGATCATGTCCCATAAATCCTGAGCGTCTTTTCTGCGAACGCCCTGGTCTTCGGCGCCGGTCATGAAGGTTTCGTAATTTTCCGCGATCAAATCTTCGTTCTTCTTGCTGATCGCTTTAATGCAAGTGTACGCGGAAGCAAGTCGGATTCTTCCCAACTTGTTCAAGATCTGCATGACCTGTTCCTGGTAGACCATCACGCCGTTGGTTTCTTCCAGAATGTCCTTCAATACAGGATGCAGATATTCGGGTTCCTTGCGACCATGCTTTACGTCGATATAGTCCTGCACCATACCGCCTTCCAGTGGACCTGGGCGATACAATGCGTTGGTTGCAATGATGTCGTTGAAGTGATCGGGCTTCATCTTTTGCAGCAGATCGCGAATGCCACCGCTTTCCAATTGAAACACACCCTTTGTTTCACCTCGCTGTAGAGTGGCAAAAGTTTCCGCGTCGTGTATATCGAAATTTTGTGGATCGATGGTTTCGCCGGTGGTCTTCTTGATGATCTCGACGACTCTGCTCAGAATCGTCAAGTTTCTCAGCCCCAGGAAATCCATTTTCAGCAGGCCGGCCGCTTCAACATCTTTCATCGCCCACTGAGTGATCACGTCTTCTTTTCCGGTGACGCGGCCCAGTGGGACATATTCTGTCAAAGGCCGATCCCCAATGACCACCGCGGCTGCGTGAGTGCCAATGTTTCTGGCCAGACCTTCAAGCTTGATGGCGAAATCCAAAAGCTCTTTTGTTTCCGGATCACCTTCATAGGCTTGACGCAATTCTTCGCTGACCTCAAGTGCTTTTTCCAGCTTGATACCCAACTGGTCGGGAATCATGCCTGTCAATTGGTTGACGCGGCCCAGTGGGATACCCAGGGCACGCCCAACATCCTTGATCGCAGCCCGAGCTTTCATCGTGCCAAAGGTTCCGATCTGTGCGACGCTGTCTTCGCCGTATTTGTCTTTGACATAACGAATGATTTCGCCACGACGTTCTTTGCAGAAATCGATATCGATATCCGGCGCTTCCAGGCGGTTTTCATCGAGAAATCTCTCGAACAGCAAACCGTATTTCAGTGGGCAAACATGGCTCAGATAAAGTGCATAACAGACAATCGCGCCCACGCCGCTGCCACGTGCAGTGGCCGGAATATCTCGTTGACGGGCCTGTTCCACAAAATCCCAGCAAATCAAAAAGTAGTTGGCAAAACCCAGTTTGTTGATCACCGACAATTCCCGGTTCAGGCGGTCCATCACGGCCTGAGAAAATTCACCATCCTTGTACATTTCCGGCTCGTTGGCATATCGATTGGCCAACCCGTCCAAGCATAATTGTCGCAACTTTTCTTCCGGGGTTTCCGTTTCCGGTAAATCGAAAATTGGAAAGTGCCTGACCGTCAGATCCAGTTGGATGTCGACTGAATCTGCAATTTCCTGGCTGCGTGCTACCGCATCTTCCAGGTTTGGGAAATTGGCGTACATGTCGTCGGGACTGCGGAGATAAAACTCGCTGCCTTCCATCTTCATTCGCCGTTGATCGGTGCGAAATTTGCCTGTGTTGATACACAGCATTACATCTTGAGCTTCCGCGTCGTCGCGATCGACATAATGACAATCGCTCGTCGCGACCAGCGGCAATCCCATGCGGTTTGCCAAATCAACCGCGCCACGCAATTGAACTTCCTGGATATCGATACCGTTATTCATGATTTCGATAAAGTATCTGTCGCCAAAAAGCTTCGAGAACCAGGAAGCAACATCCTCGGCTTGTTTGAGGTGTTTTTCAGCTTCACTACCGTCAGACTTCAGGATGGCTCGGCTGAATTCGCTGGACACACAACCACTCAAACAGATGATGCCTTCGTTGTACGTCTCCAGCAATTCCTTATCGATTCGTGGCTTGAAATAGAATCCGTCGAGCCAGGCAGAGGATGCCATCTTGATCAGATTTTGAAAGCCAGTTCGATTCTGGCAAAGCAAAGTTAAATGGTAAGTGTTTTCTTTTGTCATCCCCGACGATTTGTCGTAGCGGCTTCCGTCAGCAACATAAGCTTCATAACCAATAATTGGGTTGATGCCTTTTTTTCGCGCTTCACGATAAAATTCGAGCGACCCATGCAAGTTGCCGTGGTCCGTAAGCGCAAGCGAAGTCATGCCATGATCTAACGTACGCTGAACCAGCTTGGGGATCGAGCTTGCGCCATCAAGCAGGCTGTAGTGGCTATGGCAATGCAAATGCGTAAAAGGTCGGCTCATGGAAATCCCGGAACGATGCAATTATGAAACGCGGAAAAACCCGCGCAAGAACATAAGGATAAGGCGTCCTGCGATTCGTTCAAGCTGCCGTTTTTTTGGGCAGTTTTTCACACTTCTGTCGTGACGTTGAGTTTTCAAAACACTTTGCCCGGCAAGCATGGAAGAAATGGAGGAATTTTACTGACACTCAGTCAATATTGACGTATGTTTTCCAAGGCAAGTGTGAAACGTCTTTCCCCTCTTCATGCTCGCCCGATCAAACCCTACCTACCTTAGCCAACAGCCTGAGCCATGCTCCACGATTCTTCCAGTGGTCGCGGTACGTCTAAAACGGACGACCTGTTAAACAATGAAGTTGCCAGTCAGCGAAGCTCGAGAGAGTCGCTCGAAGAACAGGTTGCCGAATTATTTAAACGAGTCGCAATTCTGCAAGGCAAAATCGAGTTACTCCAAACATGCATCGAAGCGGACACAGCCACCGGTGAAGTCGACCAATTCGATGGCGCATGTGAGCACGATCAGGCGAATGCAGAACGGTACCAGGCGAAGGCAATGGTCGATAATTGGAAACAGGAGCTGAATGACCAAATCCGCAGCACCGAAATCGAAATGGCTCTTGAACGGGCAAAAGTGTTCCGGCAACAAGCTGAACTTGAAGAAATAAGAATCAAAATAAAACAGGAGCGTTCCATGGTCCTGGCAGGAACCGAAGGTGTTGAATCCCGTTTGGACAGACATGTCGGCTTTCTGCGTTCAAGAAATAAATGACAGCTTCGCTTGCTAGCAGTGACCTTAAAGTTGTTTCAGATTCGCCAATCAACTTGCTCTTGTCCAATCCCCAATTTCTCTGGTAATTAACATCAATTAGATCCTTGTTTTCTTACGAGGAACTTGAAAGGAATTTCTTGGCACGGAAGCCATTCTACCGATCGAAACTGGCTTCCACCTAATCGCAACGGAATTAGTCAGTTATGTCAGAAGCAAGCGACGAAAGAACTCCCGGATTGAGCAACAATAAGTTGACAGGAAAACTTATTGCCGCCGTCATATTTGTAATCGTCGGAACTGTCGTTGTTGCGTATTCGATGAACTATTGCAAAGAATGCGAAGAAGTCGCGCAAGTGGATGAAAACGACGTGCTCGTTTCCGATTCAACGAAGCCTGCATCTGAACTGGCACCTTCGTTACAGCTAAAGACTGTAACGACGCCAAAGTCTAACAACCCGGTTTCGTTAACGAATCCTGCGAAGCCAAACAATGGATCCGGGCAATTCAAGGTTGGGTCAGCAAAAATCAAACCTGTTTCGAGCGAATTGCCAAAGTCGCAATCCTTCAGCCAGGCAAAGCCCAAAAATTTCGGTGGCTTTCAAAGAACTCAAAAGCAGAATGCATTGAAGGCCCCGGTCCAGGAAAAGTTGGGCGGCACGACACCAGTCAATCAGTTTCAAAAACTCAAGTCGCAAACTAACCAGTTCGCTGGAGACGCCGCGAAGGTGATTAAGCAAGCTCCTTCCGATTTTTCTGCGAAGACGTCAAACGCCCTGAGAAAGTTTGGTGATCGCGCTGGAGAATTGGCACAAGGTGTCAAAGGTGCCGTTCAGAAACAGACGAATTCTGCGTTCGCACCTGGACGCAGCAACACAGCGAACAATACCAAGCCATCAAACAGTTTGCCTCCGATCACTCCGGGCAACAGCTCTTTTAATCGCTCACAAGAATCGAAATCGTTTGGCGGTAGCAACACAACAACTGTCAAGGCTCCGACAAACAAGCCAAATCCATTTAGTTCACGATCAAGCCAAATCGGTGACTCTGGCAGCAAGCGTTTGCAGACCCCGTCTTCGCTTGCTCCAATTAACTCACGAGCTCAATCGCCGCGCAACCCGTCTGCTTTGCAGACCAAACAAGCTTCCAAGCCCAGACAACTTTCCAATCCATTAACTTCGCGGTCGTCTACGCCTGCTACAGGTGTCACGACGGCACCAACGCCTGGCGATCGTCTGCTTGAAGGCATTCAGTCTCCTTCAGTTACGATCGAAAAAATTGCACCTCGCGAAATTCAGGTAAACCAACCGGCAGATTTTCAGCTGGTCGTAAAAAACACAGGTCGAATTGCAGCCAAAGGTGTTCGGGTGTTCGATCAAATCCCGGCCGGAACCGAATTGGTTCAATCGACACCGCAACCCAGTCGCGGACCAAACAACCAAATCAGCTGGGATCTGGATACTTTGGATCCAGGCCAGGAAAAAACAATTCGAATTCAATTGAAACCAACGCGTCCCGGTGAAATCGGCAGCGTTGCTCAAGTCACATTCTCTGCTCAAGCTTCGATGCGGACCAAAGTCACCAAGCCGGTTCTTGCCATTCGGCATACAACGGAACCCAGAGTGATGATTGGTGACAAAGTTATTCTGAATATTGATGTTAAAAACGAAGGCGACGGAGCGGCAAAGGATGTGATCATCCAGGAAGATTTGCCAGCGGAGCTTGAATTTAGCGAAGGATTCCGCGAGCTTGAATACGCCATCGGCACATTGGGCCCAGGCCAATCGCGAAAAGTCCAATTGGAATTGCGGGCTGCAAAGATTGGGAAGTGTCGCAACGTGCTCGTTGCTCATGCCAACGGCGGACTTCAAACTCAACATGCCGTAGATCTGGAAGTAATCGCACCGTCTCTTGTGGCGACCGGAGAAGGGCCTACCAAACGATACCTGAAACGGGAAGCAACTCACCGCTTTGCAGTTCGAAACAACGGTACTGCTGAAGCGATGAACGTCGAATTGGTTTGTCGTTTGCCAAGTGGTTTGCGTTTTGTCAGTACCAACAACCGAGGCAAGTACGACGAGAATTCACATTCAGTTTATTGGAGTTTGGCACAATTGGATGTTGGACTGGTCGCCAACGTGGAAGTAACCACTGTACCGACTGAGCCCGGTAATCAGGATTTAAAACTGGATGTGGTTGCGGATTTGAATCAAACGACAAGCGCGATCTGCAAATTAAATGTTGAGCATTTGACGGATATTTTCTTTGACATCGACGATGTGGTTGATCCCATTGAGATTGGCAACGAAACTTCGTACAAATTGCGCATCGTTAACCAAGGAACAAAAACGGCGACGAATGTTCAATTGCAAGTCGATTTCCCTCAGGGCATTCAGCCGACCGGAGTGGACGGTAATGTAACGGCCAACATTCGCGGCCAACAAATTGCGTTTGTCCCAATCACCAGTATGAATCCAGGCGACACCATCGAGATTACGATTCGTGGAAAAGGTATTACCGCCGGTGATCATCGGATCGCAGCCAATTTGATCGCGGATGGACGCGAAGTTAATGTTTCCAAGCAGGAATCGACTCGCGTATACAGCGATCGATGATTTTGCGAATTGGTTTGATCGTTGGCCTGCTGCTGTGTTCAGCAGTCGGTCTGGTAATGGCCATTCATGGCCCTCAAGAAAAACGTTTAAGCCAGATGCAACGTGATCTTGCCACGCAAGTAAAGGGACTGGCTGAGTTGCATTCGGAGATGGGCCCGGTTCAACGAGGTGACTGGCTCAGTTCTCACAAAGAGCCTGGTCAGACATTCAAACAATACTTGTCCAATTCGCCGGTCAAGATCACTCGTAAGCGTGACAAGCTGTACGTGTTGCCACTTGGCGAATTCAATCAGAAGCAAAAGCAAATTGTTGAATTGAGCGCCGAATTTCTGTCGCTTTATTTTTCCTGCGACACCAAAGTCATGGATACGCTTTCGTTGGATGATGCGATTCCAGAAGATGCTCGTCGCGTGCATCCATCATGGGGTGTGCGTCAGATCCAATCACTGTATGTGCTGAATAAAGTTCTGCCCAAGCGGTTACCCAAAGACGCCGTCGCCCTGATTGCGTTTACGACCAGTGATCTTTATCCGGATGAAAAGTGGAATTTCGTTTTTGGTCAGGCATCATTAAAGGAACGTGTGGGCGTTTGGTCGCTGTTTCGAAACGGTGATCCAGAAACTGAATTCGAAAAATGCCTTGAGCGAACATTGAAAACGGCGACTCATGAAACGGGGCACATGTTTTCGATCCAGCACTGCATCGCCTACAACTGTAATATGTGCGGCTCCAACAGTCTGGAAGAATCTGATCGACGACCGATCTATCTGTGCCCAGAATGTTTGCCCAAAGTTTGGTGGGCCACGAAAGCCAATCCTGAATCTCGATTTAAGAACCTGGCTGAATTTTGCACTCGCAATGGCCTTCTGAAGTACGCTGGCTTTTATCAGCAATGCGAATCCAGGCTCAGTAAATTCAGCGAACCCGGCAATCGCAAATAGCGATACCTCAATCAATAAGCTGGACGTTCAAATTGAAGGGCAACCAAAGAATTTGGGTTTCCCAAGCCCAATTGTGTTACGTTATTGCCAGCCAGCGGATATAAATAAATTGGCAATATTTTGGGGAGACACAATGACATTGGACGACAGCCAATCTGGTGGCGTACAAGAGTTGCTACGGCGGTTAGCAGATGGCGATGATTCGGCGCGCGATGAATTGATTTCATCGGCCAGCGGACGATTGATGCATTTGACGCGTTCGATGAAACGAAGCTACGGACGTGTCAACCGATGGGAGCAAACCGAAGACGTGTTCCAGCGGTCGATCATGCGATTGCACCGTGCACTGGCGAAAGTTGAAATTGCTGACGCTCGTCATTTTTATCGCTTGGCGGCAACACAGATTCGGCGTGAGCTGATCGATTTGTCGCGTCACTACGGCGGACCACAGGGAATGGGTGCCAATCATGCGACTCAGATGGCTGGCGGCAATGATCAATCGCAAGTGCCCGCGCACGGTGCCTACGATGCTGCCGATCCGGAAGCTGGTGAGTCACAAGATCTTTCGCAATGGACAGATTTGCATGAAGCGATTGAATCGTTGCCGAGCGAACAAAAGGAAGTCGTCGAGATGTTGTTCTATAACGGCCTTTCCCAGGAACAGGCGGCTGAAATCATCGGCGTCAGCACTCGCTCTGTCAAAAGATACTGGCGCAGCGCCAAGCTGACATTGTTCGAAAAATTCGGCGGCGAATTTCCTGAGTTGTCATGAGTGACGAATCCAAAATCGACGAACTACTCGATTTGTGGGAGGAGTCGATTGAAAACGGCAAAGAAATCGGGTTGGAAGACCTTTGTCGCGACCATCCGAATTTGATCGATGAAGTAAAAGCAAAAATTGAAGCGATTCGGCGTATGGATAGTTGCTTTCAATCATTCGAAAAAGCTCCGCCGCCGTTAAGCGGTTCTGCGCACCAACGCGGGCCATCGTCGATCGAAATCAAATCTAAATTGCTGGATCTGAATCTGCACGACCGTGGCGGTTTAGGGGTTGTTTACAAAGCGAAAGACGAAGAGCTTCACCGCGACGTAGCCGTCAAGTTTTTGAATTTGAATGTTGCCCAGAGCGAAGAATATCGCCAACGTTTTCTACAGGAAGCAGAAATTACCGGCCGCCTTGATCATCCTGGCGTCGTTCCTGTTTACGCCAGTGGCGAATCGGGCGACCAGCAACCGTTTTACGTAATGCGGTTCATTGGTGGCGATACCTACGACGATGTCATCCGATCGTACCACAAAGACAAATCTGGCCGCTCCTATACTCAAGGCCAATTGTTGCGGCAGAAATTGCTTGTGCAACTTGCGTCGGTTTGCAAGACCATTGGTTATGCTCACAATCGCGGTATCATTCATCGCGACATCAAGCCCAAGAATATTATGCTTGGCAAATACGGTGAAACTCTGGTCGTTGATTGGGGGTTGGCGATTCCGTTTCAACGCGATGGCAAATTTCGCGTGCTTGATGAAAAAACGCTAGTGCCGCAATCGTCGAAGGACAACGTCAGTCGCGAAGGAGAGGGAACGCCGGTTTTTATGAGCCCTGAACAGGCTGCTGGCAAGGAAGACCTGGGGCCCGCGTCAGACATTTATTCGTTGGGTGTCGTTCTGTACCGCGCGCTAACGGGAAAGTTCGCTTTCGATGGTGATTCTCCGATCACGATTCGTACGGCGATCATGAAAGGCGATTTTGTGGCCCCGCGTCAAATCGACAACACGATACCCGCAGATCTGGAATCGATTTGTCTGAAAGCCATGTCCTTGATTCCCAAGGACCGCTATGCGACCGCAACTGAAATGGCCGACGACATCGAAAACTTTCTTGCCGATGTGCCAGTCAACGCATTTCGATACACGTTGATGCAGAGAATCGGCCGGTTCATCAAACAAAAACAATCGTTATTTCTGGGGCTGTTGACCGCCGCAATTGCACTCACGCTGGCGACATCGATTGCCTCCATTTCATTTTATAAAACCAGGCAGGACGCGAAAAATTCTCTGGTTACGGCCAGGATCTCACAAATCGACAGCTTGAATATGACGTGTCGAATGACGGCCAAATCAATTCAATACAACCTGGAGGCCAGACTGATCGCGATGGAGCAATTGGCTGGCTCGATGTTGCTGATCGATTTAATTGAATCCGCAGATAAAACGGATTCATCGGACCAGATCAAAACATTGCTGAAACGAAACCGCGATTCGATTCAGCGGCGACTGCCAATCGTTTCGTTGGTTTTGCTGAACGAACGTGGGGAAACCATTGGCGCCGCGTCTGACACTGAAATGGCTGGCGATGGTTCGTTGTGGTGTTGGCCCTATTTTCATGGGGGTGAAGGGCGGTTGGATTTGGAAAGTGATAACGTGCCTTTGCCGACCGATCATGCTGCTTTGAGTCCGGTTTATTTTTGTGAACTGCGTGATCTCGAATTGTGCAGCTTGTCGGTGCCCGTGAAGAAGCCGAACGGGTCCATCATTGGGGTTCTGGTAATGGATATTCAGATGGGCCAATTTGATCCGCTGATCGACAATGACTCCGTCGCCGGAGCCTCAAATCAAAGATTTGTTTCGCTGGTGGAAACCCGTGGTGATTTACAGGGAGCATTGTTGCATCATCCAGGTTTGAAAAATATGTCCACCGATCAAGTCAAAAAAATCCACGTTTGCCAATCGGTACTCGAGAATGTATTGGCAATCGGTTGCGATCAAGTACAGCCACAGATGATTTCTGATTACGTGGATCCGATTGGAGATCCGTACGATGGTATGTGGAATTCGGTTGCTTTGCCCATTCAATTTCGGACCAGGCAATCGGAGACGCTTCAGTGCGGTTGGTATTTGATGGTTCAGGATCGACCAATCAAAGTCGGGCGCGAATAATGCAGGCCATTAAATTAAGCTTCGCTCACTTGTTCGGCGATTTTTCGCCCGCTGGCGAGTGCTCCCTGAATCGATGCGAAATCCAGATAGTCTCCGCAACGATAGATCCCATCTTTTGTGAGAAGTGGTTTTTTGACGGTCTCAAGATCCGAACAATTTTGTTTCGGCAATGAGTGTTTAATTTCGTAGGTCTTCAAATGCCGCCATTGGTCGACCGGTTCGCCATACCATTTTCTGACTTGCTGTAATACGGATTCAATGATGCTGGACTGATCGTGATCAACACCAAGCACCGTTATCGAGATCAATGCCTGGCCATCAGGAGCGTACGCGGTTGCAACGTCACTGGGGACGCACAAATTGTTGATCGGCCCATCTGCCGGATCGCCGTTAAGAACCAGAATGGGCTCGTTGACGGGGCTTTCGTTTGCGGCAAAGTACAAACAGGTTACTCCCACGTTTTCGACGGTTTCATTATTTAACAGGCGGTTTGCCGAATTTTGATCGGTTGCCAAAACAATCTGCCTGGCAGAAACCGATTCACCGTTTTCAAGTTGGACGGTGTTGTTGTTTATCGATTTCACGGGGCAGTTAAACTGGATCGTGCCTGACGGTAAATTTGCGGCCATTTGTTGTGGGATTTGACCCATGCCGGACGCAGGCAAAGTTGCATCGCCCGATGCAAACATTTTGAAAACGAAATCAAACATTCGCCGCGATGTTGCCAAATTCGATTCCAGGAAAACGCCTCCGAAAAAAGGCCGGAAAAACGAATCGATGATCCGTTGCGAAAATCCAAATTGCTTCAGTCGTTGTTGCGTCGTAATATTTTCCGCTGCTTCAATTTCGGCGATCGATTGTTTGGCAACTTCCGTTCGCAGTGCCGCGATTTTTAATTTGTCCGTGATCGAGCCAGCTTGCGAAAAAACATTGCCAGGCAGATCGCCTGGGTGACGCATGACGTCAGAAATACGACAGAATGAATCCTGGTATCGAATGATGGCGCCAGCTTTGAATTTTTTTAGTTCCAGCGATTCGTAGTCCAGAAACTTTGGGGCTTCAGGATACGAGGTCAGGAAAACCTGAAAGCCACGATCGAGCAAGAATCCGTCCACGCGATCGGTGCTTACCCGTCCACCAACTTGGCCGCTGGCTTCGAAAATCTGGCATTCAATTCCGCGCCGATTTAGTTCAATGGCACAAGCAAGTCCGGAAAGTCCAGCTCCGACAATGAGAACCTGGGGATCTGACATAATGGCAATTTCTGTGACTCGAAAGACCGCAATGATAGCCAAAGCCGATAAATGTGGGTAGTTCCTGCCAGATTCTGGGTTGGCGCGTCGTTTGCAACACAGATCGACTCCGACTGACAAATCTATGGAGGAATCCAATGTCCGATTCTAATCGAACGATAATTAACTCGCCATCAAACTCGTTACCAATGGCCCTGCTCCGTTCAACAGGATTCGTCTGTTGGGTGCCGGCGTCGCTGTTGAAATGGACGCTGCTGCCATTGTTCCTGATTTCGATGCTCACATCGTCGATATTGAAAGTCGATCACTCTCAGCAATTATCGACATTGTTGAACAGTGTCGTAATGCAATCGAAAGATACAGATTGTGCCACTGACACCAATCCGTTTTCAGAATCGAGAATTGAGTTGGATGTGGTTTCGCGATGTGAAGATCGGATCCAGGTGCGCACACTTGATGGCCGAATGCTTTGGCTTCCAGATTCCAGCGTTCAAATTGTTTTCGAGTCGAAACCCAAAGTTGGGATTCGGATCGGTTAGCCGCCGAAACTACCTCCGAAGCTGCCACCGCTGTTGCTTTTGGATCCGCCGCCTCCGTTAAATGAACCGCCGCCAGCACCTTGTGAATTGCTGCCGGATTGGAAGCCGCCGCCGCTTCCTGATTGGAAGTTGCTTGAGTTGCCGCCGCTGTTGAAATTGCGGCTCCTTTGCCCGGGTCCGCGTTGATTTCCAGTTTGGCGCTGCGCACCTCCAAGCTGGCCGGGCGTCGACGATGTGGCTCTGCCAGGCGTTTGGAAGCCATTGGATTGTTGTGTCGTTCGTCTTGGTGGCTGTCTTGGCGTTTGGAATTGCGGACTCAATTTAACAGGGTTTTGATTTGAGGTTGATTGCGGATTGGCGGAGCCAGAACTGCTAAAGTTTGAGTTTGAGTTTGAGTTGGCGGTGCTTCCGCTTTGCAGGGTACTGTTGTGGGCGATAGGCTGGGTGCCCAGGATCCTGTTTTGATTACCCAGATTCTGCTGTGCTGCAATTCTCGGTTGTTGTGGAAGTCGTTGGGGAGCACTTTGGCGAGCCTGTCGTTCCAGGATGCTGTTTTGTGCGGCAACTTCATTTACTGACTTTGGTTTGGCTACCAGCATCGAAACGATTTGATCGATTGGTTTTTGGGCTGAGGTAATGGTTAGAGCGTAATCGGAAATTGCCTGGTTGTAGCTGACAAGAGTTGAGACGAACGACTGTCTGGCGTTTTGCCAGACGCGTCCTGATTCCAGCAAATCGCCAAAACCAATATTGCCGTTGGCGAATGAATTCTTGAATTGCTTCCGCGCGTTTTCTGCCTGGGTTACCGTTGAAGCCCGCAGGTCAAGCAACTCGTAAGTTCGTGGCAACATTTCGTTGATTCCCTTTAGCTTCGCCGGAATCAGGTTGCGTGATTGATACCAGTCGTAGTGAGACTTGTATTTGCCCACCAGCGGTTGGTTCAACGGCAGCGGCAATAGATCGTTGGTTTGGGAGCGACTGATTTGTTGCAATTTGGATTGCGATTTGGCCAATTGAATTTCGGCAGCCATCACATCGTTTTTGGCCATCGATCTGGCCGTATTCATCAATTTCTGTTCAACCGGCCGGCGCGGGTTGGAAATTTGATTGAGCCATTTCGCATATTCCATGCGGTTGGTCAGCGTTGCCCAATCGAAATAAGTTTCCCAATATTGTTGAACCATGGCATGTCGAAATCTGACGGGCGTTGTACCCATCAAGTCTTTCAGTGAAACCGGCATGCCCGGCAATGGTCTGGTAGAAGAAGAGACGTCGTAAATCGAAAGTAGGTCTCTGGCGATGTTCTTGGAGCCGACATTTTGTCGAGCTGGATCGTTGTAGGTCGCTTGCCTGATTTCCGATGAGTCGGAAGTATCGCTCGATATTCTGGAAGACATAATCGATCGCTGAGTTCCGTTGTTGTCGTTTGTCGCAGTGGTGCTGCTGGAGAATCGTTGCAGGGTGGGCGCAGTTGGGGCAGTTGGCGCGGTTGTCGACAGATTCCCTTCTTGCAGTCGATTGGGATTCAATTGCTGCAAAGGATTTTGCGAGGTGAGTTGGTTAGTTTGTTGGGTGCGTGCTTGTTGAGGGCGTAGTGCGGGTCCGAAGTTACCTTGAGCAGTTTTTCTAATCGGAGGAGCCGGCTGGCTATCGAAGCTTCTGTAGTTTTGTTTTGGAGGCTGCCGAGTTGGTTCGCTACGAAGCTCATTGTCATAAATCGAGCTGGGAGTAATCGGCGGCAGTTCCGTCGGCTTGCTCTGTTGGGGGGATTCGAACGTCGGCTGGTCCGTCATTGGTGTTTGGCCGACCGATGGATTGATTTCCGGCATCTGGAATTGATTTTGTGCCGCAGAAAAATTAGCCCACATCCATGTGGATAAAATAACGAGTACAACCGTTTTTGTTTGAATATGCATCCTTGCACCTTAATTTTCATGTTTGGATCGACGATCCGATATCGATAATGTGTTTGGTTTAACGCTGACAGTCAATGTTGATCGCAAAAGTGCTATCGCGTTAAACTGTGTACGTTCGACTTGCCAAATACCCATAGCGGGCAAAGTCTCAATTGAGGAAAATTGGCTGCGCGAGGTAAGTTGGGTATGAGCTTTGGTTTCGGTAACATGGCACCCAGGCAAACACCATTTAGGGAATAAGAATTTGGCGGTGACAGATGCATTGTCCAATTTATTTGAATCGATAATTATCAGAAATTAGGTCTTTTCTATGGCAACCCAAGGTTCCAAAGGCGCTGTGATTGCTGCCATTGCAGGCAATGCATTGGTGATGCTGGCAAAATTCATTGCAGCTTTTTTTACCCACTCAACTGCAATGATGTCGGAGGCGATACATACCGCTGCGGATTTGTTGAATCAGATCTTGTTGCTCGTCGGGATTGTTCGATCAACCAAATCGGCAGACCCTGAATTTGATTATGGATACGCGGCTGAGCGCTACGTTTGGGCGTTGATCTCTGCGGTCGGTATTTTCTTTCTTGGCTGCGGGCTGAGTATTTTTCATGGTTGTGAATCTCTGTTCGATGATCACCATAAAGTCAAAGACCCGTTTTGGGCGATCGTGGTGCTGATATTTGCACTCGTTGTCGAAGGCTGGGTATTATGGATTGCGGTCAAGGCGGTTTTGAAGCAGGCAGAAGGCAAGCCGTTTTTGAATTACATGCGCACCGAAGCCGATCCTGCGACGGTGGCTGTAGTGCTGGAAGACAGCGCGGCGTGTTTGGGTGTAGTCATCGCGATGATCGCCATTGGGTTAGCACAATATACAGGCCATGCGTACTGGGATGCGATCGGATCGATCACCATTGGTGTGCTTCTTGGTTTGATTGCGATCTGGTTGATCTACCGAAATACTCAGTTGCTCGTTGGTGCCAGTGTCCCACCAAAAATTCGAGATCAAGTTCGTCGAATTATCAACGCCAATCCTGCCGTCGAAGAAATCGTTGATATGAAGACGCGAATTCTCGATACGGAAACCTATCGAATAAAAGCGGATATTCGATTTGACGGAGAAGCTCTGGCCGACAAGTTGCGACCGCAAGTCGACGCTGCTTACGAGAAGATCAAGTCGGCAGAAGACTTGCAAAAATTCGCAAAGGAATATGCGGATGATGTCGTTGAATTGCTGGCCGATGAAATTGATGCGATTGAGAAACGTATCCAGCAGGAAATCCCAAAGGCGCGGCACATGGATCTGGAAGCCGATTAGGAACTGGGCCCGTTGTTGAACGTGTTTATTCGTGGTTTCTCAGCAACTCTTTTGAATGAAAAGAGTACAAAATTCGAAACGTCGCCAACCAATTTTCTGCAGAAATAAGCAGGTTTTGCAGTGAATTTGGGTTTTTTTGCCAAAATCTCAAAATCTATGAGGGCATCTAGAGCCCTTTGGCAGGTGAGGTAATAGAGAGAGATTCGCTCATGCAGCTTGACTCAGACAGGCCCTTGGCGGGGATGTATGGTGGAGCATGGGCACCTTCGATTGCGAAGGTGCCTCTTTTCGTTTTATGGTGCCATCACAAACTTGAACCGGATCGAGTTCGACTCGGGAAGGAGTCTCAATACCACCGGAGCCACGTCCAAACAATTGGTCGCGATTAATCAAGATTGGGTTTTGAAGTAGTTTCAGCTATCCGCCATTTAGCAAATCGACAAAAGGCCCGACGTCCGTTAGGTTGACCATTGAATCCTGGTTGATATCAGCTTTCGCAACAAACTCTCCAGATGCAAGGATTTCAACAAAGGGTAAAACGTCAAGCAGGTTCACAGCGCCATCGCAATTTACGTCGCCAAGGAGACCGGTTGAAACCTGCACGGTTACCGGATCGGTAAAGCTGGTTATAGTGCCTGTTACGAAGTCTGGAAAGAAATCGATACCACTGTGGGCAACTCCAAAGTAATAGGTCCCTGCAGCCAGTGAATCAAACGAAATTTCATCCAACTCCGTTTCCAGCAGATTACCAAACACATCATAAATACCCAAACTTGTACTTGGGCCTCCATCGCCTGGGACTTCGGTGGCGGTGAAAGTTATCGGAGCCACTCCGTCGTACACGACTTCGAAGTACGACGGATCATTTATATCCAGCTCTATTACTTCTGTATCTAGAAAGTCGAATCCAACCGGGTTAAAAGTTCCTACCGTTTCCGGCGGCGTTGTGGGAGCTAGATCATTTGAACTTACCGTGACGACAATGTTTCCAGTTACCGGCAATTGGAAATCCGGGGTAAAAAAGAAATCGCCAGCAAAGTCATTCAAGTTGCGCCCAACCATCACAATATAACGACCAGGCGGTAACGAAGAATTGAAAAGCTGGGCCTGCTGGATGCCTGCGGTGCCATCGGGAGGAGAACCAGAAGCCGAGTCGATCACTCGACCAAGTTCATTGTAAAGAAATATTTCCGTATCGATGTCGGAGCCAAGGGTGTCAATCCTGACCTGGCTAACACCATCGTGAATGAGTTCATACAAAATCACGGGTGCATTATCCAGCGTCTGAGTATCACTCTGTTCAAACTCTTCTCCCACCGCCGCAAACGTCCTTATGATCCGTTCCGAGGTGATATTCAGTGAGGCATCATCGAAGAAAACAGCACCCGTTCCGAGGTTGTCCGGCTGAGGGGATTGAGTGTGCACTAAAGAAATTCTGGCAGAAGCAGTGCCAGCTGGCGCTTCGACATACCCGGTATTCAAAAAAGCAAATTCATCGGTTTGCGACATCGCATTAATCGGGGCGCTTGAAAATCCCAATTCGTCCATCGAGGGGTTTGCGTCAATCACATTTCCATCTTGATCCAGAAAATCAAGAATCACTCGACCAAAATTTTCACCCGAGATTGGATCGCTGGCCGAATGCAAAGCAAACGCGCTAGCCTGGACAAACATGCCTTCAGCAACCCCTTGGAAAGTTTGCCTTAATTCTGAGCTCGCGAAATCTTGACCAGTCGGAGCTGTCAATTGAATCGATATAGAACCAGTTTGGGCGATTCCCTCAACCGTGACCGCACTGTTAATAGCTTCCCAGCCCGGCGCTCCATTTTGCCCAGGCGATCCGTCTTCAAAGCCGGCATTGTTCAGCGGTGGCGTAGGAAAAGCCAGGTACGCAAGATTCTCGCCGTCAAGCGGGCCGCCAATACCCGTCATGGAAAAAGCGTCGGCAGGTTGCCCGAATTCACCTATGAAATCAATCGTCTCATCAAAACCAAAGTTAAACGGAACTGTCCCCAGTGAAACGCCGTTGTTGAACGCTTCCAATTCAAAATTAAAATTTACGACGATAGGTGGCGAGTCCATTCTGATATCCGACACCGCAAACGGAAGCTGCACGTCTAGCGTTTCGCCGACTTCGATCAGAAAATCTGATACACCTCCAAGCACTCCGATACCACTGTTTTCGGATAGATTGACACCCGTGTTAGCCGATGCCGTCAATCCAAGCCGAGAAACCTCTGGCGCGGAAAAAGTGCCGACGTTCTGAAAATTTACAAAGACTTGCCCCGGCAGTTCTTTGACACAAAATACAAGGATTAAGACTAACAAGGATACATGTATTCTATTCATAACCTATCTCCCATATGAACGAAAAGAAGTGTTAGTTGAGTATAGCCGAATTGGCTGCCCATTCAAAAACATAGATGAACTGACCGCAGGATCACGAATCTACGTTCGCTAAATCTATGTAAACACACAGCGTATAACGACTTGCATGTTATTGACGGATGTTTTAGGAATCAAAATGTTTTGGACGATTTTGATGTTGAAGAAGCGATTTTCTAGTTGGCGACAGACCCAAGGCGCAATTCTTTTGTGGTTGGAGTGTGGCGCTTTCTTGATTGAATCGACTATCCTTATAAGTCTATTCTCGAACCAACTCTTTACGTTTGGAGAGGTAGCAACATGTTGCTTGTGTTGAATAAATTGCTTTCTAATTCCAAGGCGCTCGTCTTTCTTGCAACCTTTGGTTTGTGTTTGCCATGTTGGCAACAAGCACTTGAACATTCGCAACGGTCATCAATGCGCCTCCTACGATAGTTAAGGATTCAACGATACTTGAGTCCAATACTCAATTGCTTTTCGAGCGTTTGAGCAGTGTGCCGGGTGGCAATGTCGTGCGATTAGCAGCACGCACTACTACGCTTTGGCAAACCCGTTGGTCACAGTCTGTGATGCTTCCAGGTACGAAGTCAAGATTTGCTTAGTTGTCGCAGGTTGAGGATGCACAACGGCGAATTTGGTTTCACAGACGTGAATCGTGGCAGCTACGCCATCGATTTTCAGCGAGCAATTTTGCAGGCCTGAGTCGTAATCGAGTTCCAGTCGGTCGTCGTCTTGTTCTTCGATATTGTCGATCCAGTCTTCCATTTGAATCGGATGTTCAAAATTAAATTCGATCCGATCGAAAACGCAATCAAAAATCGACGCAAATTCGGTTGAGCCGACTTGATCGGGGTCGGCAATTTCTCGAACAGAGCGTTCCCAACGCACGCACGACGCGTCTTCTTCATCCAAGGTAGCATTGATGGAGTAGACGAAATAAGGCGTTTCAATCGTGCCCCAACCGGGATCCGGCGTAGAAACTTTCGCATCAACGCGTTTTAATTTGAATCCTTTCCGCAGCTTTTTAAAAATGGATTCGACGTCGTTTTCGACTTCGGCAGACGCAAGCTTGCCAATAAATTGCGAGGACCGCTCGTCAAAAGTCTTGGGGACGCTGTGTAACTTGGAATCGAATTCCGACAGCGCGCGAATCTTGGTGCGGGAAATTCCAACCAGCGCCGTGTCGTTAAATTGATTGTCTTGCGCGTTCATTTGAATGAGCTATGGGTTAGCAATTGAATGAAACGCAAGTATACCGAATTGGCTCGATGTTTTGAGAGGGGAAGTGTGTGATTGGGATTCTAAAAACAATCCGTTCACTGTCTATCGAGCGCAACCCGGCTATCGATTCTCGAGATAGCCTTGCGACTTGAGCCAATCGGTCATTCGATGATGCCAGGTGCCAACTGGATTTTCATTGGTGCGTATACCGTAGCCGTGTCCGCCTTTGGTATAGACATGGATTTCGGTGGGGACCTTTAACTCGCACAATCGGGCGAACAAGAGCGCCGATTGTGCGCCGCGCATTTTGTCATCGGACGTGACGGCCAGGAATGTCGGCGGCGTGTCTTTTGTGATCTTTAATTCAGTGCTCAGTTTCGCTTTAGCGTCATTATATTTCGGGCCAAGATATGCTGCGTAGATTGGGCAGATGAAATCGGGCCGACAACTGATGTCGTCTGCAGCGTCAACCCGCGGGTAGCTTTTTGTGTCGTATTGTGTGCCAGCCATCACCGTCAAATGTCCGCCTGCAGAAAAACCCATGACGCCGATTCGGTCGGGATCAATTTTCCAGTTTTCTGATTGTGAACGAACCAGCCGAATGGCACGTTGAACGTCCTGCATGGGCTCCCAGTGGCATCGAGATGGGTCTCTTCGTGGCACACGGTATTTCAAAACAAAAGCCGTTACCCCGTGAGTGTTCAAGTACTCGGCCAGCTCAAGGCCTTCTTTGGGCCAAGCTAAAATATTGTAGCCGCCGCCGGGACAGATGATCATCGCACATCGATTGGATTTTTCTTGCGGCGGCTGATACACGGTTAACGATGGCGTTTGCACATACGTCAGACGTTCATCGGTCTGCTTTTTCTTTCGGTCGGCGATAATTTCGTCTGAAACTGGTTTCGCATCGGCAGGCAGCCCCAAAGGCCATAACTCAATGATTGGTTTTTCTGGTTCCTGAGAGGCTTGGTGGCCGCATGATTGAGATGGTAATGCAGCAGCAGTGAACACGGCAATGGTTAGAACACAAAAAAGTTGGTGCATCGTGAAATTTCCCAGCCGGGTTCGATGGATTTGAGTTTGCAAAATAAAATCTGCCATCGGTTTAACCGACGGCAGACCTATTGTCTATCTCTGAATTGTCGAAGCTATTTCGCCTGGCGAAGCCAGTTGCGAGCAACGTCTTCCAATTTCACGGGCTGATTGTTTTCTTCATCGCCGAAATATTGCTGTTCGATACGTTCGATCGAATTTTGCAGCTCGATGCTTTTTTCGTTACTAATTCCATTTCGCGTTCGAATGTCTTTTAGCAAGGTCAGCACAGTGAACGGATTAACGTCTTGCGGCATTTCGAATCGTTCTCGAGCGACCTGTTTCGGTTTACTGGCAATGAAAATCATGCCCGTCAAACCAATTAACCCAAATACGATCAATGGGATCATCCAGTAGAGGAAATTCCAGCTGAATTTCTTATAGTTTTTCTCCAGGTCGATCGATTGGGCGACCTCTACAAGATCAGCATCTTCATAACGCTGATACTTTGGCGTCGTGTCTTCGAGTTTTGGTTCGCTGAACGCAAATTTATCCAGGTTTTGCTCAGTACTCTTTGCTTTGTATTCGACCGTCCAACTGCGATCGGAAATGATCTGGATTTCATCGGTTTCCTTTTCAAACGACGATGGTAAGACTTGCTGATCATCAACACTTACCAATTCAAAATCGTCTCGTTCGAGGTCGATGATCTGATCCAATTCCGGGACGAGCCCCTTTCCAGCGGCCGTGATTTCGAGGATCAGTTTCCCATCACTGGCTTGTCGCTCATCAATGGTTTGTGTGATCTTCAGATCTTTGATCGGACGGATCGCAGGATTTTCTGCCGAGCAATCGACGACCAATGCCGGCGACTCGACCGGTACAACCACGTAGCCGGAAGTGTCAAGGAAATCCAGATCCAGTTTGAGCGGTGCGATTCGATCGACTTCAGGCCCTTTCGCTTTAAGCAAGACATAAGCAAACGGTGAAATTCTCCATCCGGCTTGTTGGGCAGGACGCGACTTCATTGAATCGGCTGACTGGAATGTCACGTTCAAAATTTCAAAGTGCTCGCCGAGTGCCATTTCGACGGTGTCGTTAAATTTGTCGCGATAATTTTCCGTTGGACGGCCATAGTTGTAAGCGTATTGCATCGAGTTCTGGTTTTGAACGTACTTGCCGAAACCTCCCGATTCTCTTTCGATTTCAGTGGTGTGCAAAATGTTTACGTACGCGCCAAACGGTTGATCGTGTCCAACATTGTCTTCTCCATCGATGTTGACGGAGAATTTGATCTCATGAACAAGGTCTTTGTAATAGTCGTACAGGTTTTTTGCTTCGTAAGCACGTGGATGCTCGCCAACAATTTCAAATCCGCCTTTTAGATAACGGAACTTAATCTCGGGCTTAATCGGACTCATTCGCGTAAATAGATTGTTGGCAAAGCGAGCCATATGCGATTCGGAAAGTTCCGGATTGAGCGAATTCAATGCGTCCTTGATTTTCGGATATTGCTTTAAATCAGGAGTGGTTTTGTCTGTGATTTTTCCAAGGTCGACTGCACCGAGTGCGGCATAGAACCAGTAATCGTAAACGTCGGTCGCTTGCTCATCCTTCTCCAGGGTTGCAACAACTTCAGCATATTTGTTGGATGCGATTTTGAATTGTTCGAACGCACTATCGCGGCGGTCGCTGTAGTCGGACGATTTTTGAACCGATTGCGAATAATCATTGGAGTCGTACATCAACGTCGCTTTTGCGAGGTGCAATCGCCAGCTGTTTGGAGCAGCATTCAATGCTTCTTCTGCTAATTGCATCGCAGTCCGATACCCATCCAGAACCGCCACCTGAACTTCCGGCTCGCGGCGATTGGTTTGCTTTTCTTCCTGGTTGCGAATGTTTCGCCAATTGGATGCCAGGTTGGCACGCATTTTCTGGCAAAGGGCGGCGATGGTTTCGGGTTTCAGTTTTTCGAAATCTCCGAATACATCCCTGAAGCGATCAAGTTTAAATACTTCAGCGCTGCTGTGGCAGGTCGTGAAAGCATTGGACAAGAGCTCTTCATCGACGTCTTCGATGGGCAGCTTGCGAATGCGTTGGACCCATTGAGAAAGTTCTTCCAGGTTTCGCTCCTGTTTGGAGCGGGTCAATGGAATCGCATCCGCTTTTCGGTCGAAGCCATAAAAGTAGATGTACGGATTGCGTCTTCGTTTACTGCTGTTAGGGTCGTGGTTTTGAGTCCAGATTCTAAGGAAATCATGAACCAGTTCGCGTGCAACCACTGGACGGGTCTCGGCGATTTGTTCGATAAACGGAAACGCTTTATTTTCTTCATTGATCCGCATAAACAGCTTGGCACGCGTTTGGTTCAAATTCGTGTGCAGGCTTGTATCGATCAATGCTTGCCAATCGTTGCTGGGAGCAATTTCCAGAATCTCATGAAGTTTGATGGGGCGTGGCTGGCGACCGTTGTGCATTTGGCGTCGCTGGTTCATCCAGTAGTAGTTGCCATACATGTCCATTTCCATGAAGTCACGGCCTGAATTTTCCGTTGAATATTGCAACGACGTGGCCGCTTCTGTGAGCCAGTTGTGAGCGAGCAAAGTCAGCGTTTGATCCCACGATTTCGCTTTGTCAGGCGAGATTTTGATAAGTTTTTCGACGGCTTCATTTTGCAACGTCAACAAATCGAGTCGCGTGTTTTCTGGAGTTTGCGCGGCCTTGTTCGCAAGGTCGGCTGACTTGGTTCCCAGGTTTGTCAGAATCGTCATGCCGCGATCAGGCTGATTGGTAAAGCTTTCGTTGACCCAGGCAACGCCTGTTTCTTTATCAATCTGCGAAGACAACTTCGTCAAATTTGCGAGCGCCAGATTCTTGTCAGCGGTTTCAAGGTCTTCGATACCGATAATCCACTGGTTGATTTTCCAGGCCTTGTCGAGCCAGTCGGCGATGTTTTTTTCGGCGTGCATCGCCAATGCAAGTTGCGACCAGATTTTCAAAGCGTGAAGATTGGATTTGGTTGCGTCGTCGTCCAGTTTCGGCAGAAATTCTTCAACGTATTCGGTCGTGCCGGACTTCATAAATAGATCCGCCGCAGTCAGCCGTTTGATCGGATCGTCGCCTCCAAAATGTGTCGTGCCTTGCTTGATTTGATCGTGGAACTTAGCAAGATCATGCCCGGCGTTTTTTGAGTTTCGAACTAACGTCGCCAGAGCCGCGATATGGTTTGGTTTTGCTGCGTCACCGGCTGGAACTGTCGCCGCTGCTGCCGCTGGCGTACTGCCAGCCACTTGCTGCATGACCTGAAGTGCTTCGGGCGGCAATTGATCGATCGAAATACCGGGCGGCAATGCAACACCAGAAGGTAATTTCGGTGTGGCAGCGACCTTCTTGTCGCCGTCGGTCGAATCGTCTTCTTCCTTTTTCAATTCGATCTGAATTGGGTTAGGCGCGGCTTCCGACAATTGCATGATGTCATCGGGCGTAAGTTGTGGCTTTGGAGGCTTTTGACCGCGTTGCAGAGGTCGGCTCGGATCTTTTGGAGCGATTGCAAGTGATTTAAGCAGGTGCGCGAAAACCTTGTCAGCGTTTTCCTTTTTCATCTTGCCGAGTTCGGTTTTTACATCGGTCCATTTGCCGATCGCAACGCTTCTAGCAAACGCTTCGACTTCTGTTTTGACCTGAGCATCGACGTCTGGCTTGTCTGACTTTTTTGGTGCTGGCTTTACAACGACAATCTTGTCACCGGTTTTAATCGTTTTGATTTCAATTTGGGTAGCTGAATCTTTTACCGGCTCAGTTTCTGATGCAGGTTCAGTTTTGGCATCGGTTTGTTCAGCTGGTATGGTTGGAGGGTCTAGTTGTTCAGGTGATTTAGCTTTGAGAGCCTCTTTGACGTGTTGGGCGGAAATTTTCTTTCCGTCAATACTCAGCAATTTCCATTTGCCACAACTATCGCCATCGATTGTGAATTCGACCACGTTCGCTGCTTGAAGCTCGTGCTCACCAACGATTTCGATGGCGGCCAAGCCTTCATAAAGATTCTTTACAACCGCTGTTACTGGTTTCTTTTTCTCTTCGCCTTTTGCCTTTTTCTTTTCTGGTTTGGTGCTCCATGCTTTTAATACGGCGCCAGTAGTCCGGTCGAATTTTTCTTTCAGCAACAATTCAACTTTTTTATCTTCTGCAGATTTTTCGGGAGGTGTGGCGGCGCCGGTTGCACCTGGTACTGCTGGATTGGCTGCGGGCACGACGCCCGGATTTGCTGCTTGCTGGGGATTCGCCGGAGTGACCAGCGTCGCTGGTTGCTGGGTGCTTATCACCCGGGCGCCTGATGGGCTGGTAACGACGAAGTTTTGAGCAACAGCCAGATTGGTACTGGCGGCAAATGCAAAAAGAGAAAAGAAGCTAACTAGTGCGGCAATCTGATACTTTTTCATGATTGATTTCCGAGTGAGAGTGAGCAGCATCTATTGTACACCGGGCGACAAATCAGGTTTCGTTTCAATTCCTAATTCGATAAAAAAAGCCAGGCAAGCTTGCCCGGCTAGTGTTTGTAAATTCAATTTCTAAGATCCACGGCCTTCTGGAACTTCTTCCAGATTTGCACCGTTTGATTCCTTGTCTTTCTTTTTGCCCCGACGGGGTTTACGGCTTTTGCCGCTTCATGTGCCCTCTCATTGGCTGGGCAACGGCAATGACTGAAGATCGCTCAGATCCATTCGAGCCAGTCGAATCGACGACTCCAGATCTTCAAGGCTGGTCTTCAGCAATTTGTCGTTGCCAATTTTCTTTGCGTCTTTAGTAAGTTGGGCGTAATGCTGACGCGCGGCTTCGATTTCCGGCTTCCACATTTCTTCGGGTTGGCCTTCAAGTCTCATCAGCCATGTCATGTAGTACTGTGAATTTGCCAGAGTTGATTGAACATCCGCGACAAATTCAGAATCAGCATTCTCGTCGGCGCGAACTTCCGATAAGAGGCTTTCCAGGCTGGCACGTGCTTTTGGTAATTGCGACGCCATCATCTGTGCCTTGGCCTTCTCCAATGCGACTACACGACTTTCAGTGATTTTATCCGACGGCATTTCTGCCAGCGCTTCGTCGAATAGACCGACTGCCTTTGTAAAGTCCTTCGCCGTTGCGCTCTGACGCGCTTGACGCAACAGGCCGCTGATCTGATCGACCTCCAGCTTTTCCTGGCCAGGACCGTAGTGGTAAATAACACCACCCAGCCCCGCAAATAACCAGGCAACAATCAGCATGATTCTCATGTCATATTCCTGAATAGGATTCCTTGAAATTTTTGGCTTTATTTAACTTATCGAATTGTAACAACTTTCGTCACCATCACAAAATATTTGTCCGAGGTTTCAGCAGAAGCCTTAATCTTCGTTTAAGTCCATGCGGTCATACGTTTTGCAACGACGGCTCCCATTTTGTGCCGGGCTGATAGCTGGTGCCAAAGTAGTGCAATAAAACTGGGATTAGCGAAAACAGGGCCGATCCGGCCACAGCAGCCATCATAGCCCACTCTCGCCGCTTCCATACCAATTTTGCTTCCTCGTCCTGTTGGCGGACGAATTTGCCTACGATTTGGGAGGTCAAATGTTTTTTGTTTCCGTTGTGGTACACGCCTCGCAATCGATTGGCGACTTGTCGCAATGTATTGATATCCTGGCGAGATTGATGGCCGTCGATGAAGCTGCCGGTGCTGGAATTGCCAACTCCAACGACGATGAATTCGGCGACGGACGCGGGCAACGTCGGCATACCAGTTGTCGGCACGGTGTCGCCATCGGTCAGCATCAAAATATAAGTGCTTTTGGGATTCCAGGGTTTAGCGACTTTTGCCGATTCATTGATCCCGCTCATCAGTTTCGTTTTGCCAGGTTTATAGGCATGCCACATCGGCATCTTCTCCATGATGTGCCGGACAACTTCGTGGTCCTGCGAATCTTCGAGTAGCATTTTTGCGTCAGTGTAAACGGCGATGAAGCTAATCTTAAATTGACGCATGGGGATGCGATTGAAAAGCGATTCCAGAACATCCGAAGCGCGTTGTCGTCGTGTTTTTTCGCCGTTCGGTCCAGCATCTTTCAAATGCATGCTGGGAGAAACGTCGACGACCAAAACCAAATGCTTGTATTCGTTTTCTTCGATTTTCTGTTTGTTATGAACTTCGGCTTCGACGACTAACCACAAAGATGCAAATCCCCAACAGGCGATCCCAAGTGCCAGAACGCGGACGATCGATGCGGCATAGCTCCATGATGCCGGCCGTGCTTGTGGACCAAATGCCAGTCGCTTGATTTTGTGCATGCGACGCTGATGAAACAATTCGCCAATGATCGCAATTAGAACTACTGAGATCGCGATGATTTCTGGCAGAATTTCTACCATGGCGTGTACCTCATGCCTAAGACAGACAGCAGACAGAATCCCGCAAACGAAATCCCGGCGATCGAAAACGGAGTGAACCAGTCAAGCACTTCGGCATAGGTACGTTTCATTTCGGCGACTTCCATTTTGTCGATGCGATCGAATACGTTTTTCAAGCCTTGAACATCCGTCGGGTTGAACGATTCGCCGCCAGTGATGTTGGTGATGGTTGATACTTCCGGCGGCGACGTGCCGGATCCAATATGGATTGAATAGACTGCAATTTTGTCGTCTCGTAATGAACGTCCGACTTCTTCTTCCTGGCCACCGCCGAGATCTGCACTGGCTCCGTCGGATACAAGGATGACCATGCGATCACCGGTTTCGCGAGTGATTAAAACTTCCTGACATTTCCTCAAGCCTTTTCCGATCATGGTTCCGCCGCCGTAGCCAGGTGGTAATCTGCGTGGGTTCAGAAATGGTGTTGAACAACGAAATGCGGACGCGTCGGTAGTTAGCGGGATCCAGTGTTCGGCGTTGCTGCCGAAAACGGTTAAACCAAACGCGTCTCCCTTTCGTTTTTCCACAAAGCCGTTGATCGCTGCCATAGCCGCATCGTAGCGGCTGCCTTCACCGAATCTGCCCATCATGCTTCCGCTCAAGTCGAGGCAGAATTCAATGTTGGTCAATTCGCGTTTAGCTTGAGGGACACCAAGATGCCGTGGCTGAGCAAGCAATATGATTGCGGCGGCCAACATCAAAGGCGCCGCACTGGAAAAGCACTTTAGAAGGAAATCACTGAATAATCCACGACTGGTGATGCTATGGTCCTGCGGCAAGGAAATACGTCGATCGCTGCCAAAGCCAAGCGATGGTAAACGATCTCGCAACCAGGTCCACGCCAGTATGCTGGCCGGAATGAATAGCAGAAACAACAGTTGCCAATTGCCGAAGCTCACGATTTAGGCTCCACAGAATCGGCTGGCAGGTTTTGATAAGGCACAAGCAATTGTGATAAGTTGACCGCGTTGTCTCGCGCCGGATTGTGCATCCACTGTTCCAGTTGTTTCATCAGTGGGCCGGATTCCGGGTGGGTGTGGATTTTTTGCAATGCGGCCTCGGGCGAATCGGTTTCGAGTTGTAGCCGTTTTCGCCAGAACGCAAACAGCATGCGTTCAAGTTCCGCGTATTGCGCCGGTTCCATTTTGTTGTCAGCAGCTTCTTGTAACCGAGGCTTTAGCAGATCGGCGAGCGTCAACGTTGCAGCCGTAGGCGTTTCTTTGTGTTTGGGTTTGCGGCCGGCAAAAATCAGGGCCAAAAGAACAGCGAACCATGCCATCGCAGCAAGTGTGGCCAGAACTTTATATCCACCGAGCCTTGGCAGCCAGCCTTGATTGAGCGCATTGGGTTCAATTTGACCCGGAGGTAGCAGGGATTTAACTCGAACGGGAATCTTCGGCAGGTCTTCCGTTGATGATCCATCTTTGCGAATCAGGAATTCTCGCAGGTCAAAATTTCCGGGTTCAAGTCCATGAAATTGAATGTCGTAACGAAACGCGTCGCCATGCGGGAAGATATTGGTGACGCGAACGACCATCGGTGAATCGGGGCCGATTGGTTTGCCGGTTAGCTCCGGGCCGGGTAGCTTGATTTGTTCGATGAATCCTTCAGCACCAACGGTTGGATCAAGTCGGTCTTCGGCATACAGCACTGAAGTACAAGTGCAAACCATGATCATCCATGCAATGGCAATTTTCATCGTGCACCTCTGCCAAATATGCCGCGAGATTTGAAAAAGTGCCGCAGTTGATAGGCGACGGGTTGATCGGTAGGGATCAACAAATGGTCAACGCGCGCTCGTTTCAATTCCTGTTTCAAATGTTCCTGATCGATTCCCATGTACCGGCCTGATGTTGTGATTGTACGTCCAGTTTCGGCTTCGCGAGCGCGGATATAGCCGGCACCGCGCAAGCTTATTTCGGCAGGATCTTGAAGCTGTAACGCGACCACATCATGTTGTTGCCCAAGTCGTTTCAGCGGCGCGATTGCTTCTGGTTGATGAAGATCTGAAAGTACAATGATCAACGAGCGATTATTGAGTAGCGGACCCAGTTCACGCAATCGTTCGTCAAGCATCGTTTTCTCGGTTACTTGATACGTTCGCAGCTTGTGTAGCCATTGCATGATATTGTCGCGAGACAGCGATGGATTGTATCGCAGTTCGGTTTCGCCAATGCCCATTACGGCAACTGGACTGATCCGGTCAAGGCAGGCAAATGCCAGTCCGCCGGCCAGGTAAACCGCCATGGCGTATTTGCTTTTGGCGATCGAAGACACGGTCATCGACGCGGATGTATCGACCAGCAAATAGCAAGGCATGCGTTTGGGCGTTTCAAATTCCTTAACATGAAACTTGTTCGTTCGGGCCGTAATCCGCCAATCGATACTGCGGACGGGGTCGCCTGGCTGATATATTCGTGATTGGACGTATTCAGTGCCACTTCCCAGAAACGGTGACGCGTCCGTTCCGTAGCTCAAACTGTCTGCCAAACGCTTGATCGCCATCACAAATTGACGCGAATCCAGTGTGTCGATGCTGTCGAGTTGGTATTTCATGCCGCGTGGCCTAGGAAATGGTGGAAGCGGTCAAACCCATTTCGTTCATGATGCTTTGCAACACCGATTCGCCGGTCAAGCCATCAGCCAGTGCTTCGTAATTCAATCGAATTCGATGCAAGATGACATCTTCCGCCAATGCGTACATGTCTTCTGGTACAACGTATGACCGACCATGAATCAGTGCCCGAGCCTTTGATGCTTTTAAGATTGCGATACCGGCACGTGGTGAACAGCCAACTTCAAGTGCAGGATGGATCCGTGTTCGATTAACAAGTTCGACAACGTGATCCATGAAAACATCGCTGATGTGGATGTCTTGGACGGCTTGCATTGACTCGATCAGATCTTCCGTTGTACCGACGGGCTCCTTGTCCAGGATATCGAATTCCGTTCGCGAAACGGCACCTTTGTCCTGGCGGCGAATTCCAAGAGCCGAATTGCGGCGCAGAACTTCTTTTTCTTCGTCTGGTGTCGGATAGTTCAATCGATGGCAAAGCATGAATCGATCAAGCTGGGCTTCGGGCAATTCGAAGGTACCACTTTGCTCAATCGGATTTTGAGTCGCGATTACCAGAAACGGTGCCGGCAGAGTAAATGTTTCGTTGCCGATGGTGACTTTTCGTTCCTGCATCGCTTCCAGTAGCGCGCCTTGAACTTTGGGGGCTGCTCGGTTGATTTCGTCTGCCAATAACAGATTTGTAAAGACCGGGCCTTTAAGGATCTTAAATTCGCTGGTTCGTTGATCGAGGATTTCAGATCCAAGAATGTCGGATGGCAGCAAGTCGATGGTGAACTGGATCCGGGCGAAATCGAGATCGACGGTTTTCGATAGCACGGAAACCAGAAGTGTTTTTGCCAGTCCGGGAACACCTTGCAGCAAAAGATGGCCGCCGGTGAATAATGCGATCAAAGTTCGTTCGACGACAACGTCCTGGCCGACGACCACGGTCGCAACGCGTTCGCGTATCCGTTTGATGAATTCGACGCAATTGGGATTGGCTACAGAGTTATTGGAAGCCGGAGCATTTGCCATGGTGTGCCTTCTAATGAGCAGTCTTCTTTTTACCTCGAATATTCAGTATAGTCCTGCCAACATTTGAATGTCAAAAATTGCCGATCGCTGATATGTCACGATTAAATCCAATTAATTGTGACCTTTGGCGAATAGACATTAGTTCAGGCCATATATCGATTTAACACACATGACGGAAAAAGTTCTCGACCCCCAAAAAATAATTCACACGTTATCGCAATTGCATAAAAGGATTTACGAGCGATTTCCTAAATCCGGGCTGAGCAATATTTGTTTGACGCTGGAAGAGATCGCTGTCAATGCGGCTGAAAAAACGGCGTGGATTGCCAAGCCTATCTGGTGGCTTCGAGTGCTGGTGATCCTTGGCTGTGTTATCTTTTTGTCCACCGCTGGCGTGATAACGTACCTGGTTTTCCAGCCGTTTTTCGACAAGGGATTGTTGAGAGATATACTTGTCAACGTCGAGACCGAGATCAATTTTATGATCCTGATTGGTGGTGCGACGGTTTTTCTGTGGACACTTGAGAATCGATACAAGCGGTGGAGAGCGTTACAGGCGCTGCATGAATTGCGATCGGTTGCCCATGTTATTGATATGCATCAACTTACCAAGGATCCGGATCGCGTCCTGAATTTCGATAAGAAGACGAGTTCATCTCCAGCGTTTTCTATGACGCCGTATGAGCTGCGGCGCTATCTTGATTACTGTAGCGAGATGTTGTCGTTGGTTGGGAAAGTGGCAGCGCTGTATGTTCAGGATTTTGACGATAGCGTAGCGCTGGCCGAGGCGAGTGAGATTGAAACGATGTCGACGGGGCTGTCGCGAAAAATCTGGCAGAAACTTTTGATTCTGCATACGATCGAAAATCGCCCCAAGGTGTAGCCAGAACGGTTATTCATTCCTGATCAAACAGAATTTGAATAAGTGGTTTCACATCCAACAAATTGATAACGCCATCACCGGTAATATCCGCCGTGTCAAAGTCGCATGGTATTCCTGTGGCCGTCAGCAATCCTTCAAAGGCGCAAAGATCCAATAAGTTGATCGTGCCGTCACAATCGACGTCACCAACAATCGGGTCATTGGGATCGCCAATTAGTGCAACAAATCCGGCTACGTCGAGCAACGAAACGATTCCGTCCTGATTGATGTCAGCGTTGAACAGGAAGTCTCCGTTGAGCAGTAGCTGTATGAATGGTTCGACATCAAGTAAGTTGGTTTGTCCGTCTCCGTTGATATCGCCGTTTGGCTTTCCACCACCTCCTTCACTTCCACCACCACCTTCACTTCCTCCAGGCCCCAATGGTGTGGCAATACTCGCCGTGCCAAAGGTCAGGGACAAGGACTGACCAACGCAAGTGTTGACAAGTTCTGTTGAGTTGACGGCTAACCCGCTGCCAATTCCAGCTTCGATACGACCGGTGCCGTTTTTCGTGACTGTGAAGTCTATTCTTGCGAACAAAAACGCATCTGCGTCGGGATCGTAACCTTCGTCAAAAAAAAGTTGTCCCGTGTTTTGTTCCTGGATTCCACCAAAGTTATTAAGAAAACTGAGCGCGCCCAATTCATTGATGAAATTTGGTGATACGGTTCCCGTAGAACCGGCGTCAAACCAACGAGTACCAACCAATGTGCCGGCAACTGTGATAGGAAAGTTTAATGTCTCGGCGCCGGTGAGTTGGATGGCTCCGAACGATTCAATGTCCAGAAATGCACCCACATTTAAATCGCTAGATGCCGGTCCATTGGTCGTATAGTACAAGTAAACACTTCCATTATCACCTTGATCAAAAATTTCGAACACATCGCCGTTGGTGACATTTTCCGTGCTGAACGACCAGAAAAAATCGAACGGCTGAGCCGTAGCAGATGAAGCAAACGTAAGGACAACCAGCAAAGATAGTATTGAATAAGGTTTCATGATTCGACCATTAGAGAGAGGAAACTTTATTGTAGGTCTGTCATGAAGCCTGTCAAAAATTTTGTTTGCTTGAGCTTTTCTGCGTTTTCTCTCGTGTGTACGAAGCGACCGGCCAGGCAATCTGTTAACGCAGCCATCGGCTGAACGGAAACTGGACTTCTTATGCTGGAAGCAGCATGACAGCAAAAAAGCTGATAAATACCACAACGGCTGAGTAAGAAAAAATTCGGTAAACTACGTTTAGCATTAAACGCTCACCCTTTGCCGCGCGATTGATTCGCGTGTGGGCAGAGAAAATTGTAATGAAAAGCAATAGAGGAGCTATCAATAGCACGGTGAGGCCAATGACCAAAGCCAGGCGGACCATGTCGATTGGCAAAGCGAACGCGATCGTGAAATACGTTGTAGCTACGACGAGATCCCAGATGGAAAAATTGAACCGAGAGTTTTTTAGCAGAGGTTACATGGGCTCAAGTTCGGTGCGCATCTGGAGGACTAAAAAACTCTACTTGTCGATCGGAGTCAGACTGGCCGCTCCCGAAGAGCGAACGCTGACTTCATACGTCTTGCCGGCTTCGATTTTCAGATAATTGGCCTGGCCGTGGATGGCCCGAATGCCAAAATCTTCTTGTGAGCTGGGGTCGTTAGCGATTGTCCAGAAATCGGACCAGATCTGTTGTTCGAATTTGGTTCGTTCGTCGTCGCCGTAAACGGCTGGGAAGTCGTCGATCGACGATGTGTCCAGCGCTTTGGAACCTTCAGGCCCATCGATGTTTCCGTAAATGCTTTTGAAAATGCACAGCGAAGCCGATCGTAACGCATCGTTTTGTTCGATGTATTTGTCGCCAAATTTGACGATCCAACAATCAACATACATTTTGTTTCCGCGAAGTTCAAAATCGCGTGGCTCGCCCAACGGGTCACCGTATTCATCGAATTCGACGAAGCGAACATTCATGATGGGCTCACCTTCACCGTTCTCACCGATATCAAGAACTTTTACTTCGGCGCGGCGACTGTCAATTTTAAGTAACTGCAATGATGTTTGCAGTCGGCTGTTTTCTTCTTTGGTTTTTTCGATCTCGGCTTGTTGCTGTTCGAAATCGACTCGCAATTTTTCCAGGTCTGCTTTCGCCTGTTTGGCTTCCAAACCTGGTTCAATGTATTGTTTGTAGCCAACAAAACCGCCGTAACCCAAGCCGCCAGTGACGACCAGGAATATCAATGTTCGAGTAACACTGTTTAGGGTCTTTACGTTTTCCATGAAGTTCGACATTACTGCTTCTTTATATTTATGAGGGTGGGGGAGCTCAATCTCGCCCGTCTTCGATGTATTTATATTCGAATCGGAAAGGTGGGCCAAAACCGGTTTGGGAATTCCGGAATTTTCGGGGAATTTTGAGAAGATTGAGTGCTTGCAAAGCGTTCTCTATTCGCTGGTGGAGGGGAAATATTGCCAAAAAAACTCGATTTGGCACTTATGAAGCGTTTGGTTCACGAGGGCTTAAAGTTGCCGGCTTAAAAGAGATTTTACCGCTGACGCGATGTCGTCGGATTTCATCAAGGATTCACCGACCAGCATGGCATCAATGTTGGCGCCTCGTAAAAGTTCAACGTCTGCAGGAGTAAAAATCCCGCTTTCGCCGACAAGTGATACGTCACTGGGCACCTGTTTCCGCAATCGCAAACAATGATTCAAATCGGTTTCGAATGTTGCCAGGTTACGATTGTTGATGCCAACCAGCTTTGCTCCGCTTGCCAGCACGGCGTCAAGGTTTTTTGCGTCATGTAATTCTACTAGCGGCGTCATTTGTAAATCGACAATCAGTTTGTGCAATTCGGCTAACTGATTGGGGGGCAGGCATTCGGCGATTAAAAGAACCGCATCGGCACCGGCAAGGCGTGCCTGGTAAACTTGATACGGATCGATAATGAAGTCTTTCCGCAGTAGCGGTTTATCGACAGCCGCGCGAATTTGTGTCAGGTAATTGAGATGTCCCTGGAAATATTGTTCATCAGTTAAAACGCTGATGCATGTTGCGCCCGCTTGAGCGTATGCACTTGCAATGGCCACTGGATCGAAGTCTTCGCGAATCAACCCTTTGGATGGGCTGGCTTTTTTTACTTCTGCGATCAAGCTGACATCTGGATCCGCGTTGATCGCGGCCAGGAAATTGCGCGGTGCCGGTGCGGATGGAATCTGTTGCTGCAGTTTCGCCACAGGCATCTGCTGTTTGGCAATTTGAATCTCTTGTCGCTTGGTAGCGAGGATTTTTTGAAGTATTGAATCCACAGCGGTTCCTGGTGAGCAATTGTTAGACTTGTAGTTCGACGATGTCTTTGTCGTTCAAAACGTAGTCGCTTTTTACGGGCGTACCATCATGAACGTTTGTGCCCCAGACACGAGCCCCTTTTAAATTTTGGGCAAAATCGCAATGAATCAAAGCGGCAAGATCCGCCAGTGTTTCGCCTGTTTTTATCGTAAACGGGCTGTCCATGTCTGGTTCTTTTTTGTTTGGATGTTTTGTGTAGACACGAACAACATTCATCACTTCAAAAACTCGTTTGGCCAGCGGCTTGAGCCCATCGGCATTCAGTGCCGAGATGCTGTGGCGTTCAAACGGTAGATCGACAAATTCGCTGAAGAACTGAAGCCGATCATCGGCTTCGGGTAAATCGCATTTGTTGTTCAACAGCAAGGTGTGAGTATAGGTTACACCCAAATCTTCTTTATCGATTTTGGTCTCTATGCCGAGTCGTGATTTGGATTGATTGACTCTTTCGACTAATTCCATCAGCTGCTCACCGCCGTCGTCGCTACCTAGATCCAGCAGTAATAAAACGAGTTCCGCGCCACGAATGAGTTCGAGCGTTGTCGTGTCAAACATGTCTTTTGTGATCGGTGGCGTGTCGATCAATTGAAAATAAACATCTTCAAAGGGCATCATGCCCGGTAGCGGATGAGTGGTCGTAAAAGGATATTCGCCGATGACCGGTTTCGCTTTGGTTGCGGTCGCCAGTAACTGGCTTTTACCGGCATTGGGGGATCCGATGATGATTGCCCGACCGGCTCCCTGTCGCGGTATTTTGGTGCTGAGCGATTTGTTACCGCCTTTTTTTGCCAGCTCAGCGATCGCCAGTTTTGCTTTGCTGATCTTCTGCTTCAAATCCGCCTGTAATTTGTCTGTGCCCTTGTGTTTGGGCAATTCGACCAACATCGTTTGCAGGCAATCGAGCTCTTCCTTTGGCGTGGTCGCGCTGCGATAGGCTTTTTCAGCCCGGTGATATTGTAGGGTTAGATTTGCGGCCATGATGACTTGTTAAAAACGCGTTCTCAGATTGGGTAGTCGAGTGAGGTAGGTTAATCATCGCGCATAAAAAAACGGATGCAAGACTGCATCCGTTTAGGTATTCAAAATGCGGCTTGAATTACCACTCGACAGTTTCCCAGCCCTGGTTGACCATCCGCTGTTGCGGTGCCGCAGGTTGCTTTGAAACTTTCTTGATCGGTGCGAATTTACCGCGAATCGTTTTTACAACAGGTTCTTCAGCTTCCGTCTCGTAGTTTACTTGCTTGATCGCCGTGTAAGCGAATCGTTTAGTAACTGGACTTGTGCTGGCTGTAGCGGCAACCACTGGAACGTTATTCCAATCGCGATTGGTTGTGGTCGATTGAGTCAATGCCCAATTGGACCGGTCTTGCTTTGGGAATGGTGCCCGGGTGGATGAGCCGTTTTGCAACGATTCAATAACACTTCGATTTGAGTTTTGCGGGTTCAACGAAGGTGAGTTATCCGCTGGAAGCTCTGTAATCGTTGTGCCTGGTGGCAATGAGCCGTTTTGCAAACTGAAGTTGCCGTCGGTAGTGATCGTTCCTGCACTTGGAGCAGCAAAGCTTGAACCACTGCCCTGGAAACTTGGTACACTGCCCTGGAAACTTGATCCACTGCCCTGTTGAGCAGCAACCGGAAATCCTGTGTTGCAAGTGTCACAAGTGCTTGGTGCCGCAGCGCAAGTATTACAATCGTTAGTGATCGTTGTTACTGGAACGCGATAGCTTTCAGTGCGGTATACGGGTCGATACGTTGTATAAGGCACTCGACGCGTGCGATACGTGTATGTTGTACAAGGCCGCATGCAGGTAACTGAGCAACCCGTGCACGGATCAGAAGTTGTTTGCGGGCGATATTGCGTTACCGGAACTCGTTCGTACGTTGTGCGGTACGAAGTGCATGGTACGTAATTGACGACGGTACGCGAGCAAGTCTGTTGGCAGGTTCTTGCACATTGACCTGGTTGAAGGCCAGCAAAATTTGCAGCCACAGGTGTAGTTGCAATTGGTGTCGCGCAATTTTGTTGTGCAATACGAGCACGACGCCGATTCAACCAGTCACGCAGAAGGCCTGCGTCTGCTGATTCGGCCAACATCGTCCAGTGGGCGAACGTCAACGCGATGGTTAGAAAAGCAATTTTTAAACGGAACATGAAAAACTCCACAGTTGTTCACGGATTTTGAATTGTTTTAAACGCCTGGTGCAACAAGACCTTGGCGCACTTTGGCTTAGTTAATCATTAGTCTGAATTAGTAGCAGGGACCGATTATTCGCACAAAATGTCGCGAAAAGTAAACCTGCGGTACTAATTTTAGCGGTCGATTGATCTAGGTTGTGCGATGAATTCAATCCGATTGAAATAAATTCGGGGTTTGAATCGACCAGCTGATAAACAGTAGGATTTATACCGGTTATAAGGGTATGATTCGACGCACAGCCTTGTTGTTGCATGTTTGGAATTCAAAGATCGATTGATGATCTGCGAATTCAAAATGCTGTGCCGTCCCAGGCAAAGGGATCATCCAGATAAGACCCAGGCGAAATAAATCACCAAATGTGTCAACTAAGTTACGCAATCCTATGCCGGGCAGTTCACGCGGCAAGGCAGAAAATTTAGAATATTTCCAGTGGTTTTAAGAGTCGGTTGTGGAGTTGGATTTGTGACGTGAGAATACAGGGGTCTTGGCAATTTGCTAGCGATGTGAAGACAATATACGATAGAAGCATTTACTCTCAAACTTCAGAATGAAACTAATAGACAAGTCATTGAGATGAATATAAAAGCACACGCGAGATCCAGTTTGAATCTGGCCAGAAGATTGACCAGTAGCATGTTGTCGGATTTCAACACGTTGAACGATTGGGTTTTTCAAGTTCACCCGCAAGCCAATCATGCTTTGTGGATCCTTGGTCATTTGGGCATGGCGGACAACGCCTTCATTACCAAGTTTCGACCCAAGTTGGGTAATGAACCCGAAGGCTGGAAGGCATTGTTCTGGTTCGGTAGTCAGCCAGTGAGTGATATAAAGAAGTATCCACCGGTTGACGAAGTGCTGGAGTATTTCGAAACCCGCCGTCAGATGCTACTGGAAGTGTTGGCAGATTTGTCGATGGAGGAATTATCTGCACCCGCTCCTCCGGCTGATGCCCAGAGCCCCATTGCCGGTGCGCCCAATATCGGTCAAGTTTTCTTTTTCATTGCTTATCATGAAGGCATGCACAGCGGACAATTGTCGATCGCGCGTCGTGGTTTGGGTTTCGATCCGTTGTATCAGCCAGCAAAAGCTTCAAGCAATGAATCTGGTGCTTGACGGCTGAATTGACACAGGACTAACAATGTTTTTCGTATTCGATGGGATGGATGGAGCCGGCAAATCGACGCAACTGGATCGCTTTGCTGAACATCTGAATTCGATTGGTTGTGAAGTGCTGGTTTGCAAGGATCCGGGCACAACGCAATTAGGCGAAGAATTACGGGAGTTGCTGTTAAAAGAACGAGGCCTGGAAATTCACATGAGAAGCGAGTTGTTGATGTTCATGACGGCTCGCGCTCAATTGACCGAAGAAGTGATTCGCCCGGCGCTCTCAGCCGGAAAAACTGTGGTTTGCGACCGCTACGTTTTCTCAACGGTGGTGTACCAAGGATACGGGGGTGAAATCGAGCCGAATCTGGTTTGGGATTTGAATCATTTTGCAACCGGCGGACTGGTTGCCGACATGACATTCATCTTTGATCTGGATCCGAAGATTGCTCTTGAGCGTGTTGGGAATCGACGCGATCGAATGGAATCTCGAGGTGCCGAGTATTTCGCGAAACTGCGTCACGGCTTTGTTACCGAAGCTGGCCGATTTCCAAGCGGAGTAGAATTGATTGACGCATCGGGTACACAGGATGAGGTATTTGAGTCCGTGTTAGCTGCGGCAAGTCCGATTCTGAAGAACGTTGGTTAAGTAAGTTAAGTGCGAGCGACTGCAAGATTGAGAGTCGTTAGCGATATGTTCCAAGGGCTTGTTGGTTGGCGGTAACGTAGGGATTACGAACCATACCGGTTTCGTGTTCCAAGTCCGTTACAGAGGCTGGTTCGCCGCTGACGGTGGTCATATTGCTGGACTGGTCCGGCTTATCGGTCGAGAATGCGAATTCACTTCTCGCGACAACGTTGGCAATAAAGTCTACAGGTTTGGAGCCACGCGAAACTGCATTAACATGAATTTGTACTTGTTCTCCAGCTGCAAGTCTTTCAAATCGAAATGCACATTTGTTGTTTGAGAACACTGAATTGGATGGAAGCGCTGCTACGATCCTTGCGTCCTCTGGCACTGCGATTTCAATGACAACATCATTTACCGCGTTGTAGCTCAGGTTTTCAACCAGAAACGTGTGTTGATTACGGTTGTAGGGCTGTACTAACGGTGCATGAATAATCACACCTTGATTCTTATGATTGCCGGGTTGGACCATTTCTTCAGCTGGTTGTGGCGAGCTGAAGTTAATTGTCAGTGGCTCGGCCTGCGTTTGCATTCGCATTTGCAATTGCATGGCTGCTTGTTCTGAATTAATTTCTGACGGTGCGACGGCGATGGTCTTCGGGTCATCTGAGAAATTGAACACGGTGCCCCCGTTGGACGTGAATTGGTCTGATGCTACATCGGTCTCAGTTGCATCCTGGGGCGATTGGTTTGCGAAAATTTCCGTTTCGATCGTTGGGCTGTCGGTTGACGAGTAATGCATCGGACTCTCATCAGTAGCTTCTGGCCCCGGCATTGGCCCTGATTCTGGCAACATTCTGGCCTGTATTTGCGGGGCTGGAATCTTTTCGGCCGGAACGCTATCGGTTTCTGGCGCGTGTGGCTGAGGCACGGGCAATCGATCAGCGGTTACGGGTGCGAGCATGTTGAAATCGAGTTCGAGACCAAATGGACCAGTGAAGAAGAAACGTTGCGGGGTTGTGTTTTGGGCAACCTTGGCATCGGGTTCAACTTCAGTCGTATTAGCGGACTGTGTCGCTTTCTCAACCGGCTCATCCTGTGGGGGCGCGGTTACAACGATTGCTTGCGTCTCGTGCTTTGGGAATGCTGGAATGATGATCGGTTGATGTTGGTTAGCAGAATGTGTATAGCCTGCCTGTTTCGGCCCCGGTGATTGCAAGGGTGTGGCGCAAGCGTGCGAAATGATTTTACGGGTCATCGATGGTTCGTCATCGGACGCTTGCAGAGTTGATCCCGCACAAATAGCCATAACAGTGAACGCGATTGCTGATATTTTCCAACGAGTCATTTTGAACCTGACGGGTGCGCACAAGGGTGTTCCTTCAATTGGGAGTATCGGAATAATCGATATTGCAGTCATGATCATTCCCACTGTGAAAACAGGATTAACATCAGTTGGCATTCAAGTAATCCTTACAATCGTCAAATTTTGACAGCCTGCAAGCACGGGAGTATGGACTGTTTTTTTCCGATTGTCATGGATTTCCCGGCCGATGGGGCAAGCTCCATTGCGCCAAAGGTTCATAACATTTATTTCACTTGTTCAACCGTTTTCGCGCCGTAGCTTTACGCGAACCTTTGGACTGTTTGAAATAAGCCAACAATTACTGGATGATTCTGTGAGCGAACAGAAAGATTTTGTAAATCGCGAAAAGCGATTTGAAGTTAACGAAATGGTTGGCTTCGATGCGATCATAAGTCGCGCCGGAGCGGACGAGAGTAAGTTCTACGCGGACCTGATTGATTTCTCGCGAACGGGCATGAAATTGAACGTGCCGTTTTGTGCCAGATTCAACGAAGTGCTGTTGTTGAACATGGAATTTTCCGAAGAACTGCATGAATATATAGGACGATGCCGCGTGCGGCACATACGCAGTCTGGACGATAGCCAATGGCAAGTTGGTTGCTCGATCGATCCTCCTTTGCCGACTTCGCTGATTGAGCATTTGGCAAAATCTACCAACCAGGAACGTCGGAAATATTCGCGTATCACTCTCAATAACGAAGTTGAAGTGCGGCGACAAGGCAATGTCGATAGCGTCTTTGCCAGAATTACCAATATGTCCAAAGGTGGTTTTTGTTTGCTTGCCGAATCCAGCCTTGAAGTTGGCGAAAAGATCGATCTGGTGGCACAATCCAGGAACGGCGAAGACCGAAGTTTTGCAGCAAAAATTCGCTGGAAAACCGAAGCCTATGATGGATCCGAAGTTGGTTGTAGTTTTGTTGAGGCTTCAGCGTATCAGGAAATGGTCGAGTGTTTTGGTGTTAAATTTGAAGAGGCGAGAAAGTTGTCTTGGCTCGATCCCGAATGGGAAGTGCCCGCATGGGGAATTGTAGCTGCCGCTTTCTTCGCGCTCGTTTTGCCAGCCTTCACGTTCTTTTTGCTAAATACCTCCGATCACCATGCCAATACGGCTGTCGCGTCAAACTCGCAAACGCAAGTTGAAACGGTTTCAGAGCTGGATGATCAAATCGCAATCGCGCCGGAGGTTGAAGGATATTCTCGACCAGAAACGAAATCTGAGCCGCTGATTGCCGGAGGCACCCAGCCGTCGACAAGCAGTCCAGCGGTGGCCCCTGAGACTCCAACGACTCCTGTGGCGCCAGCGACTCAGGACTCGCCACGCAAAGAATCAGAATTTGAATCGAAGTTGCCAGAACCAACAGCGGTCGCCGGCAAAACGAACAAGAATTCCGATATTAAAAATCAGTCCGCTAAAGTCGATGCGACGCCGCAAGCCAAGCCGATACCCAAGACCCACACCGACAAGACTTCGCGACGGCGAGTGTCTTTTGACAAGGAGATCAAGTTTCCAGGAATCAAATCTGGCAAGCAATTGATTTCCGATTCAAAGCATGAGCCCGTTGTTGTGCCTTGGGAAACCATCAAGCCAAAACGTTAGTTCACGCCAGCAATTTCTCGCGTCTGGCGATTGCACCCAAGTCGTTCAACCACAACGGAACGATGTTTGCCATCGCCAGATTCGCATCCACCTGGTGCTGAAACGAAATCGTTCGATCGATCCAGTCGGCAGCAATTTCACTGGCGATTTCTTCATCGCCAATAGCCTGCTTCAGCGCGTCGATATCGCTGGAGTGCGGCAAGTCTGCGGTTGATTGAATCCATTGGCTGCACAGCTGGATTGTAAAATCGGCTATCACTCGCAAATATTTGCGGCGCACTGAAGATTCTTTGGACGTGCCTTCGACGAACTCGCAAACTGTTTTTGCGAACATGTTCTGAGCTGGATCGGTGGTCGTAAGCTGGGCGATCAAGTGATCGCGGAAAGCGAAAATGGATTCGTTGTCCAGCATCAGGGCGCGACTGACGCTGCCAGCGGCCGCATTGACGAGGTTCTCGATGTTGATTTCACCGGGCATTTCGAGAGTCTCAAGGATCTGTTTAAGCTGATCGTCAGAAAGTGCCTGGAACCGGACAACTTGTGCACGCGACAAAATCGTAGGCAATTGTCGATGCTCGCTGGTGCCGATCAGAATCAGCAACGAATTAGCTGGTGGTTCTTCGAGAGTCTTTAGCAGGCTGTTGGCACTTTCGGCATTGAGAAAATCAGCGTCGTCGATAATCGCGACTTTTCGATCCGCTGAAAAAGGCGTCAGATGAATGTCGTGGCAAAGACCTTTGCGACGGCGGTGTTCCCGATCTCCAAGGAAAAGCTCAACGGGAATGAAATTCTTGTCTTCCGGTTTACTGACCAGAATCAAATCCGGATGTTCGCGATTGTTGACCTGGATGCAATTGGGACATTGATTGCACGGCACCAGATCAGCTTGGGAGTTTCGACAGAACAGGGCTTTGGCCAGATTCAAGGCAAACGTCTTCTTTCCCACGCCGTCAAGACCGGCAAATAGATAGGTGTTGGCCAGTCGTTTGTTTTGGAAGCTGCGCACAAAGCGATCAAAGATTTGCTCGTGTCCGATAAAGCCATTCCATGCCATGCTGATAGTCTTTGCGGTTGTGTGAAGTGTTTGCGGTTATTGGTTGAAAGCTAAATGTATGTTCAGGCGATGGTAGCGAGGCGCGAAATCGCGACAAGTTTGGGCAGCAATTTGCGATATGCTCGACCGCGATGACTTAGGATCGCTTTAACACTGGCTCCCAATTGCCCGAACGTTTTGCCGTATTCCGGAATCTCAAAAAGCGGATCGTAGCCAAAACCTCCCGACCCGCGCGGCGCATCCAAAATGCGTCCGTAGCACCGACCAGAAGATTCGGCCTGGATTTTTCCTTCGGGGTTGGCAACGCAAATGTGACAGCAATACCAGGCCAGTCGACTCGCCTGATCCACGTCCTTGATTTTTTCGATCAGCAATTCATTGTTCGATTGATCGGTCGCTGCGGCGCCGGAAAATCTGGCCGAATAAACACCCGGCGCACCATCAAGTGCTTGCACGCACAATCCACTGTCTTCGGCAAGAACCCAGTTGTTGAACTTGGTTGCGTAGTAATGGGCCTTGATGGCAGCATTTTCGGCAAAAGTCTTTCCAGTTTCTTCTGGTTCATCGACGGGGTCAAAATCGTTGATGCTCAGCAGCTTGACCGGATAACTGGCCAGCAGGCGTTCAAGTTCGCCACGTTTTTTCTGGTTGCCGGTTCCGAGCACAAGTTGAAATTGATTTTCCATAACGGACCTGAAATTGGAATTGGAGTGCTTTTAATTGTACGAAACACCACCTTGGCGACATTGTAGATTTTAATGCGACAAATGACATGACTGGCGGGCAGGAAAATACGGCCTTTCAGCAACTTCGATCTTGAATCGACGTGCGGCGGGCACCGACGATGTGCCAGAATCTAAATTGTTAATTCTTTATAGTCTTCTTGAGGGGTGTGTTGTGTTTGAAGTACAATGTGTGGCTTGAATTTTTCACCAGGGACAGGAATCACCGCTAAATGCCAGCTTCAGACATCGTGATCAAAGGTGCAAGGGAACACAACCTGCGCGACGTCGACATAGTTTTGCCCAGAAATAAGCTGATTTGTTTGACGGGAGTCAGCGGCAGTGGCAAAAGTTCTCTGGCATTTGATACGCTGTTTGCTGAAGGACAGCGGCGATATGTAGAAAGCCTGTCCAGTTTCGCTCGTCAATTTCTTGGCCAAATGCCCAAGCCCGACGTGGATTTGATTTCCGGCTTGAGCCCATCGATTTCCATTTCGCAAAAATCGTCGGGCAACAATCCTCGCAGTACCGTCGGAACGATCACCGAAATCTATGACTATTTGCGGGTTTTGTACGCTCGTGTTGGTCAAGGCTATTGCCCAAAATGCGACCAGCCTATTTCCGCCCAGTCGCGCGATCAGATCATTGCCAGCATCATGCAGATGCCCAAGAACGCGAAATACAATGTGCTGGCTCCAGTCGTTCGTGCGCAAAAGGGTGAGCACCGAGATGTATTTGTCAGCTTGTTGAAGCAGGGATTTTCTCGTGTTCGAGTGGATGGTGAAGTAGTTTCGCTTTCTGATGAGATTCCTTTGGATCGTCGCAAGCGGCATGACGTCGAGGTTGTGATTGACCGGATGACACATTCGCCACAAATTCGCAACCGTTTGTCGGAAGCGGTTGAGTTGGCTTTGAAGGTTGGCAAAGGCACTTTGGTGATCGCGTCGGCAGACGAAAAGCCGGATGAAGGCAAGAAATCGACGCGCACCAAGAAGGCGGCCAGTATCGAAGGTCGTGTTTATTCGGCGGACTATGCGTGTAGCAATTGCGGAATCAGTTTCAACCAGCCAACGCCGCAGATGTTCAGCTTCAATAGCCCGCAAGGCATGTGTGACAATTGCGATGGACTGGGGCGAGTGTTTACTTTTGATCCTGGTTTGTTGATTCCTGATCCAGGACGGTCGTTTCAACAAGGCTGTATCGAGCTGGTTGGGAAATGGCAGGACATCGGTCGCTGGCGCAGGCACATATATAAAGGGGTTGCCGAAACGATTGAACGAGTTCAGGAACTCGAGCCCGGGACGATGCTGGAAACGGCATGGGAAGAATTGCCTGAAAAATTGCAGGATGTTTGGCTCTACGGCACCGACGATCTGCACATCACTTACACTTGGCGAGGTGGTAATTCGCCGATGAAGTACGGCGGGACTTTCGGCGGTGTTATTCCAGAATTGGATGATAAATACCAGCAAGCCAAAAGCGCGCCCAAGATTCGAGAACTTGAAGCGTACATGGACGATGTCGTTTGTGCTTTTTGCGAAGGCGATCGATTGAATTCCCAGTCGCGTTATTACCGGCTGGAGACTTCGAGTAAGAAGTTCGGCAAACAAGCCAGTTTTTCTTTGCCAGATGTATGTCAGTTATCGATCGAGGATGCGTCCGAATTTTTCTCAGGCTTGAATCTGGACGAAACGCGAGCGTTGGTTGCGACTGAGCCGTTAATCGAAATCCGCAATCGACTTGGGTTTCTATTGAATGTTGGGCTCGATTATCTGACGCTTGATCGTACGGCCCCCACTTTGTCTGGCGGTGAAAGCCAGCGAATTCGTTTGGCAGGCCAGATTGGAGCCGGTTTGGTCGGCGTCTTGTACGTGTTGGACGAGCCATCGATTGGCTTGCATTCCAGTGACAATGATCGGTTGATTAACACGCTTTGCAATCTTCGCGATCTTGGAAATACCGTTGTGGTTGTCGAACACGACGAAGATACGATGCGTGCTTCGGACTATATGATCGATTTCGGGCCGGGACCCGGATCCCAGGGCGGCGAAGTTGTCTTTGAAGGCTCACCGGCGGATATTCAGAAGTTTCCCAAAAGCGTGACCGGTCAATTTTTGACTGGCGGACGAACCATCGAGATCCCGGAATCGCGACGCAGCCCTGATCCGCAGCGACAAATTAAGATTTCCGGAGCACGGCACAACAATCTGAAGAACGTCGATATCGAAATTCCGCTGGGAATGTTCGTTTGTGTTACCGGCGTTAGCGGCAGCGGAAAGAGTTCGTTTGTGAACGAGATTCTTGTCGAAACGCTGCGGGAAAAGCTGAACAAGGGATTGGGTGAGCCCGGTGATCACGACAGCATTGAAGGAATCGATCTGCTCGACAAAATGATTGCGATTGATCAATCGCCGATTGGGCGGACGCCACGCAGCAATCCTGGAACCTATATCAAACTGTTTGATGAAATTCGCAAACTCTATTCGCAATTACCCGAAGCGAAAAAGCGTGGATACAAGCCGGGGCGTTTCAGCTTTAACGTCAAAGGTGGTCGGTGCGAGGCGTGTGAAGGAAACGGCAGCAATAAGCTGGAGATGGACTTTCTGGCCGATGTCTGGGTGACTTGTCCGGTGTGTCAGGGGAAACGTTTCAATCGCGAGACGCTACAAGTTAAATATCGTGAAAAGTCGATCGCTGAAGTTTTGGAAATGGAGATCGATGACGCGGCAGAGTTCTTTGAGAATCTGCCAAAGATTTATGAAAAGCTGATGACGCTCAAAAACGTCGGCCTGAATTATTTGCAGATTGGTCAACCTTCGCCCACGTTGTCCGGCGGTGAGGCTCAACGGATCAAATTGGCTCGTGAGCTGGTTAAAAAGAGTACCGGAAAGACACTGTACTTGCTGGATGAACCGACGACCGGTTTGCATTTCGCGGATATCCAAATGTTGTTGAATGTGTTGCAGGGGTTTGTGGATGCCGGCAACACGGTCTTGGTCGTCGAACACAACCTTGATGTTATCAAGACAGCGGATTGGGTGATCGATATGGGGCCCGGCGGCGGTGTGAACGGTGGCGAAGTCGTCGTTACCGGGACTCCGGAAGTTGTGGCGGCCAACAAGCGATCCAAGACCGGTGAAGCACTTGATAAATCACTCAAGGGTCAGCCGCAACAGGTCATTAAGAAAACAAAAACCGATAAAGTTACCAAGCCGGTTTTGACGACTGAGATTCAGGTTCGCGGTGCACAGCAGCATAATTTGCGCAATGTTGATGCAAACATTAAACGCGATCAAATGACTGTCTTTTGTGGTCCCAGCGGCAGTGGCAAAAGCTCGATGGCGATGGACACCATTTATGCCGAAGGCCAACGCCGGTACGTTGAAAGTTTGGGTTCATACGCGCGGCAATTCGTAAATCAGGTCGAAAAGCCGATCGTGGAGCAAATCGATGGCTTGTCTCCGGCGATTGCGATTGAACAGAAAAACCTGGGCTCGACGCCAAGAAGTACGGTCGGCACGGTTACTGAAATTTACGACTATATGCGGATTTTGTTTTCGCGACTGGGGACAGGTTATTGTCCGGCGTGCGACATTCCAATCGGAACGCAGACCAGCGACCAAATTGTTGACAAAGTGATGAAATGGGAAGAAGGCTCGCGTTTGATTTTAACGGCCCCCATCTCGTTGGACGCCAACCAGACCTATGAGCAACTGTGGGACGAAATTCGATCCAAAGGCTATGCTCGAGTTCGTGTCGATGGCTACACCTGCGAGATTGACAATGTTCCGTCACTGAGTCGTCGGCAATTGCACGATGTCGCAATTGTGATCGACCGGATTCAGGTCAAACCTAAATCGCGTTCGCGGATCGCGGACAGCATTGAATCTGGATTGTCGCTAGGCAATGGTGTGATCCGTGTCGTTGTGCCCAATGACGATATGCCGGAAGTGCATTGGAGAGTCATCACGCACAGCCAGCATTTGGCGTGTGAAGATTGTGGTCGCAGTTTTGAAATGTTGTCCCCGCACAGTTTTTCTTTCAATAGCCGATTGGGTTGGTGTGAAGATTGCGAAGGCATCGGTACGCAAGTCGGTGCCGACCCGAAAGTAGTAATCGAGAATCCTCAGCTGTCTTTGCTTGATGGTGCGATTGGATTGTGGCCGACCGTTGGCAATGAACTGGCTGAAGAAATGATGGTAGCGCTTGGCAAACGAACCGGAATCGCGATCGATATTCCGTTTGCTCAGCTCGATGCTCGTCATCGCCGAACGATTTTCTATGGGACTGGTGATCGCTGGATCGAAGTCACTGACAAAAAAGGCAAAGTCAAGTTTTCGTTCCAGTACAAAGGGCTGTACCCGACGCTGGAAGAAGCGTCTCGATTGATGCCTTCATTGCGATTGCGGCTACAGTCGTTTGTGGGTGATGTGGAATGTGGGAATTGTGGTGGCAGCCGATTGCGTGATGATGCCGCAGCGGTTCGCTTTCGCGACAATGTGATTGATGGTGTTTGCCGTATGCCACTTGGACGATTGGCGTCAGAGGTGGCGGGTTGGAAGTTAAATGAACGCGAACAGAAAATTGCCGGCGAATTGATTCGCGAAGTACAAAATCGTGTTCAATTTTTGTGCGACGTCGGATTGGAATATCTGACGTTGTCGCGAACGGCGGCGTCCTTGTCCAACGGCGAAGCCCAGCGAATTCGCCTGGCCAGCCAGCTTGGGTCCGGGCTTTGCGGCGTCTTGTATGTGTTGGATGAGCCCACGATTGGATTGCATCCCAGGGATAATACACGCTTGATTGGGGCGCTTCACCGGTTGCGAGATTTGGGCAACACGTTGATCGTGGTCGAGCACGACAAGGAAGTGATTGAAAGTGCCGATGCGATTTTTGATTTCGGGCCGCGAGCCGGGCATGCCGGTGGCGAAATCGTCTGTAACGGTACGCCAGAGAAAGTTGCATCCACCAAGAAAAGTGTAACCGGGCCGTATTTGAAAGGCACAAAGTCGATTCCTATTCCCAGCAATCGCCGTCCGACCTTGGCGATTGAACCTGTTGCCAAAAAAGCGACGAAAAAGAAAGCGGCCACGAAAAAGAAAGCCACCAAGAAAAAGACGACGGCCAAAAAGAAGCCAACGGTTGTTGAAGCAAACACGATCGACATTATCGGTGCCCGTCACAACAATTTGAAAGACATTAACGTTCGGATTCCATTGGGTTCACTGACGGTGGTGACGGGTCCAAGTGGCTGTGGCAAGAGTTCGTTGATCAACGACATATTGTACAGTTCGCTGGCACGCAGATTGCATCGAGCTTCGACAACGCCCGGTGCTCATACGGCGCTCAAGGGGCTGGAATATATCAACAAGGTTATCCGAGTCGATCAAACTCCGCTGGGTAACAGCCCCTCGTCCAACCCGGCTACATATACTGGCGCGTTTGAGTTGATTCGGAATTTGTATTCCCAATTACCCGACGCAAAAGTGCGTGGCTATACGGCGCGTCGTTTCAGTTTCAATGTTCCTGGCGGACGATGTGAAGAATGTTCGGGTAACGGCAAGATCTGTATTGAGATGCATTTTTTGCCGGATGTCTGGGTGAAGTGTCAGGCATGTCAGGGCAAACGATACAACGAAGAAACATTGGCCGTACGTTTCCAGGGCAAGAATATTAATGATGTCTTGGAAATGCAGTGTGGCGAAGCGGTCAAATTGTTCAAAAACATTCCCCGCATTCGCCGAATCATTCAAACGCTGTGTGATGTGGGTTTGGATTACGTGACGCTTGGGCAAAGTGCACCGACGCTTAGCGGCGGTGAAGCTCAACGTGTGAAGTTGTCTGCGGAACTTGCTCGACCGGATACCGGACGCACATTGTATCTGTTGGACGAGCCAACCACCGGTTTGCATTTTGATGATCTCGCTAAATTGCTGGAAGTGTTGCAGCGGTTGGTCGATATCGGGAACTCCGTCGTTCTGATTGAACACAATTTAGACATCATCAAAGCGGCGGATTGGGTGATCGATATGGGCCCTGAAGCGGGGGCTGATGGTGGACAAATCGTTGTGCAAGGTACTCCCGAACACATGGTCGAGTACGCGACGAAAGCCAAAAAATCAAAGTCGATGATGCGTAGCTATACCGGCGAAGCTTTGGCAGCTGTTCTTGCTGAAGGAAAATACAAAAAGCGTGTTGCGTACGACGATACTCAGGATCGTTGGAAGAAAGACGACATGGAAATATCTGAGGTTGGGGATTCTGTCCAAATGCCCTGGGAAGCCGATGGACGTCGCTGGCATACTCAGGACCGGGTCGGTGCAAACGGCGAACCGGTCAACTGGGAAGGCAGGATTCTGGAGGCGGTTGTCGATAAGATTCAGGAACATGACGGGTTTAGCGAAACCGATTGGAATCAACGGACGGTCGTTGAAGTGTCCGGCGTCAAGAAATCCAATGGCTGGTTCTTTCACGCGCTCACCGGCGAGGCATGGCTACTGAATATGAAGTTTCGAGTGCGGCCAAAAACGTTTACGCGGGCGGATTTGCTTGAACAAATTCCGCTGGCAACGGCCAATGAAATGGACGATATGCCGGTTTACGGCAACCAGCCACGAGTCCGATTGATCAGCCAACGATCGCAATGGCAGGAAGTCGAAATTCGTGCCCATTCGTGGCAGGAAATCAACATCCCCGGATTCTGGGAAATGCTGGATACCGCAATCGACAGCTTTCTTGATCGGACCGAGCGTGTCGATTTGAAGCTGGAAGACCATACGCCGTGGGCCAAGTTAGGAAAAAAATGGCATTACATGGACAAGGGATTTCCTGCCGGTAAGAAGGTTGCCTGGGATTTTGACGTTCTTGAAGCCTTGCAGGGGGTGCTTGAGGAAACGGCTGAAGGTGGCGAGTTTCTTTGGAATGACCAGCAGTTCGTGAATTTCATGCTCCCCGAATCAAAGGAGCCATGGGCGGCTATTCAAACCAAGAAAGCGGACGGAGTTTGGTTACAATTGCGCGGACCGGGCGACACTTTTTCGCCAGACCAAATTGCTGATATTGCCGAAGACGCATCTGTAGAAACGGATGACAATTGCGAAACCATTCGCATGAAATTTAAAGATACAGACCAGGTAAACAGCCCGGAACTGAAAGGTTTTCTGGCCGAACATCTGGCCAACGTAAATGCGGTGAAAATATGAGCCAGAGTGTTGTTTCTGAAATTGATAATTCGTTGATGTTCCGATACCGGGTTGAATGCTCTCGTATCAAAAAGGACGAACAAAAAGCGTTGGACTTGCCGGCGGGATATCGATTGCCGGAATTGGGCGCTATCAACAATGATCAACCGTTTGCTCAGCTACGGTCGGCTTGGAGCGAAACCGGGATCTATTTTTGGATGAAGGTTTCCGGAAAGCGACAATCGCTGTGGTGCCGCCGAACCCAATTGCTCGAGAGCGATGGCCTGCAAATCTGGCTCGATACACGCGATACGAAAAATGTCAGCCGAGCGTCCAGATTTTGCCATTGGTTCATGTTGCTGCCGCTGGGCGGAGGCTCGGACCAGAAAGAGCCGTTGGCCACTATGCTGAAAATCAACCGTGCAAAGGAACATTCGCCCAGTATCAATCAAGCCCCCATTTCGATCGCCAGCCAGATCGGCAAATCAAGCTATAGCGTTGCGGCGTTTATTCCGGCGGCAAGTATAAATGGATGGGATACGACCGAGCATAGATTAATAGGTTTTAATTATGCTGTGGTCGATCGCGAGTTGGGGACGCAATGTATGGGAGTGGGAAAGGAGTTCCCAATTGAGGAGAATCCCGGTCTTTGGAGCACAATGAAACTTAGCTAATTTTCTAATCGTTAAAGTTTCTCGCGATTGACAGGTCGGCATAGCTTTCGTAACTTTACACGCTTCTTTGAAGTTTCGAACTATGTATTTTCTAGGAGACCAAGAAATGCAACGTCTGATTTTATCAGCAATCCTAGCGTCATTTGTTTTGGCACCAGCCATCTCTGACGCCTGTATCTTCCGCAAGAAGTGTCGTTCAAACTCTTGTTGCACGTCATCTTGCTACACACCATGTGTTTCAAGCTGCTACACTCCAAGCTATTCATCATGCAATAGCTGTTGTGCCGCACCAGCCCCAACTTGCTACACTGCGCCAGCTCCTACTTGCTGTGCCACTCCAGCCCCAACTTGCTACACTGCACCAGCTCCAACTTGCTACAGTGCACCAGCTCCTGTGACGACTAGTTGTTGCAGCACTCCATCCTATTCAAGCAGCTGTTGCGGAACTTCGTACGCAACTCCTGTTTACAGTTCATGCAACTCAAGTTGCAACAGCTACTGCGGTTCAAGCTGTGGTAGTTCTTGTTGCACACCATGTTGCTCACAACCACGTTGTTGCAAACCAAAGCGTCAACGTTGTCGTATGAGGCTATTTCGTTGCTGTCGCTAGTTTCAGCAGCAAATTGATTTTAGCAATTAAACCGTTGCCGATTGAATATTGGCGGCGGTTTTTTTATGCGCTGCTCATGGATTGGAAATTCGGGCACACGCGTCGCGAAGGTACCTAGCACCTGACTTCTTCACCATCAACGGTGGTGATTGATGGATCGGGGGCAAAAAAAAGGCATTGTCCGTTTGAACGGACAACGCCAACTCCCCGCATTAAGGGTTTGAGTCTTTGCAAACTAGTTTGCAAGATTCTGGTTTTCGATATACGACGAAACTCGCACCGCGCGCTCGACATTGTGGTTTCTGCCAGGTTCAAACGCAACTGGGATTGAACGATCGACAACAAAGAAGGCTCGGCTGGTCTCAACTCGTTCCGTATTCGGATCTCGATACGGTTGATCCGATATGGTATCGACTACCACGCCATTGCCAAGGTCTTCAGAAACAACCTCGAAATTCCGAATCGATATCCAAATCGCGAAAACACTGGAACGATTGGTTACCAGATTTCCTAAACGGTTTCTCGGATGATACTTGAAATAAGCATTTCGACTGGCAAGATCAAGTGGATCATTAGCCGTTGTCGGCTCGTAGTCAAGCAATGCTTGATCTGCCATGCGACGTCGGAAAAGGCCGGGTTCTGAACTATCCAGAGTTTCATTATTTCCGAGCTTGGTTGTTACATAGTTTAATGCACTATTTGCTCGTAATGGCTTATCATCAGCGAACAAGTCTTTAACTGCTTCGAACTGTTCGTCCAGCAATCCGTCGGCGTCGGTGTCCATTTCGTTGGTGGCGTACACACCCATCAAAGCATTCCACACTCGGAAATCAGAGATCGTATTGACGTTGATTTTTCCGGGGTATCGGAAGTTAGAAACATAGTCAAATGGCGGAACAAAGTTGCGTGTCAATTGAGTTGCACCTCCACTACCTTCGAAATCACTGGGATTTAGATATTGCCTGGTTCCAAGATAGGGAGATGGCACTTCAACGAAGTCCAATACACGATTCAATAAAGGAGAATCCGGCCCGTCACCATGGAAATTCAGCAGGTGAGGAAATTCACCAGAAAGTACGGAACCTCTGACTGCCTGATTTTGCATTGTAGATGCATTAGTCTCAACATGTTGTTGATAGGCATTCTCTCTTAGCCCAGCATCTTTTAGCGAAACATCGAATTGGCTGGTCAAAAAGAAATTGTTTCCAAACGGAACCAAAGTCAATTCATAGGCATTATTAAAAGGTCGATTATTCCATGTCAGCCATGGATAAGGACTGCCAGAAGCAGCGTTATCATTGGCGTAAGCGCTGTTGATCTGTCCAAACGAATGAATCAGATCCTTCATGAAAATATGGTTAACTGAGTCGGGGTTATCTACTGACTCATTTCCCGGCTGTAAGCCATTGTAATCGGTTTTCCAAAGCTCACGAAAACGGATATTGGTTTCAGCCATTGACCGGTCTGGTTGACCAAAATTCGCATCGATCATGTTAGAACGACGCTCGTACGTACCAAAATGAAGTGCGTCTCGCTCCAACCCACCCATGCCGATTGCTAGCTCACCAGATACATCAGTTCCATTAAACACAACTAGGTCAGTTGAAATTGAATCCATGGTTAAGTAGGGATTAGAGAGGCGGTCAAATGGTCTTGTTGGATCGGCAAGACGTTGAAGCAAAACAACATACACTGAACTGTAAACACCATTTACTTCGGTTGCAGGTCCGCCATGACCGGGGAACGATCCCGCTTGCGTTGGGAAATCCGCAGCAAAATTTGCAGTGGCCGGTACGCCACCTGCGGCAAAGTAGGGGCCATCTAATCCTGGCTCATTTTCGACTACTTCTAATATATTTCCCCCCGGTTCATCGGTGATTCCACCGTATCCATCGTAAGGATCTGACAAACCAGCCGATCTACGATCACCAATTAAACGCGAAACTGGGCCGCTAAATGGAAGAATAGTGACATTCGCAGAAGTGACGTTGTTGCCAGCTTCGCTATCGTAAACTCGCACCTCACGACCGGGCTGATCAAGCTCAATTCGTCTGGTCTCGTCTAGCTTTAAATCAACCGTTGTCAGATCAGTTGTTTCATCAAAAACAACATCAGATCGTCGGCCCAAAAAAGTGGTGTTGAAGCCGTTAAAATCAACTCCCGTCGAACCTACAATTGCGAAATTGCCTGGCTCAATAAGCTGTTCATTTCCAGCCGTTGAAGCAAATACAGACATGGGATCAATACCCTCGTTCGACAAGGATGCAGGATCTGGCTCATTGAAATATATATACCGTTTTGCAGCGAATGGCGGAGAGGAAGGTAGGTCTGGATCGACGAGCGGATTGAATGGCGGATTGGGTGGATTACTGCCGCCGTTCACGCCCGTTCCTTGAACAACCTTTAAACGAAAAATCGGATTGTTGTCCGGATCAAGTTTCGCCAGATCGATGCCATCTTGAGATGGATCTAATTCGGCAGCACGAATTTCTTCCGGATGTTCGGGGTAATACAACTCGAAAAACGCCGCTGCTACAGGGGCCATAAGACTGTCAAAATTGCTATCCATTGAGTCTTCTCCTGTGGCCTCACCGGATGGGTCATCCGCAGTGTCTTGTATACGCTTGTTGTGCATTGCAAATGTTTCGGTGATCAACAAGTCTGGTCGCTCGGCACCCCATACAACGACTCGATCCGTTGGGTCAGAAGCATCGGTATCATTGGTTGTTGTCAAATCACCATCGGTATCCCAGCCGTTGAAAGGATTTAAATCCACTTCAAATGGCGTTCGGATCGAGTCAGGGTCACGGAAATCAGCAACATTGATTGCCCATTGCGCGATGACGCGACGGTAATTCTTGCGGTCAGCCAAATCATTGGCTGCGAGGTCGTCTGCATACGTGAAATCGGCATTGTCCAGGAACCTTCCATCGCCAGTTCGATCGACAAATTCGGTGGCAAGTAGTGTCAATACGTATAACTGCCGAGCGAATTGTTGACGATTTAAGTAAGGAGCATCGTTGGTGCCTGCGTTTGCCGGAATCGCCGAATCACCGTCATAGTCAAAAACGAATGTCGATCCATTGGGGTGCGAAATCGAATCGTTTTCACTAAGATCATCAACAACATCGGGGAAACCTCCATTGTCCACACCGTTGCCAAACGGACGATTGATGTCAAACGGTAGGCCGGCGAGCAATTCGCTGGACAGCATTTTTCGGAAGTTTGGATCAATGCTCAGGGTGCGATCGTTTACAGGATCATCAACGGTAACATCATGGGTATATCCGATGATATTGGCCATGATTTCCCGATGGCGTGTTACTCGGTCAGCGACGCTGTTAGGCGTATTGTCTACAGTAGCATTCGATAGACCATAATTTGGGTTGCCTTCAATCGAGAGGATCGAGTAAAGCTTTCCAACCAGTGTTTGTAATCCACTGCCAAGATCACCCATGCTTAACTCGCCCGCAATGGAATCACCTCGGACATATCCTTGATAGGACGTCGGAACTTCATAGCTGTCAGTGGTAAAGTTCAAGTAGTTAAAATCGTTGACTGGATTATCATCGGTAGCAGCACTGCGTCGATCCAGAGAAGGCGCGAGAATCGCCAATCGCCCGATGGAAGTCCCAACGAGATCATCATCTCCCTGACGATAAACTCGTTCCAATTCGTCCAGGGAATATAGTTGGTCGAAATTGCCGCCATTTGAAGTCAAAGAGAATGTGGTCTCGTATGGATGGTTGACGATTTCTGCGTGGTCGAAAATAGTCGAGTTTCCAACATCAATGTTTGGCATTGAAGTCGAAAATCCACTAGTGACCTGCGGATATCCCGAGACAAAACGTCCGTAGATATCCAGTGGGGCAGACTGGTAAATGCCTCCTAATGTACTCGGAAGACGTATGCCCGAATCTGGATAGCCCAGCAAGCTGTAACGGGAAAACAATTCTTGCGTTGGTAAGTCACCCGTTTCAATTTCATCGCTTCCTGGCGCTGGACCTCCGGCATTGATCAGACGGCGGGTATTGTTATCGACTCCCAATCGACCCGGTACACGGACAATACGATCGATGTCGACATCGCCAATGATCAGCCGAGCCGATTCTTTTCGCAATACGCCAGTTGTGTCACTGGGTTCTGGATTCCAATCATCCATGAAAAACGATTCAAGAAAAACTTCACTTGGTCCAAAGCCGTTTCCTGGCATGGCAAACCCGCGCGGATTGGAGCTTAGCGCTGTGCGCTCAATCTCAAACGACTCGTTTACGCCGTCGCCGTCATAGTCCATCGCGTTGGGGTAATTTACTGTTGCAGTGGATGATGAAAAACGATCGTTTCCTTCGATTTGAGAACGATTGCCATGAACATTGATGTTTATCTTTGAATCCAGATCAACGACGCGGTAGGCAACCAGCGGTTTGACGCGAACACCATCTTCATTGACGAACGCCGGTAAACCAATGTCTATGAAAATACTGTCAGGTATTCCATCGCCGTCATTGTCAATCGTGCCGTCGACTGCAGCGAAGCCGCCAGCTCCGTTTCGGTCGTCATCTACCGTGTAACGGCCGCCATTGAAAGTTATATCGCCACTGAAACTGGCGCTTGCTGAATTCCTGCCACCGTGTGTGTATGAGGTGCCGCCTAAAAACCAATTGTGTTCGTCAACGGAATCATGAGTCTCATTGGTTGCATAGTTGTTGTCGCGATCAACCGGCATAATGCCTTGTGTTCGATTGGTTGCTGGAGTGTTCGCTCTTCTTGAGAGGTAGTTTGGCTCACTAACCAGGTCTGATAACGACATTCCAGCGAGATTTGGCTCAGCCCGAGTAATGGCGGAAACATTAAAATTCACCAGTGGATGAAATGTCCCACCCCCAGTCCCGGCAAATGCTCGACCATTAATCAGGACACGGGTCGGAATTTCCGTTTGGGGGTCGTCTGGGGAATCTTCTTCTAGCAGGTCGTCAAAAGAGGTCACTAAATTAACAAGGTTGCTAATTTCAACACCGACTTGATTATTGACTACCATGACAACAAAACGATGGCCGTAACGAATATCATTTATGAACTCGGTGTCAGCGCTTCCGGAACCGTCGTCTTCGATGGGGAAGACTTGATGGTCAATAATTCGGGTCGTCAAACCTGCCGCAGGACCAGAAACGATAGAAAGCAGCTGGCCGTTTAATTGACCTGGCGAAGAAGGAATCATGTCGTAAGCTGGCAATTCATCGGCTCCACTGCCTAGATCGGTCTGCATTTGTTCAGACATGGCTGTGAAAATTGGCTTGCCATTGAAGACGTTGTTGGCAATGACAAATGCATCATCATTGCGGAAATCGTCGATGTTTATGTTTGTTGTATCTTCAAAAGACAACACCAGGTCGTCGAACGTAACCGAGTTACCGTGAATATTGTTTGCAGAACCTACAAGACTGATTCGGAAAAATTGAGGAGCTTGATTCGGGTCTTGTCCAGATGCCTGAATACAGCTTGTGACACGGTCATCGCCGTCCGTTGAAAAATCAATGTTTTTGATGTAAGACGTAAATCCATAGCCGTACATATCGGCCAGAATAGAATGGCCGCGAAGTGGCGAATTGACATTGTTTAGATTTGGGCCACGAAGCAGATCTAAAAACGCCCGTTGCAGAAATCTTTGGCCGCTTTGCTCGCCAACCGACTCGTTGGATTTAACCGTAATGCGGCTGACAATTTTATTGGCACGAAGGAAGTCGTTGGATACGACGACGAATGCGGTTCCCATAAGCAGGAAAAGCACAATCATGCTGACCACAAACAACAGTGTTACACCGCGTCGATTTTGGAAAAGGTTGTGATAGTTTTTCATCTGGGGCACCCGTAGGGAACTAGTGAATTGTTGGTTACGGTGGAAGAATTGGTGACCAGGCATCTTTGACTCGACATTATTCAGAATGGTCCAACCTAAGTTGGCGTTTGTAAACGTTGACTACGTCTTTCAAGTAGATTGCGTAAGTAGCTGTTCGATTAAGTTGAAACGTTCCGGATCCGTCATCGACAGTGTCGTGCAGAATGAAGCCCGGTCCGTCAATAAGTAGCTGAGGAAGTTCGTTGGCACGTGTAAGCGATCCGACGACTCGAAAGAATCCGACTTGCGCTGCACCATTGAGATCGTAATTGATCAGCATTAACCATTCATCGTTTCGAATGGTAGTGTCAGGGATAATTTGAATTCCAGGCTGGTCCGCATCAACATCAAGAACATTTAATGTGATCGAATCGCCATTGGCGTTGATTTGTTCGAAAGTGTTTGCACACAGCGGCTCTTGTGGTCGGGCGTGAACGCGCGCAACCAAGTTTCGAGGATCGGTTTCGAAGCTGGAGAAATTTGAAGGATTTTCAAAACTGCGGTTTTTGTAAACGAGAATGTGGAAATCAAAACCATCTGGAATCAATCCTCTGTTTCCAGCGGCAAACAAGTCCACATTGCCAGCGATCCTTCTTGGTATGGCAACCGCGCTCCACGTTATATCACCTTGAATCTGTCGCTTTAAAAATTCCTCACCTTCATTGTCTTCGATTCCGTCTCCATCGTTATCCATGTCGTCGTTAAGTCGAGAAAAATCTACATCTATAAAGGGCCGCGGAGGATCAAGTTTGCCAAT